>SHYX01000081.1 GCA_009692585.1 Myxococcales bacterium
ATGGTGGAGGCGGCGGGAGTCGAACCCGCGTCCGAAGCATCATCCAACTCTCGAGATACGTGGCCTTCCGGAAACTCTCCGGCGAGTGTCGTCCCCTTTGGGGACCGTCAAGACTCCCTGTTCGAGCTTCGTTTCTCCGCCGGTTGTCTGTCCGCGGAGTCACTGCAGGCTTGGATTACACCCGAGCGGGGTCAGCCGGTCCCCGCTCGGATGCCGGGTGCTCGTAATGGCTCCCGGAACTTCAACTAGGCCGCGAGGACCTGGGTGAAGTTGTTGCTGTTGTTGGCAGCTTGGTTTTGGTTCTCTCACAGCGGAACCGCGCTCGCCACGCCCGTCGGTATTCAGACACCTCGTCGAAACCGGTTCGCCCCCGGATGGGAAGTGGGCCCGAGGGCCCGTCCGCCCCCATCATGCCCACGCCGACGCCCGATGGCAAGCGCGCCGGCGCCGGAGTGCTGCCAGCGGACTCCAGGCCGCCCCTCACCTCCCCTCACCCCCTACCGACACCGCGACCTCGAGCGCCGACTCGACCCGCGCCACGGCCTCCGTTACCGACATCGCCAACGTCGCACCCGCCGCCTTGGCGTGGCCGCCGCCCCGGTCGCTGAGCCGCTGCGCTAGCGCCGCGACGTCCACCCCACCACGCGATCGGAGCGACACCCTGCTCCGCGCTTCGCTGCGCTCCACGACCAGCGCCGCCAACTCGACGCCCTGGACGTGCTGCAGCGCGTCGACGATTCCCTCCACGTCCTGGTCCTCGGCTCCGAACTCCGCCATCGCCGCCCGCGTACACACGCCGACCAGCACCCGGCCGCCGGCCAGACCGCGAGCCTCTCCACAGACGCGAGCCTGGAGCCGCAAGCCCGACAACCGACGGTCCATCAGCACGCGCTCGCAGATCGTCCAGTGTTCGATTCCCTGCGCGAGCAGCGTGGCGGCGATGGTGTGGGTACCAGCGCTGGTGTTGCTGTACCGGAAGGCGCCCGTGTCGTAGATGATGCCCGTGTAGAGCGCCTCCGCGTAGGTCCGGTCGAGCGCGACACCCCAGTGAGCCATCAAGCGACACACCATGACACATGTGCTCTCGGCGGCACCATCGAGCCAAGGGAGCGTGTAACCGCTGGTGCCGCTGGACCGATGATGGTCGATGAGTCCGGTCCAGCGGGCGGCGGCAAAAGCCCGGCCCACGCTCGGTGCCAGGCGCGTGCGGTCGCCGTCCAGGACGACGACGCCGTCGTAGTCGCCGACGTCAGCGTCCGGCACCATCTCGGACGCGCGCGTCATCCACGCGTACCGAAAGCCGGGGTCGCCCGCCACGTCCACGTGGACGTCGGGAGTCATCTCTGCCAGCGCGCGCTGCAGGGCGAGGCAAGCGCCGATGCTGTCGCCATCGGGGCCTTCGGGGCCGGTGAGCAGCACCCGGCGACTCGATCGGACGAGGGTGAGCAGGGTGGCGGCGAACTCCATGCGGGCTGCGCTCCAGACGACGGCCGGCCTAACCTGCAACCGGCGGAATGGCCTTGCGCCTCGGACCGTCCGGGCGACCTGACCCCTTCCCGCGTCATCCCAGCACGGGCGACTATCCACCACGGCCACGGGCGCAAGCCCTGCCAGCGGGTTAGACGCCGGTTCCTTTCGACGGATGGCAATGACTGAATCGGATCCCGCGCCCCAGGGCACGGAAGTAGAGCCCACCCCGGCGCCCAAGCGCACCGACCACCTCAGCGATCGGGCGTTTGCGGACTTTCCCATTTCGCCCGCCGCAATTCATGCGCTGACCGACCTCGGGTACATCATGGCGACGCCGGTCCAGGCCCGCACCATCGAGCCCGCACTGGCGGGTCGCGACCTGATCGTGCGTGCCAAGACCGGTACCGGCAAGACCGCCGCGTTCGGTGTGCCGATGATTGAACGCCTCGACGACGGCGCGCGGGTCACGCAGGCCCTGGCGCTCGCGCCCACCAGGGAGCTGGCGGTCCAGGTCGCACAGGAGCTCGCGGCACTGGCGAAATACCGGGATCTCCGCATCACCGCAATCTACGGCGGTGTGGCCTTCCCTCCCCAAGAAGATGCGCTCCGGAACGGCAGCGAGATCGTCGTCGGTACTCCTGGTCGTTTGCTCGATCACATCCGGCGCGGCAACCTCAAGCTCGACCAGGTCCGCGTCGTCGTACTCGATGAAGCCGATGAAATGTTGTCGATGGGCTTCTTCGAGGACGTGCGGAAGATCGTCGCCCAGACCTCCGCGGGCCGGCAAACGATGCTCTTCTCGGCCACCCTGGACGAAAGCCTCCGCGGCTTCGCCAACAGCTACATGAAGTCGCCGGACGACGTCCACCTCAGCTCCGACGGCGACAACGTCCACCTGATCGAACACATCCTGTTCGAGACGTCCCCCGACTACCACAAGGCGCGGGCCCTACTCGACCTCATTGAGCAAGAACGCCCAACTTCCGCGATCGTGTTCTGTAATACACGCGAAGATGTATCAACGGTCTACAGTTACCTGGACCGTCAGGGACTCGGCGTGGAAATGCTCTCGGGCGAGCTCCCGCAGAACAAACGCGAGCGCGTCATGGCCCGGATCAAGGGCGGCGCGGTCCAGTTCCTCGTCAGCACCGATGTTGCCGCGCGTGGCATCGACATCAGCGATCTGTCGCACGTGATACATTACGCCCTGCCCGATGATGCATCGGTGTATCTGCACCGCTCGGGCCGTACCGGACGGATCGGCAAGGAGGGCACCGTGCTGGTGCTGGCCGGTGGCGCGGACTTCTCCACGCGGCTGACGTTGGAACGGCAACACAAGATCAAGTTCGAGGTCAAGCTGCTCCCCACGCATGAACAGAGCGCGCTTCTGCGCACCGAGCGATTCGCCCGCATGCTCAAGGATGCGTCGGGCACGATGGCCTACGACTCCTTCATCGACGCCGCGCGCGCCATCAAGGCTCGGCCGGACGCCGACACGCTGATCGCGGTCGCACTCAAGGCCTTCCTCGAGTGGGACCGCCGGCGCCGTATGGGTGCGGTCGACGATGCGCAGGCCGAGGGTGGTGAAGGGCGCAGCGACGACCGGGGTGACCAGCCCCCCCGCCGCGACTTCGATCGCGACCGTGGCGGTGGCCGTGGGGGAGACCGTGGCGGACGTCCGCCGGGGCGTGACCGAGGGCCGGGTGGCCGCGATGGCTACCGCGACGACTCCCGCCGTGACGGCGCCCGCGATGCCCGCCCTCGTGGCGACCAGCCCGACCGCCCTCGGAGTGAGGACCGACCTCGTGGCGACCACCACGGCCGCCCTGGTGCCGACCAGCCCGACCGCCCGCGGGGCGACGGCGATCGCGGCCAGCGTCGACCCGACGTGATCCGCCCCGACGCCCCGGCCCCGACCGCCGGGGACGCCGTAAAGACGACGACACCCGCGCCTTCCGGCGACCGCGGTGACGAGGAGGAAGACGGCGCCGAGCTTCCGACGGATGGAAATGCCGGGGACGGCGCGCAGCGCAAGCGTCGTCGTCGTCGTCGTGGCGGAGGCGGCGGTGCCCGGCCGGCGGAAGCAGGCGGCGAGGGTGCAGGCCCGACTCCAGGTGGCGACCCCTCGGCGTGAGGTCTCGAGCCATCCGCGAATGTATCGGTTGCCAGCGGTTACAAAAAGCTCGCGGCGTAGGCTGCTTCATTGCAGGCGTCGGCTTCGCCCAGGGTCAAGATCTCTGAGTCGACCAGGAGCGCATATTCTCGGGCCAGGTTCGTTCGACACAAGTATGTTCCATCAGTATTGATGGAGAAAGGAATCTTTTTTGCTTGCAACGCACCGAGGATGTATCGAAATTCCTCGAGATGGCGGACCGCTCGCGTGTGCAGGTTCGAGGTCGGGCATATCTCCAACAGCGTGCCCGCATCCGCGAGGCGGGTGAGGGCCTCCTCGCTGTAGGCCGCGCGAATGCCGTGGCCGATGCGGTCAGGCTTGAGGCGCTCGACCACCGCGATGACGCCTTCGGCGCCGCTGGCCAGGGTCTCGCCGGTGTGGATCGTCGTGCCCAGCTCGGCCGACCGCGCCCGCTCGAACAGCGTCTCGTAGCGCCCCACCGAGTCATCCAGTTCGATGGTGTGGGACTCCGGACCGGCCACGTCGATGCCGACGACGCCCCGATCCCGATACTTGATGGCCTTGTCGACCAGTATCTCGTTGAGTTCGGGCCTGAACTCACGGGCGAGACAGAAGATGAGTCCAGCTTCAACCTTGTACTCCAGGCAGGCACGGTCCATGCCGCGGATCGCGGCGTGGATGATGTGGTCCAGATCGCGTTCGCCCTCCAGGTTGCGCTTCATTGGGTTGAATCGCAGCTCGATGCGGCCGACGCGGCTACCGCGAAACTCCTTGCCGATGATCTCGTAGACACTGCGCTCGATGGCCGACGGTGACGATTGGATCTTCTCGGTCACGTCGTGGAGAATCTTCAGATAATCGTCGAGAGACTTTACTTTTTTTGGATTTACGGTGATGAGCTCGACGAACTCGAAGTAGTCCTTGGTCGGCAGCTTGAAGCCTTGGGAGTGCGCGATAGCCCACATGATGTGGGGCGCGACGCTCGCGCCGACGTGGATGTGCAGGTCACAGAGGGGGCGGCTGAACATCCGAGGAGCTTACTCGGAACGCGGCCGACCGGCCGCGGGTTATCCGGCCGCATCGGAGGTCCCGTGTCCCTACTCCTCGCCCTGCTCTTCGCCCCCGCCGGCGCCACCAGTGTGGACGGCGTCGTCGGCGATCTCACCTACGAAGGCAGCCTCTCCGAGAGCGCCACCAGCTACACCATCGGCAAGCCGGTCTCGATCAGCCATGGCGGCGGCAACATCATCGTCCGCTGCATCGAGGCGGAAAAACTATCGGCGCGGCTGCCATATACGGTGATTGGCTCGAACGAGGGAGCGATGGAGGCGGCCGGGAACGGCATCGGGCTGAAGGTCGGCGGCGATGGCAAGGGTGGCGGGGTCGTCGGTACGCGAATGTCCTCGAAGAGCTCGGGCGTCTCCTTCATCGAAGCGCCGTTGACGGTCAACATCCCCCAGGGCGCCAGCGCCATCAGCGTCAGCCAGTCCGGCAGCGGCTGGGTTCAGCTCCAGGGCTGCAGCGGCGCGGTGAAGATCAGCGCGGGCAGCGGCGGAGCCTTCGCCTCCGGACAGTTCACCGTCGCGACCCTGAGCGCGGCTGGGGGCGCGGTCAAGCTGGTCCAGGAAGGCGGTGCCGTGCTCCTCAAGAACAGCAGCATCTCGGCTCCGGGGGGAAGCGCCGCGGTCATCCTCAGTTCGGCGCAAGGCGGCACGCTGTCGGCGAAGGGCGGGCACGTCTCCGTCCAGCAGGCGGTGATGGGCGGCGCCCAGACCGAGACGGTGGTGTCGGGCAGCTTCGGCATCGGTGGGCCCTCCATCAGCGTCTCGGCCAAGGAAAACGTCGAGATCTCCCAGCAATAGTCGCGTCCGCAGTTTCTTGATGGGCGCCAGACCACGCTGATGCGTCCGCCAGCGTCGCAGGCGCAACGATCCTCCGCTCACTCCGCGTCGTCTTCCCGACACTTGCCGAATCCGCAGCGCCACGTGGTGGTCTCCCCCGCGTAGACGCGGGTCTGCCCCTGCGAGGCGTAGGTCCCGTCCACGCTCGTGAACAGCTGGTACTTCCCGGGCGGCAGCTCACCGACCGCCCGCCTCCCGCGGGGACCGACCACGTAGGCGTCGGCACCGACGACCACCAGCGACCCGGTCCCGCCCGGCGCGACGACTGCGTCCTGCTCGCCCGGCGGCGGCGCCCGTCGTCGCGCGCGGGGCGCCGCGCTGGAAGGGCCGGGCGCCGCGCTGGAAGGGCCGGGCGCCGCCCTGGAAGGGCCGGGCGTCACGCTGGAAGGGCCGGGCGTCACGACGGCGGGCTCGGCCACCTTCGGCGTGGGAACCACCGCGACCGACTCGACCGACTCGACCGACTCGACGCCCCGCGGCGTCTGGTGCGTCCACTGCCACGCGCCCACCGCCAGCGCGGCCAGGGAAAGCACGCCGAAAAGGCCCGCGAGCAGGGCCCCGCCGCCGAGGACCCACCGCATCGAGCCTGACGGGCTCGATGCGGTGGCTGGCGCCGGCGGCGTCACCACGGTCGGCTCCTGGGGAGGTGGCACCGCCGGCATGGAGGTCCGCGGACTCGTGGGGCCCCCATCCGCCCGTACGGCAAGCTCGCGGACGCGCGTCGCGAGCGCCTCGAAGTCTCCCGCCATCTCGATGGGATCGAGGTAGCGGCGCGTCGGCTCGATCAACAACGCTCGGTCCAACAGGTTGACCACGTCCGCGCACAGACGCGCCTCGAGATTGCCGTTCTGGAACAACCCGTCGAGCGCATCGACCACGGCGGCGCGGTCTTTGTCCGGGAGCCGATCGTGGCTGACGAACGCGGTCGCGTCCAGGGCCCGCCCGGCAAAACGATTCGGCTGGCGAAGCTGGAGGTCGGCGACCAGGGCGGTCCGGTGCGACCGAAAGTGGTGCGCGTGCGTTCCGTTGGGCGGCAGCCTCCCGCCGCCGCGCAGCAACGACCGCATCCGCAACAGGGCGAACAGGGTGCACCCGATCGACCACGTGTCCATGGCCGCCGGCACCGTCTTGGTGCTGTTGAACAGCGTCTCTGGAGCGATGTAGTTCTCGGTTCCGATCACCATCCGCGTCGCGAGCCATGATTCCTCGTCGATCGAGCGTGACTTGGCGGCACCGAAATCGGTGAGCAGCCACCGACCGGTCGCGCTCAAAAGGATGTTCCTCGGCTTGATGTCGGCGTGGACGACACGCTGGCCCAGCTCCAGCTCGCTCACCACCGCGTATTCGCGTACGCGTCGGCAAACCGCCGCCATGGCCTCGAAGAGCGCCGCCGCCGTCTGAGGATTGAAGGGTTGCTGCGCCCACCATCGCTCCATGTCGATGGGACACCACTCCATGATCAGCCCCGGCACGGGACTCTCGACGACGTCGTAGAGCCGGGGACAGGCCACCTCGCCGGGCAGGCGACAGAGCGCCTCGAACACCAGCACCTCCCGGCGAAGCGCCTCCACGGACAGGGGGTCGTCCGGCCGCGCCAACTTCAACGCCACCATCACCCCCTCCGCGGGGCCGCCCACCGGTGCGGGACCGACGCCACAAACGGGGACGATCGCCGCCATACCGCCTTCGCGGCCCGCTTCCCTGGGGACCGGCCGCCAGAGTCGGCCGCTCCTCCCCGTCCAACCCGGCTCAGAACTGAGCAGTGACCCCGACGCCCGCACCACCGTCGAGGATGATGCCCCAGTAGCCCACACCCAGGCCCGCCAGCAGCACGCCGCCCGAGCTGAGCACCAGCGCGTTGGTCATCGTCTGCCGTTCGAAGAGCTGCTGCGTGGTGGTCGAGGCCTCGAACTCGTCATGCGTCACAAAACTGGCGGCGTAGAGCGCCCCAGCGCTGAGGATGGCGACCGTACCCACGATCATCAGCGGCGTCTTCTCCGGCGGCCGCAGCCGCTCGACACGGATGGCGCCCGAGTCGGTGTATTCCACGTTGGCAACGCGTTCTTTCGTGTCGGCTTCCGGCTTCTTCTTCCTCGCCTCCCTGCTCTGCCGGGCCGCCTCCACCGGCGTTGCTCCCGCCACTGCTCCGTCCTGGAGGACCTGCGCCGGAAAGGCCGGCCCATCCATCAGCCAGGTTCCGCGGACCGATCGGTCTGCGGTCGCGACCTGCTGCAGGATGTGCGGACGATTCGGCGTGGCCTGCGCAACCTTGAGCGGCCGGCCATCGAGGACATAGGTGGAGCCGGCCGGCTGCGCCAGCACCTTGCCCTCGGCCTTGATCGCCGGGGTCTGCGCAGAGTCACGCTCGGACTCGAAGACCATCCGGATCGGATTCTCCAGCTCCAACTCACTGGCATCCCACTGGTAGCTCGCATCGAGTTCAAGGGACGTCCGGAACCACCGACGCGAGCCTTCGATGTCCTTGGCAAGATATCGGTATGCGCCGATATACCGATATGCACTGGCGAACACCATCGGCGGGACCGGGTTGCTGACACACGGCAGGCCCACCTCGAGGCGCGCGGCGGCGCTCGAAAGCATAGATTCATCCAGGTTTCGCAACGAGAGTTGGCTGGAGGTCAGATCGTTGACCAGCTCAGCCGACGTGTACGGCGCCTTGCACTCCGCGTGCGCCACTCCCGGGCCGAGCGCACCGAGCCCCACCATCAGCACCCACAGACGAAGTCTTGAGGTCGTCATCGCGGGAACCATAGCACGGCGAGGTGCTACCGATTGAACCCCAGCAGCTCCCCGAGCTTGGTCCAGCCATCCTTCATGGCGGCGCCGGCCTCGGGAAACACGCCACACTCCGAGACCGGCACCGTGCCGTCGCTGAACCAGTCGGTGCGGCTCTCGGCGCAGTCCGGGCACGCCGGCGCCCCCGTCGCGACGCACACCTCGGCCTCCACGAGCCCCGCGGGAGGCGCCACCCCGCGCTCGTCGAACCCCACCGCGTCGACGAACCGCGCCCAGATCGGCAGGGCCGCCTGGCCGCCCGTGAGCCCCATCGGCCGGGGCGTGTCGTGCCCGACCCACACCACCGCCACGTACGGGCCGCTCACGCCCGCGAACCACGCGTCCCCGTAGCCATCGGTGGTCCCGGTCTTTCCTGCCGCACCGACGCCGACGCCGTAGCCGGCAGCGCTCTTGGCCGTGCCCTCCGTCACCACGCTGTGGAGCACATCGTAGGCCAACCACGTCGCCCGTTCGGAGTAGCGCGTGGTCGCCCTGGCCGGCGCGCGATCGTCCACGATCGTCGCGTCGTCCTGGATCGCCCGCACCAGGAACGGCGCATGGTAGGCGCCCCCCGCGGCAAAGACGGTGTACGCACCCGCCAACTCTGCCGGTGTCGCCGAGAAGCCGCCGAGCGCGGCGGAGGGCCACGCGGTCGCACGGCTCAACCCGAGCGCCTGCAGGCTCGCCTTGAGCGTCTCCAGACCGACGCGCTCGGCGAGGAGCACTGCGGGCACGTTGCGCGACCGGGCGATGCTCTGCCGCAGCGACAGGGGGCCGGCGTAGGTGCCATCGTAGTTGGTCGGCGCCCAGCGTTTGCCATCGACGGTGCGTTCGATGGCGGCATCGTCGAACACCGTCGCCGGGGAGAGCGCAGGATCAGCCTCGAAGGCGGCCAACATCGTCAGCGCCTTGACCGTGGAGCCTACCTGTCGAGGGCTGTTGACCACGCGGTTGAAGGCGCTGTCGCCGTAGTCGCGCCCGCCAACCATGGCCACGATTGCGCCGTCGCGCGCGCGCACCACCACCATCGCCGCCTGGACACCCTTGGCCTTGGGGTGCCCTTTTTCGAGCTCGACCAGCCCCGCCGCCACGGCCCGCTCCGCCAGCCGCTGAACCTGCGGCTGGATGGTGGTCAACACCGACAACGCCTCGCGGGCGACCCGTCCTTCGTCCCCCGCCTCCGCCTCCTCCACCGCCAGATCCACCGCCCACGGCGAAACGCGGCCACCGACCAGCGCATGGGCGCCGAGCGGCGCCGCCTTCGCCGCCTTCGCCGCTGCCGGGGTCAGAAACCCGACCTCGGCCATCCGCGCCAGGACCACGTCGCGCCGCGCGCGCGCCGCTTCAGGGTGGCGCACCGGATTGGTGGGATTGGGCGACTGGATCATGCCGGCGATCGTCGCCGCCTCGGCCACGCTGACGCGGTCGACGGGCTTGGCGAAGAAGGCGTGGGCCGCGGCGTCGACCCCGCAGATGGAGCTGCCCGCTGCCTGTCCGAAGTACACCTCGTTCAGGTAGAGGGTCAGGATTTCATCTTTGCTACGCCGCTTCTCGAGCGCAAGTGCGATCAGCGCCTCTTTGAGTTTTCGGTCGGCGGTGCGCTCGTGCGTGAGGAAGAGGTTCTTCACGAGCTGCTGGGTCAGCGTGCTGCCGCCCTCGACCCACGCGCGCTTCATCACGTTGTGCGTCATCGCGCGGGCAATCCCCATCGGGTCGATACCCACGTGATCGTAGAAGCGCGTGTCCTCGATCGCGAGGACCGCCTGGACCATGTGCTCGGGGATGCGACCCAACGGAACCGGATTCCGATTCTCGTTGTCGGCGCCGCGGACGACGGCGAGCGTGGCCGGGGGGAGGTCGAGCGTACCATCCGGGGTGATGCTGTCGACGCGGCCGGCGGCGAAGGTGACCAGCGAGTCCCCCGAGCCCACCGTCCACCCCGCCCCCCTCGCGGGCGCCAGGACCAGATGCACGGCGTCGGCGGTCACCTGGAAGTCGCCGGGCTGCGCGGCCCTGGCCACCCGGGCGTAGCCCGCCGCGGCGAGGTCGTTCGCCAGCTCCTCGGGGGTCAGCGTCTCCCCCTCCCACACCGACACCGGCGCGCTCTTCACCGTACCCGGGACGCTGAACACCGGGCGCTCCAGGCCCGCGTCCACCACCCCCAACGCCCACCGCCACTGCACCGCCACCACGACCGCCACCGCGAGCAATCCACCCACCACCAGGCTGCGACCGAGGGCCCGGAGCCAGCTCCGGAAGGTGCCGTGCGGCGCAGCGGCCGCCTTCCCACTCTTGGGTTTGGAGCCTTTTCCCTTCTTGATTACCATGCCGGAGCTTTTCTTGGCCACGAGCGCCCTTTGACGCGTCAAGAGTAGCACGTTGTTGAGAGAGGGGGGCACCGCTTCGCGGTTCCCCCCTCCGGCCGGCCCTGAGCCAGCGTCGCGACTTCGCCGCCGGCATGGGGCACTGTCCCGAGGCGCCAAGGAATACGCCGCCGTTCGCATTGTTATAGGCCCAGCATGCTCTTGCTCGCCGCGATCGCCGGGGCCGTCTCCAACGCCTGGGTCCCCACCTGCTCAACGAGAGAGGCATCCACCCTGTGGTTCGGCTTCGAGGGCCCGCCGCCCGCGAAAGACGCCCCCGCTCCGCCCGACTTCACCTGTCCGGGCCTCTTCCTCGGCGACGTGGTGTGCGGCAACCTTGTCGGCTTGGGCAAAGCGACCGAGACGGGACGGAACACCATCGACCAGGCGCAGTACGAGCTGCGCTTCCTCCCATACGGGGAAACCTCGTCGATCATGGGCTTTTTGAACAAGGATGGCGGCGGCGTCCCGTTCAAGCCGATCTACACCCCCGCCGTCGCCTCGATCGACGATCCTCCCCCCGACCCGACCGAACTACTGCGCCAGTACCTGATCAAGCGACACAAGGCGTCGCAGCAGACGCAAGGCATCATCCTGCACGTGTGGAGTTGCCCGAGCGTGAACTTCGTCCCGCCTGCCGAAGAGATTGAACCCCATGGGATGAAAGTGCTCACGCACAGCGCGCGCGGGCCGGCGTAGGGTCGTTGCGCTAGCGCAAAACCCGCCACGGCGCCGGGAACCAGACCCATCGGTCGTCCAGCCACACCAGCCCGTCGTAGTCGGCGCTGCGCCCTCCGCCGACCGGCTCGTAAGCCCAGGCAATCCAGGCCCTTTCGGGGCGAAGCCGCTCGGCGACCGCGGCCCAGGCCGGCGGAAAGGCCTTGGCCATCGGTGCCTCGGGGAGCAGCATTCCTCCGGTCGCGACGATGATGCGCAAAGTGACCTGGGCCGAGGGGGCCCGGACGCGCGGCGGATCGGCGGTCCACAACGCCGCGTAGCGGTCGTCAATGGCGCCAAGCTCAGCGTCCGTCCCCAAGAACGCCTTGGCCGCGTCGCCGGGGCGAGGCGCAAGCGCGGCGATCGTGTCCGCTGACCGCGCCGGGTCCACCAGCACCTCCAAAAGCGGGCGCACGCCGGCGCCGATCTCGGTCAGCGACGCGGCCAGGTTCGCCGCCGACACCGCGAGGGGTGGCTGGCCAGCCGGGCCAGGAAGGTGGGGTGCCGTGGCATCGAGCAGCCCCATCATCTCGTAGCCATCCAGCCCCTCGATCAGCCGGAAGCCGAGGACGCGCTCCTCCTCGTCCAGCCGTGCCGCCAGGAGCGCGCCCCGGAAGCGAGGGTCCCGACTCTCCAACTCGAGGAAGCGCACC
>SHYX01000034.1 GCA_009692585.1 Myxococcales bacterium
GGGGGTCTACGCGAGCGCGTAGGCGGGGCTGGCTGGCGGATCTGCGCCTCCCGGGCCACTCGGTGCCGATTCACCCGTAGAAGGCCGCCGTTTTCGCGTCCGCCGCGCTTGCCGACCGCCACCGATAGGCGCGACGGTGCCAGGGTGTGCCTGCCGCCAGACCGTTCATGCTGCCTTCTATGAGGCGGCCGGTTGTGTCAAGCAGGACTGTCGTATTTTTCTCCCTCTGTTGTGCAGCCGGGCTTGGCCCGGACTGCGGCTGGGCGCGCTCGGCCCTCGCTCAGGTTTCGAGCCCCAGCATCCACAGGCTGACGCCGAGAAGTCGACGTAGCCGGCGTTTGAGGCGTGACTGACCGAGGGGTTTCCCTCGCCCTCGTCTTCGCCCCCGGCGACCGTTGTTTCGAGGCAGACGCGGCCTTCCCGTGGCCCATGCTTCTATCCGCACTCTTGGATGAACCGCTCGGGGTTCGGTGCATGCTGGGGTCCGAACCGTCGGAGGCGCAAATTGCCTAGATGGCACGGGTGACCGTGAACGTCGCAGGATAGATTGCACGCCACCGACGTACGGTCCCCGAGATCGATGCCGATGGTGCAGGTGCTATAGTCGTTCATGGCCGGTGACTCCGTTTGAGCTTCGCTCTAATCAGGATGCACACTCTGCTCCGCGTGGAGCACCGGTCGCCTCATCCCCTCTCTCCTCCGCTTGACAATTCCACCCGCTCTCGGGCTAGTTGCGAACATGGTCGCCCTTCGCCCCGTCGCCGCTGCCGCGCTCCTCCTGGCCGTGAGCTTGCTCGTCAGCTGCAGCGACTACCAGCTCGCCGTGAGCAAGGACGCGTACGCAATGAGCGACACGTCCAGCGAGTACGATGTGCGAGGTGAAACCTCGGAAGATATTGTCGACGACGCCAGCGGGCTCGTTGATGTCGTAGAAGCCGACTCGGGGGAGGTCTCCGCCAACGCCTCGATCAACCTGATTTTTCAATACAGCAACTTCGGGAACGACGCTGGTCGCTGCGTTTTCGACGTTGCGTTCTACGAATTGGCGGAGGACGACGGTCTTGGCGACGGCGGCACTGCCCAGACCATCACGATGCCCGAGACCGCCGGAACGTGCGCGTTCACGATGTTCGACCCTGACGACGCCGGCTCCGGCGGCAGCATGACCGTCTTGGGCACGCTCGACGCGGGCGCCGAACTTCACGTGACCAACGACACTTTTGACATCACCCTCGCCCGATCGGAAGGCGCCGACGGCTCGGTTCGATACCGCTGGGACACCTGCAGCCACGACGCGTTCCCGTTCGCCCAAACGCTCTCGTTGATCGGTACGGCCGTCGACGGCCCGATCCTGGCGTTCGACCTGCCGGATGTCATCGCCGTCGGGCCCGACGTCGTGCAGCAGGTGCCCGCGACGACCGATCTGGAGGCCGGCATCCTCCCCCAGTTGCTGTCGTTGCCGCTGGAGTGGCAATGGGGCTGGAGCGCTGCTTTCCCCAGCACTTCAGCCGGGGCGGTGGACGTTTTCCAAATGTTCGTGCTGCGGAATCAACGCAGCGCCGACGACCAACTGCTCGAATCGCTGGCTTGTATGCCGACTGCAGACGGCTCGCTTACCGTGCCCGCAGCCGACCTCGCGCAGCTCACCCCCGATCCCGGCGACGACTCGACCTACGCCACTGCACAGCTTGATACTTACTTTTCCGGTGTCGCCGCCGAGGCGCCGTGGGGCCACACCTTGCGGGCCCAGTCGCTGATCAGCATGTCGGGGCTGTTGCGGTTGTCGCCGTAGGGGCTACTCTCCCCGCGCCCACCCCAGTAAAAGCTCTCCTTCTTCATCCATAATCGCTGCTGCCTCTCCTCCATGGCCAGCGGGAAGAAGCGCCAGCCGTTCTGGTCCGTCTTGTCGGCGCGGGTGAACACACATGCGAACGGACTAAAACCTCGACGAACCATCGTACACCTCGATCGGTTGCGTACTCTCTAGGCTAGGTCCAAGGTCTTGAGATATTCATGACAAGTTGATTGTTTGTCGCGATGTGTGTGTGTTTCAGTCCCGACGCGGCAGCCGCCCGTCTACTACCCCAGGCCCCGCAACCCAAAGACCACCAGCTCGTCGGGACGCCCCACGATCCGCACCGGACCGAGGCTATCGAAGGTGGGGATACCGTCGCGACGGCCGGCCACGTCGACCAGTCCAGCTACGCGGGGATCCTCGCCGGGAACGCGGCGTGGCGCTCCGAAGTGGTGCCGAAAGTGCCGAGTTCGAGCGAGGCGGAGCGCGAGGCCCGCGCGTCGCTGCGACTGGCGAAGCGCGGGGCGGCCCGTGGCCGTGACAAGGTGGCAGGGGACGCCCCGGCGGGGTGGGCGGAGCTTCTGAAGAGGGTGTTCGGTGTCGGCTCCGGTCGACGGGCCCCCGCCCCACGCGGGGGCGGCGACGAGGGGGTCTACGCGAGCGCGTAGGCGGGGCTGGCGGGCGGATCTGCGCCTCCCGGGCCACTCGGTGCCGATTCACCCGTAGAAGGCCGCCGTTTTCGCGTCCGCCGCGCTTGCCGACCGCCACCGATAGGCGCGACGGTGCCAGGGTGTGCCTGCCGCCAGACCGTTCATGCTGCCTCTCCTCGCGGCCGATGAACCAGGCCGCGTGAGCCATCGCCGTGCTCACAGTTCGATGCCCCTGCCGGCGGGACGCGGCGACGATCTCCAGCCCGCGGTGCAGCGGCCGCCGACCGAAACGCAAGCGGGCTCAGGGCTCAACGATGCACTGCAACCAGCCTCATTGTTGAGGGTAGAGTCCTGACCCCCGCCTGCGCGGAGGAAGCACGAGCGCCACGAGGCGTTCCACGAGATCCTCGGGTGTGAACCGCAACGCCGTCGTGCTATCGGCGTAGGTGCGTCTTACTCCCAGGAGTACACACCAGCCCCGCACCACAGCCCCTCGGGCCCGTCGCCGGCCAGGTCGCCAAACGAAATCCGGCCGGCGAGATCGGGCTCGTCGGTGTCGCTGTTGAGCTCATCGAGCGTGGCGTAGTCCACCGGGAGCCCGTCGACATAAAAATAGAGCCGGCTGTCGTCCGGATGCCAACTCACGGCGAGGACGTGGCTCGTGCTCCAGTCGACGCCCCCGAGAGAGGCGGCATCGTCGCGCGTCACGCTCACCCGAACCCAGTCGGCGTCATAGTCCGGGGCGTGGCCGCCGGTCGTGGAGTCGCCAAAGTGTGCGCGGCCCTGCCAGGTCGCGTAGGCTGCACCACAGATGGTCTCGGGGGCGATCAGGGCGGTCTCCATGCCATCGATGGACAGCGTGAAGAGGTCCGTTCCGGCGTCGTGCTCGACGGAGATCTCCCGTGGGCTGGACCAGTCGAGCTCGGCGAGTGTCTCCATCGGGTAGGCCGTCGCCACCACCCGTCCCAGCGTGTCCCCGCTGTCGTCGCCGTCGAGATCGAAGGCGATGACGCAGGTCCGCTCCTGCTCGGCCCACGCCAGGTGGATGTTGGGTGCTTCGTAGCTGTAGCCGGCGCTCACCAGGTCATCGCGCGGCTGGACGGTCGCCGCGACGGTATAGTCGGCCTCGGCGCGCAGCACCGCGTGCGGGTGGAATGGCGAGAGCCAACCCCCGTAGTCGCCGGCGTTCTCGGTGTCGACGTCGGAGGCGAAGCGCACGGCGAGGGTGTCGCCTGCGTCCCAGACCATCGCGGGATCGGCGGCGCTGCCATCGGGCTCCCAGAGCGGCGAGACCTCGTCAGGGCGGGCGTCCTCGACCTCCGCGGCGTCGTAGACCACCCGCGGCGCGGACATCGCCAGCGGACCGCCGAGCAGCAGGCCCCCCTCGGTCCCACCGTCTTCGGCGGCCGCGCGATCCGGGGCGAGCTGCCAGGTGCCGTCCTCGGACGCCCAGCGCAGCGCGAGCCCATCGGGGGCGCCCCTGTCGAGATCACCGAGCGGCTCGACCTTCACCGCGATCGCCCAGGGTGAATCGAGCAACAACAGGGGTGTCATGGGCGATAGGAGCCGTCCAAAGGCCCCGCCAGAGCGCAGGCATCCGTCCTGATCGCTCATCTCACCCTCGACCGACCAGTCCGCAGACCAGCCCTCCTCCAGGGTCGGCGTGGAGCCCAGGATCTGCTCCAGGCGATCACCGGCTTTCTCGGCCGCTCCCCACAGGTCCTGGCTCGTGAGATAGTCCTCTCGGTAGATCCAGAGACCGTCTGCGCCGCCCATGATCTGCTCGCGCGCGGCGCTGAGCAGCTCGTCTTCGGTCGAGAGGAAGCCGTAGTAGCTCGCCAGCGAGCTCAGCAGCCTGACCTCGTCGCCCACCGCGGCGCGGTTGTCGGCGACGATCTGGCGGTGCTCGTCGAGTGGATCGTCATAGACCGCCAGGAACAGGTCGTCGATGGCGCCCGTCTGCGACCACGCGGTGTAGTCGCGGCCATAGTCGGTGGCGTCCGCCACGGGGTCCGGGCCGCCGAAGCCGCCGATGCGCAGATTGGGGGCGCAGGCCAGCGCCGCTTCACGCAGCTCGGTGACGAATTCGGTCACGGATCGCGCGCGGATCTCGGCGAAGATGGTGTATTCGGGGGAGTCGGCGTCCACGTCGCGCGGGTCGAAACCGTGCTCGGAGATGCACTCCTCGATGACAGGCTCGTCATAGCCGTATTCGGGGGAGGGATAGCGCATGTAGTCGAGAAAGACACCATCGACGTCATAGGCGCAGACCAGATCGAGAAACAGCGCGATCTTCTCCGCACGCGCGTCGGGGTACGAAAACGCCAGCGCGTCGGAGGGGTTGGGGTCGCCGGCGCTATCGCGCGTGATCCACTCGGGGTGCTCGGCCGCGAGGGGAGCGCTGTTGTAGACGGTGACCGAGGGGTAGACCCCCACGCCCGCCGCGTGGGCGGCCTCGATCTGGAGCACGAGCACGTCGGTGCCAGCGTCGAGCAGGGCCTGGTGGTCCGGGTCGTAGGGCGCGCGGTCCGTCTGCCACAGCACATAGTAGCCACCGATGCTGGGGATCATCATGCCCACGCCGTAGCTGACAGCGCGCTCGGCCAGGGTGTCGGCCTCCTCCGCGCTGTCCGGTGGGCCCAGGCCGTAGACCATCGGGCGCTCCACCACACGCGGGGTCCAGGGCGTCAGCGCCTCGGGGCTCACGCCGGTCTCGCCGGTCTCGCCCGTGTGACCGGTCTCGAGCGCGCCGGTGTGCGCCGGCTCGCTGTCCTCGAAGGCGTCGCGCGCTTTGTCGTCGACCCCGGGCGCGCGACAGGCGACGAGCAGACCCAAATACAGGCGCAACGAGCGCATTGGACCTCCGCGTACAAGGTGGCGTTCCCAGCCAGCATACCACGGCAGACGATGGCCTCCGGCCGCGCTCATTCCGACAGCACCTCAATAACGGCCTGAAGCTCCGGATCGATGCCGGCCGCGAAGGTCTCCGCCGTGTCCGGGGGGGTCAGGACTCAACGATGAACCTTCCCCCTTGAGCAGTCCACGTCAGCGCGCCAGGTCCCGCCCACTCCTCGGTCCTCACCCCGCCATCCGCTCCGGATCACCGAGCAACGGCCGCAGGAACTCTCCGCGAGGGCGGTCCCCACGGAGCTGGTCGAGCCGCTTCGCCTCCATCGGCGTCAACAGCACGGGCACCCGCACGGTGCGCTGCTCGTTGGGCATACGGCCCCGCTGGGACGCGGGCATAGGCTCCCCGAAGCGCTCGCGCCAGGCCACGGAGGCCTGCGCCTCTTCCCACCCCATGAGCTCGTAGGTCGAGAACGGATACGGCGTCGAGGCGTCTTTCGGGTCCGCACAGCCCGAGTTCCCCGTTGTGTGTCACACGCTCAGCCTGGTCGTGCGCGGGCGCCCGCCGCTGAGCCTCTGAAACGTGGACTTTCGGCTCGATGCGGACGACGGCGATGGGGACACGATGTACGGACACGACCTGGCGCTGGAAGCGGAGGCGGAGCTCGACGTGGATGAAGTGCTCCTGCTCGGGGCGTCGGACCACTCAAGACACCCAGACTGCTTGAAACCCGCGAAGCGTCTGGCGGGGCCCGTTTTTCAGCGGCCTGGTAGTACCTGCTAGTACCTCGCGATCCGCATCGCGTGGTCACCGCTACGTTACCCCCACCCCGACCCCGCTCTGTCGATGCTCACCCTCCTCGCCATCCTCCTCGCCTGCACCACCACGCCCGCCGGCACGCCGCCGCTGGGAAGGATCGCCTTCGTGGCTGAGAATGGCGGGATTCCCGAGACCTGGGCTGTCGTGTTTCCGTCGTTCACGCCAGCGCCGCTTGCCGGCGCCGGCAGCTTCCCCGGAGCGCCGGATCCGCTGGGAACGGAAACGCTCCTGGTGACATCGAACGAAGTGGCGGGCGTCCACCGCGAGCAGCTGTGGTTGGTTCCCTTCGCGGACGCACCGCCCAGGGCGTTGGCGCCGGCCGCCGAGTTCATCCGCAACCCGGCCTGGTCCTCCGACGGCCAGAGCGTCGTCTTCGAGTCGAGCGCGCTGAGCTTCCGGGACCTGTTCGTGGTCCCGCGGGACGGAGGAGAGGCAGTCAGGCTCACCGACGCTCCCGGCGGGAGCTTCGACCCGATACCCTCACCCGACGGCACCACGATTACCTACGCATCAAGTCGCGACGGAGACCTCGAGATCTACGCCCAGGTGCTCGATCTCGGTCCCACCCGCCGGCTCACCAGCGTCCCTGGCGAGGACCGGCGCCCCGCCTTTCGGCCCGACGGCGGGCGCATCGGATGGCTGGCGACCCGCGACGGTCGCGCCCGGGTGTGGACGATGGCCGCCGACGGCAGTGACGCGTTGCCGCTCTTGGCAGACACCCGCCCCGTGGAGCACCTGGACTTCGCGTGGTCGCCCGACGGCATCCGCGTCGTGCTCGTCGAACAGGCGTCGCCGACGGCCTTGGACGTCGTGATCGTGGACGCCGTGCGTCGCCGCGAGCTGGCACGGCTCACCGGCGG
This sequence comes from Myxococcales bacterium, assembly GCA_009692585.1. The sequence goes on from SHYX01000034.1 coordinate 6,973, forward strand.
CATCAACGAACAACCGGCGTGGTCGCCGGACGGGGCGTGGCTGGTGTTCTCGTCCACCCGCTCCGGCGACCGCGACCTGTGGTTGGTGCGCCCGGACGGGACCGACCTTCGACAGCTCACGACGCGGGAGGGTGCGGACTGGTTGCCGCGCTGGGGGCGGTGAAGAAGGCTTCGAGCTCCTCCCAGGGTCGGCTGGTCGGCTGCGGCTGCCACTCGCTCGGCAGGTAGGCCAACAGCTCGTGCTGGAGGAAACGTCGGCACAGGAGCACGACGGCACCCCGTTCGTCGGCGCTGCGCACGACGCGACCCGCGGCTTGTACGACGCGGGTCATACCGGCATGGACCGAGGCCAGCCCGAAGCCGTCGTCGTACCGGCGTTCGTACCACTCCGTCAGCAACTTTGTCTCCAACTCTGGAGGTGGAAAGCCCGGTCCGACGATGATCGCCGCCGCAAGCGCCCCCGCAGGCAGGTCCACGCTCTCCGCGAAGACGCCGCCGAGCACCGCGAGGAGCACCTGGCTGGGCCTGGCCAGCGCCGCCGCGACCTCGGTCCGGGCCGCGGCCGACATCCCGGGCCGCTGCACGATACGGTCGCGCCCCCCCAGGACAAGCGCCGGGCCGAGGTCGTTGAGCTGGTCGAAGCTGCCGAAGAAGATGGCGATGTTGCCAGGGATCGCGGCGACGCAGCGGTCGAGGACGTCGACGAGGCGCTCACGCTCCTTGGCTCGGTCCTTCCACGCGGTCGACACGTTGCGTGCCAGGAGCACCAGGCGGTGGTCGGCGGGAAAGTTGGAGGGGACGCTGAGTTCGGTGAACCGGGCGTCGTCGATGCCGACCCGGGCGCGCCAGAACCACGTGGGGTGGAGCGTCGCGCTGGTGGCCACCACCGCCGCGCAGGCGGCGACCCGGTCTCTCAGCAGGAAGGCGGCGTCGCGGCAGACGAGTTGGAGTGAGTTCCCGTCGGTGACCGCCACCACTTCTTCGCCTTCACGGTCGGCGTAGGTCGCCAACCGAAACAGCGACTGGCCGAAGCTGCGCCAGGGGTCGTCACCCGGGCCGTTCCAGGGGTCATCTTCCCGGATGCGGGCGTGTTCGTAGGCCAGGCCGTCGTAGTGCTCCAGGGTGTCTTCTACGGCGCTGGCGTCGATGTCCCAGCGGCGGGGCTCCCCGGACTCCGCCTCGGCCTGGAGCCACTCCCGCGCGACCAGGCCGAGGGCGCGGAACGGCTCCCCGCGCTCGCCGGGCAGGCTGCGGTCGAGCTTGTCGAACAGGCTGGCGTCCAGCCGCACGCTGGCCCACCCCCGCGCGCGCTCAGGGAGCTGGTGGGCTTCGTCGACCATGACCGCCCACTGCCGCGGCGCGCCGGCTCCAAAGCAGGGACGCAGGTAGATATCGGGCTCGAAGGCGTAGTTCAGGTCGGCGACGACCACGTCGGCCAGGTGGGCGGCATACTCGACGGCCAGCGCCCAGGGGCAGCACCCCTGCCGTGCGGCGTCCTCGCTGACCTGGTCCGGGGAGACGACGCCCAGGGCCGCGAGCGCGCCGAGATCGGCCAACTCGGCGGTACCGATGCAGTCTCCCCGGGCGCACGCCGCGCATGCTTCGGCTCGCGAGGGAACGACCACGGCGCGTAGCGCCACGCCGCCGTCGGTGAGGCGCCGCACCGTGTCCAGCAGGATCCACCGCTGGGTCCCCCGCGCCGTGGCCCAGAAGACGCCGAGGTCGGTGCGAAAGGCCTCGCGCAGGGCGCCGACCAGCGCGGGCGCGGTCTTGCCGAGGCCGGTGGGGGCGCTGATGGCCAGCACCTGCCCCCGGGCGACCGCCTGGACGGTGGCGGTGAGGATCTCGCCCTGGCCCGGGCGGAGTTCACGGTACGGAAAGGCGACGGTGCGCTCTCGGCGCTGGTGTCGCCAGGACAACCACAGCTCGCGCGAACGGATGCGCGCGCGCAGCCACGCGTGGAGCCAGCTCCCGATGGCCGGGTCCGGTCGCTCCTGGACACATCGCTGTGAACCGTCGGCGAGCGAGACCAGACGCAGTCGGCCCACGGGGCTCGGCAACTGCGCGGCCACGGCGATGTGCAGGTACACGAGAAGCTGCCGTCGCCACGGCTCGGGAATCGGCGCCTCGGCGAGCGCTCGCTCCCCGAGACCTACGCTCTTGATCTCTTCCACGAGCGTGATGCCGTCGATGTCCTCGACGAGTCCATCCACTCTTGCGGTCACGACGACCCGCCAGCCCTCCACCTCGACCGTGTGACGCCACGTGACCTCCGCACTGCGCCCGGCCTCCTCTTTCTCGTCCGCTTGGAGCTGTCGATGGAGCTGGCCGCCCGCCCGCGCTCGCGCCCTCGCCGACATCGCCAGGCCGCCCAGCTCGGCCCGGCCGCCGACCAGATCGCGGACGGCCAGCTCCAAGGTGTGGGCGTCGTCGTTCCAGCGGAGCACCGGGCGGGTCTATCTGCTCTTGACCGGCTCGAGCATGACCTCGGCGCGATCGACCGCTGGCCGCATCGTGTCACCATCACGTTGCGGGTGCCGTCGACGTCGTTGTACCCGGAGAAGGGATTCCCCTGGTCGATGGCCGGGGAGAACCCGGGGTCGAGGGTGAAGTCGCCCACGCAACGAGTTGACGGCACAGTGACGCCACCTTCGGAGGCGCGAGCGCCGCGCATGTCGTCGGCAACTCGCTCGGCCGGGCGGCCGGTCCGAAAATCCGCGCCGCACCCGCAATTGGCTGCGTCATCGCGTTCCCTCATTCGGGGCCGCGATTCTCGCGGCAAACTCCGCAACCAGCGTCCGGAGGCTCGTCGCATCCGACAAGGAGCGAATGAGCGGGGGATTCCTACGGTTTCAAGTGCAGTACCTTTGCCGCATCCACGTCCAGCGGTGGTCGGATCTGGCTGCGCCGAAGCGGGCCGCGCTCCCCGCGCAGGCGCAGGCCCACACCCGGCCCGGCGTCGGCGAGGCGATCCGGGCGGCGCTCGGCGAGACCGGCGCGGCTCCGGGGCAGGCGCTCTCGGCCATGCCGGTCGAGGCGCTCCAGGCCGAGTACGTCCGGGTGGTCGGGCGCACGAGCGGCTCCGAGCACCGCGGCTACCTGATCTGGAAGATCGGCGAAGCGCTCAAGGGGCGCGTGCCGGTCGGCCCGGTCGAGCGCACCGCGGGCGAAGGCGGCAAGAGCAAGACGATGCCGGTCGGCATGGGCGAGGCGCAGGTCGCCGCGCTCGACGGCGCGTGGGAGCGCCTCGGCTACAAGAGCCGCAACGCGATGATCCGCGACGCGGTGGCGGCGCTGCTGAGCGCGCGCGGCGACCAGGCGGCGGCCGCCTTCGCGTGAGCGAGCTGGCGAAGCAGGACGTGATCCGGTGGCTCAGCCGGCACCTTCACCGCGTTGAGCATCGAGATGACGAGCGACGGCCGGGCCGTGGCGGTGCGTGGAGTCGGAGCCCGTCCTGGCCTGCACCGGCTACCGGCTCCCCACTCCCCACCGAGGCCGAGTGGGAGTATTTCAGCGGAGCATCAGTAGATCGGCATCCCCGGGTCCAGCTCCTTGGCCCAACCGACGATGCCGCCTTCGAGGTTCACCACGTCGAAGCCGGCATCCACGAGGATCTGGGCTGCCTGGGCCGAGCGCCCCCCCAGCTTGCAATGAACGAGGATCTCCCGATCGCGGGGAAGCTCCGCCAGCCGCGCCGCGACCTCGGTGTGGGGAATCAGCAGCTCTGCCCAGTCGAACTTGACGATGGCCGCCTCCGCCGCGCCGCGCACGTCCAGCACGAACGGCCGCCAACCAGCCGCACGCTTGTCCGCGACCTCCCGCACGCTCATGCGCCGGAAGGGCCCCGCCGCGCCCGGATGTTCCTCCCGCGAGCCCGACCGCTTCGGCACGCCGCAGAACTGGTCGTAGTCGATGAGCTTGTCGATGGTCGGCGCGTTCGGATCCCGACGCAGCTTCAGCTCCCGGAAGCTCATCGCCAACGCGTCGAAGAGCAACAGCCGCCCCGATAGGGTCGTGCCCATGCCCAGCAGGATCTTGAGCGTCTCGGTGGCCTGGATGGTGCCGATGATCCCGGGAAGGACGCCCAGCACCCCACCCTCGGCACAGGAGGGAACCAGCCCGGGTGGCGGGGGCTCGGCGTACAGGTCGCGGTAGTTCGGGCCCCCCTGGTAGTTGAACACCGATGCCTGCCCTTCGAACTTGAAGATCGAGCCGTAGACGTTCGGTTTGCCCAGGATCACGCACGCGTCGTTCACCAGGTAGCGGGTGGGGAAATTGTCGGTTCCATCCACGACGACGTCGTAGCCGGCGGCGATCCGGAGCGCGTTGTCGGACGACAAGGGCTCGTCGTACAGCTCGACCGTCACATGGGGATTGAGGTCGGCGATGCGGTCCTTTGCCGAGAGCACCTTCGCCCTGCCCACGCCGGCGGTGCCGTGGATGATCTGCCGCTGAAGATTCGAGGTGTCCACCCGGTCGAAGTCGACGATTCCGATGCGGCCCACACCGGCCGCGGCCAGGTACAGCAGCAGCGGCGAGCCCAGGCCGCCCGTTCCGACACAGAGCACCGAGCTGTTTTTGAGCCGGGTCTGCCCCGCCATGCCCACCTCGCCGAGGATGAGGTGGCGGGAGTACCGGGCGATCTCGTCGTTGGTGAGCGGTGTCATCCCACGCCCCCGGCAATCGAGGGCACGATGACCAGGGTGTCTCCCTCCTCCAGCGGCGTCAGGTCGCGACCGAGAAAGCGGATGTCCTCGTCGTTCTTGTAGACGTTGACGAAGCTGCGGAGCTGACCGTCGTCGGCGTACAGGTGTTTGCGCAGCGCCGGATGGGCGGCGGCCAAGGCGGCGAGCGCCTGACCGGCCGTGGCCCCCGCGACGTCGACACGGGCCTGATTGTCGGTGAAGCTGCGGAGGGCGGAGGGAATCTGGATCACGGGCATGGGGCTTCCAGGAGGAGGAGTTCTTCGTCCATGGCTGAGCGGTCGTCCCGCAGCCGCCAGGACTGGGTGGTGGCGATCTGGCCTGAACCAATTGATACAATCACGTAACTGCGGTTGGGAAGTGCATGTTCGCGGTCGTAGTCGCTATAGGCCGAGGGGTGATCGGGGTGGGAGTGGTAGTAGCCGAGGATATCGAGCCCCTCCGCCTCCAGCGTGGTCTCGCCGCGTAGGACGACCAGTCCGCTCACCTGATAGCGATTGGCTGGGCTGTCGGCGCGTTCGTTGTGGAGCGCCAGCACGCGCGTGACGCGGCGCGTGGACGCCGAGCCGGCCAGGAGTCCCACCACCTCGTGGGGGTAGCCCGCCTGGACGTGATGACACATCGCTGTATTGGCCCCTGCATCGATGGTCAGGCCCACAGGTGCACCTCTGACAAGTAACGCTCACCGGAGTCGGGAAGGAGGGTCACGACCACGCCCGTCGTCAACCGGCTGGCCACATCGAGCGCCGCCCAGACGGCGGCACCGCCGCTGGGACCGGTCAGGATGCCTTCCTCTCGTGCCAGGCGCTGCATCATCTCGATGCTGGCCTCGGTGGGCGCCCCGATGTTGTCGTCGGCCACGGTCGCATCCCAGATCGCAGGGACGATCGCCGATTCCAGGTGTTTCAGTCCTTCCAGGCCGTGGAAGGGCGCTTCGGGCTGGATACTGATACATCTCACGGATGTATTGAATCCGCGCAGGCCTCGGCTGGTGCCGACGAACGTGCCGGTGGTCCCCACGCCCGCCACCCAGTGAGTGATACGCCCACTTGTATCAGCCCAGATCTCGGCGGCGGTCCCGCGGGCGTGGGCTTTCCAGTTCTCGGGGTTGCTGTACTGGTCCAGGTACAGGTATCGGGCATCGACGGCGAGCGCCTGGGCGGCCCGAATCGCACCATCAGAGCCCTCCAGGGGGTCGGTCTCGACGATGTCGACGCCGAGGGCGCGGAGCAGCTTCTTCCGTTCGAGATTGGCGTTGCGGGGGAGGCAGAGCGTCAGCCGATGGCCACGGGCCGCCGCGATCATGCCGTAGGCAATCCCGGTGTTCCCGGAGGACGAATCGAGGAGGATCCGGCCCTTCGTGCGCCCGCTGCGCTCGGCCGCCGCGATGATGCCCCAGGCCGCCCGGTCCTTGACCGAGCCGCTGGGATTGAAGGACTCCAGCTTCGCCCAGACTTCGACGGTGTCCGGGACGACGCCGTGAGCGACCCTGCACAACCGCACCATGGGGGTGTTCCCGATCCGATCCACCAACAACCGCGCATCCTCTACAGGGTCGGACAGTAGGGCCGGGAGGCGCGTCCGGCAACGACCATCGCTGGCCGGGTGCGCGCCCCGTGACCGATCTCACAAACCCTCACGTGCGCGTGAGGGTTGTGGGGCTACAGGCTGTCTTCGTAGTCCCGAATCGCGTTCTTGATGCCCAGGGCGCCGGAGGGATTGTACTCCCCGGGGTGGTCGACCCCGGACCAGATGACGGTCATGTCGGGGGCGAGCAGCGTGCCGGCGGGGATTCCGCCGTCGGGAATCAGCCAGTAGGTCACGTCGTCGGTGGTGTTGTCCTCGGGCGCGACCACGGGGATGCCCTCGAGGTCGTAGCTTTTGCTCCAGCGCTTGAGCACCGACTCCGCCGGTACCTCGCCGTAGTTGTCCTGCGTCAAAGACTCGAACATGGTGAAGTTGGGGACCTTCTTGCGGACGGTTTCCTGCTCTTCGGCGAGGGTGGCGGCCATGGCCTGGCAGGGGCCGCACCACTCGGCCGACATGGTGATGAGCACGTAGTTGCCACAGAAGCTGTACAGCGTGGTTTCCTGGCCGTGCATGTCGGTCCCGCCGACGTCGAAGTTCGCCGCGATGTCCCCTTCCTGGTAGGCGTCGTCGCCGGTGGAGCCCGTGCCCGTCGGGCCAGCGTTGGCCTCGTCGGGGATGACGGGGCAGTCCCCCACGATGTAGTCGCCTTTCTCGAAGGTGTGCGACCACTCGAAGTTCGGGTTGGTGCCGGCCTCGACCTCAACGCCGTCGTCGAAGCCGTCCCCGTCGGAGTCGGCCTCGTCGTACTCGGTGCCCAGTTCGACTTCCTCTCCGTTGGTGAGGCCGTCGCCATCCTCGTCGCCCGCCGGGTCGATGGCGACGTCGTCGTCGTCCGGGGACATGCCCTCGTCGACGGGAGCGGGACAGCCGAAGAGCACGGCGGGAAGAAAGGCGAACATGCGCATGAGGGAACCGGGGTGGCGCCAACGATAGCACCGTTGGTGGCACTCGGGCGGTAAAGCGGATGCAAAGGCGCCGGCAGTGGTGACGATCGATGACGAGCCGGCTGGGGAGTTCGCGGTCTGCCGGCCCCGCACCCGGAGCTCACGTGTTGATCCTCGCCGCCTTCGCCTTCGCCACCGACTACGCGGCAGAAGCCAAGGCCCGCATGGGCCTGAGCTTCGACCTGGACTCCGTGGAAGCAGCCCTCGCTGCGCCCCCCGCGCCCTCCGCGGCAGCGTTGATCGCACGGCTCTACGACGCGATTGCGCGCCTGGAGGAGCAGGTCGACGGCGCGCTTGCGGTGGTGGCGGGGCGCGCGGAACTGCCGGGGGTCTCCAGCGCCGATCGGGCAGGAGTTACCCCAGATGGACAGGACTTGACATGTAAAGAGCAATGGTCGAAGATGGCAGGCACTTCCTGGCGTCACTGTGACTATTGCCCCCTCAGTCGTCCGTCCCCACCTCCTGCTACTCCAAGATTCGCTCACCGAAGCAGAGCAGCTCCAGACCTGGTTGTCGTCGACATTCGAGATCACGCATGTGACCTCCGTCGCGGCGGCGGTGGCGCTGTTGACGGCTCCCGGCGTCGACGTGGCGCTCATCGATCTCGGCGTCGACGACAGCCCGGAGTTGGCCGCGTTTCTCCGCTGTCACGAAGCCGCCCCGCACATTGCTTTCGTCGTCCAGAGCGGGATCGACGGCGACGAGACGGCGCTGGCCGCCGTCGCCGCCGGCGCCCAGGACTACCTAGTCAAGCGCAGCTTCACCGCTGAGCTCGTGCGCCGGGCGCTCCGCTACGCGATGGAGCGCGCCCACATCGAGAGCGACCTTCGTGAGAGCCGCGAGCGTTACCGGCTCGCCGTGGCGGGAGCGAACGACGGCGTCTGGGACTGGGACATCGTCCGCGGGCGGTTCGTGGTGTCGGAGCGGTGGCACTCGATGCTCGGGTACACACTCGACGAGGTGGGCGACGAGGTCGAGGGGTGGCTGGCGCTGCTGCATCCTTCCGACCGGGACGAGGTGTGGGAGCTACTTCATGCCCACCTGGGCGCCGAGACCCCCTACTTCGAGGCCGAGCACCGCATCCTCCACGCCGACGGCGGCTGGCGCTGGGTCCGTACGCGGGGCCTCGCGGTTCGGACCGCGGGAGGCCTCGCCACCCGCATCGCCGGCTCGCAGGGCGACATCACCGAACGCCGGAGCGCCGAGGCGCGCCTGGTCCGGGAGGCGACGATGGACGGGCTGACGGGTCTGCCGAATCGCTCGAGCTTCGTGGAACGGCTGCGCGGGGCGATGGCCCGGTCGGCCGAGGTGGGGGACCGGGGGTGCGCGGTGCTTTTTCTGGACCTGGATCGCTTCAAGGTCGTCAACGACGGGCTCGGCCACCACGTGGGCGACCGACTCCTCGTGGCGGTGGCGCAGCGCTTGCGGATGAGCGTCCGCCCGTCCGACATCGTCGCGCGGTTCGGTGGGGATGAGTTCGCTCTGCTGGTGGAGCGGATGGAGTCCCACCGGCAGGTCGAGGAGCTGGCGGCGCGCATCCATCGCTCGCTCTCGCGCCCGTTTTTGCTAGGCTCCAACCAGCTGCACGCCTCGGCGAGCGTAGGCATCGTCTTCCACGCCGGTGAGGCGGTGACCTCTGACGAAGTCCTCCGCAACGCGGACATCGCGATGTACCGGTCCAAGCGCATCGGGCGCGGGTGCACCGAGGTTTTCAACGACGCCGACCATGCCCAGGTCGCGGAGCGCCTGGACCTCGAAAACGGGTTGCGACGCGCGTTGCGCGAGGACGAGCTGCTGGTCCACTATCAGCCCATCGTGCGCCTGCCCGAGGGCTCGCTGGTCGGTTTTGAGGCGCTCGTGCGGTGGCGCACACCGGATGGTCGCGTGCACCCGCCGGCGGAGTTCATCCCAGTCGCAGAGGAGACCGGGCTCATCAACGAGCTCGGCGGCTGGGTACTGAGAACCGCCTGTCGCCGGATGGCCGAGCTCGCCAGGCACCAGCCCGACACGGCCGCCCTGACGGTGAGCGTCAACGTGTCCCCACGGCAGTTCGCTCACGACGGATTCCTCGAAGAAGTCGAGCAGGTGCTGGCGGCGACGGGGCTGGCCCCGCAGCGGTTGGGCCTCGAGATCACCGAGACCGTGCTGATGGAGAACCCAGCCGTCGCGGCGCAGACTCTTCACCGAATCCGCGCGCTCGGTGTGCGCGTGCTGCTTGACGACTTCGGCATCGGCTACTCCTCGCTCAGCTACCTGCGGCGCTTTCCGATCGACTGCCTCAAGATCGACCGCGCCTTCACCCAGTCAGTGCCGGGCCACGTCGAGGACGAAGCGATCATCCAGGCGATACTGACCCTGGCCGACGCGCTGGGGCTGGAGGTGGTGGCCGAAGGGGTGGAGAGCGAAGCGCAGCGCGCGCACCTTTCCGGACTGCGGTGCGGCTTCGCCCAGGGTTTCTACTTCTCCCATCCCCTGGAGGCGATCGAGGTGGACACCGCGATGGCGAACGCCACCCGCCGCCCGGCCGCGTCCCGGCCGCGTCCCGGCGTCCCGCTGCCCAGAGCGCGCCGTGCCGCGGAGGTCCGGCACCTTCGCTAAGCGATGAGGCTTGCCCTGCCGATCGACGCGGTGGTACCAGACGTCCTCCGTTTGCTCCGGGAGCACGGCGCCGTGGTGCTCGAAGCGCCCCCTGGGTCAGGAAAGACCACGCGGGTACCCATCGCCCTCTGTCACGACGTCGAGGGTCAGGTCTGGGTCCTCCAACCCCGGCGGGTGGCGGCGCGCGCGGCGGCCCAGCGGGTGGCATCCGAGCTGGGCGAGCCCGTCGGGGAGACGGTCGGGTACGCCATGCGCCTGGATCGACGGGAAAGCCAGCACACCCGGGTGCTCTACGTGACCGAGGCGCTCCTGACGCGGCGTCTGGACGACTTCGACGGCATCGGCGCGGTGGTGCTCGACGAGTTCCACGAGCGGAGTATCCACACCGACGTGGCGCTGGCCTGGTGTCGGATGCTGCGCCGGACACGGCCGGCGCTGAGGATCGTGGTGATGTCGGCGACGCTCGACGGGGAGGCGATCGCGGGTTTTCTGGGCTGCCCCAGGGTGCGCGCCGAAGGGACGCTTCACCCCGTCGAGGTGCGCTACCTCGATCGCAAGGACGAGCGCCCGTTGGAGCAGCGGGTGGCGGCCGCGGTGCGTTCGTTGGCCGGCGACGTGCTCGCTTTTCTCCCCGGCGTCGGCGAGATCGAGCGCACCGCCGCGCTGTTGACCGACTTCGAGGTTCTCCCCCTGCACGGCGAGCTCGACGGTGCGGCACAGGATCGTGCGCTGCGGGCTGGCGTTCGGGCGGAGGGCGGTCCCCGTCGGGTCGTGCTCGCCACCAACGTCGCCGAGACCAGCGTGACGGTGGAGGGCATCGGCGCGGTCGTGGATTGTGGCCTGGTCCGGCGCCCGGCCTACGACGCGTGGTCTGGGCTCCCCACCCTTGACCTGGTGCCGATCGCTCGCGACGCGGCCGTCCAGCGCGCCGGCCGTGCGGGTCGCCTCGGTCCGGGAACCTGCCTCCGGATGTACAGTCGCGCCGACTTCGATCGGCGCCCGCCGCAGACCCCGGCGGAGATCAAGCGCATCGACCTGGCGGCGACGGTGCTGGCGTTGGGGGGGCGCGATCTGGAGTGGTTCGAGGCCCCGCCAGCCGGAGCATGGAAGGCGGCGATTGCGCTATTGGAGCGGATGGGCGCCCTCGCCGAGGGCCGGCGCACCGCGCTCGGGGACCGGATGGCGACCTTGCCGTTGCCGCCGCGGTTGGCGCGGGTGCTGCTGGAAGCGGCGGCGCTGGGGGTACCGCGGGAAGGGGCGCGGCTGGTGACCCTGTTCGGGCGGAAGCTTGGCGGCGACCTGGTGGAGCGGGCGCTCGACGGGGAGGGCGATGCACGGGAGGCGCGGCGGTTGGAGGCACTGGTCGACGGGGACGGCGGGCGGCGGGTGCTGGGCCCGGAGGCGGCGCTGCGTCGCGCCTGCCTGGCTGGTTTTCCCGATCGCGTCGCGCGTCGGGAGGGGGGGCGCGTCCGCTTTGCCGAAGGCGGCGCCGCCGAGAGCGATGTCGGGCGCGACGGGTACGTCGTCGTCACCGAGGTCGACCGCGTGGGTACCCGGGTCCGCGCCCGGACGGTGACGCCGGTGGACGACGATTGGCTGGTGGACCGGGCGGTGGTCCGCGCGACGCTCCGGTGGGCGGGCGAGCGCGTAGAAGCGCGTGAGGAGTTGTGCTTCGGGGAGCTGGTGCTCGACGCGTCGGTTGGCACCGGCGACCGCGATGCGGTCGCGACGATGCTGTTTGAGCACGCGCGACCCACGATGCACAAGCTGGTGCCGGACTGGGCGCGCGGGCTGGCGCTGTTGCAGCGAGTCGGCTTCTTGTGTCGGCGCGGGGTGGCGCTGCCCACGCTCGAGCTGGAAACGGCGGCGCGATCGTTGTGCGAGGGGCGGCGGTCCTTTGATGACCTCGGCACCGCCTCGCTCGTCGCCGCGGTGCTGGGCGCCTTGTCGGACGGCTCGGTCGTGGACCGGCTCGCGCCCGAAACCGTCCGGCTGCCGGGGCGACCCAGGGCGCTGGTCAGCTATGATGCCGACGAGCCCTACCTAGAATCCCGGATGCAGGACTTCTTCGGCCTCGGCGACGGGCCTCGGGTCGCCGACGGGTACGCGGTCGTGCTGCACCTGCTGGCCCCCAACCACCGGCCGGTGCAGGTCACCCGCGACCTCGCCGGCTTCTGGCAGCGCCACTACCCGGCGATCCGCAAGGAGCTCATGCGGCGGTACCCGCGCCACGCCTGGCCCGAGGATCCGCGCGTCGCGACGCCGCGGGCGCCCGCCCCCCGATGACTACCGCGGCGCGACGAAGTCGAGCCAGACGGTGTCGGTCTCGACGCGCACGACGCCGAAGCCTTTGGCAAACCACCACTTTCCGGACGGGGCAGCGGTGCCGTCGCAGGTGGACAGGAGCGCGTGGTCGAAGATGCCGTAGCTCGTCTGGAGCACGTCCACCGCCTCCGCGACGCAGGCGCCATCGAGGTTGGAGACGACGTCGCCGGTGAGGGCACCGTCGCGCGCGAAGATGGTCGCATCGTTGTCGCCCTGGTCGCCCCAGTCCCAACTGTCGAGCACCAGATCGGTTGCCGTCAGCTCCCACTGCAGTTCGCCGACCGGGACGCCGTCCGCGAAACGTGGCCCTCGGCGCACCTTCAGGGTGCCGTCCTCGTCCATCTCTCCGCGCAGTACGTCCGCGTCCACCACGTCGCCAGTGTCCCCGTCATCGCGCCACGTCCACACCTCCGCGCCGGCGAAGTAGTCGGCGACGACGAACGCGCCCCCACCCCCGGCGGTGGCCGCATCATCGCAACCGGACACCAGTAGGACGAGGGCCGCCGCGAGCCTCACTGCGACCACCACACCGGCAGGTGGTTGTCGGAGTTGTCGTTCTGGCCCGGCAACCAGTACGGGGCGCTGGAGGCGTCCTGACCGCTGGCCGCGAGGTCCGGCTGGATGGCGGTGATCCATATCTGCGACCAGCGGGAGGCGTGCGAGCCGCGGTCGCGTTTGGAGCTGAACGCCAGCCACAACACGTCGTCGTCCGGCAGCGGCGCCCAACGCGCCAGACTGTTGCGCAGCCGGCCTTCGCCGTTGGCGGCGTCCAACCGGATCGGGTCGCCGCCGCTGCTCGAGACGAGCCACACCTCGGCGTCGTCGTCCGCGTAGGTGTCGCCGGTGGACTTGTTGTAGACGATCCAATCGCCATCTGGAGAAAACGATGGGTAGTAGTAGCAGTTTCCGGGTGTCGCCGGGAGCAGCGTCTCGCTGTCCAACAGCTTGGAGCCGTCGAAGTACATCGTCACCACCTCCGAGCCCTTGACCGACATGTCGCTGAGCACGGAGCCCGTAGCGCGCGTCGCGACGACATGTTGCCCGTCGGGCGACCAGCCGGGGTGGGTGTAGTAGCCACTGTCGGGGGTGACGGTCGAGACGAAGCGGTTGGTGGCGAGGTCGTAGAGCACCAGCGCGCCGTTGAGCACGCCGAGCATCCATTTGCCGTCGGGCGAAAGCGCGTGGAAGGTCATCCGCTGGCGGTCGTCGGTGTCGTAGCGGACGTTGGGGTCCGTGGGGTCGGCGACGTCGATCACCTGGTAGGTGCCGCCCACGCCGTCTCGCGTGACCACCATCCACTGGCTGCCTTCGGCGACCTCGTGGCAGCCGTAGCACTGGTCGGTGGGGGTCTTGGGGTAGAAGCGCGCGGCGGTGCCGCCACCCGCGGTGAGGCGCATGATTGCCCTGTCCGAGGCCGACCAGTACAATACGCTCCCCGCGGTGTCGAAGCGGTTGACGGTCACGTCGATCGGTTCGCTGGACTTCACCGGGCCGAGGCTGGCGCCGTCCCATGCGGCGGCAAGAACCTGCACCGAGAGGCTCCCGCGCCGATTGGTCGCGCTGACCGCCTCCCACACCTCGACCGGCACCTCCCACGCCTTGCTGCCGGTGGTGTAGACGTCGACGCTCTCCAGGGCCGACGCGAATCGGATGCGCACGACGTCGCTGGTCTGGCTTCCCGTCCACTCGATCTCCAGGCCTTCGAGATTGCGGGGAACCGTGGTCTGGTCGAAGGGGTAGGTGATCGTGAGCCCGCCTTCGCCCTGGGAGACCTCGCCAAGCGCCGCGGCGGCGGCGGCATCGACGCCCTCTTCGACGTACTCGGCGCTGTGCACCAGGCTGAGGGCCGCCTCGGCGGTGTGCTCGAGGAAGGTGGCGGTCACCGTGGCCTCGCCGCCGTTGGTGTCGACCGACTTGAAGTTCCCGCGGGAGTCGATGGTCCCGGTGCTGGCGTTGCTGAGCTCCCAGCTGACCAGGGGCAGATCATCCTCCGATCCGTCGCTGAAGGTGGCGATGGCCGTGAAGGTCTGCGCCGCCGGCTGGCCCGTGCGGCTGTCGAGCTCCACCTCGGACGGCTCGACCCTCAAGGACGCGACGTCGCCGCCCAGGAGGGTGCCGCTGCCGAGGCCCGGAGTGCACCCCAAGAGGCACATGGCGCCGACGTGGTATCCTCTGATTCCGATGCGCAAGCTCTTCCCTCTCGTTGCCGGCACCATGGTCGCATGCGTAGACTATGGTGTCACGCGCTCTTCGCAACTCGATGTGTGGACGCAGCCCGATCGGGACGCCGACGTCGACATCCTCTGGGTGCTGGACAACTCCGGGAGCATGAGCGAGGAGCACGACTCGCTGGCCGAGCACGCCGCGGCCTTCACCGACACGCTCGCGGGCGCCGACCTGGAGTTCCGGTTGGCGTTGGTGAGCACCGACGTGGCGGACGTCGGCACGTTGCTCGGCCCCATCCTCGACGAGGGATCGGAGCGCCTGACGGAAACGTTCGTGGAGGCGGTGCAATCGGCGGGGATCCGCGGCGCCCGCGATGAGGAGGGCTTCGCGGCCGCCATCGCCGGCGCGGATCCAGACACGACCGAGTTTGGGCGGGGCAAAGCCGACCTGCAGGTGGTGATCTACAGCGACGAGGACGACCGCGGCTCGATGGAAGTTGACGAATTCCTCGACGAGTTGGAGGGGACTCACTCCGGCTACCACGTCGCGGTCAACGTCGTGGTGGGCGACGCGCCCTCGGGCTGCGCCAGCGCCGTCGCTGCCGCTGATGCGGGCTTGCGGTACCAGGAGGCGCGCGAACTGTCGGGCGGCGTACGGGAGAGCATCTGCACCGTCGAGATGGACGCGGTCTTGCAGCGCCTCGCCAACTACGTGATCGGGCTCAACGCGAAGTTTCCGCTGACCGAGCTGCCGCTTTTGAACACCCTTGAAGTGCAGGTGGACGACGTGGTGATCCCGCGCCGCGACGTGGATGGGTGGCGCTACCACGGCATCGACAACTCGATCGTCTTTGACGGCTGGGCCATCCCGCGGCCGGGCGCCAAGATCCAGGCCGCCTACTTCGACTGGACCGGGGGCGCGCTGCCCGACACGGGCATTACGCAGTAGGCATGCGACAAGTCTGGTTTCCCAGGACCGGGCCGCCCGAGGTGATGGAAGTGCGGGAGGCCCCGGATCCCGCGCCCGCGGCCGGCGAGGTGCGCGTCCAGGTCCAGGCCGCGGGGGTGAACTTTGCCGATGTCGCGACGCGACTCGGGAACTACCCCGACGCGCCACCCTTCCCCTGCGTCGTCGGGTACGAGGTCGCGGGGGTGATCGACGCGGTGGGCGAAGGGGTCGATCCCGGCCGAATCGGCCAGGACGTGCTCGCGATGACGCGCTTCGGGGGCTACTCGTCGGCGGTGTGCGCGCCAGCCGGGGCGGTGGTGCCGCGACCGGCGGGGATGTCGGCCCAGATCGGGGCGGCCATCCCGGTCAACTACCTTACGGCATGGATGATGTTGCGGGTGATGGGTCGGGTGGAAGCGGGCGACCGCGTGATGATCCACAGCGCGGCGGGCGGGGTGGGCCTCGCGTCGATCGACCTCTGTCGCGCGGCCGGCGCCGAGATGTGGGGCTCGGCAAGTCCGGGCAAGCACGCGTTCATCCAAGAGCGCGGCGTCCAACACCCGCTCGACTCGCGGGCCGACCAGTGGCCGGACCAGAAGGTGGACCTCATCCTTGACGCGATCGGCGGCGCCAGTTGGGGCCGCGGCCTCGATCAGCTGCGCGCGGGTGGCCGGCTGGTCTGTTTCGGCCTCAGCTCCGGTTCCTCCGGCGACCGACCGTCGAAGTGGGCGCAGCTGCAGGCGGCGATGGCCATCCCCTGGCTGAGGACCACGCCGGTCGCGCTCATCAACAACAACCAGGGCGTACTGGGCGTGAACATGGGTCACCTCTGGGACGAGGGCGAGCGCGTCACCGCGTGGCTGGCGACGCTTTTGGCGTGGTGGGCGGACGGTCGGATCCGGCCTCACGTCCACGCGGCGGTGCCCTTCGCCGAGGCGGCGGAAGCGCACCGCATTCTCCATCGGCGCGAGAACATCGGCAAGGTGGTCTTGGTGCCGTAGAGCTCGGTCGGTGCGGCACCGATTGGCGGCGTGCAGATTGAGAATAGGATTGACAATCTGATCGAAGCGGGAATTAACCTTCGATGGTCGAGCGTTGTGCCGCAGCGAGATTTAGGCAGTTGCTGGGTTATTACCCGGTCGTCGTCGTCTCCGGCCCTCGTCAGTCGGGGAAGACGACGTTCACGCGGGCGGCGCTACCGGATTGGCCGTACGCGACACTGGAGGACCCCGACATCCGCGCGTTCGCGACGGACAACCCCCCGCGGATTTCTGGGGCAGTACCCCAATGGTGCCGTGCTGGACGAGGTGCAGCGTGCGCCCGAGCTGCTCGCCTATCTACAAGGAATCGTCGATGTCTCAGGACGCCCGGGGCAGTTCGTCCTCACGGGGTCGCAGCAGTTTGGGCTGCACGACCGGGTGAGCCAGTCGCTGGCCGGGCGCGCCGGGTTCCTCACGCTGCTCCCGTTCTCCGCCGGGGAGCTCGCCTCGTTCGAACCATCAGCCACGCTGCCCGAGGCGCTCTGGCGCGGCTTCTACTCCCCTATCCGCGACCGCCAGATTCCCCCGCACATCTGGTTCGCGGACTATGTCGCGACCTACATCGAGCGCGACGTCCGGCAGATGGTCAACGTCCGCGACCTGGCCGTGTTTCATCGTTTCGTGCGGATGTGCGCGGGGCGCAGTGCTCAACTGCTGAATCTCTCATCCCTCGCCGCCGACTGCGGGGTGACGCACAACACGGCGCTCGCCTGGATCGGCGTGCTCGAGGCCAGCTATCTGGTGATGCGGCTGCCGCCCTACCACCAGAATATGGGAAAGCGACTCACAAAAGCGCCGAAGCTCTACTTTTTGGACGTAGGACTCGCGGCGTGGTTGGCGGGGGTGCGCGAGCCGATCGCCGAGCGCAGGCGCCTGACACGCCACGCAGAGGAGGAGCGCCCACATCAGGGGAGCGGGAGCGACCGGCGCCCGCTGCCAGACCGGAGACCCAGGCTTTCCCAGTTGAACCTCGGCTACCAGACGCCGTTGGTGACCTGGAGCGTGTACTCCTGGCAGGAGTAGGCCGTGGTCGTCCGGAATACGTGGATGTAGTACTCCGACGACAGGTCTTCGCAGTCGTTGTACACGTCACCCGTGGTGCAGGTGCGGGTGTCCGAGGGGATGGAATGTGAGCCGTCGCCCTGGTCTTCCTGGAAGATTTCGTACTCCGTGTAGCCGGCGCCTTCGGGATCGGTGGACGAGCCGCTGCCGCACTCGAGGTAGGTGTCGGTGCACCCACCGTCGTAGACCACGAAGGCGTACTCGCTGGAGCCGGCGCTGAGCTGGATATGGAAACGATACGGGTTGTATGCCGTGGTGTAGGTGTTGCTGCTCTCGATGTAGTACCAGTCGTCGTCGCTTGAGTCGAGGATGTTCCCGTTGAACTCGATGGTGGTGGTAGCGTCCGAGGCGATCGCCGACCAGTCGATGACCGGATCCGCGCAGCTGTCCCCGTAGGCCGTGGTGTCCTCGTAGTCGTCGGGGGGGTCGCAGACCTCGGTGCCGACGACGTTGCTGACGCTGGAGGTGTTCCCTGAGGCGTCGGTCGCGGTGGCGTAGAAGGTGTAGGCATACCCGGCGACGAGCGCTTCGCTGAAGCTGAACGTCCCGGCACCGTTGGCGGTCGTGCTGTCGGTCGTTACCCCGGTAGAGCTTGAAATATACAGCGTGATCGTTGCGAAAGCCTCGCTGCTGCCGGTCACGGTCACCGACGTGTCGTTGCGATAGGCGTCGACCGCATCCAGGATCGGTGCGTCCGGGGCGGTGTAGTCGCCGACCAGCACCGAGTCGCTGCCGGCGCTACTGGTGGCGGAACCGTCGGAGGCCGTGACCGAACAGAGCCATGTCTCCCCATCGCTGGTGTAGGACGAGGCGGCGCTGCTGCTGGTGATGGCACTGGCGACGCCGTTGACCGTCCAGGCGTAGGTGTAGGTGAGGCCGTCGCCGTCGGCGTCGGTGCTGGCGATGACCACGCTGCAGGTGAGCTCGTCGTCGTCTTCCGGATAGTTCGGCGTGAGATCGACCGAGGGCGCGGTCGGATCGGAGTTCTGGATGACGCGGGTGCCAGAGGTGACCGTGGCGCCGCGATCGCGCCCGTCGTAGGGCGTCGCGGCGACGGTGACGTTGTCGCCGCGCCCGAAGTAGGTGCCGGCCAACGTCGGGTCGGTCGCGCCGACGATCGCGGTGCCGTTGAGGTACCACTGGAACTCGTCAATCTCGGCGTCGCCGTCCGGATCGGACCAGCCCACCGGATTGGCGGTGAGGGTGTCGTTGGTGTAGGCGGTGGCCGGGGTGATGGTGACGCTGGTGAACGAAGGCGGGCCGTTGCCGATCGTGGCGCTGTCGGTGCCGGAGGGGCCGTACGCCGCGCCGTCGTTCGGCTCCACGTACACGATCCAGATGTCGCCGCGCGTCGTGGCGCTGGCGGCAAGCGGGTTGCTCGTGAGGCCGGAATCCACCCCGTTGAGGTACCAGGAGTAGCTGTAGGTGACGGTGTCGCCGTCGGAGTCGTAGCTGGGCGTGTCCATGACCACCGTCAGGGCGTCGCCCGAGCCGGCGGGGTCGGGCTCGATGTGCACCGTGGGCGCTTCGGGGCCCTCGTTCACATAGAGCGTGGCGCTGTCGCGGGAGGTGATGGCGTCGGTATCGGTGGCATACACGGTGATGGTGTGCACCCCGTGGCTGAGCCCGTCGTAGGTGAAGCTGGCGGTGCCGTCACTGCCGGAGCCCTGCGTGGAGAACACGCCGTCGAGGTCGGATTCCCAGCTGAAGGTCAGCTCGTCCGGGGCGTCTTCGGCGTCGGTGACCGTCGCTTCGAAGTAGACGTTGTCGCCGACGTTGACCCGATCCCCCGAGACCGGCGCGACGAGGGTGAGGGCGGGGCGCGCACCCGCGGCCACCACGATGGTGGTGAAGTCGGAGCCGGTCCGGCCGGTGGTGTCGGTGACGGTGAGCAGGATCTCGTGTTCGCCGATGCTGAGCAGCGACGTCCCGGTGGTCTTTCCGTCGCTTCCCGGCGAGGTGGACAACGCGATCACGCCGTCGAGCGACGACTTCCACTCGACGGTCATCGTCTCGGGAAGGTCCTCGCCATCCGCGACCAGTCCTTCAAAAAGAGTGAGGGAGTTCGCATAGTATTCTTCTCCGAAGACCGGAGAGACGATCTCCGCGGACGGGGCGTCGTTCTTGCTCACGATGATGTCGGAGGTCGCGACCGCCGACTCGCCGTCGGGGTTGATGGCGGTGATGCTGATCTGGGCGGTGCCGCGTGCAAAGACGGTGGTGCACTCGGAGAGCCCGTTGATGTCGAAGACCGCGCCCTCGCAGACGCTGGCGCCGTTGACCGCCCACGACGCGCTGATGCTCGAAAGCGACGTTTCGTAGACCTCGTCGACGACGCGGGCGCGCATGTTGACGGTGACGCCCTCGTTGACCGAGCTGCCAGAGGTCGGCGTCTCGATGGTGACGAGCGGCGGCTTGGTGAATTTGGTGACGCCGTTGTTGCTCTCGCAGCCAACGAGGAACAGACCGGCTGCGACGAAGAGCTGGGCGTGTCGGATGAGACACCTCCGAGCGGACCAGTATAGGTCGTCTTTGGCCGAGCCTCAAGCGCGGCGACGAGGGGTCGACGATGTGGTGGGTTTTCGCCGTCGGCCACACCCTGGCCTCCGAGCCCGTGGAGGTGGCGTCGGGCACGCTGGGGGCCGTCGGGGATCGGCTGGCTGGCGCGCAGATCACCCGCATCGTCCGGCACCCCGAGTTCGAGCGCTACTGGCTCGTCGGGGACAGCGGCGAGATGGTGGCAGAGCTGACGCGCGACGACGGCGTGCACGCGGGGCTCTGCTCCGCGGCGGGGCGGACGCTTTTTCCGCGTCCGGAGCTGGTCGAGGGGAAGGTCGGGCGCATCGCGCTGGAGCCGCTGTGCGAGCGGATGACGGCGGGGGTGGTCGACGTCGCGGTCGCGGAAGCCGTGGTGCCGGAGGGCGCGCTGGAGCCCGTGGCGATCGCCCAAGAGCCCCGCGTGTCCCGCGGATTCGTCGCTGCGATGGCGGTGGCAGCGCTCGGCCTCGCGGGGTGGCTGTCGCGAGGACGGCGACTCTTGTTGGGTGCCGCCTTTGTCATCGCGCTGATCGTTCGTGTGTCATTGACGACCCCCGCCTTGTTCAACGGCGGCGGCGCCGGCTACGAGAAGCTGCGGGTGGCGCTGGGGTTGTCGCGAAACGAAGGGTGGGGGATTGGGTACGCGCTCTGGATGCAGCCCGCGGTGGACCTCTATGGCGCGCGGGCGGAGGTCATATTTTCGACCAACCTCGTCTTCGCGAGCGCGTGGCCGGCCCTCTTGGCGTGGATTGTGGACCGGTTGGCGGGACGCCGCGAGGCCTGGGCGGCTCTGGCGGTCGGCTCGCTCCTGCCGGCGCACCTGGCCATCTCCCGGAGCGAGGCGATGCACGTCACTGCCGTGACCTGGGCGACCCTGGCGCTGGTCGGGGCGGTGGAGCTGCGCCGCCATGTGCGCGCTGGTGCCCTGCTGATGGCGGTGGCCGGCGTTTGCGCCATCGCGACGAGGAAGGACATGGGGGTGCTGGTGTTGGTCCTACCCGTCTGGATCTGGGGTGCGCCCCGTGTCGGGCGATGGTCGGGTGGGGTCGCGCTCCTGGCGCTTTTGGTGTTTTCGGTGGCCGCCGGGGGCGATGCCCGCGCGGTAGCCCGCGAGGTCGACGCCGCCGCGCTCCTGGCGCTCCCGTTGCCGCGGTTCGGTGAGCCGGGTGTTTCGTCGGGCTATTTTTTGTCGGCGCACGTCGGGTTCACGCCGTGGTTGTGGTGGGTGCTGGCGGCGGTGGGGGGGTGGGTCACGGCGGCTGTCCGTCGCGAGGCGCTAGCGCTGGCGGTGCTGGGTGCCGCGCCCTTCGTGCTGAAGGTCACCCCGCTTCCCGATGCGGTGAGGCTCCAACTGCTCGCCCAGGGCGGACTGGTCATACTGGTGGCGGTGGGGGTGGTGCGGATGGGGCGGGTCGGCTGGCTGGCCTTGGTGGGCGGCGTGCTCGCTGGTCCGCCGCTGTCGGGGCCGGTATGGCGCCACAGCGAGGAGTGGCGCTTTCTGGCGAGGGTCGTTCCCACGCTCGCGGCCGATGCCGTGGTGGGTAGCGGGGACAGCTCCGAGGCCTTCCGCGATGTCATGCAGGCGCTGGGTCCGGCGCGTTGGACCGCCGCCGACGGGGCGACCCACCGCTACCGCCCGCCCGGCGCGCCGCGGCCCGGGGGGGACGTCCTGGCGGAGGCGGAAATCAGGGGGGTGGACGTGGACAGGGGTGGGAGCGCGCCGCAGGCGACGCGTGCCCCCGAGGCGACGGCGGGTTTTTACGCGGTGGGCGAGTAGGGGTCGTGGGGCCGATGCTCGGGCGCTGGCGACCCGCGCCAGGGAGCGCCCGGACCGTATCGGGCTGGCGCTCCGCCCTACTCCTCCCCCACCGCCTCCACCGGGCAGCTCTCCACCGCGAACTGGAACAACGACACCTCCGCCGGGCGATGCTCGCGCACGAACGCCTTGCGCTCGGCGTCGCGACCGAAGATCTCTGGGGAGATGTCGGTGCAGGTGTCGCAGCTGATGCAGTTGAGGTCCACGTACCAGGGACCGGACGCGTTCTGGGGGTGCTTGTTGGCGGGGTTGGGCATGGTGTCCGGTAGCCGTTCAGCGGGCGCCGCGCACGATGCGCGCGCTCTCGGCGTGGGCCGCTGAGACACTGGCGCCGCCTGGGCTGCGGAGGCCGTGGTCGTCGGGCTGCTCGTCGCTGCGCAGGCCGCGGCGGGCCAGGATGCGCTCGACGAGCTCCGGCTCCGGCTCGCGACGCAGCACCGCACGCATGACCTGGACGGGGTCGCCGGGCACCGGGAACAGCTCGGCGGGATCGTAGTGGTAGTTCATGCTGTACAAGCCGGCGCAGACCGGGTCGAGCGCGCAGGCGTCGCAAGCGGGGCTCTTGCCGTGCAGGAACTGCTTCTGGAGGACAAAGCCCTTCTTGTCGAGGAAGCGGATGCAACGCTCCTCCTCCTTGACGATCTTTCGGGTCTCGGTGGAGCAGTGGGCGAACTCGGGCATGTAGCAGAGCGGCACCCGCTCAGCGCGAAAACTCCGCCCGGTCCTGGCGATGTGGCGCATGGCGCGGCGCAGGCTCAACTCGAACTCGCCAAGACGAGGAATCACGTCGGGATTGCGCTCGGCGCGATTCATGTTGGGGTCCATGTTGTTCCACACGAAGTGGCGCACATGGGGATGACGCTCGATGATCCAGGTGACCGTCTCGTCGAGGTGGTCGCTGTTGTAGGCGTTGATGACGGTGTTGATGTCGGCGGTGATGCCGAGGTCGGCGACGTGGAACAAGGCGCGGTCGATGTTTTCGTGGCTGCCCGCCGTCTGGGTGACGAAGTCGTGCACGAGCGGCCGGCTGGAGTGCAGGCTGAGGTGGAGGTGAGTGAGCCCCGCCTCGACCAGTGCGGCGAGGAACGGTCGGTCGCACACGCGCTGGCCGTTGGTGATCATCCGGATGAACAGGCCGTGGGCGTGGGCGTGGTGCACCGCGGGCAGCAGCAGCGGCGCGATGGTGGGCTCGCCGCCGGTGAGGATGACCCCGTCGTACCCACGGGCGACGAGGTCATCGATGGACTCGCGCATCTCGGCGTCGCTGAGCTCGACGCCGCTGGGCGGGTTGGAGCAGAAGCGGCAGGCCTGCTTGCACTCGCGGGTGAGTTGGAGGTAGCCGAGGTTGGCCATCAGCTGCGGCGGCCGGCTTCGGTGTCGACGAAGGGCACCGGCGGGTGCCCGGAAACGGGGAATCGCGGCGCCGGCGACAGCGGCGGCGCACCGTCCGCGAGCCTGGGCGCGGGATCACCGGCTGGCCACGCGGCCAACTGCGCCGCGGCGTCGGCCGCCCACTCCCCGGTGAGCGGCTGGAGCTGGGCGAAGCCGTGGGCGCGGATGCTCTGGAGGTGCTGCCCGCCGCATCGATCGCTGACGGGGCAAGCGCGACAGCGAAGGGACTTGGCCCGGTAGTGAGTGGAGATGTACTCGTCGACGAAGGCGTTGACCCCCCAGCGGCCGTCCTCGTGGAAGAGTTCGGTCCGGAGCACGCGCGGGGTGGGGAGCAGCACGGTCCCGGGGGCCAGGCAGGCGGGGAGGTTCTCGACCTGGACCCGGAGCCCCAGAGCCTCGAAGAAGGCGCGCCATTCGGGGTCACGCTCTTTGGACTCGCGCGCGGTGGGGCGGGTGGGCGCGTGGAAAACGTCGTCTGGGCGAAGCTGATCGGGGTGCTCCAGGAGCCAGGCGCAGAGGGCTTGATCGAGGCGCAGCTCCACCGTGGTCCCCGTGCTCAGGGCGGCGGCGCACCGAGCCGGCGCCAGCTCCTCCCAGCGCTCGACCACGATGCGTGAGCCGGCGGGGAGCGGGCGCGCATCCAGGGCGGCGGCGGGGACACGGAGGGGGCGGCTCAGGATCGCCGGCAGCGTGCTGACCCCGATCCACCGGGTCCCTGTCGGCGCCAACGTCGCGATATCATGACGCTCCCCCACCTCGAAGATATCGAAGGCGCCTTGCTGGGCGCGGGCCACATGCCGATCGAGCGCCGAACAGAAGGGCTCGATGAAGCAGTGCGGGCAGCGGGCGGCGTCGCGACAGTCGATGGCCACGCCCTCATCGAGGTAGCGGCGGAATTGGACGCGGCGGCCGCCGACCTCGTCGAGCATCTTGTGCGGGTCCTGGATGAGCTCCTCCAGGCCTTCGAGGTGCTGGACCGGAAACCGATTGGTCCAGATGTGGAAGCCGGGGACGCGGGCAAGGCGGAAGACCTTGCGGAGGTCGTCGGCGTGGGCGTCGACATCGTAGAAGAGCTCGTCGCGGTTGTCGAAGGCGACGCCTTGCGGGATCACGTGGAGCAGGTCGAATTCCCTGACGCCCACGCGCGAACAGAGAGCGACGATGGCCTCAAGATGGCGCACGTTCTGCTGGTTGATGCAGACGTCCACGTTGACGATGACGCGACCGTCGCGCACGGCGCGGATCATCGCCCGCATCAGGTTGTCGAAGCCGTTCCTGGTCTGGGTGAGCCGGTCGTGCAGCTCGGCGGTGTGCCCGTGCAGCGAGAAGGTGATCTCGTCCAGCCCAGCGTCGACGGCGGCGAGGAAGAAGCTGCGATCGGCGAGGCGTTGGCCGTTGGTGACCGTCTGCACCCAGCGGTAGCCCTGGTCCTTGGCGTAGCGCACGGCGTCGTGAAAGCGCGGGTGGATCGTGGCCTCGCCGCCGCTGACCACCAGGCGACTGGCGGCCTTCTCGTCGCGACCGCGTCGCACTTCGATACAGATGTCCTCGAAGCTCATGAAGCGCCCGTCCTGCGCCTCCGCGTCCAGGCAGAAGATGCACTTGCTGTTGCACGCCGCGGTGAGGCGCACCCAGTGCTTGGCCTCGTTGGCGACCGACTCGTGGTCGAGGGTGACGTCGAGCGCCGCGTCCATGGGCACGAAGGTAGCACGCGCTCGGCGTGGTTCACGGGCGACCAGCTTAGGCTGCGGTGTGGCCTACCCCCCGGCGCCCTACACCTGGCCGTCCCCGCCCTCCGACGCACTGGGGCCGTGGCGAAACCGGCAGTTGCGCCAGCTGGCGCGGCGGATCCTGGACTGGCCGAGCCCCCTGGCCCCGTGGGCCGCCCACGCCTGGCAGCAGGTTCGTGAGCCACTCGCGCGGGTCCTGAAGGAGGCACCCGCCGTTTTTCTGGGGAGCCTTGCGCTGCCCACCATCGCCGCGCCGCTGGCGGCGGGGGACCTCCTCGCTGCGATCCCGCACCTGCTCCTGGAACTGGCGCGGCGCGGTGTGCTGGGCGAGCAGGGCCTCTTCTGGGGCGCGCCCGTCTACCGGCTGGTGAGTCCCGCCCTGGGCGCCGACCGCCAGTTCTCGCCGCCGCTGGTCGGTGTCCTGTTCCAGAACGGCATCGTGGCGCTGCGGCCCACGGAGGAGTGGCTGCTGGCGCCCGAGGCGGAGGCGCGCGCCTGGCCGCTTGCCCACGGCGGCTGGCTCCTCGGCGCCGACACCAACCCGCTCGCGATGGTCGACGCGCATCCCGACAAGGACGGCAACGGCCTTTCGTTCGGCGACGCCCCAGTCGGGCGCTGGCTGTCCGCCCTGGATGCGGCGCGCGCGCGGATCGCCACCTTCGCGCCGGAGCTCGCTGCGGAACACGCGCAGCTCCTGGCGGGGGTCGTCCCCGTGGGGATCGATGGTGAGAAGAGCCTGTCCGCGTCGTATCAGGAGGCGATCGGCCTCGTGTACCTGTCATTGCATCCCAGCTCGGTCACGATGACCGAAGCGCTGGTGCACGAGGTTCAGCACAGCAAGCTGAACCTGCTGTCGTGGAGCGACCCGCTCATCCACAACAGCGCGCAGCTCTACTTCAGTCCGGTACGCCCTGATCCGCGCCCGCTGTGGGGCGTGCTCCTGGCGGCGCATGCCTTCCTCCCGGTGGCGCGACTGCACCGCGCCATGCTGGATGCGGGCTCCCCGGACGCCGACCACGCCCGCTTCCTCGCCGTGTGCGACCTGAATCACGAGGCGATGGACGTGCTGCGCGCGGCGGCGACGCCGACCCCGGCTGGCGCCCCCCTCCTGGCGGGCATGGACGCGCTGGAGCGCGCCCTGTGGAGCGAGCGCAGCGCCTGACTTTCGCCTCCCCGGGCCGATGGGGTAGACCGTGGTGTGATCCTTGCGGTGCATGGCTTGCCGACGTCGCCCGCGTTGTGGGCTCGCCTCCCTTTCGCCGTCGACGCACCCTGGCTTCGCGGCGTCGATGACGACGCTGCCTTTTCGATTGCCCGGCTGGCGGCCGAGCTGGCGGAGCGGGTCGATGACACCACCGTGCTCTTGGGCCACGACCTTGGTGGGCCGGTGGCCGCAGCGATTGCATCGTCGCGACGGGTGCGGGCGTTGGTGCTGACGGGGACCGCGCTGGGGCCGTATTGGTGGATGGTGCGGGCGACGGCGATGCCCCTGGTTCACCGTTACTTCTACGAGCGGCACGGGGGCCGGAAGTTCCTGCGCGGGAGTGTGTCTCCGGGGCTACAGGACCAGGTCGTGGAGGCCTTTCCACCGGTGCCACCGGCCCGGATGCGGGCGATCGCGATGGAGATGCGCCAGCCGGCGCCCGCGATCGACTGCCCGGTGCACCTTGTCTGGGGCCGGGAGGATCGCTGGTACCCGCCCTGGGTCGCGCACGCGCTGAGTCGGCGGTTCCGCAGCCCCATCCGTTGGGTGGACGGCGGACATCTTTGCATGTGGGAGAATCCCGGAGGCTTCGCCGCCGCGCTCAGCTCGGCGCTCGAACCACCGTGAGGCCGAGGCGTTCCGCGTCACGGACGAGGCCGGCCAGATCGGGGAGGGGCTCGACGAGGCGGACGACGCGGGCGCCCCGCGCCTGGGCCTGGACCAGCTGCTGGCGCAGCGTCCGACTGGTCGCCCCCGCCGCGGTCGACAGCACGATCTCTGCGCCTTCCGGCGACGGGGCCCCGACCGGGCGCAGCTCGGCGGGCCCCCAGCGGCGCAGGTACGCCGCCTCGACCCCCGGACACGAGGGGGCAAGAGCGCAGCCTTGACACGGCGCCGGGTAGGCGGGCGCCTCCCGGGTGACCGCCCCTGCGACGTAGGCCCGGTCGGCCTGGCGCACCGAGGGTCCGTCGGCCAGGAGCGGCCGCAGGTCCCCCGCCAGACAGGGAGGCAGCCCCGCCAACTCGAGGTCCAGGCCATGCTGGCGGGCGCGCTCAGCAGCGGGGACGAGCGCCTCGGCCGCCACCGACCAGCGCGGCGCGAGCATGCGCGCGGCAAGCTGGGCGGCGCCCTCTTCCCGACACAGCACCATCCGCATGGAGCCGGCGCCCACTGCGTGCCCGAGATCGACCATCCCGGCGAGTTGCCCGGAGTTGGCCCGGGTCACCACCACGCCGATCCGCACGGCCAGGCCGGCGGCGATGGCCTGCTTCGCGGCGGCGATCACCCGGCGAAAGCTCCCCGGCGTCGCGGTGTGCCAGTCGTGTACGGCGGCCGTCGTCCCGTGAAGTGCGAGGGTCACGGCGTCGAGCCCCGCCTCCGAGAGCGCCCTGGCTGCTCCTGGCGTCGCGAGGATCTGCCCGTTGGTCTGCACCGCAAGCTTCCTGAAACCAAGCTGACGTGCGGTTCGCAACAGCATCGGCAACCCCGGGCGTAGGGTGATCTCCCCGCCGGCCAGGCAGAGCCCGTCTCGATGTGGAAGCGCGCGCATCGCCTCGATCACGGCGTCGTCGCCGCCGTCCCCGGCCAGGTCCGACTGATCACAGAAACGGCAGGCCTGGTTGCAGGTCGTTCCCACCCGGAGGTCGGTCCACCGCACCGCTACCGCCTACTTGATGGCACGAAGCTCGCTGTCGCCGTGGATGGGCAGGTAGTTCTTCCAGACGCCCTCGCAGACGTTGCCATACCGACAGCCGGTGCAGCGGGCCTCGGGCTGGGCCTTGAGGTCGTAGCGTTTGCGATCCTGCCAGTTGAACCGGGCCCGTCCGTCCTCGATGGTGGCGATGCCATCGGGAAAACCGTCGCTGGTGAGGGTCTTGATCGAGCAGTCGGTGTCGAGATCGCGGAATTCGCCGACGTAGCGGCGGGCGAGGCCCTTGCTGCCGATGAGCTCCGGCGGGAGCACGCACAGGGGAAAACTACCCAGCGTCAGACTCTTCTTGAAGTGGTATTCGTTGAGCAGCACCGCCTTCATCACGTAGGGCACCACGTCCGTGAGCTTGGGGATGAGCGAGGTCTCCTCTTCAGCGTAGCCCTCGGAACGCACGAAGTTCAGGCGAACGTCGTCGAGGCCGAGATCGAAGAAGAAGCGCACGATCTGAGGCAGGTATTTGTAATTCCACGCGTTGACCACGCAGTTGACCGACACGTTGTCGACGAGCAGGCCCTCGGCTTTTTTCTTGAGCAGGTATTGGAGCCCGGACTTCTTCTTCTCGAAGTTTCCTGGCACGCGGGTGAGCGCGTCCTCCAACTTGGGGTTGTGTCCATGCATCGACATCGTGACGCGCGTGAGTCCGGCGTCGAGGATGCGGTCCACGAATTCGTGTCGGAAAAACTTGGTGCCGTTGGTGGCGACGGCGATGCGGGTGTAGCCGAGCTCGCGGGCGAAGCGGATGGCGTCGAGGATCCACGGGTAGGTGGTCGGTTCGCCGCCGAGGAAACCCACGGACCGGGTTCCGCTCTGGTACCAACGCTGGATCTCTGCCTGCATTTCCGGGTAGGGCATGTACCGGCGCATGTCGGTGGCCGGGAGTCCATCCAGACAGAACACACATTTGTTGTTGCAGATCTTCCCGACGTTGATCTCGACGTTCTTGCGGGTGTCACGCCAGATGTCGCCACCCTGGACCGGCTCGGACGCCAAGGCGGGGATGTTCACGCGGACACCATGGGAACGAGTTCCTCGCTGCCGTACAGTTCGACATAGCGCGCGAACACCCCGTGACACAAGCGGTTCCAACTACACGATCCGCAGACAGCGGGCTGCGCACGCTTTCGGTCGGGCGTCCAAGAGTAGATCCCCTCCAGCGACACCCGGTCGGGGTGGCGTGCCCACTCGAAGGTGACCCGCGGGTTCCAGTGCAGGTCGTTGGCATAGACGCTGTCCGCACCGAGCGCGCAGACCGGGAGTCCGAAGAAACGCACGATCATCGGGCCGGCTTCGGCGATGATCTGCCGCACGAGCGGGCGAACCTCGTCCAAACGCAGAGTCAGGTCGGCGTAGGCGTTTTCGCCTGCACCTTCGGGGGTGACGTTGCTGACCACCAGGAGCTCGGCGCCGCGGGCGCGCGCGAGCGCCGCCGTTTCCACGATGCGAGCGGCGTTCTGGCGGACGAGGACGGTGTTCACGAACAGGCGGAACCCCGCGTGGGCGCGCGCGTTGGCCATCGCCCGCTCCAGGCGATCGAAGCTGCCGGCCCTACGGGTCTGTGCATCATGGGTCGCGACATCGGGGCCGTGCAGCGAAAACAACCCTTCGTCGAGGTACGGCAGCGCGCGCGCGGCGAACTCCGGGTCGGCGAGGCGGGTGCCGATGGTGCCGATGCTGGTGCGCATCCCCAGCTTCTTGGCGAGCTGGAGGATTTCCACGAACTGTGGGTGGATCGTGGGCTCGCCCCCGGTGAAGTGCACCGCTTCGACGCCGCGCTCGGCCTGCTCCCGAAGCACCCGCGCCACCCGGCCGAAGGTGACCGGAAACGACGAGTACTCCGCCATCCTCGTCTCTTCGGAGCAGAAGGTGCACCGCTCGGGGCAGTAGTAGGTGATGTGGAACTCGAGGCGCCGCATCGCCTGCCCGGTGACCGGGTGCAGCCAGGGGGCGCCGGCGGTCACTTGGTGATCACCTTGCGGCCACGATGCTCGAAGTACGCCGGGTAAAGCCGGTTGCAGAGCCGAGTCAGGCAGGCGTCGGCCTGGGCCGTGGCCTCCATGATCGCCGGGCCGAGGGTGTCCGCAAGGATTTGTCCCGCTCGGGCGCCGCCCTCGGCGAGCTCGGCCTCGGACGGCGGATTGTCCAACGTGCCGGTGGCGGTTGCCGCGCGCACGTGGTCGAGATTGCCGGCGAGGACGAGGTTGTTCCCGTAGATGCGCCGGTCGCAGTCCACCACGAAACCGGTGTTGTAGAACGCGACGGGCGCCCGCACGAAGAGGTTGCGCAGGTAGATCTGTTCTCCTTTGGCCCACGCGCCCTCGATGTCATCGGCGATCTGGTTGAAATTGTCCTCCAGCGCCGCCAGTTGTTCGGGCTTCCACGGCAGATAGTAGCCGGGGAGCAGGTTGAAGCGCTTCACGCCGAGGCTGCGGAGGTAGCGGAAATTCTCGGCGGCGCGCACCGCCGTCGACGGCGCGATCGTCTGGGTCACGACGAAACGGGGCAGCCGCAGGAGCGCCGGCAGCTTCGCGACCAGCGCGTCATGGCTGGGCGCGCCCCGTCGTAAGCCATCGTGGTCGCGCGCTTTCCCGTCCAGGCTCAGCGTCAGCGTGACCTGGGGTCGCGTGTAGAGCCAGCGCAGCCACCCTTCGTCGAGGTGGGTGCCGTTGGTGGAGAGGTAGACCGACACGCTGGGCGGCGCGGCGTTGACCACGGCGCGGACCACCTCTGGCACCAGGAGCGGCTCGCCCCCGAAGAGCTTGCAGTCGCCGCCGCCGTGGCGCTCGACGAAGAGCGTCAGCGCACGCTTGGCATCGTCGACGCTCAGGTCCGGCTCGCCGTCCTTGACCGTGGGGCAGTAGGCGCAGCGTAGATCGCAGCGACGCGTGACGACGAGGATGAGGGCGTTGTGCCAGCGGTCGGCGCGCGCCGCCCCGGCGCTACCACTGCCCGTGAGAGCCGTGGCTGCCATGCGATCCGTGAGAGCCGTGAGAGCCGTGAGAGCCGTGAGAGCCGTGAGAGCCGTGAGAGCCGTGAGAGCCGTGGGAGCCGTGGGAGCCGTGGGAGCCGTGGGAGCCGTGGGAGCCGTGGCTGCAATGTTGTGCGAGGAGCACCGCGCTGCTCTCGGGGGCGTTGCCCTTCCGATCGAGGAAGGCCGGGTCGAGTTCGAGCTCGCCAGCGGTGGCTTGCAGCAGGAGGAGCGACTGTGCGACCACATCGCCTTTCTGGTTGGCGGCCTGGAGCTCACCCGCCTGAAGCAGGTGGCTGGCCTGGCGCTTCAGCACCGGGAATTCCGCCTCGGCGGACTGGTCGTCCCAGTCGGCCCCGGACTTCTTGCCCGGGAAGGGAGTGCGGAGGTCGTCTTTGCTCATGAGGTCACCTCGCTGGCAGGCACATACGGGGTCGTGCCCGGTCGCGAACGTTGGATGGTCCACCGGCGGAAGATCCGTTGAAGGCTTCCGTCGGCGTCGGTAGAGAGTAGCTGGTAAAGGTACTGTTGCACACCGTAGAACTCCTGGCATTTCCGCGAAAGCGGCCGCTGCCCGAAGATATCTCCGTCGAACATGTAGTTGTGCAGCGGCTGGACGCCGCAGGTGGCCTTGAACACACAGCTGTGGCAGGCCGGCAGGGCGTCCTGGATCGACGCGACCGCCAGGGCCTTGACCGTCGGGTGCTTGAGCACCTCGTCCATGCTCGAGGTGTCGACGTGGCCGAGCTTGAAGAAGTCGTTGCCCATGTGCGCGGCCATGCGCCCTTCGTCGTCGGTGTACACGCTGCCATCGAAGTTGTAGGCGAGCTGCGCGCTGCCGGACCCGCAGGGCGACCGGCAGTCGCTGTAGTTGGGGTCGTCCGGCGTCAGCATCTTGGTGAGGAAGATGGACGCCAGTCGCTCCTGGACGAAGGTGCCGTTGCGGTTCTGCTGGATGATGTAGTCCAGGGTGGTTCGGTAGAACGCCAGGAACTCGTCCATCGAGTAGCCGATCTGCTTCCAGGTGTTGACCGCGAAGCCGAAGGGGTTCAGCGGCCGCAGATGGATGCTGCGAATGCCGCGACTGACGTACTCATCGACGATCTCGGGGCCCCGGTCGAGCGAATGCCGGGTGGTGGTCATCAGCGCGTCGACGTGGAACAGGTCGGGATCGAAGCCTCGCCGTACCCATTCGGCGTTGAACTTGTCCATCCAGCCGGTCACCGCGGCGTGGGAGCTGTGCTTCTCCATCCAGCCGCGGTTGCGGTCGTGCAGATCGGCGGGTCCGTCCAAGGACGTGCAGACCATCACCCCTTTGTCGAGAAGATAGTTCATCTTCTCGTCGGTCATCAGGGTCAGGTTGCTGACCAGCGACAACAACAGCTCCTTGTTCTCGTAGCGGTTCTTCTCGACGGCGTAGTCGCAGACGAAACGGATGACCTCGAAGTTCGCGGTCGGTTCGCCGCCCTGAAATTCGAACCCGAGGACCGGCGTCGGCGAGGTGAACGCGAAGTCCACCACCTTACGAGCCGTCTCGAGCGACATGTCGGTGTCGACGCGGTCCATGTCAGCGCGGCTGGCGTGGCAGTAGCGGCAGGAGTGGTTGCAGCGCAGCGTGGTGACGATGGCGTGCAGGTGGGGCCCATTCTGCAAAAAGGCCTTCTTCCTCCGGAGCTTGTCAGCCAGACCGTCCAGATCGAGCTCGTGCTTGAAGAAATAACGACGGCGGAGCTGGTCGTACAACGGCTCGCCAGGGTCGATCTGTCCGGCGAGGAAGCGGCGGAAGTCGGTCGGGTCCAGGAACAGGTGCTCGCCGACGTCGTTGGTCATGAGCACCTGACCGTTGACCACGCCGTACCGGAAATAGCCGACGGTCTTGCGG
Source organism: Myxococcales bacterium (assembly GCA_009692585.1). The sequence continues at coordinate 39,587 of SHYX01000034.1, forward strand.
TCGAAGGCGCGCGGATCGACGGTCAGCGAGGTGTTCATCATGTGGAGATGCCCTTGCGGGCCAGGATGGTCTCGAAGAGGGCGTGGTTGGCGAGCTCGTCGCCGAGCCGGGCCCGGACGCTCTCGCGGAGGGGGACGGCGCTGACAAGCCAGTCCGCGTCGGACTCGCCGAGGGTGAGCTCGCCGAGGGCGGCGAAGCGCTCGGCCGCACGGCGGACGGCGTCGCCGAGGTAGAGCGACTTGTGGAAGCGGAGCGTCAGCGGCTCAGCCACCGGGGGCCTTTTCCCACGGCACCGGAATGTCCAGGTCGTCGCTGGCCATCTCTTCGGCGTCCAGTTCGGCGAGCAGGCGATCGATGGTGGATGGACCCTCGGCCGAGAACAGGGCCCGTGCCATGATGAACTCGCGCAGCCGGGCGTTGCTTTCGCCGACCTGCTTGCGCAGCGCCTGATTCAGCAGCTCGTTGGCGAAGTGCCCGGCGAGCGCGTGCAATTCGTCCTCGGAGGCCGCGGCACGGGTGCGCAACACCACCTGCACCTTCCGGTCCGCCTCGCGATCCAGGTAGACATAGCAGCGGTCGATGAACAGGTAGGCGGCGCCCATCACCACGTCGAGATCGTAGATCGACTCGTCGACCGAGAAGCGGACGCGGTGCTCGCCGAGGTCGGTGGCGACGCCGTTGTCGGGGGTGCTGTCGCTCATGCGATGGGCGCGCCGGGCGCCAGGCGGACGTTGGCCGCGGCCATGGACTCCGGATGGGCCCAGACGCGCTGCGTGTGTGGCATCAGCGCCGCGATGCGGTCCAGATCCATGCTCTCATTCTCTGCGGCCACGGCGGCCAGTCGCCGCGTCACCCGACCGAGTGATTCGTCCATCGGGGCGGTGCCGTCCCCGCCGTCCATGACGATGAAGTCGAGCAGCGGCGTGCTGGCCGGTCCCCGCGCGGCGCCGTTGCGAAGGCACACGTCGACGCGCGCGAGGCGGCCGTCGGTATGCAACAGATTCAGCGTGATCGCGCCCTCGTGCGGGGGAAAGATCCTCTGCAAACGCCACCCCATACCGAGCTCCGCGCCAGGGCCGAGGGGGTGGAACAAGAACGCCGGCGGGAGGGCTGCGAGCGCCGAGCCGGGAAGCGCGACGACGGCGAGGCCGAAGAGCGCCTGGCGGAGGAAGTTTCGACGACTGTCCATGGCGGACTCCGAGAGCTCCGAGGATATCGCACTCCGGCGGTGGCCGCTGAACAGGTGCGATCGGTATCACGGTGGCATCGCGACGCGCCGCCGTGCCCGCCCGCCTCCGGCCCGGTCCTGGCGCGTCGCCCAAAGGGCGCTTGGGTTACCCACGGTGCCAATGGCCGACTTCCTCGTCATCGGAACCGGGGTCGCCGGCCTCTTCTTTGCCCTACGTGCCGCGCGGCACGGCACGGTGCGCGTCCTGGCCAAGGTCGGCAAAGGTGAGTCGAACACCGCCTATGCGCAGGGCGGCATCGCCGCGGTGTGGGCGCCCGACGACAGCGCCGAGGCGCACATCCAGGACACACTGGTCGCGGGTGCGGGGCTCTGTCGCCCCGACGCGGTCGAGCAGACCGTGCGGGAGGCGCCCGAACGCATCCGGGAGCTGATCGGGCTGGGCGTGAAGTTCTCGGAGGAAGTGGAGGGCGGCTACAGTCTGCATCGCGAGGGTGGGCACAGCGCACGGCGCATCCTGCATGCGGACGATCTCACCGGCGCCGAACTCGTTCGCGCGCTGCTCGCGGCGGTGGCGTCCGAGCCCAACGTGGAGCTTGTCGAGAACCAGATCGCCGTGGACCTCATCACCGAGAACAGCATCGCGCGCCGGGCGGGTAGAGCCCCCGTGGACCCGGACCGGGTCCTGGGGGCCTACGTCCTGGACCGAAAGAAGGGAAAAGTAAGGGTAGAGTCGGCGAAAATCGTGGCGCTTTGCACTGGCGGCGCCGGAAAGGTGTACCTCTACACCTCGAATCCGGACATCGCCTCTGGGGATGGCGTCGCGATGGCGTGGCGGGCAGGCGCCCGCGTCGCGAACATGGAGTTCGTCCAGTTCCATCCTACAGTTCTCTTCCATCCGCACGCGCGGAGCTTCCTCATCAGCGAGGCGCTGAGGGGGGAGGGCGGGATCCTTCGCCGGAAGGACGGCGACGCCTTCATGCAACGGTACGATCCGCGCGCCGAACTGGCCCCGCGCGACATCGTCGCCCGCGCGATCGACGCCGAGCTCAAACGGAGCGGCGACGACTGCGCCTTCCTGGACATGACGCACCTCGACGGCGACGCGCTCATCGCCAAGTTCCCGAACATCTACCGACGCTGCCACGACCTGGGCATCGACATCGCCACCCAGCCCATTCCGGTGGTGCCGGCCGCGCACTACTTCTGTGGGGGCGTACAGACCGACCTGGACGGCGAGTCGAGCATTCAAAACTTGTTTGCGATTGGCGAATGTGCGAGCACTGGTCTACACGGCGCCAACCGCCTCGCCTCCAACTCGTTGCTCGAGGCCGTGGTCTACGCCGACCACGCCGTCCGGGTCGCCTCGGCCCGTGTGGCCGATTCGCCGGCGCCGCCGCCGATCCCCGAGTGGGACCCAGGCCGCGCCGTCGACAGCGACGAGGCGGTGGTCATCACCCAGACCTGGGACGAGATCCGCCGCTTCATGTGGAACTACGTGGGCATCGTCCGCACGACCAAGCGTCTGTTGCGCGCCCGAGCCCGCATCGCCCTGGTGCAGGACGAAATCCATGACTACTACTGGGATTTTCGCCTCACCGCCCCCCTCGTCGAGTTGCGGAACATCGCGACCGTGGCCGAGTTGGTTGTGGAGAGCGCGCTGCGTCGTAAGGAGAGCCGAGGGCTGCACTATTCGCTGGACTACCCGCGCGTGGACCCCCGGGAGGTGCGCGACACCGTGTTGTGGCGGCGCCGGTAGCGGGGCGCTCTCTGTCAGCGCACTCCGGGCGGCGTCGCCAACCGGGCGGACTCGCTCGCCGAAGCCTGGTATTCGGCGTAATTGCCGTCGTCGTCGACGTCGATGATGCCGTGCACCGTGAAGTCGGCCGTCGCGGCGTCCACCTCGATCCAGTACGCCCCGAGCAGGAACTGGGGAGGAGTCCACCCGAGCATCAAGGTCAGGCACGGGGCGGCGGGGTCTGTCGCCGGATCCCGCCGGTCGGGGGTCAGCGAACGCACGGCGTCCCCCCGGCTGCCGCACGGGACGAAGCTGCCGTAACTCTCGGCGCGCGCGAGCTGCAGCTTGCGCAACTGGTCCACCTGGCTGGGGAGTTCAGCAAGCAGTTGGTCGCTACGGGCACTGAGCACGGCGGGCACGGTGATCGCGATGGCAGCCACACCAACGCTGGCAAGCGAGCCACAAACGAAGATCATCACGCCGACGGCCAGGAGGCCGCGGGTCAGCGGCGTGGTTCCCTCCAGCACTACCAGCCTTCGCCGGCCAGGCGCCGTGCATCGAGGATCGCCAGCAACTCGTCGAGCTCGGCCCCCACCCTCGCCGTGCGCGCGCTGCTGAGCTGATCCTGGAGGCGGAGCACCTCCAAGGTGGAGACCAGTCCGGCGTCCAGGAGGGCGCGGCCCTCGGCCAGCGCGGCGTCCGCGGCCTCCTGGCGCGCCCGGTGGGCGTCGAGCACCTGCCCGGCGGCGATGGCTCGCACCCGGGCGGCGGCAAGCCCCGCTTCGTAGTCGCGGCGCAGCGCCGTGAACTGAACGTCGGCGATGCGGACGGCGAGGGCCGACTGCCGTTCGAGGAGGAACGGCGCGACGACGCCATCGAGGGTCCAGGTCGCCGAGAGCGTGATCGCGAGTCCGGGCGCGCCGAGCGGCGTGCTGGCGTTGAGGCCGCCGCTGGGGAACCATCCGGCGAGGTCCCGAATGTGGCGCCATCGCGCAGATTCCACCGACTCTTTCGCGGCATCGAGCCACGGCGAGGACCCGGCGTCGCCGGGCAACGCCATGCCGGGCGGCGCGTCGAGTTCGCCCACATCGTCCAGTTCCAGGGCGCGGGCGAGTTGCACGCGGGCCACGGCCAGCTGGGCCTCCGCGGCAATTCGTTCAGCGACAGCCAGCAGTCGCCCGGCCTCGGCCGAACGGCCGAGCAGCGGGCCATCCAGCCCCGCGCCAACGCGGGTCTGGATCGCGGTGGCCAACGACGTCGCCGCGCTCTCGGTGTCTCGCGCCGCGGCGACGGCCCGCTTGGCCTCCCACGCGCCCACGTACAGCGCGGCCGCGGCGTATTGGGCGTCGAGGGTGGTTCCGGCCGCCGCGTAGCGGCTCGCCGTCGCCTGGCTCGAGCGCTGAAGGGCGCGGAACCAGGAGCCCGGTTCGAGCGCGCCGAGCGACACGTTGAAGGTGCCCGAGTCGATCGCCAGGTTGTTCCGCCAGGTTCGCCCGATGGACAACGAGGGGGAGGGTCCGAGGTGGGCCCAACTCTGGGCGGCGAGGAGGTCGGCCTGTTGGGTGCTCAGCGCCGCGACGATGGCCCCCGGGTCGACCTCGGCCGCCCGGCGGACGGATTCGTCGAGCGTGACCGCGTGTGCGGCAAGCACCAGGGCGAGGATCATGCGCTGAGCCGCTCCGCGGCGCTGGGGCCGCGTCCGACGAGCGCCTCGAGTTCGCCAGTGGTCTTCGGAATCGCGGCGCTGAGCACCTCCGGCTCGCCGCCGGCCTCGGTGGGCGGGCGCACGCGCACGTCGTCTTCGATGCGGATGCCGCCGAAGCCGATCCAGCTCTCCGCCAGGGCGAAGTCCACCTGGTCGGCGAAGCGCTCTCGCAGTTCGGGGTCCCGCAGGATCGCGGGTACCACGTAGAATCCGGGCTCGACCGTGACCACCATGTCCGCCTCCAGGTCCAGGTCCATGCGCAGAAAGCGCGCGCCGAATTGCGTCGGACGACTCCTCCCCGGCGCGTACGCCGGTCGGTCGCCGAAGTTCTCGAGATCGTGCACGTCGAGCCCGATGAGGTGGCCGACACCGTGCGGAAAGAAGACGCCGGTGGCGCCGCTCTCGACGAGGCCACCCACCGACCCGCGCAACAGTCCCAGCTCGACGAGGCCGGCAGCGAGCACAGTCGTGGCTTCCCAGTGGATGTCCCGGTACCGGGTTCCGACGCGACAACGGGCGATGCCCACTTCCTGCGCGGCCAGGACCAACTCGTACGCGGCGCGCTGTCGGCCGCTGAACCGGCCGTTCACGGGCCAGGTTCGCGTCACGTCGCTGGCATAGCCCGAGGGGACCTCGGCGCCGCCGTCCAGGAGCAGCAGGTCGCCATCGGCGAGCACCTGGTCGTACTCGGGCTTGTGGAGCACCTCGCCGCGGACCGTCACGATGGAGTGGTACGCGGTGGTGCCGCCGCGGGCGGCGATCACCGCGTCGAACAGCGCCGCCAGCTCGCGTTCGTGGACGCCCGGCCGGGTTCCGACCATGGCGGCACGGTGCGCGCCGGCGGTGATCGTCGCGGCGAGCCGCATCTGATCGAGCTCCCAGGCGTCCCGGGTGCGGCGCTGGCGGATGACCGCGTCCACGAGAACCTCTGGGCCCGGCGTGCCTGGGTAGGCAAGTCCGCGGCCGATGATCACCGCGAGGCGCGCCGTCACCGCGGCGTCCGGTACCGCCAATCCGACCAGGCGGCCACGGTGAGGGGCGGTGGCGGCGTCCAGCTCGAACACCGAGCGCACGGCGTCGGCGCCCAGGCGCATCCGTCGTTGCTCCAGGGTCGGCGTCGGCCCGTGCCAGAGCTCGTCCCCCGGCTCGTTGGGATGAAGGAACAGGGTGCAGTGGCCGTCGACCAGGAGCGCGAACGCACCCGGCTCGGTGCAACCCGTGTAGTACAGGAAGGTGCTGTCGGCGCGAAAGGGGAGGGGGTTGAGCGGCAGATTCCGCACCCGGACGCCGTTGTTGGCCAGGAGCACTGGCGCGCCCACCTGCGCGCACAGCGCGAGGCGGCGACCGGCATGCACCGCGGCTACCGTGGCCACGAGAGGCTCCCCGCGCCGCGACGGCCGTGGACGGACAGGCCATCGGGGCGTTGGCTGCCACAGGCGTCCGGCGCCCAGCGGACCACGTAGACCCGGTCCCAGTCCGTCAGGTGGGGGTACATCGTTCGGTCCGCCGGCGTGGGCTTCTTGATGAAGCGGACCTCTGACGGCCTGGCGCAGGCCTCGCCGCCCGCGCGCAGCGTGAGCGTCCAGGGGGTGGTGCCGTCGGCGGCGAGGGTCAGCTCCTTGGGAAATCGGCTGCTGGCGGCGAGCAGCACTTCGATGCCGTCGGGGACGGCCGGCGGCACGCCGGCGCCGTCGGTCAACTGTGCGATCCGCGCCGCCTGCGCCGCGAGCAACGTCGACGTCTTGAGGGTGCCGCGCAGCTGCAAGGCGGTGTACCAGCCGTCGTACAGCTTCAGCTCGTCCGTCGCGGCGGCCACCGCGCGCTCGTACGCGCGGCGCTCGGCCAGCTCACTGCCGTGGGCGCCGGAGGCCACCAGCACCAGCGCCAGGAGCGCGCTCACGCCGACTCCAGCTCGGCGCGGTGCACCAGCACGTTGAGCGTGAAGCCCCGCGCTGCGAGCGCGTCGGCAGCGCCCTCATCGCGATCCACGACGGTGAAGCACTGCACCACCCGCAGCCCGTCCGCCTCGGCCCGATCGACCGCCTTGAGCAACGAGCCTCCCGTCGTGCAGGTGTCCTCGACGACGGCCACCGGCGAGCCCTTGGGGAGATTGACGAGCCCCTCCACCCAAGTCTGCGTGCCGTGTCCCTTGGGTTCCTTACGCACGATGAACGCATGGACGGGTCGGCCGCGGGCCCACGATACAGTCGCGACCGCGCTGGCAATCGGATCCGCGCCCATGGTCAACCCGCCGATACCGACCACGCCCGGTTCGAGCGCCGCGTGGATCAGGTTCCCGATGATGTGGCTGCCCTCGGCGTGCAACGTCGTCTGCCTCGCGTCGACGTAGAAGTCGGATTCCCGGCCCGAAGCCAGTACCACCCGCGTCCGACGGTAGGACTTCTCGCGGAGCAGTTCGATCAGGCGGTCGCGCATCGGTCGGAGCCTATCGCGAGCGGGGGCTCAGTCGAGGAGCCAGGTGCCGACCTCGGCGATGAGCGCGTCCTTGCCCAGCTCGTTGACGAGCTCGTGGAGCATGCCCGGCTGCTCGCGCACCGCCCCGCCGATGCGGGCGGAGACGCGCCGGCTCTGGGCGGCGTCGGTGATCGGGTCGGATTCCGACAGGAAGAAACACACTGACATCGGCGCCGGACCCATGGCCGCCACGCGCGCCTGGGCTGCGGTCATCTCGGTGAACCAGCGCGCCGTCACCTTCTTATAGACGTCGGGATCGGTGGCGTAGGCCCGGCCGATGGTGAGGTCGCGGCTGAGGTGGGCCGGGTCCAATTCGTTGGTCAGCGCCAGGGAAGGCCAGAGGCGCGACAGCGCCCGCCCGACTCCGGACTTCCACGCTGGCACCCTCATCTTCACGCCCAAGAGGGGGTTGGAGAGCGCGAGTCGGGACGGCCGGAGCCCGTGCCCGACCGCGTCGAGCGCCACCAGGCCGCCCATGCTGTGGGCGAACAGCACCCAGCCGGGCCGCAGCGTGGCGGCGACCGCGCCGAGGTCGTCCCGGTACTCACTCCAGGATAGGACGTGGCTGCGGCGGCCGCCAGAGTTGCCGTGGCCGCGCAGCTCCATCAGATGGACGCGCGCGCCCCGGGTGATGAACGCGGCGGCGACGTGATCGTAGCGGCGCGCGTGCTCGGCGAGGCCGCCGACGATGAGCACGTCGGTGTCGCCGTCACCGACGGTGACGACGTGGAGCCGGGTGCCATCGGGCGCGTCGAGGAAGCGGGAAGACATGGGCTCAGTTCGCGAACAGGTCGCCCTGGGCGGCCAGCAGCGCGGCCGCCTGACGCTGCGAGGCCTCCATTTCGGGGCGCACGTCGGGGAGGCGATCCACGGGGGCCTGGAGCACCCAGTTGAGCTCCTTCTCGAAGGTCGCCTTGTCCTGCTTCTTCACCGCCCACTCGCCCGCGAGCAGCACGTGGGTGCCGAGGAAGTCGGGGTAGGTCGCCAGCGCCTTGTCGAAGTGTTCCTTCGACTTGCCGAGGTCCTGGCCGGCGAAGCTGGGAATCGCCGCGTAGTACGCGCCCCAGTACCGGTCGGGGCCCGAGTAGTAGTAGGTCGGCTCGAGCTCGCCTACCCGCGTCATGTACGCCTTGACCGTCGGGAGGTACTTCAGGGTCGTCCCGATGCCCGACAGCTTCGCCCACTTGCCGAGGGAGGAGCTGGTCCAGTACAGGCAGGGCACGTCGGTCTGGCCGAACGCCCGGGCGGCGGTGGCCTCGGTCTCGTCGCCCTTGCCCAGGAGGGCCGTGAATTCCGTGTTGATGGCGAGGCATTTCTTGCCCCACTCGATCGCGGTGGACCAGGCGGCGAGCTTGGCGTCCTTCTCGGTCTCGTGCCCATCGCCGAGGAAGTACCAGCCGCGCAAGAGGTGCATGGCCACGTCGCGGTCGTTGGGGTTGGTGGCGTATAGGCCTTCGTACTTCTGAAGGGCCTCTTGGAGCTGTGCCTTGTCGCCGCGGTTCGACCATGCGGCCTCCGCCTCGGCTTTGAGAGTCCCCACCGTCTCTGACGCCACCGGCGCCACGGGGGGCGGCGCGACGGTGTAGGTGCCCACCGGCTTGGCGCAGCCGAGGACGAAGAGGGCGAGAACGCTGACCATGGGGGCTCCGAGTTTGGGCGCGGGTTCTACGCGGAATCCTGGAGGATGTCAACTCCGTGTCGGGACCGGCCAAAAGACGGCGGCAAGCGGGTACAGGTTCTGGTGCGAAGCACCTCAAGTTGCGCGCCGCTGAACCGTTTTGAGGGGGCGACCAAGAGGGTCCATGCAAGGAGCGGACGGACATCTCAGGCTGAACCCGGCGGATTTCCCGTCGCCGCCCGCGGCCATCGCCCGCGTGGTCCGGCTCGCCTCCGATCCTGATGTCACTTCCGACACGCTCGGCGCGGTCATCGCGTCGGACCCGGCGTTCACGGCAGAGCTCCTTCGCACCGTGAATTCTCCGTTCCACGGGCTGAAGCAGCCGGTGACCGCGGCCGCACGAGCGGTCACCATCCTCGGAATTCGCGCCCTCCGCAATCTTGCCATCTGTTTCGCGGTGCGCGACTCCCTCCGCAATTCGGGTCTGCGCGACACGGACCTCCAGGGCTTCTGGGAGGACTGTCTTCGCCGCGCCGTAGCGGCCCGGGCCATCGCTCGACTGACGGGAACGGTGTCTCCGGAGGAGGCCTTCACCATCGGCCTGCTCCAGGACTTCGGCGTACTGGCGCTGTTGCGCGCCAACCGGGGTCAAGCGGCGCACTGGGCGCAGTGGCGCCTCCAGCTACCGGAGGCGCGGCGCGAGATCGAAATGACCCAGTTCGGAATCAGCCACGACGGCATCGCCAAACTCCTGGGCGAGCGCTGGAGTCTCCCCCCGCAGTTCGTGGACGCGCTGGCGAACCACCATTTCCCGGAGAAGTGCGGGCTGCCCTCGCGCGACCTCGCCTTCGTCGCATTCCACGCCGATAACGTGGGGGCGCTGTTGACCGGGAGGAGCAGCGCCGCGCTGGCTGCGGTCCGGGGCGGGCTCAGGGAGACCTACCAGATCGAAGAGGCCATCACCGACAAGTTCCTGGACGCGCTTCCCGGTGAGGTGGAGGATGCAGCGGCTGGCCTCGGCATGCGGGTCGCCAGGCAGGCTCCCTTCGCGAACATCCTGGCCGAAGCGAACCGCACCCTCGTTCAGATGAACATGAGCTACCAGGAGATCACCGGCCGGTTGGAGGCCGCGCTCGTAGAAAAGGAGCGGCTCATGGAGCAGCTCGCTGCCGCCAACGCCGAGCTCGCGCGCCTCGCCTCCTTCGATTCGCTGACCGGGCTGAGCAGTCGCCGCCATTACGAAACGCTCTTCCGCGAGCTGCTCACCCGCGCCGCGGCCACCGGAAAGCCGGTGTCCCTGGTGATGGTGGATCTGGACAACTTCAAGCGGGTGAACGACAACTATGGGCATCCAACGGGCGATGCCGTGCTTCGATCGACGGCGGCGGCAATTCTCGCGAACTCCCACGATGCGGATATCAAGGCGCGTCTTGGCGGAGAGGAGCTCGCCGTGGTGCTGCCCGACACCGATGCGCACCAGGCCTTGGCGTCGTCCGAGCGCCTGCGCGAGGCCATCGCGCGCGCGTCGGTGACCACGGGCAAGGGCCCGCTTCGGGTCACAGCGTCGTTCGGGGTGGCCACGTTCATGGGGTCGGGCCAGGCCGTCGACGTGGAGCGGTTGGCCACCATGCTCACCGACCTCGCCGACAAGGCGCTCTATCAGAGCAAGGAGCACGGCCGGAACCGGGTCACCGTGGGCGGGCTGATTCGCTGAGCGCGGCGACTGCGGAGCGACAGGCGTCGCTGGCGCTGGTGGGGCTGGTGGCCGGTCCTTCGTTTGGAGGGGGGATGTCGGCGGGGTCCGTCGCCCCCTCCTGGGTCGGTCAGCGCTCCAGGAAGTTCAGCAGACGCTGCCGCGCGTCGTCGGTCAGGCCGGTGAAGCCCATCGTCGCCACCTTGGCCCCGTCAATCACCTCGACTCTCTCGATGCGGGCTGCACAGCGCAAGAGCTGCTGGCCGGCGACGTAGAGATCGATCTGGGGGATGGCCACCCCCTGGAACATGGCGGGCTCGTCGCCGGAGACCTCGATGCGCACCGCGCGGTGCGACAAGCCGGCGCAGTGGTGGAACCCGACTAGGTTCGCCGCCTGGTGCAAGAGCACCATCACATCGGCCTTCACCCACGTCGTGTCGAGGCTGTGCGCCCGCAGCTCCGCGCGCTGCGTGTCGGTCACCCATTTGATGAGCTGGCGGTGCCCAGACGGCGGGAGCCCGCCGAACTCGAGACCCATGACCATGTCGCCACCCCTCGCCCCGTCCTGGCGGGCGAGGCGGCGAATCACGCCGTGGCCCACGAAGAGACGCTCCTGGCCCAGGGGGACGCACACCTCGGTAACGGCAATGCCGTCCGTCAGATCCTCGTCGCCACCCCGGCCGATAAAAGCGCAGCCGCCGCCGCTGATGTCCACGAGCTCGCGGAGGCGGACCCCGTCCGGCAACTCGACGCTGGCCGTCGTCCCTGGGGGGGCAGGCATGCGGAAGTACTGGCGGCGTTGGATGCGTTTGAGCTCGTCGGGCAGGGCGACCAGGATGCCCTCGCCGTTGACGGAACACACGTTGGTGGTCGCGCCGAAGGGAAGGCCCCCGACCGTCAGCTCCAATCGCACCGAGCCCATGAGGCGCTCCAGGATGAGGTTCCCGTGCGCCGGCTCGACCGGCGCGAGCAGCAGGCGGCCGTCGTACACCCCAAGGACGACTGACGAATAACCGTGCCTGTCGTCGGCGAGGAAAAGCCGCGCTGGCGTGCCCGGTTGGTAGTGCATCAGTTTGATTTTTCGGCCGCAATCACTCGCAATCCTTGGATTGCGAGTGATCGAGGTTGGGGTCGGGAGGTCGCGGCACTGGAGCTGATCCGATCTCGTGGACAGGTTGTTGACGGTTCGTTTGCAAAAAGCGATATCACAATGGTAGGTCGGCTGCGGAGGAGGCAACCCGCGCGACTGGACGGAGAAACTCCGGGCTCACGAGACCGACGGGTGGGGGGTCGAGCTGCCGATTTTCCGGCGTGCGCCGGCCACGACGAAGTTCGACCTTGCGGCGACGTCGAAGGCGCTCGCGGCTATCCCCGACACCTGCAGGTAGGCCGACGGTGGCACGGCCCCGAGGTGCGGCAAGGGGGTCGAGCCGGCGCGGGTGCGCACGGCAGGGGGGTGTAGCGGGGCAGCGCGGGG
>SHYX01000082.1 GCA_009692585.1 Myxococcales bacterium
GGCAGCGCAGAGGACGGAAACGAGGATCGCCGTGAGCGTGCTCAACCGGATGACCATGCTCGGGACGCCGCGCTCAGTGGCGGTGGTCCCATGAACCGGGTCCGCAGGGTCCAGATCCGGCCCGCCGTCGAGCCATGCAACAACGCCCCCCCTCACCGTCCGTAGACGTCCACCGCGTGTTCGATCATCAGCTGGTCCAGGCGCACCAGGTCCACCCTCAACATTGCCGCGGCGCGGGAGCGATGGCCGCGAGTCCGCTGTAGCGCCCGGACGACGACGTGGTGTTCAGCCTTCCGCAGGGTCTCCGCCGTGGCCGACTGGTGATGGCCCGGACCCGTGGGCAAGGCCGCCAGGACGGACTGGACCTCAGCCAGCTCCACTTGATCCCCGGGGGCGCCGATGAGGCAACGTTCGACCACGAGTCTCAGCTCGGCGACGTTGCCTGGCCACTCGTGGCTCTCCAGGATCCCGACCGCCTCCGGCGCCACCCCACGCAGCTTCTGGCCGTGGTCCAGGTTCCAGGCGGAGACGAAGCGACGGACCAGGGTGTCGATGTCCGCCAGCCGACGCCGCAGCGGGGGCAGTTCCAGGCTCTGCATCGCGAGTTTGTCCAGGAGGTCGGCCCGGAAGGTGCCATCCTTGACCATCTGCTTGAGGTCCCTGGCCGTCGCCGCGAGGGCGCGAACGTCCACCCGCACCGGTCGAGTCCCGGCGAGTCGGTAGAACCGCCCCTCCTGGAGCATTCGCAGGATCTTGACCTGCAACGCCGTCGGCAGCTCACCGACCTCGTCCAGCAGCAGGGTCCCTCCGTCGGCTTCTTCTACCAGGCCAGTCTTCAGCTCGTCCGCGCCGGGGAAGGCACCCTTCTCATGCCCAAAGAGCACACTCTCGCCGGTCGCATCGGGCAACGCGGCGCAGTCCACCCTCACGAAGGGGCCGGGGGCACGAGGGCTCTGTCGGTGGAGGTAACGCGCGAAGTATGTCCTCCCGGTGCCGGGCTCCCCCAGGATCAGCGCAGGCCCCCCCGCATCGGAGAGGGCGCGGCACTGCTCCAGCGCCCGGACCATCGCCGGACTCTGGGCGACGGGCGGTTCGTAGGCTTCCTCCGAACGCGGCGGCGTGTGATCCCGCGGGTCACCGGAGAGCAGCGGTGCGAACGCCAACGCCACGACGTGGGCGACCAGATCGAGGGGCACACCCAAGAAGGCGTCCGGCGTGCCAGAGTCGGCGTAGAAGATTCCCCGCAAGCGCCCGCCCCGAGAGATCGGCACCGCGAGGCAAGCCCCCGCCCGTGCGTCGATGATGGACCTGCCTCCGCGGACCGCGAGATCGACCGTCCCCTCCGAACTCAATACCGGCACCCGCCGCTCCATCGCTTTGTCGAGCACGGAGGTGAGCACCGTGACTCGCCCACGATGGGGGAAGGTGGCGACGGCTTTCATCGCCTCCCCGCCGGTCGGGCTCAATAGCAGGGCTCCGCGTTCCGCACCCAGGCCGCGAACGACCGCCTCGACCAGGGCCGCGGGCCGACCCACACCCCGGGGACCGGCGAGCATCTCGGCGACGCCGGAGATCAGCGCCTCGACTCGGAACGCCTCCAGTCGGCCACCCGCGGGGGCTGGAGGCACATGGGTCGGCGGCGCGGGGGGCGCGAGGACCACGGCGCCGGCCCCTTCGAGATCCCGCAGAATGTCGAGCGTCGGCTCGAAGAGCAGCAGGTTGTTGCCGACGGCCACCTCATCCCCGGGGGACAGGGTGTGCGGCTCCAGCAGCAGGCGTCCGTTGACCCCGGTGCCGTTACTCGACCCTTCGTCGCGTACGCCCCAACGGTTCCCGTCCCGCCAGACGGTGCTGTGCAGGCGGCTGACCTTTTCATCGAGCAGTTGGATCGTACAAGCCGACGAACGACCCAGCGTCGTCGTCGGTTGCAGCTCGAAGCGGACGCCGAAGTGGTGACCGTGGGTGACGAGAAGGCCGGGCAAATCTCCTCCGAAAACGAATGTTACTCCACCCCGCCGACGGCGACACGCAGGAGTGGTTGTCCGTGGGCGACCTCCGCAAGGTCGACGACGAGAATTGCGACGACGCGGCCGTCCTGGCCCTGCCAGACGACGGGGTGAAAACTCTTCATCACCTCGACCAGGCCGACGACCTGTCCGCGGGTCAGCGACGCGCCAACCTCGATGTACGCTGCCTCCGCGGGGGTGGGACGGCGGTAGAAGATCCCGTGGATCGGGGCCTTCAGCAGCTCCCCGACCATCGTGCCTTCACCCGGCGACGGAGCAGGCGTTGCGCTGGCGACAAGCTCCGTGTGGGCGGTACCGAGGTGGAGCAAGGGGCTGCCGTATTGAACTGCGACCCGCGGCCCAGGAAAGCAGCCCGTGGCGAGGCCCGTGACCCCTGGAGGCGCGACGACCCGCCAGCGACGCTGAAGGACCTCGATCTGGCCCAGGACGGTACCCTCGCAAACCCACGCGCCGTCAGCGACGGTCGGGTGGAAAATCCCCAGGCGGGGGCTCAGCAGGCCGCGATCCTCGGCCCGGAACAGGGCGGCGATTCGTTCGGTCACGCCCCCTCCGTGAGGATCCGCAGGTCGTGTAGCGACCAGATGCGGGGGTTCTTCACCCGGCGCCCCGGGGACTGGTAGCACATCTCCGCCCAGGCTTCGATCCGGCCGCGGAGCTCGTCGAGGAGCACGATCTCATCGGTGTCCATCTGGCGCGCCGCGGCGATGGGGTCCATGTCCGCTTCGATGCGCGCCTCCACCGCCTTCATGCCCGCTTGCACCTTCGCCCGCTCCTCCTCGTTGTCGGCGACGATGCGGAAGTCGTCGTCGAGCTTGGTGTTGTAGGTGCCGATGGCCAGGGTCCGCCCCTCCATCACCGCCAGCCGCGTGACCGGGGTGCTGAGCTGGAGCACGGGGTCGTAGGGCAGGCCCGCCATCGCGTAGTACCCGGCGCCGGAGGCCTTGCGGAGCAGGACCGTCGCCATCGGGACGCTGTGGGTCGAGTTGGCGTAGATCAGCGACGACCCGAGGCCCAGCAGGCCCTGGCGCTCCGCTTCGGGGCCGATGTCGAAGCCGCTGACGTCCTGCAACCAGAGGATGGGCACGCCGTCGTCGTTACACGCGCGGGAGAACGCCGCGAGTTTGCTGATGCCCTGGCGGTAGAGGATGCCCGAGGGCCGGTGCTCCCCCGGTCTGTCCGGGTCCTCGTGGAGCCCCGAGCTGTTCGCCGCGATGCCGATGTAGAGGCCGCTGACCCGGATGATGCCAGTCACGACGTCGTGTCCCAACTCGGGCAGGACCTCCCAGAACAACGACGCATCGGCCAGGCGGGCGACGACCTCACGCACGTCGTAGGCGACGCGGTGATCGGCGGGGACCAGGCCACGCAGTTCCCGCGGATCGAAACGCGGCGGGGCAGCGTCGGCGCCGTAGCGGTAGTAGGGGACCGCGGAGGTTGGGAGGCTCGCGACCTCCCGCCGCATCGCCAACAGGGCGGTGTCGTCGTCGGGGACGCGAAAGTCGGCGCAGCCGGAGATGCCCACGTGGACGTCGGGCCCGCCGATGCCGTGGCTGGTCATCTTCTGGGCCTTGGCACCTTTGATCAGAGCCGCCCCGGCGATGACCATGTAGGCGTCGTCGGTCATGTAGACCTTGTCGCTGATGATCGGCATGTAGCCGCCACCGGCGATGCAGTCCCCGAACACACAGGCGATTTGGGGCACACCCTCGGCCGAGAGCAGGCTGTTCTTCTTGAAAATGTGGCCCGCGCCACGGGCCCCGGGAAAGGTGTTGGCCTGTTCGGGCAGGAAGAGGCCGGAGCAGTCCACCAGGTAGAGCACCGGGATCCGCAGGCGGCGGGCCATTTCCTGGGCCCGTTCGATCTTTTCGGGTGAACGGGGCCACCATGATCCTGACGCCACGGTGTTGTCGTTGGCGATCACGCAGACCCAGCGGCCGTGGACCCGGGTGAAACAGGTGACCACCCCCGCGCCGGGACTCGTCTGTTTGCGCTCGCCAAAGGTGAGGCCATGGTTGACGAAGCTGCAGACCGGCAGGACCGGGGCATCGGCGTCCCGCAGCTGATCGATCCGCTCCCAGGTCGTACGTTTGCCCTTCTTCCAGACCCGCTGGCGCCCCTCGTCCCCCCACCCGTCCCGCACGAGTTCCCGGGCCGCGATCACCGGCACTTCGCGCGCGGCCATGCCGACGATTGCCCGGCTGAGGGTGGCAGGATCCGGCGCGGAGCCGACGGGAACGAGGAGGACCTTGGCCATGGCGGGGCGCGGAAGCGTAACAGCATCGGGCACCGCCGCGCGCACGGCGCTTGACGCCCCACCCTGGGCCGTACCACGCTGCGATCGTGACAAGCCCGATGAGGAGCAAGCCCCGACCGGGACGACGTGAGGGACCCGACCGGACCCCCGGCGCGAACCCGGACACCCTCCTTTGGGCTTTCCTCGACGTCTTCATTCCCCCGGTCGTGATCGAGGCCCGCGGGCCCGCCTACGAACGGGCGCGCCTCGTCGTCGCTTCGGTCGTTCTGATGTTCACGGCGGTCTTGCTGCTCCTGCCGCCCATCCTGATCTTGCAAGGGATGGACAGCATCACCGTCCGGGCCCTGGGGGTCATGGCAGTGATGTTGTTCGGCAACGCGGCCTTCGTGCGGCTAGGCCACGTCAACGCCGCGGCGATCCTCATCCCCGTCGAAGTCGTCTTCGCTTTCACGTTGGTGGCAGTCCGACGGGGAGGCCTGGACACGGTGAACCTCCTGGCGTTCCCCGTCGTGCCGCTACTGTCGGCCTTCCTCGCGGGGCGCCGCGCGGCGATCATGATGACTGGCCTCATCTCCCTGGTGACGCTGGGGCTGTTCGACCTGACCAACAAGGGGGCAGGGTTCGTCGAGCCCTACGGCGGCGGAGAACGCCGGGTGATCGTCGCCGTGGGCGTGGTGATCGCCTCGGCGTTCGTGATGGTCATCGCGTCGTTTTACGATCATGCCCGGGAGCGTTCGGAAGCCCTGGCATTGCGGCGCCTCCAGGAGTTGCGTGAGACCAACCTGGAGTTGCTCGAAGCGCGGGACGCGGCGTTCGCGGCCAACCGAGCCAAGAGCGAGTTCCTGGCCCGGATGAGCCACGAGATCCGCACGCCGATGCACGGCGTCCTCGGAATGAACCAGCTCCTGCTCGCCAGCGAACTCCGGGCCGATCAGCGCGAGTACGCGGCAGCGATCCGCCAGTCCGCAAAGGCCCTGCTGTCGGTGATCGATGACATCCTCGACTTCAGCAAGCTGGAGGTCGGCGGCGTCAAGATCCGCGAGGACCGCTTCGACCCGCGCGACGTCGTCGAAGAGGCTGTCGGTCTCGTCGCCCGGCTTGCCCAGGGCAAGGGCTTGGAGCTGGCCGCCATCGTCACGCCGGAGGTGCCCGGTTGCGTTTTCGGCGACCCGACCCGCGCCCGGCAAGTGCTGGTCAACTTGCTGGGGAACGCGGTGAAGTACACCGAACGCGGAGAGATCGTCTTGCGGGTCTCCGCCAGGCAAGCCGGCATGGTGCGTTTCGAGGTCAGCGACACCGGAGTCGGTGTGCCCGAGGAGTTCCAGCACGCCCTCTTTGAAGCGTTCACCCAAGCGGACAGCTTCATCTCCCGTCGGCAGGGTGGGACCGGGCTCGGTCTGGCGATCTCCCGCGAACTCGTCCGGCTCATGGGTGGGACGATTGAGGCCAACAGTCGGCCTGGCGAGGGGAGCAGGTTCTGGTTCACCCTGCCGCTCAAGGTAGGGGTGTGGGACATCGGGCACGAAGAACCCGCCGAGATTCCTGTCGGAGTGCGGGTCCTGGTGGTCGATGACCACGCAGCCAGCCGGGAGGCGGCGGTCGTGCCCTTGCGGGCCTGGGGGGCGAAGGTGCTGGAGGCGAGCCAGGGGGCGGATGCCCTGGACCAGCTACGAGCGGCGGAGAAACGTGGCGAGCCCATCGATCTCGTCCTGCTCGACTTCCAGATGCCGAAGATGTCCGGCCTCGACGTGATCCGCGTGATGCGGGGGGAGCGGGGACTGCGGACAGTACCGGTCATCCTGGTCACGCCGGTCGGCACGAGCATGGACCTCGCCACGCGGGGTGGCGGAGTCGTCGGACGGCTGGGTCGGCCGGTGATCGAGGGGCAATTACGCCGGGCGGTCGCCAGGGCCTTCGGTGCGGGCCCCGCATCGACGGACTCGACGCCGTCGGTCACCACGTCCAGCACGACGATCCCTCCGGTGGACGTGGGAGATCGGGGCCGGGTGCTGGTCGCCGAGGACAACGCCGTCGCCCGGACTCTGGCCACCTTGTTGCTCCAGCGTCTGGGTCACGAGGTGGTCGCGGTAGAGAACGGCCGCCTCGCGGTGGATCGGGTCCTGGCTGAGCGGTTCGACGTCGTGTTGATGGACTGCCAGATGCCCGAGATGGACGGGTACGAAGCCGCGGCGGAGATCCGACGAAGGGAGGCCACCCCGGGGCGCATCCGAATCGTCGCCGTGACCGCGCACGCTCTTCCCGAGGAGCAACGACGTTGCTTGGAGGCGGGGATGAACGGCTACTTGAGCAAACCCTTCATGCCGGCACAGCTCAGCGAAGCGGTGAGTCGGCAGGTTCGAGCGGCGCGGGGAGGGGAGGCGGGGAACGAGGGGGGTCGGAATCCCCGCGCCCCCCGGGATTCGTGATACCTACTCTGGGGGAATCCACCGCGAATCTCTCCCTGGAGCTTGCCGACATGACTCGGGTCTGCTCAAACCTCCGTCGGTGGAGGGGATGGAACCGCCAAGGCGGCAGGTAGCGTCGGCAGGGCCGACTGTCACTTGCGCTCGCCGTCTGTCCACAGGACGATGGCGGGGGGGCTGTCGTGAGAGATCGCCTGTGCCTCTGCCGAGATCAAGCGTTCCGCGAGCGCGTCGAGGAGGGTGCTCATGCGATGGTCGCCTCGGGCAAGACTTCGGCGAGCGCCTTGGCGAGCGCCTCCAAGCCTGGTTGATGGGTCCGAATGCAGGCGCGCACGGCCGCCATCGCGGCCTTCGCGACTTCGGTGAGCACGAAGTCACGGGCGAGCCTGTCCTTCGCCTTGGCGCGTCGCATGTCGTCCGACCACTGGCCGGGCGCGCATGTCTCGATCGCGCGAATCAGGCCCTCCAGGTTCGGCTGGAGCAGAAACACCCGGACCCTATCCGGCGCATCGGCGGTTGCCCGCACCGCCGCCACGACGTCAGCGTCGGCCGCTGTCGGCAAGAGCCGAGCTTCGCCAGGCTTCGCGTTTTGATTGACGTGCTCGATCAGCACGTCGCGATCGGCCAGGACGAACAGCATCCCCGCCCCCGCGATCAGAGAAGCTACGCGCACGTCGGCCAGCACCTTGTCGATGCCGTTGCGCGGGTTGTCGAACACCGCCTTGCGGAGCCGCCAAGCCTGCCCGTTGATGTCGTCCTCGACCATGCGCAGCAGCAGGTGGTGGAGCGGAAACTCCTTCCCGATCTTGGAGTCCTCGTACAGCACGGTGGCCAGAGGCGTCATTCGCCCTCCTCGACGCGCGCGGCGGTCGCGGGGAGGAGAACGCGGGACAAGTAGCCGGCCGCGCGCAGCCGACCGAAATCGCCGAAGTGGGCGATCCACTTGGGAAGCTCGTTCGCGTCCACGCGAGCGACGGTCGCACGACAGCCTTCGTCCAGGGAACACACCCGCACCGCCTCCGCTGGCTCCTCGATCAACTCAAGCACCCGATCTGCGTGCGTCGAGATCAACACTGGCGTACCGATGCTCGTGAGCAGCGTGATCACGCCGCCGAGGAGCTGCGGGTGCAGGTGCAATTCCGGTTCGTCGATGACGAGCAGCGAGCCTGAGCCGCTCAGCCGAGCCAGGGCCACGAAGGCGAGCCATGAGAGCTGGCCGTCAGAGAGGTTGGCCGCCGGGATCGGCTCCGGCAAGTCCGTCCGCTTCAACGAAAGACCGACGTAGCCCCCACCCGAATCGGGCACTGTGTTCACACTGTCCACGGCTTCGCCCAGGCCCAGCCGCACCAGCGCCATCGTGTGACGCCAGTGGGCGTCGTCCAAGTTCTTCAGTGCGGACCACGCGCTTGCGAGATTGTGGCCGAGCAACGTCAGGCGCGTCGCCGGCAGGAGCATGGCCGTGCCCCGCAGGGGCGTCTGTCGCTGCACCGACTGCGCGGCCCACGCCGCCAGCGTGTCAAAGCCGAGATGGACCTCGATTCCTCGGAGTACGACCAGCAGGCGGTCGATCGCCCTCTGCGGAGGACGGTTGCCGAAGGACGCGACCAACAGCTGATCGGCGACCACGCTCTCCGCCGGCACATCCTCCAGCTTCCGCTTCTGCTGGTTGAAGATCTTCGCCTTCGCCGTGCCCCGCTGGATCGCCGCCAGGCGTGGCTTCCCAGGCAGGGGAACACCCACGAGCAGCTGTTCGAACGACACCACGGCGCCAGCACCCTGGGTGCGGAGCTTGAACGCGTAGTCGATCGGGTCCATCGTGCCCTCATCGTCCTCCATGCGGAGCCCCAGCGACAGCTCAGTCGCGCCCTTGCGGAGCAGGCCCGGCATCCCACGGTGCTGGGCGTAGAGCTGCTGCATGAAGCTCGGATCTGCGGCCTTGCGAAGCAGTTCAAGGCACTCGACGATCGTGCTCTTGCCCGACCCGTTCTCTCCGATCAGGACGGTGAGCGGTCGGCCCATCTCCAGATCGATCGACTCGATGGCGCGCACGTTTTGGATGCGGATGCGGGTGATGCGGTCCATGTTCACTCTCCCCGTGCCGCACGCTTCTCGGCGAGCGTCAGGTGCCTGTCGTTGTAGCTGTCCTCACTTGCCCTTGCCGCACGCTCTCCATCCGCAAAGGCCACCAGATCCCGGGAGTCTCCGGGAGGTCGGACCGTCGTGATGGAGCCTCAACATGGCCAGGAAGTATACCGTCGCTCAGGCTCAGGAAGCTGTACGGCGCGACGCCGAGCCGACCCCCGCCGTCCCGACCCCGCCACCCCCGAAGAAGCGCGGCGTCGCTCGCCTCCTCATGCCCGGGCCACACGCTCTCCATCCGCAACCGCCACCAAATCCAGGGAGGGCCGGGCGGCCCGCCGGTCAAACGATCGGCCTCAGGACCATCCGGCCATACGCGATGAACGCAAGCCCTTCATGCGGGCGTAGCCCAGCGAAGCGGTGAGCCGACAGGTCCGCGCGGCGCGGGAGGGCGAGGCAGGGAACGCGGGGGGTCGGGGTCCCCGCGCCTTCCGGGATTCGTGATAGCGATTCTGGGGGGATCCACCGCGAATCTCTCCCTGGAGCTTGCCGACATGACTCGGGTCTGTTCAATCTGACGACCTACGCTCCGTTCTCGGAGGACGGGGGGATGGCCCCCGGCACGAGCCACCGGAACAGAATCGTCGCCGTGCCAGCCCCCGCCAGTTGGGCGGCGATGAACGGTAGTACGTCGGCCGGTCGGATGCCCGCAAACGTGTCGGTGAGCGCGCGGGCGATCGTGACCGCCGGGTTGGCGAAGGAGGTCGATGCCGTGAACCAGTAGGCTGCGACGATGTAGGCCGCGACGGCGAATGGAGTCGCGGCAGCGTTGCGGCGCGAGACGCCGAGTAGGGTTGCGAGGAGGCCGAACGTCGCGACGAACTCGGCAAGCCACTGGCTCGGGCCGCTGCGCTCGTGGGTGCTCAAGGACCAGGCGGGAAGGGCGAACATCAGGTTGGCCAGCGCCACGCCACCGATCCCCCCGAGCACCTGCGCCAGGATGTAACCAGGCACATCCCGCCACCGGAGGCCGCGTTCGATGGCGTCCGCGAGGGTCACTGCAGGGTTGAAGTGTGCGCCGGAGACAGGTCCGAAGGTGAGGATCAGCGCGACCAGCCCAGCACCGGTCGCGATGGAGTTGCACAGGAGCGCAAGGCCGACATTCCCCTGGCAGAGGCGCTCCGCCATGATGCCCGACCCGACGACAGTCGCCACGAGCAGCGCGGTACCGACCGCTTCGGCGGCAAGGCGACGGGGCAGGTCGCCTATTCGCACGAGACACGCCCGCCCGTTGCCGAAAGAGATCTTGGATCCTCCCCCGTGGGCCGAACATCGAGAGGGGCGGGTGCTTCGATCATGCGCATTTCGTTATATGCGTGGATGCTGACGTCCTGCAACCACGCAAGATCGTTCTGCCTCAGCGGGAACTCCAGCATCCGCTGCGCGAGCAGCCGGAGCAGACCCTACGAATCCCCCCAGATCGTGCCTCCCGCCAGTTCCCTTGCGAGCCTACCTGGTGTCCAGACCTCGATTCCGTCTTCCGTCTTTCGGTCGTCGTCCCCCAGGTAGACCAGGACCCGTCGCCTCAGGTTCGGCAGGTTCGCGATCGCCCGCAGTCCCTTCAACCGATCCCCGTCCGTTCGGGTGGACGCCTTCGCCTCGATCGCGAGCAGTTCATCCCCCCGGCCGAGGACGAAGTCGACCTCCGTGCTCTTCGCCTCGGCAGGGGACCAGTGGCTCATGGAATCGAAAAGGCCCCGGGTGGATGCGTAGGTGCGAAGGAGGGTCGCCACCCATCCTTCAAACAAGGCTCCGCGCTCCTCGGCACGCACGGGACCCAGCGATCGCTTGATTCCACGCACGATCCCGCCATCGAGCCAGTAGAGCTTAGGATGCTGCCTCTCGCGCACACGAAGCCGCGGCTCCCACCCCGGGACGGTGAAGGTTAACAGCGTATCTTCCAGGATCTCCAGATAGTTGAGGACTGTCGTTCGTGAGACTCCGCAGTCCCTTGCGATGCCGGCTGCGTTGACGCCTTGCCCGTGAAACAGGGCCGCGATGGGAAGGAAGCGTGCGAATCCAGATAGATTTCGGACCAGTGCCTCGGCCTGGACCTCCTCCTTGAGGTAGGTCTCAACGTACGCCAAGAGCGTCTCCTCGCGATCCAGAGCAGACCACACGATCGGCAGCGTCCCATGGCGAAGGGCGGATTCCATGTCGAACTCTTCACCCAACTCTTCGGGAACAAATGGAAACATCTCCCTCCGCGATGCGCGTCCCGCCAGTAGATTCACCCCGGCTCCTCGCAACTTTCGGGCGCTCGACCCCGAGAGGACGAAGCGAAGGCCCTGCA
>SHYX01000083.1 GCA_009692585.1 Myxococcales bacterium
CTGCCTGCACCTGCTGCTGCTGTCGATCGTGCCCTTCTCGGAGCCGTCCACTTGGGCCCGGGAGGCCGCGGCGGTGCTGCTGCTGCTGCCCGGCGGCGTCGCGATGGGGATCTTCTTTCCGGCGGCCCTCGGCTCGACCGCGTTCGCGGTCGTCGCGGTCGGGGGTTGGGTCGCGGCGGCGTACCTGATGCCCTCCGCTGACCGAGCGGGATGAGCCTGACGCTCTCGTCCGGCGCCGAGATCCGGGCTCGCAGGTACCGGCTGCTGTCGCCGCTCGGCAGCGGAGGCTTCGGCGTCGTCTGGCGCGCAGTGGATACACAGGACGCGGTCTGCGTGGCGATCAAGGCCATCCCGCTACCGGAGGGGGAAGCAGCGATCGGGCACGAGCAGGAAGTGTTCAAGCGGGTGAACCACCCCGGGACGATGCGGGTACGCGCCGCGTTCGTAGACCAGGCGGCCGGGTACGGGTTCATCGTCATGGACCTCGCCGCGTGCAGCATGGCGGACCTCGTGGACGCCCGCGGGCCGCTGCCCGCGCCGGTGGCGCTCCGCGCCGCGATCTGGCTGTGCGATGTGGTGGCGGCGGCCCACCTGGCTGGCCCAGTCCACCGGGACATCAAGCCACACAACGTGCTGGTGATGGCGGACGGCACCGTGCGGCTCTCGGACTGGGGGATCGCTCAGCTGCCCAGGAGTGACCACAGCGCCACGCGCACCGGGGCGAAGCTCGGCACGCTCGCGTACATGCCGCCCGAGCAGAGACGGGACCCTCGAGACGTCTGCCACGCCAGCGATGTCTACGCGCTGGCGGCCACCCTCGCCTGCATGCTGACCGGCAGCCCTCCGGGCGAGCTGTACGTGCCGCAAGCGATCGAGTCCCTGCGGGCCGAAATCGACCCCCCGATCGCGCAGGTGATCGGCGACGCGGGAGCGTACAAGGCCAGCGAACGGCCGGCGAACGGGGACGCTCTCCGAGCCCGCATCGAGGGGTGCGGATCACCGGTCGCGACCGCCGAGCAGGCCAAAGCCTGGCTGGCCCAGCGCGCTGCCGGCTTCGTGGCGCCCGACGAAGGGGACGGGGGGGACGGGGGGGACGGGGGGGACGGACTCGACGCAGGCTTTAACGACAGCGCTCCGCGCGGCGCGCCGCGGCTGGACAACCTCGCCCGGCCCCGGCGACCCGGAGCTCCGGATCTGTGGCGGCAGCCCCCCCGCACTGCCGCCCTGCTCCTCCTTGCGGTATCGCTCACGCTCGGCGGCGTGGCTGCAGCAGGCGCTTGGTTGGGTTGGCGCGAAGGCGACGCCTCGGGTCGCGCCGCGGCGCTCCACGATCCGCTGACCGACCTTGATCGGTGCACGGACGCGCCCACCCAGTGGATACAGCACGCCGAGCGTGGGCCCAGGGAGTCGAGCGACAGCGACATAGTCGACGTCGATGGCGACGGCATCGTCGACGTGTTGTTCGCGAACACCTACAGCGAGTCCACGACCATCTGGTGGGGACAACGGGGAGCCCGCCCTACCGAGCACATCGACATCGCGGTGGGGCGGCACATCGTCGCGCCCGGAGTCGGTGACGTGGACGGCGACGGCATCGCCGACCTCGTGTTCGCCCTGTCAACCGAAGCCGCGTTCGCAGTGGTCCGCGGCCTCGGCGGGCGGCGGTTCGCGAAGCCCGAGCACACCCCACAGGATCCGGCTGCCGCTGCCGTCGAGCTTGCCGACCTTCAGGGCGACGGCAACGCGGACCTCATCTTCACCACCGGGCAGGGCCAGGAAGCGTTCACTCGCCTGTCCACGCCAGGCCTGCCCCTGCCGTTCACCGGGCAAAAAATGGTGCGGCGCCAGCCCCTGGCCTTCGGGTCGACCCGGGTCATCCGCGGACCCGAGGGCGCCGCCCTCTGGGCGATCGAGGGCAACGAGGCGGTCCGGGTGCCGATCACCGGCGACGGGCTGACCGGCCCCTTGGAGACCTATGCCGTCCCCCGCCCGGTGATCGACGTGCTTCGCGACGCGGCGCACCCGAAGTCGGTGATCGTAGTGGTCGATGCCGCCGGCGAAATCGCCTTCCTGCGTCTTGGCCCGGACCAAAGAGCGCCCTGCCTCGTAGGCAGGCGGGACAAGAGCGCAAGCACGGTCACGGCGTTCGCGGACTTCGATGACGACGGGCTGGCCGACATCGTCGAGGTCCGAACCTGCCAGTACTGCGAGAGCAACCACATCTTCACTCGCGGGGTGCGCTGACAGCAGGGCTGTACAGGGCTGTACAGGGCTACGGGTGATCACGGGTATAGAATCCCCCTACAATGCACCATCTCCTCGTCACCCACGGCCAGCGCGCTTCGACCCTGCCCCTCGCGGCGGCCACCCTGATTGGTCGCGCCCCGAGCTGTCTGGTGCGCATCGACGACGCCACCTTGCCGGCACACTGGCTTGAGATGCGGTGGCGCGGCGCGAGCTGGAGCTGGCGCGCGCTCAGCTCCTCGGACCGCACCCGCGGTACCGGTGGTTTCCTCGAGAACGGGTGGCGGGCGATGACGTCGACCAGTGGCCGCGGGACGCGCATCGCGCTCGGCAAGGTGAGCGTTGAGCTCATCTCCGCCGCCCCGCCCGAGCCCTTCGTCTGGGACATCCTCGAGGGCCGGGCGATCGACGGGGACGCCCTCGACGAGGTGGCCGAGGTGCGCGGAGGTGACCTGTTGCCGCTCAGCGCAGAGGGCGACGCGACCCTGCGAATGCGCGATGGCGCCTGCTGGATACACCCCTCCCCGGCCGGCGACCGCGTGCTCCGAGCCCACCTGCCCCAGGTGCTGACCCCCACGATGGGGAGCGCGTTGGACCTTCGATCTGGACCATTGAACGCCGATCTGGATCTTCGTCGCAACGCCCTGCTGCTCACGCGGGGGGAGACCAGCATAGAGGTGACCGGAGCCTGCGTTCGAGCGCTCTCGCCCTACGATCGTACCCGCCGGGAGAGCGACAACGGCTGGCTCGGCGCTGCGGACGCCTGGTGCCAATGGGTCGCGTCCGGGGGCTCCCCGGATGCCCCGGTTGACGCGGTCGCTTGGGAGCGCGGCAGGTTGCGCCGGCTCCTCGACCGGGCCGGGGTGTGTGGGCTGGACGCGCTCGTGGAGCGGCGAAAATTCGGGAACTTCATCCAGACCAGATTAGGACCGCACGTCGAAATGCGGTTCATCCGATAACCAAAGCCGACGCCCGCTGGTTCAAAAGTGCAGCCCGGCGCCGAGCTGGAACTTTAGGCCGGTCGTGTTGGCGACGTCGATGGTGACCGGTCCGGTGTGCTCGTCGGCCAGCTGCAGCCGGTAAGACAGCCTGACGTCGATCGAGAGCGGCTGGATCGGGAACCACCGTGCGGACACGGAGGGCTCGACGTACGGGGACAATATTCTGGCTTCCCCGGCGGCCCCGTTCTTGTTTCCAAAATCACCATCGATGCTCACGAACCGGACGCCCACATAGACGTCGGGCTCAAGCTCGATCCACCGCTGCATGATCCGGAACACGTAGCCGCCTCCGGTGCCGATGCGCATCGCGGTCATCGACTGCGCATTCAACAAGGTCGCCGAGAGCCCCAATGACACCGCCGCGTCCACATGGGCGCAAAGGCCCTGCTTCCCGAGCGCCGCGTCGACCCAGAGCTGAGGCTCCGCGTTGCTGTAGGTGGAGGTCAGGAAGTCGGCGCCTTCGTCCATACGCAGCGTGACGGAGCCGAGCTCTACGCCGGCGCTGATCCCGAACGGCGTGGCCTCCCGCTGTGTCCGCACTGGCGCAGGTTCGGGCTCGTCCAACGTCACGATCTCGGCGCGGGCGGGCCGTGGGGTGCCCGCGACAGGCTCCTCGGCCCTCTGGGGGGCCTCCGGCTCCCACGCCATCGGCACCCAGACGTAGCTGCGCACCGTGTAGACCGCGGGGTCGGTGAACGCCGGTAACGCAACGGTGATCGGGGGCAGCTCTGCCGGCGCTTCGACCTTGGCGTTGGGGTCGCAGGCGTCTGGCTTGCCAGGCGCCGAGGGCGTTGTCGCGCGGCACCACTTGACGGCGAAGGCCGACTCGTCGACCTCCACGTCGAAGATGGTGGGGGTCACGGCAGCGAGCGCGTCGCCCTCCGGATCAACCTCCCTCGCCTCAATCGAGATCACGTCACGGAGCATCGCGAGCGTCGCCGCCGCGGAGGGCGTCGGCAACGCGGCCGGGGGCACGGGTGGGGGTGCTGGGATGGGCACGCTGGCCACCGGCGCCCACGCGCCCTCGATGCCGGGGTAGGACACCCGCGCTTCGACGACCGCCACACCGCCAGCGTCCTCCGCGGTGGTCCACCGACGACGCGACGCTACGGAGGCGGTGCCCTCCGCGAAGGTCGCCGCGCCTTTCGCTGCGACGTCCAAATCGTCGAAAGGCAGGAACGCCGCGCCGGCGTCTACCGCGGTCATCTTGCCGCCAAGGCGGTACCCGGACTCCTTGATCACCGGCTCGAGGTCGTTCGAGAGGCCCCAGCCCTGCACCGCCCCGACCGCACCCGCCTTCGCAAGCTGGATCCCTGCGCTCAGCTCGATGTCCCGCCCTTTGGCCAGCGTGGGTCGCGCCGAACCGTCGCTCGAGCCGGGCACATCCGCGTCGATGCGAAGCCCCCGGAGCTTCGGCTTACCAATGTTGGTGACCACGACGCCAACGTCGAAGGTGATCGGGGTCGTCGGCGCCCGCACGCTGTCGCGGATCTCGACGATGAACGGCACCCGGGTGCCATCGGCGCAGGACTCGGAGATGTAGGCGTGGATCTCGACTGAGGCCACCTCCTTCGGTGCCATCTCCGGAAGCTGGACCTCCCGAGCATCCCCGCTGAAGGCGCAGTCGGTCTCTGAGCGCACCCACGCCGATGCGCTGTACCAGGACTCGCGCCCGGTATTCTCGATCGGGACGGCGAACCTGAGCCACTCGCCGGCGTCAGCGACCCCGTTGTGGGCGCCCGCGCCCCCTTCGTCCGAGACCAGCTTGACCTCGCTGGTCCTCACCCGGAGCTCACCCGCAGAGGGCGAGACCTGCACCTGGAGGCGGAACCGCTCCGCCAGACGCGCGGTGCGCACCTCGTCGCTGGCGCGGGCGTCGGACAGCAGCGACTGGGTTCCGGCGGTGATGCGCTCGGCGGTCGTCATCGGGTGGCTACCACGCGCGGCATCGGCAGCGGCGACGGCGGCGGTCGCGGCGTCGCGCTCCGCCGTCTCGAGCACCTTCACCGATTCATCGGCGTACCGCCCGACGACGCTGGCGCCGAGCCACTCCGCCACCAGATCGTCGGCGACCGCGCGCTCACTGAAGTGGGTGAGCGCGGAATAGAGCGCATCCCGGCGGGCAGCCCCCTTTTGGGCGAACGCGGCGCCGACGCGCCCCTCCACCTCGGCGGTGACCCGGCGGCGCAAGGCAGAGCCATCCACGCGGATCAAAGACGCGGGCAGGGCGTTCTCGTTCAGGATCGCGCCTGCGTTCCGCATGACCAGCTTCGAGAATGCGTCGGTGTAGTCCGCTTCGGGGAAAGCCTTGTCCTGCTCGACCGACGCGATGAGCGCCGCGATGCCGCGGATGCGCTCGATGTCGTCCGGCGCCGCCGCCAAGGCCAGGCGTGGCGCGCTCATCGCGAGGGCGGTGAGCAAAGAGAGCCCGAGGCCGGACAGCCGGGAATACGTTGAATAGGCTTGAGTCACAATATACGTCCTCTCCGTCGGGTTCATTGTGACGGGGTCGGAGCGACGTGCCGCACACTGCACGGAGGAACATAGTCCGGAAAAACCGGCAGCCCTGTACGACCCTGTAGCGTTGGACGCCGACTAGCCTAGGGCACCACCACGACCGCGCGATCGATGGTGCGCTCGTTCCCATCGGCGTCGGTGGCCACGATCTCAACAAGGTGACAGGCACCCGCCGCCATCGCGACAGTGCCCGTGTAGCCCACATAGTCGCCACCGGGGTACCCGGGCCAGGCCAGAGGGACGTCCGGGCGAGCAGCGCCGTATGCCAACGCCAGCTCAGCCCCCTCATCCACGCGAGCGACCACCTGCGTCACCCCCCGGTTGTCGATCGTCCAGCCGGAGATCTCCATCATGGCCGCCACGCTGGCGCCGTCGACCGGAGAGTCGAGCGTGCCGAACGGCGCGAGGGCGTCCAGCACCGCCGTGGCCTCGGACCGGATGGTCTCGAACGAGCCGATCATCAGGTATGCCCGCGCGTTGACCGTACCCCATGCGGGGATCGAGAACGGGAACAGCGCGCGCACGTTGTTGAACGGCAACGACCGGTTCTGCCAGCCCTGAAATTTGGTAATACCGTTCTCGTACAAGATGCCGACGCCGTAGGAGGCGCTGTCGTCCTGCAGCGTGACCCAAGGCTCGGGACTCACGGCGTTCTCATAGTAAAAGCCGTCATTTCCCGGAGTATCGATGGTGACCTCGGTACCGTCCGACGTCAGGAGCCGCCACAGGTCCGGGCCGGCTGTCCCGTTGGAGGTGTACAGCGTAGGCATCTCCTGGTAGGTCCAGCCGTGGGACATGCCAACCGTCTCCGTCGCCGTGTAGCGCAGCTCAACCACGTGTGTCCGCGCAAATCGCAAGGTCTGCGTCAGCTCGATTTCGCCCGCAAGGTAGGAGGTGCTGCTGTCGTCACAGCCGTCGCTCGTGCAGGTCCTGGCTTCCCAATCGGGGTTCCAATGGAACGGCGTCGTGGACACCGCGAGCCCACCATCGGGGGTGGCCACGACCGACGACGCACCCGAGCCATGGTTGCAGCGATTGCCGCCCTGGACGGGGTTCCAGCCGAGGTAGGTGATCGAAACGGGGCAGGTGCTCGCCTCGGTCGCGCAGGAGGCGTCCCATGCACAGCCTTGCATGGCGCGGTCCGGGTCGTAGAACGCGACCTGAACCTCGCGGCCAGTGTCGTTGCCGTCGATGGTATTCGAGGCGTTGACCCCGGCAGCGCCGTCAGAGAGGCCGAAGAAGACCACGCTACCGCCCCAGTCTTCGCGCACACCCACTTTCAGGTACCCAGTGGCGTCGTACAGGTAAGCGTCCGTGTAGCCATCCACGGTCGTGAGCTCCTGCACGCCAGAGACGTTGGTCGAGAGCGCGCGATCGTCAGGCTGCTCGGGGGACGGCCACGCACACTCGATGGGGTCGGTGTCGGTGTCGGTGTCGGTGTCGGTGTCGGTGTCGGTGTCGGTGTCGCTGTCCGTGTCGGTGTCCGTGTCGCTGTCCGTGTCGCTGTCCGCATCGGCTCGCGGACCAGGAGCCGAGGGACCGACCCACGTGGGGGAGCAAGCGGCGAGCAGGAGCAGCACGCAGGGACAATAACACGCATGATCGCCCACGACGCGACGGCCGCGACGCGATGGCCGCGCCCCCTGCCCCATCCGTGCTACCCTCGGTCAAGGAACCGATGGCCAACACCTCTCTCGCTGCCACAGTCGTGAACGGCGCCCGCTCTGGCGCCCGCTCTGGCGCAAGCTCGGCCGCCGCGTCCCTCTGCTCCGCGCTGATGATCGGCTGCCTCGCGGGGTCGCACCCCTCGGACACGCATCCCAAGACCCCTCCCCCCGGGCCGGACGACACCGGATCCCCGACAGACAGCCCCCCCGACTCAAGCCCGCTCGACTCAAGCCCGCCCGACTCGACAGCCGACTCCGACTCGGCCCCCCCCCCGGACACCGGCACGGCCAACGTCTGCGGTGACCCCGCCGTGATCCCCGCGTTCTCCTCGCCCGCTGCGCCGGCCCTGTCCCCGGTGACGGCCGACAGCGACCACGGCTCGGACAACATCTACGCGCCGGATGTCGTTCGCGTCTCCGATTCGCTCTGCCTGATGTACTACGGCGGCCAGGGTTCGGACGGCCACGACCGCATCTTCGTCGCGACCTCCACCGACTGCGCGACCTGGGCCCCGTGGCCAGACCGGTCCGACCCCCAGCCGGTGATCGACCGGGGCAGCTCCAACCATGTCAACGACCCCTCGATCGTCGTGGTAGGCGGCATCTGGTACCTGTACTACACCGACGCCGCGACGGCCGAGGACGACCGCGTCCACCTCGCCACCTCCGCGGACGGCTTCGTCTTCAACAAGCAGGGGCCAGTGCTCGGGGTAGGCGGCGGGGGCGCGTGGGACAGCGTGAAGGTGGGTCGCCCTTCGGTGGTCTTCCGCGAGGACACGTATTGGCTGTACTACGATGGCAACGACGGGGTGGCGCGGCACGTCGGGCTCGCACGATCCGCGGACGGCCGCACGTTCGAGCGCCACGCCGCCAACCCGTTGGTGCTCAACGCCGGTGCGGTCGACGTGGAGCGCATCGCGGACACCTGGGTGATGCTGCAAGAGTCGGGGGCGGGCACGCTGGCCGCGACCTCGGCCGACGGGATCACGTGGTGCGACCGGGGACTCGTGCTCGCCCTGTCCGGCGGAGCCTGGGACGCCTACGGCCAGGTGACGCCCTTCGTCTACTCCCAAGACGGTTCCCGCTTCGACGCGCTCTTGTATGGGGGCGCTTCAGACGCCTGCTGGTGCCGGAACCGGATCGGAGAGGCCATGCCAGAGGGAACGCCGGCAGCCGCCGACCCCGACGCCGGGTGCGGGGGGTGCGTCGCCAACTCAGACTGCACTGAGGCCTGCCGCGACGGAGGGTACGGCGTGGACGGATACTGCGCCGTGCCGGGCAGCGTCGATCCAAACGCTTGCTGCGCCTGCGTCTCCGCCCCATGAGGCCACTCGGGCATGGGTCCGTCGGTCACCCTCTGGTGCTCGCCGCGGCGCTGCTGATTCTGATCAACGACTTTGTCTTGCATCGGTTCGCCCCAGTCTGGCTCACCGGCAAGCTCGCGGACGTGGGCTGATTGGTGGTCGTCCCGGTGGTCGTCGAGGCGGCCCTCCGCCCGCTGAACCGGGACACTCGGCGGGTCGGGCAAGCCGCGGTGCTGGCCTTGGCGGACGACGGCGCAACCGCGGTGGGCGAGGCGCCAGCCGCAGGGGGGTGAGGTGCCAACGGCTCTGGAGCCGCCGCAGGCGTTGGAGCTACCCAGCCGACGTGCGCTTACGGGGGAGACGCCGGTGCCGTAGGGGGGATCACCACACCCGCTCCACGCGATCCCCGACCCGACGCACGCGGCCCCGCGCCACGCAGATCGCGAGGCCGGCCTGTATCGCCGTGGTCACTTTCACGCCGAGCCGGATGATGCCGAAGCGTCGCGCCGCCTCGCGCAACAGCCCGTCTTCGGGGCACGAGAGCGCGGCGTGCAGCACCTGCTCGACCGCGGCGGCGATCTCCTCGGGCGGGATCAGCGACGCATCCCGCGGGCCCGCGCCACGCACCGTAGACCACGTGGCGGGGTCGACGCCCGCCGGCCATACAAAGTCCCCGCGCAGCGCCAAGCCGCCCGTCTGGGCGACGGCGTCCACGGCCTCGCGCACTCGACGCCGCACGCGATCCGACAGCCGCGACACCCCGTAGGCCCCAGCCACG
This sequence comes from Myxococcales bacterium, assembly GCA_009692585.1. The sequence continues at coordinate 9,512 of SHYX01000083.1, forward strand.
CGGCGGGTGAGCTCGTCGACGTGCACGGGCGCCTCCACGCGCACCACCTCGCACACCGCGGCGACCAGCACCGGTAGCGCGGCTTTGGTGTACATCGACTCCGGGTCCACCGAGACCGCCGTGACCTCCGCCTCGACGTACGGCGGCGCGCTCGGCTCCGAGACCGCTGCGGGCTCTGAAACCGCCGCCAGCGCCGACGCGAGCGGCACCGGCTCGGCAACCGCGGCACCCTCGACGGCTGCGGGCGGCACAGCGGACGCGGGCGGCACAGCGGACGCGGGCGGCACAGCGGACGCGGGCGGCACAGCGGACGCAGGCGGCGCGCTCACCGGTCGTTCTAACGCAGCGCGGATCGCCGCGGCGATGCGCTCGGTCTCGCCGGCTTTGTCGAACCACCAGTCGCTGGACCAGACGCGGTGCAGCGCCCAGCCCAGACCGCCGAGCACTGAGTACCGCAAGCGATCGCGGTCGCGCGCTGTGGCCGCGCTGGCGTAGGGCGCGCCGTCGCACTCGATGCCGAGCGCGTAGGCCTCGGGACGATCGGGGTGCACCACCGCGAGGTCGATGCGGTACCCGCCGCAGCCCACAGCGGTGGCGACGCGGTAGCCCATGGCAACGACGGCGTCGTAGACCTCGCGCTCGAAGCCCCCGGCCAGCTCCGGGGCCCGTGCTGTCGGGTCCTTTTCGGTGAGCAAGGCGCGCTGGGCGGCGAACTGCAAGAACGCCTTGAGATGCCGGGCGCCTATCGCCTGAGTGCGCGAGAGGTCGATCTGGTCGGCGGTCAGCGTAGAGAACACCCGCAGCAACAGCCGCGCACGGGTGACCGCGACGTTCAAGCGCCGCTCCCCGCCGGTGCGGTTCAGCGGTCCGAAGTTCATCGCCACGCGACCGGACGCGTCGGGGCCGTAGCCGATGGAGAACGCCATCACGTCCCGCTCGTCGCCCTGCACGTTCTCGAGGTTCTTCACAAAAACCCGCTCAGGGTAGTCCTCGGCAAAGTGCGGCTCCATCTCCGGATAGCGCGCCCGCGCCTGCTCGATCAGCTGCTGGATCAGCGCCTGCTGGGGCATGCTGAAGGTGACGACACCGTAGCTGCGCTGCCCTGCGGCATAGGACCGCAGCTCGCCGACCAGCCAATCCACGAGCGTGCGTGCCTCAATGGCATTGGCCCGCGAAGCGCCCTTTTCGTACACGCCGTTGGGCACTTGGGTGAGCTGTAGCCCCAGATCCGGCGCACGACCGCGCGCGGCAGGGAAAACATGCAGCCGACCATCATAATAGTGCCGGTTGGAGAAGTCGATCAGCGCCTCATGACGGCTGCGGTAATGCCAACCGAGCATCTGCTGCGGCAAGCGCGACGCGACCGCCTCGTCGAGGATGCTCTCAAGCTCGATGACGTCGTTGTCATCGACGTTTGCGGTCTCAGACTCGGTGCGGGAGAAGAACCGGGTAGGCGGCAACTGACGTGAATCGCCGACGATCACCACCTGCTGGCCGCGGGCGATGGCGCCGATGGCGTCGTGAGTGCCGATCTGCGAGGCTTCGTCGAACACAAC
>SHYX01000035.1 GCA_009692585.1 Myxococcales bacterium
CAGGCCAACGCGGCGGCGCCGGCGCCATAGCCATCCGCGTCGTCATCGGCGTACCACACGGCGATGTCGATCGCGCCGTCATCGACGACCCCATCACAGTCCTCGTCGACGCCATCGCACGTCTCGTCGGCGCCGGGGTGGACGGTCGCGTCGCCATCGTTGCAGTCGTCATCCACCACGGCGTACCCGGCGGGCAGCACACAGGCGGGCTCAGCGACGGTGGCGTCGCCGTGCCCGTCGCCATCGACGTCGGCGTAAAAGTCGGTGGTGACGCCCTCGTCGACGGTTCCGTCGCAATCATTGTCACGTTCGTCGCACTGCTCGTCCGCCTCGGGCGAGGTGCCGTCGTCGGTGTCGTCGCAGTCCCGGTCGTTGTCGACGAGGTAATCCTCGCCGGCGCAAGAGACCTGGGGCGCGCCTGGATCCCCGTAGCCGTCACCGTCGGCGTCCACCCAGCGGGTTTCGCCGAGGCCTTCGTCGATCTCGCCGTCGCAGTTGTCGTCAAGCTGGTTGCAGGTTTCTTCGGCGTCCGGGTGGATGGTGCGGTTGGCGTCGTCGCAGTCGCCGGCCTGCCCGACAAAGCCATCGGGGGGCTCACATGCGTCGAGCGCTGTCGCCGCGTCATCGCCGTAGCCGTCTCCGTCGGTGTCGGGCCAGAAGGGCGTCTGGAGGCCCTCGTCGATGAAGCCGTCGCAGTTGTTGTCGATGCTGTCGCAGAGCTCGACCGCACCAGGGTGGACGTCGATGTTGCTGTCGTCGCAATCGCCTTCGGAAAGCAGGTAGGAGTCGCCGTCCTCGTCGACGCCGCCAAGGGAGTCCGTGATCGGCGCGGTGTCGCCCTTGTCCGCGGCGAGGCAGCCGGTGAAAAGCACACAGAGGAGGGCTGACAGAGGGAGGGGGCGCATGGGGAGAGTATACACCTCGCGTCGAGCCCTTCAGCACCCGGCAGCGTTCGCAGGGAGGTCCACGCGGTATGTCTTCCCGGAATTCGAGTTGAAGTGCAGCTTGATGTTCGTCATTGTCTGCGTCCAGGAGTAATCCGCCCCCAGTCCTGGCCGCCGAGGAGCACGTCGCGCCCCATCTCTCCGACGCGTTGGCGCCACGCGCGCTCCGTCGAGCCGCCGGGAGGCGGCGGCGCACCGCGTGAGCGCCTGGAAAAGCTGCTTTCCGCCACTCTGCCTTCGGGACCCTGACCGCAGCCGGCCCGACCCATCAGTCGTCCTCGGCCAGGTTCATCGCGTTCACCCCGCCGTCGTCGTCCAGCGCTGGGGTGTAGTGCAGCGCCCAGTCCTTGCGTTCGCCCGCGCCGTCGCCCTCGAAGCCCACGACGGTCCCGACGAATCGATAGTCGAACCCACTGAGCTGCGTACCGGGTGAGTAGTTGGTGGCCGACGCCGCCCCCGAGCTGTCGGCGGTGAGCGTGCGAAGGTAGGCGCCGCGGCCGTCGGCGTCGGCCTCGTGGAAGAACCACTCCAGGCTCGAAAACGCGCGGACGTCGGGGAGAGCAAGCGCTTCAGGCGCGGGGGGCGTCTGCTCCGCGAGCGCGCTGCCATCTTGGTTCCAGGAGGCGCTCTGGCTGAGCGGGGCCCAGGTTGCCGCCACACCCGCGACCCCCAGGACATCGATGGTGAGGATGGCCTCCGCACCGGGCGCCGCCTCGTCGAGACAACCCCGAGCCTCCTCCAGCGACACTCCGGACTCAAAGGCGGCGGTCACGGTCGCGTGCGGTCCGTCGGCCTCGACCTTCACGGCCAGGTGGGTCGGGAGCCAGCCGAACGAAGGGTCGTAACAGTCGTGCTCGGCGCCGACCGACTGGACCACCAGCCCGTTGATCACCGGCGTCTGAACCGCCGGCAGCTCCGCCCAGGGCAACGTCACCGAGGCGGTCGACCCCGACGCGCCGACCCGCATCACCACCGAGTAGCGGGCGACCCGAAGGGCGGGGTCGCTCAGTACGGTTGTCGACACCACGAGGTCCGCGGTGTCGACGAAGGGAAACTCCTTGCACGTCGCCTCGTCGCAACCGGCGGCGTAGGTGGGCACGACCCCGGTCGTCGAGGTTCCGCCGACGACGGCGTAGGTGATCGTGTCGTCGGTGACCTGGACGCCCAGGTGCGACAGCCGATGGTTGAACCCCCGCCAGCCAAACTGCAGCCCGCTGAGGAGCCGCACCGAGGGAATCGGGGGGTCTTCGGTGCAGGCGAGGAGCAAGTGAAGGAGCATTGGAGGCTGCGGACTATAGCAGGGGCGGCGAGATAGGGGCCCGCTTCAGGAGTGACCATGGCGAGCGAGGACGACGACAACTGCGACGTGATGGAAGACCGCCGCTGGCGCCGGGGCGGCTGGACTGCCCAGGTGCTCAAGAACGAGGACGACGACGGGTGGGCGGTCTCGATGACCTGCGCCGGCCAGCAGGAACCCGCGCTGGTCGGGCCGTGGACGATGGGTCGCGACAAGAAGAACCCCAAGCCGCTCGACGCCGGGGCGTTCGGTGTACTGGTCAAGACGGTCACCGAGGTGATCCGACGGCACGAACACGCCGCCCACGCTCGCCTCCATCGCGCGTTGACCTACCTGCGCGACGACGGCCTCCGCGTTCGCGCCGAGCTCGACATCACCCCCGACGAATACGACGCCTACGCGGTCTTGCGCTGCGTGGACGACCTCACCGGGGAAGAGCTCTGGACCGGAAGGGTCTCGCCGTCGTTACGGCTGAGTGCGGCGACCGTGGACGGGTTGTTGGCACGCTGAGCCCGAGGATCGCTCGCGACCCTTGACGCCCACGCCCCCCCAGGCTAACCGCCGGCCGCCGCACCAACCGTGTGGCACCGCTGGGTCGGGCCGTTCGGCCCCTACGTCCAAGACACAGCGTCGGTCCGCATCCGCGGGCTGACTCCGGGCCCGTCCCGGGGTGGGGACGTCATCGCCCACCCGTTGGGCCGAGGATTCGGATGGAACGCTACAACATCGCTGCTGAACCCCGGGTTGCTGGTACCAAGGGCGACGTCCGCAAGGCCCGCTTGGCCGGCGCCACCCCTGGCAACATGTACCGCGCCGGCGCCGCCGCCCAGGCCATCGCCTTCAACGGGCCGGCCCTCTCGGCCATCTTTCGCAAGTCGCAGGACGCCAACACCCTGGTGACCGTCAGCGTCGGCGGGAACGACCATGTGTGCATCCTCCGCGAAATCCAGCGTCACCCGGTCACCCGGCGCGTGGAACACGTGGACTTCCTGGAGGTCAAGGCGGGGGAGCGCGTCAGCGTCACCGTCGGCGTCGTGGCCACCGGCCGTGCGGCAGGCGTCCGCGCCGGTGGGCAACTCCGGATCCTGGCCCGGTCGGTCGACCTCGACTGTGACGCGTTCACGATCCCCCGCACGGTCGAAGTGGACGTGACGTCGCTCGACACCGGTCGCTTCATCAAGGCCTCGCAGCTTCCGCTCCCGGTCGGCGCCCGCATCGTCTACAAGCAGGACTTCAACGTCGTCACCGTCGAAGGCAAGATCAAGGACGTCCCGGCCGAAGGCGATGCCGCTGGCAAGGCCGCCCCCGCCGCCAAGGCCGCGCCGGCCGCCAAAGCCGCCCCGGGCAAGAAGTAGCCCGTGCACCTCGTCGTCGGCCTCGGCAACCCTGGCAGCCGCTACGCGCAGAACCGACACAACGTCGGCTTCCGCGTCGTGGAGCGGCTCGCCACCAGGGCGGGGGCGACGGTCGACAAGAAGCTTTTCGGGTCCCTGGTCGCCGAACTGCAGCTCGCGGGCCACCGAACGACGGTGGCCATGCCCCAGCAGTACATGAACGTTTCGGGGCAGCCCGCGGCGTCACTGCTCGGCTACTACAAGGTGGCCCCCGCCGATCTCGTCGTGGTCCACGACGACATGGACCTGCCGCTCGGCCGCCTCCGGGTGCGCGTGGGCGGCGGCCACGGGGGTCACAACGGCGTCCGTGACATCCAGCGCACCTGCGGCGCGGATTTCGTGCGGGTGCGGATGGGCGTCGCCCGCCCGCCGCCCGAATGGAATCCGGCCGACTACGTACTCGCCAATTTCAAGCCCGATGAAGAGCCCGCCGTGGACTCCATGGTCGATGCCGCGGTTGACGCGGTGGAGAGCGTGGTTCGCGACGGGGTCACCGCCACCATGAATCGTTTCAACGCCTCCCGCGTGGAGTCCGCATGACCATCCAGAACGAATACGAAACCACCTACGTCGCCCGCCCGGACCTCACCGACGAGCAGATGACGCGCATCACCACCAAGATCGAACAGGTCCTCGCGTCGGGGGGCGGCACGCTCCTGGTCACCGAAGACTGGGGCAAGCGCAAGCTCGCCTACCTGATCAGCAAACACCTGCGCGGTCACTACATCTACGTCAACTACTGTGGGCCCTCGCCCATCGTCCTGGAAATCGAGCGCAACCTGCGCCTCGAAGACCAGCTCCTCCGCTTCCTCACCGTGAAGTTGGGAGACGACGTCGTCCCCGAAGAGCGCCGCACCGTCGCCGAAGAGCGGCGCCGCATGCGCATCGAGCGCATGGCCGCGCTCAAGGCCGAAGAAGAGGCCGAAGCGCGCTATCGCGCCGAAGCGGAAGAAGAAGACGCCGAAGGCGGCGTAGAAGCCGACGAATAATCGCCCCAACCTGTTTCGGAGCACTCCATGAAGATCATTCTTCAGGCCGATGTCGACAATCTCGGTTCGACCGGCGAAGTCAAGGACGTAGCCAGCGGCTACGCCCGCAACTACCTCCTTCCCCGCGGCCTGGCGCTCCTCGCTGACCAACGCAACGTGCGTCAGCTTGAGCACCTGCAGCGCATGGCCTCGGCGCGAAACGCCAAGCTCGTCGCGGCGGCGCACGAGCTCGCCGAGAAGATCGCCAAGACGCCGGTCTCGATCAAACGGCAGGCCGGCGAAGGCGACAAGCTCTTCGGCTCGGTCTCCAACATCGACATCGCCGAGGCCCTCACCGCGGCCGGCATCCCGGTCGACCGGAAGGCGGTCGACCTGGCCGACCCCATCCGGAGCATCGGCGTGTTCCAGGTTCCGGTCAAGGTCATGCGCGGCGTCGATGCGCAGGTCAAGGTCTACGTCATTCGTAGTTAGGCGCGGTTAGGCGTCCTACGATGTCCAAGCACGCGTGGGAGACGGAGCGCGCCCTCTTGGGCGGTCTCCTGCTGGATCCGAGCCAGCTCGCTGAAGTCAGCGAGCGCGTTTCGGCAGCGTCGTTCTCGCGGCCTCCGCACGAAAACCTGTTCGCGCTGCTCATGGAGCTGCACGAGCGCGGCGTGCGCACCGACGTCGTCACCATGATCGACGAGATCGGGCGTCGTAAGGCAGAGGACTACGATGGCGTGGCCTACGTGGCCGCATTGCCCAATGCCTGTCCCAGCGTCGAGAATCTGCTGACCTACGCCGAGCGGGTGCGCGAAGCGAGCGCGCGGCGGCGGCTCATCGACGCGGCCAGTCACATCGTCGAGGTCGTCAAGACCGAACCGAAGGACCTGCAGACGCTCCTGGACGACGCCGAGCGCTCCATCTTCGAGGTGAGCCAGCTCAGCGGGCGCAGCGACTGGCACCCCCTGGCCGAGGTCATCGACGAGCAGTTCGTGATGATCCAGGACCGGGCCAAGGCTCCGGGCGCGCTGGTCGGCGTGACCACCGGCTTCTACGATCTCGACCGGATGCTGGCGGGATTGCATCCGGGCACCCTGGCGATCCTCGCCGCCCGGCCCGCCATGGGCAAGACCGCGCTGGCGCTCAACATTGCGCTGGCCGCTTCGGCCCATGGGGCGGTGGGCATCTTCTCCCTGGAGATGTCGCGACAGGAACTGTCTTCGCGCATGCTCTGCGCCCGCGGCGAGGTCGATGCGTCCCGCGTCCGGACCGGCCGCCTGGACGCCGGCGACTGGCGGCGACTGACCCAGGCCGTCGAGGACCTTCACGCCGCTCCCATCGAGATCGACGACACTCCGGGCCTGACCATCGCCCAGCTGCGCAGCAAGGCCCGGCGGCTCATGAGCAAGCGGCGCGGGCTGGCGCTCCTGGTCGTGGACTACCTCCAGCTCATGCAGGGTACGGGGGGGGCCAAGGAATCCCGCGAAAACGTCATCAGCAACATCTCCCGTGGACTGAAGATCCTGTCCAAGGAGCTCAACGTCCCGGTGCTGGCGCTGTCCCAGCTCAACCGCTCCCTGGAAGGCCGCACCGACAAGCGCCCACTGCCCAGCGACCTCCGCGAGTCAGGCGCCATCGAGCAGGATGCCGACGTCATCATGTTCATCTATCGCGACGAGCTCTACAATCCCGACTCCCCCGATCGCGGCCTGGCCGAGGTGATCATCGCCAAGCAGCGCGCCGGCGCCACCGGCACCGTGAAGCTGGTCTTCGACGGCAAGTACACGCTCTTCCGCAACTACGCCGACCCCGGGTCCACGCCGGGTGGGTACGCGTAGGGTCCATGTCCAATCACGCCGACACGCCGATGCTGCGGCAATACCGCGAGCTCCGGGCGCAGGTCCCCGACGCGCTGCTCTTCTACCGGATGGGCGACTTCTACGAGCTCTTCGGCGAGGACGCCGTCTGGACCGCGGCCGCGTTGGAGCTGACGCTGACCACCCGGGATCGCGACACGCCCGACCCGCTGCCGATGTGCGGCGTTCCCTGGCACTCAGCCGGCGGCTACGTGCGGCGGCTGCTCGATCTCGGCAAGAAGGTGGCGATCGCCGAACAGGTGGGGGACCCGAAGCCCGCCAAGGGCATCGTCCACCGCGAGATTGCGCGGGTGCTCACCCCGGGGCTCGCGGCCGACGGCATCGATGCCCACGAATCGTCCTTCCTCGTCGCCATCACCGGTGTTCCAGGGGCGTGGGGCCTGGCGTTCTTCGACGCCTCCACCGGCGAGCTGCGCGCCGCCGATGTCGACGACCTGGCCGCCTTGTCGGGCGAGCTGGCCCGCCACTCCCCCCGCGAGGCCCTGATCGGTCGCGACACCGATTCGCGGGAGCTGCGGACGCTCCTGGGCGACGTCTGCACCACGGTGATCGAAGACACGCGACCCGACCGGGCCGAGCTGTCGCGACGATTTGGCGTGGGCGCCGACACCCTGGGCCCCGGCCTCGGCGCTGCATCCACCGCGCTTCGCTACGCCGCCGAGCGCCTCAAAGCCGACCTCCGCAACGTCACCGCGCTGCGCACGTATCGGGTGGCCGCCAGCCTGGGACTGGACGAGGCGACCATCCGCAACCTGGAGCTGTTTCGCCCGCTACGGGGCACCGGTCGCAAGGGCACGCTGCTCGGGCTGCTCGACCGCACCAAGACGGCCATGGGCGGGCGGCTTCTTCGCGACTGGATCGGTCGGCCGCTGCTCGAGGTGGACGCCATCGAGGCGCGGTTGGACGCGGTGGAGGCCGCGACGCCAGGACTGCGCGACCAGGTGGTTCCCCTGCTGGGTCAGGTCGCGGACCTCGAACGCATCGCCGGCAAGCTCGCGCAGGGGCTCGGCGGGCCACGCGACCTCGTCGCCCTCGGCCTCAGCCTGCAACGGGTCGCGACGGTGGCGACGCTGTTGGACGACCCACGGCTGGCGGGGCGGCTGGCCGATGACCTTGCCGGCGACGTGGCCACCGACATCCTCACCTGGTTGGTGGACGACCCCCCGGTGGGCCTGGACGAGGGTGGATTCATCGTGGCCGGTGTCGACCCCGCGCTGGACAAGCTCCGTCGCCTCGGCACCGACGCCAAAGGCGCCATCGCCGAGATGGAAGAGCGGCTCCGTCGCCAGACCGAGATCGGTTCGCTGAAGATCCGGCACAACGCCGTGTTCGGCTACTACATCGAGATCACCAAGGCCCACCTCCATCGGGTGCCGCCGGCGTGGCACCGCAAGCAGACCATCGCCAACGGCGAACGGTTCATCACCCCGGAACTCAAGGAGTACGAGGAGGCGGTGTCGGGTGCCGACGAAAAGCGCATCCGGCTGGAGGGGGAGCACTTTCGTGCGCTACGCGCCCGGGTCGCGGAGCAGGTGCCGCGCGTGCAGACCCTTGCCCGCGGGGTGGCCGAGCTCGACGTGCTGACGACGTTCGCCGAGCTGGCCGCGCAGCACCGGTGGACACGACCGACGCTCGAAGCGGGGGTGGAGATCGAGCTGGTGGGCAGCCGGCATCCGGTGGTCGAGGCGGCCCGTCGGGACGAACGGTTCGTGCCCAACGACCTCAAGCTGGGCGAGGCCTCGCGGCTCAGCCTGCTCTTCGGGCCGAACATGGCGGGCAAGAGCACGCTGATGCGTCAGGTGGCCCTGACGGTGGTGATGGCGCAGGTGGGCTGCCCGGTCGCGGCGCGCTCGGCAAGGCTCGGTGTCGTCGACCGGCTTTTCGTCCGCGTCGGCGCCAGCGACGACCTGGCCCGGGGCCAGAGCACCTTCATGGTGGAGATGGGTGAGACGGCCAACATCCTTGCCGGCGCCACCTCCCGAAGCCTCGTGCTGCTCGATGAGATCGGCCGCGGCACGAGCACCTACGACGGGCTGGCCATCGCCTGGGCGGTCGCGGAGGACCTGCACGATCGCATCCGGGCGCGCACCATCTTCGCGACGCACTACCACGAGCTGGCCGCCCTGACCGAAAGCAACGCCCATGCTCGCGCGATGCACGTGGCGGTGGCCGAGAGCAGCGAGAAGATCACCTTCTTGCGCGTGGTTCGGGACGGTCCGGCGCCGGGAAGCTTCGGCATCCAGTGTGCCCGGCTGGCGGGGCTGCCGGCGCCGGTGGTGGCGCGCGCGTCGCGACTCCTGCTTCAACTGGAAAAAAAGCGGCCGCGTCCGGAATCGACCCAGCTCTCGCTCTTTGGCGGCGCCCCGGTGCCCGAACCGATCCCGACGCCCCCTTCGGCACCCCTGGCCGATCCCGTTCGCCTGGCGCTATTGGCCCTCGACCCCGACGCGCTCACCCCGCGGGGCGCGCTCGAGGAGCTGTATCGCCTGAGGCGGCTGGCGGAGGAGTAGCGCGGTTCCCACGCTCTCACTCCCGCAGATTCTCCACCTCGTCGGCCACCGCCTGCGTCAGCCGCTCGATCAGCTCGTCGTCGTCGGCACAGCCGCGCGTCAGGGCGCGGGTGTAGAGCTCGCACGAAACACCGTCGTCCTCGGGGAGGGCGAGGGCGTGGACCGAGGGCGGAACGGGCGGGTCGCTGATCCGGAGGCGCTCCGCGGTCGGGGCGGGGACGAAGGCAAAGGTCCAGGTGCGTGTCTCCGTCCGCGCCTCGTCCTCCATCCGCGAGAGTGCGAGGATGAGGAGGCCGTCCCAGTCGCTGTCGTCGACGGCGAGCGGGCGCGGGTAGGCCGAGGGGCGCAGTGCGTGTGCGCGCGCCAAGGCCTCGTCGGCTTCGGGCAGGCGACCGAGGATCTCGAGCGCCTGGCCGCGAATCGCGTGGGCGCGGGCGTCGTCCGGCGTCGACACCAGATGGCTCTCCGCAGCCGCCAGCGCCGCCTCGGGCTGGCAGGACGCCAGGAGCGCCGCGGCCTCCAGCACGTCGGCGCGCGCGCCGAGCGCTCGCGCCTGGCGCACCGCGAGCAGGGCCACCTCGCCGTGGCCGTAGCGCGCCGCCGCGTCGGCCACGATCAGGAGCGCGTCGGTGTCCGTCGGGTCGACGTCGAGAAGCTCCTCGGCCAGCCCGACCGCGGAGTCGTAGGCGCCCTCGAGCATCAGCCGCCTCGCCGCGTCGAGCAGCACGGCGCCCTGCGCCTCGTCGGGGATGCCCCACACCGGAGGGAGCGCGTCGTCCATCAGAAGAACAGGACCCACGCCGTGAAGGCCCCGAGCAGCGTGAGCCCGACCGCACTGAGTCCGATGAAGATCGCCAGGGCGATGGCGGCCTTGCCGACCACGGACGTCTCCTCGTCGTCCCACACCGCCCCCGTCGCGGCCCCGTGGGCCACGGGCTTCGCGCTGGGCCTGGACTTCGGGGGCGTCACGCCGGCTCCGCGCAGCGCGCCAGCACGGATGGCCTGCGCGAACACGCCGAACTCGGCGATGTCCTTGCACAGCCGCATGTCGGTGAGGAGCCACTTCTCGAAGCCGGCCTCGTCGGCCTCGCGGCTCATCCGCCCGGCCTCGTAGAGCGGCATCGGGGCGAGGTCGAGGTTGGGGGAGTCGGGGACCTCCGAAAGCCCGATGCCAGCGCCGTCGCGGAGGGCCCGTTTGAGCGCGAGCCGAGCCTTGAGCACCGCCACCGGGTAGCCGCCCATCGGCTCGGCGCGGGCGGTCACGGTCTCCATGGCCGTGGCGCTGTCGTACGCCAGGGCCAGGAGTTCCACATCCTCGGGGCGCAGCTGGCCGGCGACCGAGCGCAACAGTTCGGTCGGGCTGCGTCCCCCCGTGAGCTGGTTCGGGAAGTCGCCGCCGGCGATTCGCCCACCGGCCATCCGCACTTCTTCCATCAGCAGGCCATGACTCCACTCGGTGAGCTCGGCTGGGGTGGTGACCGTGAGAATTCCCTGTTGAAAACGCACACAAGCGCGCTGTAGTGGGCCGCGGCCGTGGGCATCGCCCAGGCGGCAGGTGGTGATCGCGTAGTACCAATCGGAAAAGCGCTGCGCCATCGCCTGACCGGCGACGGCATCGCCCTGGCTGCGCCATTGCTTGAAGAGGGTGGCGGTCGGTGTGGCGGCGTGGTCGCTCATGGCCGGCGTTCTAACATGTAACGGGGGGGGAAGGGCTCGCCGCCCCTTCCCTCCGCAGTCCCCCATGCCGCTTGGGCGCTTCGGGCGTTTGGGAGCCGTCTCGGGCGGCACGGGGAGCTACCACGAGCGGCATTGCCACCGGCCGGCGCCGACCACCGGGTAGAACCGGCTTGCGCCGGCGTCGGCCGCCGCCGTCCCGGATGGCGCGCCGGTCGGGATTCGGGTGTGGAAGGCGATGGCGAGGCGGAACTCGTTCATCGAGCGGCCCCCCCCCCGATGGCGTGCGCCCGCACCGTCGAGAGCAGGCGACACCCGATCCACTCGTGCCGAGCCTCGAACTCGAATCCACGCAGATCCGCGGACACCGGATCCACCCGATCGGTGCCGTCGGTGCCGGGCCACACCTCCACCTCACCGAAGCCCACGTAGCGACGCAACGCGGGGTGCACCGCCTTGTAGACCGACTCCTTCACGGAGAAGCGCACGACGGTGTCGACCCACTGCCGGCTCTCTGGCAGCGCCTGGACCGCGGTGAGCTCGGGGGCGGTGAGGACCCTCGCCGCGACGCCCCGGCGGGGCCGGTCGGTGTCTTCGAGGTCGACGCCGACTCCGGTGCGGCCCCGCGCGACGAGCACCACGGCCAGGTCCTGCTTGTGGGAGATCGAGCCGACCCAGCCCTCAGGAAACGAAGGCGCGCCGTGTTCGTCGCTCAGGACGGGCGCGCGCCGCGTTCCCAGCTCGGCGAACGCGGCGGCGGCGGCGAGCCGGCCCCCGACGAACTGCACCTGTCGGTACCCACGCAGTCCAGCCGCGAGCGTCCGCTCCGGCGTCAAGAGGCGTGAGAGGGTGTCTTCGTCGACCGGGTCCGGCCCGCCGGGAAGGTGCACGCCCACCACCACGCCGTGCGGGAGCGCATAAACGAAGGCGACGTCCCAGGGCGAGGCGGGGGAGGGGTGGATCATCCGCAGCCCTGCTATCACCCTCGGGTTGGATGAACTCGAAGGGGGTGTGGGTCTGGGCTACCGGCAACGGGCCGCGCGCATTAGGCACACGGCGCCCCGAGAGGCTCGATGGTTCTCGCACTCCTCTTCGCCCTGACCAGCAGCCCGGTCGCACGTGCGGACGACCGGGCGGAGGCGGAGCATCTGCGCCTCAGCGGCGAGTTGGACCAGCTCGCGCTGCGGCAGCTCTGGGCAGGGGTGGATCGTAAGTTCCTCGACCTTCAGAAGCTCGGCGTCACGATGACCTACCACGACCTGCTCCATGGCGCCCACGCGTCCCGGGCGCTGGGAAATATGGCCGATGCCTACGCCCGGCTGAAACAGGCGGCGAAGCTCGATGCCACCAAGGAGGTCATCGACTGGATGTACGCCATCGACATGAACTACGGCCAGGTCGAACTCCTCCGCACTCCGAGGAAGGGCGATGTGCTCGCCATCGAGGCGCCGCCCTTCGACCCGGATCAACGGGCCGCGGTGGAGCGGGCTGCGGCGTCGGTCAAGGACAACGGCACGTTTTCCGGGCTCTTGCCGGCGGGAAACTACAACTTCTGTGCGCAGGCCTTCACCGTCCAGCCGGGGATCGCCGTCCGCATCGAAGTCAGCCCCAAGATGAAAAAGACCCAGGGCGTCATCGTCAACGTGCAGAGCACCCCGACGTGGGGTGCACCGGATCCCACTCCGGACGTGGCGCCGAAGCCGTGAATCCCAGCCTCCACGCGCGCGTCGACAAGCGGGTCTGTGTCGGGACCACCAACTGTGTCGAAGCGGCTCCAGAAGGCTACGACAACGGTGGCGGCGGGTTTCCGGAGCCACGCGTAGGCGCGTCGGAAGCGGCCCTTCGCGCCGGGGCTCGCGCGTGCCCGGTCGGTGCCATCACCCTCCACGACCTGGTCACGGGTCAACTGGTGACGCCATGATCTCCCTGCTCGTTTGTCTCGCCACCGCCCAAGCCGGCCACCAAGGGGGCATCGGCCCCACGATCGGCACCACCGGGTTTCCGGTGGAATACCCAATCTTCTTCCCGGAGCTCGCGCTTGGCGCCGCCGGAAGTCCGCTGGTCGAGCCCGTCACCTTCGACCTGGATGTCGGAATCCACGCCGTCTACTACCTGGGCCAGGGCGGTCGGGTGGGCGCACGTTTCACGATCGGAGGCAACTTCGCGACCTTCGGGGAGCAAGAATTCACCGTCGAGTACGATTGGATCCTGACCCGGATCGAGCGGTCCCAGCTCTTTGCGGGGGGCGGCCTCGGCTTCGGCCACGACCGCTTCGGTGCCGACGCCGATGCGACCAATCCCGACGCCTACCTGGACGTTGCCTACTTCCCCCTCCGCGCCCAGGTCGGCGTGCTGGTCCGGGATCGCTCGCGGGCCTACGAGGCGAACCTTTTCGGAACCTGGCATATCGCCGGCGAGCAGGTGTTCAGTCTGTCCGGGAAGACCGAGGACGAGACGACCGGGACGGCGGTGGCCGATCCGTTCGGCACGGACAGCACCAAGAGCGATGCGGCATTGTATGTGGCGATCGGCGGCGAGCTGACCCTCTACTTCGGCGACTTCCGGAACCAGGGCGGTGACAACGGCGACAAACCGGGCGGGAAGCGCCGCAAATAGCCGCAGGTCAGCGCTGACATCCCGGACACCACCACGTCGAACGTCCCGCCTGGGTCATCTTCGCGATGGGGGTGCCGCACCGCGGACAGGCCGAGCCGGCCCGTTGGTAGAGGGGAAACGGGTTCGTCGCCCCGGCGTCCTCGACGTACTCGATTTCGTCATGCTGCGCGAGCATCCGCAGCGCGTCCCCCAACTGCTCGGCCACCCCTCGCTGGAGCGCCGCGTGACGGTCCCCGGTGATGTCCGCGGCAGGGGTTCGCGGGTCGATGCCCGCGCGCCACAGGGCCTCGGCCGCGTGGAGGTTTCCCAGGCCGGCGACGACCGCCTGGTCCATGAGCGCCACCTTGATGGGGCGTCGACCACCAAACGAGGGCAGGGGACCCTCCAGCGCATCGGGCCCCAGCCCTTCGTGCAGGAGCGTTCGCCCTCGTTCGGGCTCCGTCGGCACGATACCACCCAGCAGACGGGGGTCGGCAAACACCAGTACGGTGCCGTCGTCAAGCTCCAGTCGCACCTTGGCGTGAGGGGGTGCCGCCCGGCTCCAACGGCCCGTCATGCCGAGGTGGAGGAGCAGCGCGCCATCTCCGAACAACCACAGGAGGCGCTTGCCGTGGCGGGCGATCTCCCCGGGCGCCGCGTCCAGCACCACGGCGTCGAGGGCGCGGCGGCCCTCCGGGTGGGCGGCGGTGGGGCGATCCGAGCGACCCAGCCGCACCGACCGCGGATCGCACAACTCCACGGCGACGACGCGCCGCCCCTGGGTCCATCGCCGCAGCGAGCGCCGACACGTTTCCACCTCCGGGAGCTCCGGCATGCGCGTCCTCGGGCCGCGAGATAGCATGAGCACGCGCAGAAGGTCACCCAGATGCACTCCGGTTCGCCGCTCTACCAGTTCATGCTGCTGTTCGTGTTGTTCGGTGGCGGCAGCGTCATGCTGGCCTTCGTGCTCTTGCTGCCGGGGGTCGGAAACTGGCTGGTGGCGTGCTTCGCCCATACCCAGGCCGACAAGATGATGCTCCGCCGCAAGGGTGAAAGCGTCTGGATCGACGACCCGGGCTAGGGCCAATGCCGGTCACTTAGCGAATAGTGATCGGCGAAGGCCGGCTTCCCACGAACGCATGTAGAAGGGTTGTTTTCGACTGGTAGGGGCGATAATTCGCGACCTTCCGGAGTGCGAAGATGTCGTCGTTCGCAGAGGCCGTGGGGGCCGTTGAGCAGCTCGGCCCACAGGGGATCGCACGGTTCCAGGCGTCGCTGGACCTGTCGTCGGTGGAGGAAGCCCTGACCGCGACGGGGACAGCATCCGTTCGACGCCGAAAGTTCCCCGCCGAGCAGGCCGTGTGGCTGGTCCTGGGAACGGCCGTCTTCCGTGATCGGTCCATCGAGGACGTCGTGGCGCACCTGGGCCTCACGCTCCCGGGCACTGGCCCGCTGGCAAAGAGCGCGATTCCCGTCGCAAGACGGCGGCTGGGACCCGCACCGATCAAGTACCTGTTTCAGCGGGTGGCGGGTGCATGGGCGAACGCGGACAAATCCGGTTACTTCCTTGGCCTCACGCTGCTAGGAATCGACGGGACGTGCATGCGGGTTCAGGACTCCGAGGCAAACGTCGATCACTTTGGCAAGCCGACGTGCCGCGATGATGTCACCTGCCGCTCCACGAGCGCCAGCAGCAGCGACACCTTGTTCCGTCCATCCGCGGCCAGGTGACCATCACCGATCACGGACTCCCCGAACCACCTCACCAGCCCTGGGGTTGCCGCGCAGGGGGAGGGCTTCGGAGACCACCTCCGCCCGCGCCGAGCGGTTCCTCCCATTACCGGCTGGAGCGGCCGCCGCTCTGCGTCGCCGGGCCCTCCCTGCGGGCGAGCCCTCCGCTCGCTCCCTGCCGCGCGGTATTGGGAGAGGGCGGCGGGACGGTCCGGGGCGCGAGCCCTTTCCCGCCAGTTACATGAGCGGCGATGTTCCTCCTGTCGAGCGCGCTCGCGGCCGAGCTGCTGGTGTACGCTCCAGACGGCTCCGTCCGCGCGGGTGAGCCCGGCCGAATCGGGGTGTACTGCCTCGGTTGCAGCGCGCCGTTGGCGCTCGGGGCGCTCACCGTCACCGGCGCGCCGGTGCTTCGCGGCGCCGTCGGGGTAGACGGAGCGCTCGTCGTCGAGCTCGGTGTGCCCACGGCCGAGGGCCTGGACCTCGTGGCCACCGTCGCCGAGGGGGCGCTGCGGACGCGCCTGGAGGTGGCACCGCTGCGTCGGTCGGGCCTGGTCTTGACCGCACCGGCCGAGGTGCCGCTGGCGTCGTCTTCGGTCGAGGTACGGCTCACCGGACTTGACCCGACCCACGCCGAAGGGGTCATGGTCCGCGCCTCGGAGGGCACGGTGGGGCCGCTCCGCGTCACGCCGGCGGGCCTCGCGGCGACCGTGACGCTGGGGAGTGAACGGGCCGCACGGCCCCTTCTGCTCGCGGCGCTGGACCTGAGCGATCCTCATGCACCTCCCGCGCTCGCGGTCGTCCGACTGCGCGCGCGCCACACCGGCTCCGTCGCGGCCGAGGCCGGCACCCGCCTGAGCATCCGCATCGGCGGGCGAACGTACGGCCCGTTCGTCGCCGGGGCGGAAGGCACCGCCGCCGTCGCCTTCGACGCGCTGCCGGGAGAACCGACGTACGAGCTCACGGTCTCCGACGACCTGGGCAACACCCAGAAGCTGACGCAGCCGGTCCCGGCGGTGACGGAGCCCACCGTGCTGGTGGTGGAGGACGGGCGCTCCGACGCGCCTCAGCTGTGGTTGTCGGCCGCTGACGAGCGGGCTTTTCCCTGGACGGGGGCTGCGCCCGTCTGTCGCAGCGGTGCGACCGCACCGGAAGCGGCCATCCCGGTGGGCGCGGCGCAGTGGCGCTGGCGTCCCGGCTCGTCGCCGGGGGTGATGGGGGAAGTCGCGACCGCGTGCGTACTCGGAACCGTCCAGCGCCACATCCGCCTCGCGGTCGGCGTGCGCGCGCCCGAGGCCATCGCGTTGCGGTTCTATCCCGACGTGCTCTCGGCCGACTTCCCGCTGGCCGAGGTGCTGGCGACCCTCATCGATCAGAGCGGAGAGCGCGTCGGGGTCGAGGGCCTGGACCTGTCGGCCGCCCACGGAAAGATGGTGGTGCACCGCTCCGACGATGCCCTCCGCGCCGAGTACGACGGCACCGCGGCCGCCGCGCTGGGCGAGGACGTGGTCCACGCTCGCTGGACCCGTCGCCGCGGCGTCGGGGCGCCGCGGGCGATGTCGCTGTGCGCGGCTCGGGCGGAAGCCGGCCTCTTCGCGGTCGTTCGTGTCGTGGATGGTCGGGGGGATCCCCTGCCCGACGTGGGGGTCCGCGTGACCGCGGGGGGGGCGGCCCTTCGGGAGGTCCCGAGCGACGCCCGGGGGTTCGCCCGCTGGCTCCTGCCGCCCTCCAGCGGACCGATCCGGCTTCGCGCCGAAGGCGGCGGCGCCGCCGCGGAAGCCCTGGCCATTCCCGACCAGCCGGGTGACCCGGGCTGCCTGACCCGGGCCGATCCGGCCGCCGCCGACCTCGACGCCCGGATCCGGGTGCCGATTCGCAGCGGGCGCGTCCGGCAGGTCTTCCTGGACGTCGAGCCCCGAACCGTGACCCTCGGTCCCGGTGCCACGGCCGAGATCCGCGTGCGCATGCTCGACGGGGCCGGGGGACTGGTGCGCGATGAGCCGCTGGCGCTCACGGCCTCGGAGGGGACGGTCACGCTGCCGGTCGCGACCGCAGATGGTACGTTCGTCGCGCGGTTCGACCCAGGCCCCCACCCCGGCGCCCGCGACGTGACCATCACCGCGACCTCCGCCGCGGGCACGGTCGCCACGTCGTTGTCCGTCGCCCCGCGCCCCGTTCGTGGCCTCGTCGCCGCGGGCTTCGGGTGGGTCGGCAACTTCGGCTCGATCTCCTCTCCGACCGGGAGCGTGTCCGTCGAGCGTCGATTGCCGGTCGGGGGGCTGTCGGCGCGCGTGGGTCTGGGTGTGTATGGCCTGTCCGAGACCGTGCAGGCGGGCAGCGGTTCCGTCCACATTGTCGGGTCCTTCTTCCCGATCGACGCGGGCGTCTCGTTTGCGCAGCGTGGACCGAGGTTCTCGCTGAGTGCCGGAATCAGCCTCGCGCTGGTTCCGTACGCCTTGGAGGCCGATTTTGACGGGGAGGATGCGGTTTCCGGCGCCGGGCTCGGCTCGCCGGGCGTCGACGTCCGCGGGTCGTTCGGCTGGCGGATCGGCCAGACCGAGATCTATGCCGAGGGCGGCTACCTGTTGTTCACCGTGCCCGACGGGGCGGTGACTCTGGCGCAGAATGCGGGCGGACTCCGCGCAATCGTCGGATATCGGCTACTCTATTGAGGATGGCGTTCCTGCTGGCCATGTTCACCGCGTGCGCGCCCACCGCGCCGCCGCCTGAGCTGTTCTCGGTCGAACCGGCTCGTGGCTGGAACGGGGAGGTGACGGCGGTCGTGCTCGCCGGTGATCACCTTCTGCCCAGCGTTTCCCTTGGGGACGTCGACCCCGTCGACGCCGGCTTCGAGGTCTGGCTGGAGGCGCCGTCGGGCGACATCCGGCTGGAGGGTGCCGAGCTACTGGACTATGACCACCTGCTGGCGCAGGTGCCGGCAGGAATTGCGGCCGGCAGCTACCCGGTGGTGGTACGCACGCCCGCGGGCACCGAAGCGCGCCTCGACGAGGGGTTCTTCGTCGCGACCACGCGGGCGGACCATCTGGTGCTCCGCCCCACCGCCGGCGTGGCCTACGATTTGGGCGAATATGCCAGTATTGAGCTACAAATCGTGGATCCGAACGACGATGTGGTGGCGATGGATCTGGACGTCGAGATCTCGGCGACCTCGGCGGACGGCGCCGAGGGAGTCGAGTTCGCCGCCGACCAGCTCGTCGGGCAGACCCGTGGTGAGTCCGGCGTGGGGATCTCCGGGCGCCTGGACGCCGATGGCAGCACCACCATCCTCGTCCGCTCCACGCGCGCCGCGGACGTCAGCTTCACCGCCACCGCGCTGTCGGAACAGGGAATCGACGCCGCCGCGCCCCTGGTCCTCAGCTGGCAGACGGGGGGCCTGGCCAACGTGATCGTCAGCCTCCCGTTCACCCCCTTCCGGGCCCGCGCCGGCACGCCCTTCCAGGTGCATCTGGCGCTGGAGGACGAGTTCGGCAATCCGCTCCCCGACACCTACTCTCGCGTCTCGATCTCCGACGCCTGCGGGTCCTTCCGCACCGTGGTCGACGTCATCGGACAGGTGGACGCCGAGGTCACCCTCGACGTCGCCTGCGACGTCGACCGCCTCACGGTGTTCAACGCGTCCGTCGAGGTCGTCAGCGACGACTTCGTGGTCCTCCCGGGAGAGATGGCCGGATATCATGTCATCGCGACACCTGACACACTTGTCGAGGCCGGGGTGCAGCCCGTCCTGGTGCTCGTGGCCGCGGTGGACACCTTCGGCAACCGGGTGGACGACTTCGATGGCGCAATCACCCTGACCGACCAGCTCGCCGGCATCGACGGCAGCCGAACGAACTGCCCGGCCCTCACCGGCGGCGCCACGCTCTGTGCGACCTACCTGAACCGCGCGGGGTTGGATGTTTTCCGCGTGGTCGATCCAGAACTTCGCTCCGCGAGCTCGAATTCGGTGGTGGTGGTGGCGAGTGTCCCGGTCACGCTCTCGCTTTCGCTCGGGTCCGCGGAGGTGATCGCCGGCAACGAGGTCGGGGCCTCGCTCGGCGTGGCCGACGCGTGGGGAAACGCCGTGGAGATCGAGCCCGGGGGGAACGATCCGGTGACGATGACCGACGACAGCGGGTCGGTCGAGTGCGACTGGACCGGTCCGATCGCCGACGGCCGCCATGGCTTCCTGTGCCGGTTCACGACCGCCTATGAGGAGTCGGTGGTGCAGGCCGAGCTACCCCGACTGGGCCTCCTCGGGCTGGCGCCGGATCCGGTGACCATCCGAAACGCCGAGCTGTCGGTGGTCACCTTCAGCGTCCCCTCCACGGTCGTCGCCGGGGTCGCCTTCGCCCTGAGCGCCGCGGGCTTCGACGAGTACGGCAACCCGTACCTCCGACAGACCGACCCGGTGGTCGACGTGTCTGACAGCTCCGGAACCCTGAGCGCGACGAGTCTGTCGTTGGATTCGAATGGTGAGGTACTCACGACCGCGTCGCTGACGGCAGCGGGCACCGGCGCCCGCATTCGAGCGTCCCGCTCCGGCACGACGGTCGGGCTCTCCTTGCCGATCACCGTGACGGCCGGCGCCATGGCGGACTTCGCCGTGGACGCTCCGCCGTGGGTCGGCGTCGGTGACGACCTGGAGGTGGTGGTGGTCCCGGTGGACGCGTACGGGAACACGGTGCCGACCTATGCAGGCGCGCCCACCGCGTCGATCACCGGCGGTGCGTGCGCTGCCGAGACCTTGGCCCCGATGTCGGGCGCCGCGACCGTGGTGGCCTTGCGCTGTGACGACGTGTTCGTCGGGGCCACCGTGCTGGTTTCGGACGGCACGTACAGCTCCACCAGCGATACCGTGGACGTCGTCGACTTCGAGTGCACGTCGCCGCCGGTCGCGACGCTCCTGGTCGACGGGGGCGACGAGGCGGTGGCCTGTCTCGGCAGCAGCGGGTCCACCGTCGAGGCCGACGGCTCGGCATCCGGCGTCGGGGCCGCCGACCTGGCGCTGTTCTCCTTCGTCGAGACCGACGGCGCCCGTGCTCGCGACAGCGCGGCGGTGGCGGAGTTCACCTGGACCTCTCCCGGTCCGCGCCTCGTCGAGATGCTCGTGGTGGATGAAGATGGCTGCGGCGCGACGGCGTCGGCGTGGAGCTGGGTGGGCGAGGACGACGGCGAGGTCACCGGCCCGGTGGACCTCGTGGCCAGCGACAGCTCGGTCGCCTCCGGGGGGTCGGTCACCGTGGACGTCGCGGCCTACGACTGCACGGGCGACGTCGCCGGGGGGCAGGACATCCTGCTCCGGGCGTCGCTGGGCGACGTGGGGGGGGCCAGCTCCGGCGCGGGGCTGATCCTGGCCCTCGACGCCGGCGGCGAAGGCACCGTGACCTGGACCTTCCCCGACGGGTATGCCGCCCCCGCCACGCTCGCGGCGGGTTCTGCCAGCTCGGGCGGCTACGGGGCGGTGTTGGTGGCGGTCACCCAGGACAGCGCCCGCCCCCACGTGATCGAGGTGACCCCAAGCGGCACCACGAGCGCCACGATCGACGAGGTGGTAATCGAATTCGACGAGCCGCTCCTGGCCAGCATGGTCTCCGCAGTGACGGTCACCGGTCCATCGGGCGCCGAGAGCGTCACCGCGAGCCTGGACGGGAACATCCTGACGCTCACCCTGGCCCACGCGCTGGACGCGTCGTCCGGTACCTTCACCGTCACCGTTCCCGACAGCGTCCGCGACGAAGCCGGAAACCGCGTGGACGGCACCTGGTCCGGAGCGGCAGGAGCCTTCACCTCCAGCTTCGGCGCCGTCACCAGCACGCTCCCAGCCACGGCGGGCTGCGCGGTCAGCACCGAGGTGTTTCGCCCAGATGGCGACGACGGCGCCGGGGAAGAGTCTGATGCCGTCGAACTGAGTCCGGTCACCGCGGGTAGCCCGACGTGGTGGTGGCTCATCGTCACCGACGCGGCCGACGCCCACGTGCGCAGCACCCGCGTCGTCGGGTCGACGTCGAGCATCTCGTGGGACGGCAAGGGCGACGACGGACTCATCGTGCCCGGCGGCGAGTACCTCGTGGGCATCATCGCGATCGACAACAACGACAACCAGGACGACGTATGCCTAGAAAGCATTAGCGTCGCCCATCGACTGGAGCTGCCTTGAGTCAAAACGCGACCGATCTGGACCGTTGGCGCCTCGCGGAGCTCGGTCAGCACGCAGCGATGTTGGTGCACCAGCTGCGCCAGCCGCTGTTCACGATCCGCGGGCTGGTTCAACTGGCCGAGTCCGACCCCGCCCGGGCCGCGCTTCACCTCGCGACCGCGCAGGGTCAGCTCGACGTGATGGAGTCGTTGGTGGACGGGTGGGCGGACTTCTCGCGTCGGCCCGGGCAAGCCGACGAACGCTTCGACATCCGCGCCCCGGTCGAGAGCGCGCTGGTGCTCTTGCGGCATCGGGGACATTCCCTGGGCGTAGCGGTCGAGTCCGAGCTCGGGCCCGGCCTGGTGGTGCGCAGCAGCCTTCTGGGCGTGCAGCAGGCGGTCGTCAACCTCGGACAGAACGCGCTGGAGGCCCTGGACGGCCAGCCCCAGGCCAGACTGAGCCTCCGCGTCGACGGCGCGGCGATCGTGGTGGAGGACAACGGCCCCGGACTGCCTCGCACCGTGCATGAGGACCTGTTCCGGCCCTTCGTCACCACCAAAGCGAAGGGCACCGGCCTGGGCCTCGTCATCGCCAGGACGCTGCTCGAGGGGTGCGGCGGCCACCTGCACCTGGAGGAGGCCCGCAGCGGCGTACGCTGGCGAATCGTGCTACCCGCGGCCGCATGAAACAGGACAATCTGGACGGCGCGCCCGAGGCCCACCTCGCCGACCTCGGGCCCCGGTTCATGGCGGCCCTGGAGGCGCGATCGGCCGGTCGTGTCGACGTCGCGATCGAGGGGCTGCTCGGCATCCTCCGCGCGGAGCCCCGTCTGGCCGAACCTCGCATGGAGCTGGGCCGCATCTATCTCGACATGGAACGCCTGGACGAGGCCGAGGCCGAGGCGCGCGAGGCCATCCGCATCCTCGAGGCGGGCGGCGCGTGGACCGAGGAGCTACCCGAAAACGTCGTGACCGCTCTCGCGTGGGCGCTGTTGGGCGAGGTGCTCAAGGAGCTCGCCGCCAGCGACGACGTCGTGTTCGGCGAAGACCCGGCCCGATTCGCCGAGCTCCTGGTCCAGAGCCGTGCGGCCTTTGCGCGCGCCCACGCCCTCGACCCCACCGATTCCGTGAGCGGGGTGACCGCGGCCGAACTCCAGACCGAACCCGACGACGTCCACTGAAAGTCCTTGCCCCGGCGGGTCCAGCGCGGGGTACCTTGTCGCCTGTCAGCGAAACTCCAGCCACCTCCGGTGATGCCCATGTCCGTCCTCTTCATCCCGCTCCTGCACCTTCTGGCCTGCTCTGAGAATTCCCCCGTCGAAGCCGTGCCCGCGCCGCTGTCTTCCGCGGCCCGCGAGGACGACGACGTGTTGGGCGCGGTGGTGCGGACCGACCTGCGCGCGTTCGCCGCGCGGGGAAAGACGTTTGCGTTCGTCAATCCGGCGTGGAGCCTGGCCGGACTGCTCGGGCCCGAGGGGCTCACGGTGGGGCGCTCCGACGGCGAACTGCGGATGCGCTTCGCGGCCTGGGGGCGCGCCGACGATCTGCAGGACGTCGAGGCGGTCGCGCCGGCGTTGGGCGCCTGCGTTCACGAAGTTCGTCCCGACGGGGCGTGCGCGCGGCAGATCGAATTCGCCCACGTGGGCGCCACCGAGTGGTGGGCCAACCTCTCCGAGGGCTTGGAACAGGGGTGGGACCTCGACCAGCGCCCGGCCGGCGACGGGCCGCTCTTGCTCGACGTCGAGGTGTCCGGCGCCATCGTCGACGGAGACGAGGCGGAGCTCTGGTTGACGGCGGACGATGGCACCGCCTACCGCTACAGCGCCCTCGCCGCGTGGGATGCGCGCGGGGACGCGCTGGACGCCTGGTTCGAAGTGACCGACGGCGGGCTGCGCATCGTCGTCGACGACGAGGGAGCGGAGTGGCCGATCACGGTCGATCCGGTGCTCACCACGGCGTCGACGACGCTCGACGGCGAGGCCACCTCCAACTCCTTCGGCTACGCCGTCGAACGCGCCGGGGACGTCAACAACGACGGATACGACGACCTCGTGGTCGGCGCCTACGGGTACTCGACCAACACCGGTCGAGCCTACGTCTTCCATGGCTCGGCCGCCGGAATCTCCAGCACCGCCACCACCACGCTCACCGGCGGCGGCACCTCCGAGTACTTCGGGGCGGCCGCGCGCGGCGCCGGCGACGTCGACAACGACGGCTACGACGACCTCGTGGTCGGGGCGTACGGCGCCAGCGAGGCGACGGTGTACTTCGGTTCGTCCTCCGGCATCACCACCACCGGCGCCGTGACCCTGACCGGTAGCAGCTCGTCCACCGGCTTCGGCAACGCGGTGTCGGGCCTCGGCGACGTCAACAACGACGGCTTCGACGACGTGGGCGTCGGCGAGTACAAATACGGCACCACGACCGGGCGCCTCTCGGTCTTCCAGGGCAGCGCCAGCTTCGACAGCACCGCCGACACGGTGATCGGCGGCGGCGTCGCAAGTTACTTTGGCTGGGCCATCGACGGTGCCGGCGACGTGAACGACGACGGCTACGACGACGTCGTCGTCGGGGCCTACTACTACTCGACGTACAAGGGTCGGGCCTATGTGTTCCACGGGTCCAGCAGCGGCCTGGCGGCCAGCCCGACGACGACGCTGACCGGTGGCAGCAACAACTACTACATGGGCTTCGACGTGGCCGGCGCCGGCGACGTCAACAACGACGGCTACGCCGACATCATCGTGAGCATGTACGGGTATAATTCGCTCGGAGGGCGGGCGCAGGTGCTCCACGGCTCGGCCAGCGGCGTAGACACCACGGTCGATACCAACCTCGACGGCGCCACGGTGGCGTACGAGTTCGGCTTCGCGGTCGATGGCGACATCGATGTCAACGCCGACGGGTACAGCGACGTGGTGGTCGGCGAGCGCAAGTACAGCAGCAACGTCGGCAGGGCCTATGTCTACCCTGGGTCGTCCTCCGGAGTCTCGACTACGGCCGACACCACGTTCGCCGGCTCCTCCGGCTCCCAGTTCGGGCGGGCGGTGGCCGGCGCGGGTGACGTCAACGGCGACGGCTACGACGATGTGGCCGTCGGCGGCAGCACGCTGACCAGCTCTACCGGGCGGGCCTGGGTCTTCCACGGCTACGTCGACGAGGACGGCGACGGGTACGTGCTCGGTGGCAATGGGACCAGTGAAGACTGCGACGACACCGATGCCACCATCAACCCCGGCGCCACCGACGTGACCGGCGATGGAGTCGACACCGACTGCGACGGCACCGAGGTCTGCTACGTCGACGCGGACGACGACGGCTACCGGTTGAGCACCACGGTCACGTCGTCCGACGCGGACTGTTCCGACTCGGGTGAAGCCCTCTCCAGCGCGCCGACCGGCGACTGCGACGACACCGACGCCACCGCCAATCCCGGCGAGAGCGAGACCATCGCCGACGGTGTGGACAACGACTGCGACGGCAACGAGACCTGCTACGTCGACGCCGACGACGACGGGTACCGCACCAGCAGCACGGTCACCGCCACCGACGGCGACTGCGCCGATTCCGGCGAGGCCCTGGCGTCGGACCCCGACAGCGACTGCAACGACGTGCTCTCCAGCATCAACCCCGGCAAGACCGAGGTGACCGGCAACAACTACGACGAAAACTGCGACGGCAGCGCCACCTGCTATGTCGATGCCGACAACGACGCGTACCGCACGACCAGCACCGTCGCCTCTGCCGACGGCGACTGTCGCGACTCGGGCGAGGCCCTCGCCTTCGACACCTCCGGTGACTGCAACGACGGGGACTCCGCCATCAACCCCGGCGCGACCGAAGTCTGCGACGCGTCCGACACCGACGAGGACTGCGACGGTCTTGCCGACGACGCCGACAGCAGCGTGAGCGCCGCGACCACGTCCACCTACTATGTGGATGACGACGGCGACACCTACGGCGATGCGGCCAACACCATCCTGGCTTGTGACCCCGTGGCGGGCGCGACGACCGACAGCACCGACTGCGACGACAGCAGCGCCGCAATCAACCCCGGCGCCACCGAGGTCTGCGACGCCGCCGATGTCGACGAAGACTGCGACGGCTTCGCCGATGACGACGACAGCTCGGTGACCGGTGGCTCCACCTGGTACGCGGACACCGACAGTGACGGCTACGGCGATGCCGGCAGCGTGGTCGCCTCCTGCGACGGCGTCCCCGGCTACGTGGCCGACGCGACCGACTGCGACGACGGCTCGGGCAGCGTCAACCCTGGCGCCACCGAGACGGTGGGCGACGAGGTCGACGGGAACTGCGACGGCGGCGAAGACTGCTACGCCGACACCGATGCCGACACCTACCGCACCGCCGACGTCGTCGCCTCCGCCGACAGCGATTGCGCCGACGCCGGCGAGGCCAACGCCGCGATGGACAGCGGCGACTGTGACGACGCCGACGCCACCGTGAACCCTGCCGCCGCCGAGGTGCAGGGCGACGAGATCGACGGCAACTGTGACGGCAGCGAGGACTGCTTCACCGACGCCGACAGCGACGGCTACTCCAGCGACGATGGTGCCATCAACACCTCCAGCGACGCCGACTGCACCGATGTGGGCGAGTCCACTGCCGCGGCGGCCGGCGGAGACTGCGACGACTTCGATTCGCTCTACAATCCAGGCGCCAGCGAGACGTGCGAAGATCCCAACGACTACAACTGCGACGGCACCGTCGCCTTCGTCGACAACGACGGCGACGGGAGCGCCGCCTGCGAGGACTGTGACGACGGGAACTCGACCGCCCACCCCGGCGCCAGCGAGGTCGTGGCCAATGAGGTGGACGAAAACTGCGATGGCGCCGAGGATTGTTATGTCGACGTCGATGGCGACGGGACCCGCGTGGATGACACGACGGTGGCTTCGACCGACGCCGACTGTGACGACGCGGGTGAGACCAACCGCGACGGCGCGGCCGGCGACTGCAACGATGCCGATCCCGCCTACTTCCCCGGCGCGCTCGAGACCGACTGCCTCGATCCCAACGACTACAACTGCGACGGCTCGGTGGGCTACGCCGACCAGGACGGCGACACCTTTGCGGCCTGCGAGGAGTGTGACGACCTCAACGCGCTGATCAATCCGGACGGCACGGAGGTCTGCAACGATCTCGACGACAACTGCAACGGCGCCGTCGACGACGACGCCATCGACGCCTCCACCTGGTACGCGGACGCCGACGGGGACAGCTACGGCAACGCGGACGTCGTCACCGGCAGCTGTGACCAGCCGGACAACTTCGTCGTCGACTCCACGGACTGCGCCGACGACCAGGGCACCGTCCACCCGGGTGCTGAGGAGGTCGCCAACGACGGGATCGACCAGGATTGCGATGGGGAGGACCTCGTCGACACCGGTGACACCGGTGACACCGGTGACACCGGTGACACCGGTGACACCGGCACGGACAGCGGCGACACCGGCACGCCCGGCGACACCGCCACCGACGTGGCCGGTGGCGGCGGGTGCGCGTGCGACACGTCGACGCCGGGAACGGCTGCGGCCGGAGCGGGACTTGCAGTCGCGGCGCTGGCGGTCGCGCGTCGACGCCGGCGGTCCTGACCCCGGCCCACGCTCGCTTCCTCCCGATGACAACCGAGGAAGCGGGCGGGCAGCTCGACGTGGTGCTCGTCACCGGGGACGCGTACGTCGATCACAACACCTTCGGCACCGCGTTGGTGGGACGGTGGCTGGAGGCGCACGGGTACACCGTCGGCGTCATCTCCCAGCCGGAGTGGGACAATCCTGAGTCATTCCGGGTTCTTGGCCGGCCGAAGTTGTTCTTCGGCGTAAGTGCTGGGCAGATGGACTCCATGGTGAACCACTACACGGCCTCGCGACGGGTGCGCAACGAGGACGCGTACAGCCCCGGCGGCGAGGCGGGGCGGCGCCCGGATCGCGCCTGCATCGCCTACGCCAACCGTGCCCAGCAGGCCTATCCTGGGGTGCCCGTGGTCCTCGGTGGGGTGGAGGCGTCCTTGCGACGCCTGGCGCACTACGACTACTGGCAGGACCGCATCCGCCGCAGCATCCTGCTCGACGCCAAGGCCGACCTCCTGGTCTACGGCATGGGTGAACTCGCGGTTCTGGAGCTGGCGCGGCGGCTCGCTACCGGCCTGACCATCGAGTCCTGTCGCGACATCCCCGGGACGGCCTGGGCGCTGGGGAAGAAGTCGGTGCGTCCGCAGATGAAGGTGGTGGAGGCGCCCAGCTTCGAGCAGTGCGTCGCCGACCCCCCGTCGTTCAACCGACTCACGCTCCTGATGTACCGCGAGGCCAACCCCGCGTGCGCGGAAGCGATCGTGCAGCCTCACGGCGACCGCGCGATTTGGTGCAATCCGCCGGCGCGATTGCTCACCACCACCGAGTTGGACCGACTGTACGAGTTGCCCTACGCCAATGCGCCACACCCTGCCTACCGCGCCCCGGTTCCCGCGTTCGAGAGCATTCGCGGCAGCATCACCATCAATCGTGGCTGCTCGGGCGGCTGCAGCTTCTGCGCGCTGACCCTGCACCAGGGAAAAGACGTGGTGAGTCGCAGCGCGCCCAGCGTCATCCGAGAGGTCAAGGGTCTCCTCGCGCAGCCGGGATTCAATGGGGTCATCTCCGATCTTGGCGGCCCCACCGCGAACATGTTCCACATGCAGTGCAACGACGAGGCCGCCAACGCGGTCTGTCGCCGCGTGTCGTGTCTGCATCCGGTGCGGTGCAAGCACTACGGCACCGACCACGCCCCGTTCGTGGCGCTGTTACGGGAGGTACGAACCACCCCCGGGGTCAAGCGGGTGTTCGTCAACTCGGGCCTCCGGTACGACCTGGCAGCGCTCGATGACACGGTGGTAGAGGAAATCGCAGCCCATCACGTGTCGGGCTCGCTGACGACGGCGCCCGAGCACGTCTCGCCGCGCGCACTCCACTACATGCGCAAGCCGGAGGTCACCCACTTCGCCGACTTCATGAAGCGCTTCCGCGTGGCCTCAGAAAAAGCGGGAAAGACACAGTTCATCGTCCCGTACTTCCAGTGTGGCCACCCCGGGAGCGGCCCCGACGAGACGATCGAGCTCGCGTTCTACATGAAGGCGAACAACTTGCGTTGTCGGCAGGTGCAGCTGTTCATGCCCACCCCCGGGACCATCAGCACCGCGATGTACGTGACCGGCCTTGACCCCTACACCAAGACGGCGGTGTACGTCGCGCGGGGTCACAAGGAGCGTGCGCGGCAGCGGGCGATGTTGTTCTGGTGGAAGAAGGAGCAGTGGCCGGCCATCCGCGAGGCGCTCTTCGCTTGGCACCGGGCCGACCTCGTGGGGCATGGTCCGGACTGCCTGGTCCCCCCCGGTCCCGCGCGCGGTGACTGGCAGCGCGGGAGCCGGCCCGTGGATGGCGGCGTCGGCGCGATGGGGATGAAGGTCGAGCGTGCGTCCGCCGAGGAGATCGACCAGGAGCGCTGGGAGGGGTCGGCGGGGTCCTCGGCCTGATGAGGGTGCTGCACGTCGACCCGGCCACCGGCTGGCGCGGCGGGCAGGCGCAGCTGGCCGCGCTCTTCCGCAGTCGCCCGGGAGACCTGTGGGCCGGCGCCGAGGGGGGCCAGCTCGAGACGCGGCTCGGTCGTGCCCCAGACGTCCCCCTGCATGCCGACGTCGGCGTACTCAATGCACTTCGGGTGCGCGCGGCGGCCCGGCGTCTGGGTGTCGATCTCGTGGCCGCGCACAGCTCGCATGCGCACGATGCCTGCTTGCTGACGCGGGCGCCCCTGGTCGTACACCGTCGTAACCATCGGCTGCCCGGACATGTCTGGAAGTATGCTGGCGCCAGGGTCACGGTGGCCGTGAGCGCGTGGGTGGCGTCGCGGTGCCGCGCCGCGGGAGTTCCCCGCGTGGTGGTAGTCCACGATGGCGCCGATGGCGTCTACGTCGGCGCCCGCACGTCGGCCGGGCCGCCCGTGTACCTCGTCGCCGCCGCGCTCGTCCCGCACAAGGGGCACGCGCAGCTCCTCGACGCCTTCTCGGACGTGGAGGGGGAGCTGCTCATTGCCGGAAGCGGTCCGCTCGACGGCGCCCTGCGCGCGCAGGCGGCGCCGCTGGGCGACCGCGTCCGGTTCCTGGGCCAGGTTGCCGATCCCTCGGCGCTGTTTCGGGCGGTGGACGTCCTGGTGTTGCCCTCGATCGAGGAGGCCGCGGGCAGCGTCCTGATCGAGGGGATGGCCGCGGGGTTGGCGGTCGTGGCCAGCGCGGTCGGGGGCATCCCGGAGTTGGTGGGACAGGCGGGCGCACTCGTCCGCCCCGGGGACCGTCGTGGCTGGGTGGACGCGCTGCGGATGGCACCGGGCACCGGGGGAAGGGCCACGGTCGCGTGGGCTGCCCGGTTCTCGACCGCAGAGATGGTCCGCCGCACGGAAGCCGTCTACCGAGAGGCCCTCACCGGCTCCGTTCAATGACGATGCCGGTGATTCGGTCCTCGATGTCGATGGCCCGCGCCACCCGCAGTCCCGCCGTGAGCCGCCCGAAGACGGTGTAGCCGAAGTCGAGGTGCGGCTGGGAGGCGGTGGTCACGAACCACTGGCTCCCGCCGGTGTCCGGGCCGGAGAGGGCCATGCCCACCGCGCCCTCGCTGTAGGTCTGGGAGGAGAGTTCGTCGGGGATCTCGAAGCCCGGGCCGCCCCAGCCGTCGCCCCTCGGGTCGCCGGTCTGCACCACGAAGTCCGGCACCACCCGGTGGAAGGTGAGGCCATCGAAGTACCCGGCCTCGGCCAGGCTCACGAAGTTCCAAACGGTCAGGGGTGCGACCGTCGACAACAGTGCGATCCGGAGTTCACCCTCACTGGTGGCGACGCGGGCGCCCTTGACCCGGGCCACTTCGGCGAGCCCCGGCAGGGCGCGTGTCGGGTGCACGATCCGCGGCAGGGGGATGCCCGCGGTGGTGGCCAGGCGCCGCGCAGCGCTGGCCACTTCAGGGAGCCCCAACCACGGCACCATCGCCTTGCGGGTCTCGGGTTTCGGCGGGGGGAGGCGCCCGGTGGCGTAGAGCGCATCCAGGGCGCGGATGGCACTCGCGGCTGAGGCGCGGTCGCTCCCCCAGCGCCGCAGGACACCGATCAGCGGGGCCTCGAGGATCGGGTCGGGGTGCTCCATCGCCGCCTGAGCTGCCGCCTGCACGAGCACCGTGTCGGAGGTCGAGAGCAGCTCGGTGATCTCGGCGACACGCGGCGGGATGTCCCCCCCCAGCAGCACACCCACCGCCGCGCTCCGGAGCCGGGGGTCAGCGTGGGTCAGGGCGAGTCGCAACAGCGCCGGTCGCTCCTTCATCGCTTCGACCGCGGCGATGCGCACGGCGAGTGGCCAGCTCTCCCCCTGAAACTCTGTCAGGGCGGCGGGGAGCTCGCGCCGTGCCGCGAGCGAGCGGAGCGCCGCCGCGCGCTCGGCCGCCGTGCCGCTCGTCAGCGCGTCTCGGAGCGGGTCGAGCGCCGCCCCCTCGCAGGTGCCGGCGGCGCCGAGCGCCTCGGCGCGGACGCCCACATCGACGTCGGCGTACATCCCCGCGAGGGCCGGCGGATCGCAGCCGTGCTTGGCCATGGCCCGCACCGCGGCGAGGCGCACGCCGGGGGCATCGTCGCGCGCCGCCGCCGCCAGGAAGGCCCTGTCGGCCACCACCGGGGCGGCGCCGCGGACCAGCCATGCCCTTACCCGGGGGTCGCCGGCCTGCAGGGCCCGGGTGCGCAAGCGGCTGACCAACGACGGTGGTAGCGCCGTGAACGAGGTGCGCGAGATCGCCCAGGCGGCCGTCTGACTGGCCTCGGGGCCCAGGCGCAGCTCGGTGCGCTCCAGGCGCAGAAACGGACCCTCGACCACATCGAGCAGGGCCTGCAGCACCGTGGGGCCGCCGATCCCGTCCACGCGTCGAACCCCCATCCGTCCCAGGGCGCCGGCAGCAACGCGGTCGAGCGGCGACTGGAGCGCTGCGACCAGCGTCGGGATGTCCTCGGGGCCGCCGACGCGCCCGAGCGCCACCAACAGCGCGGTACGAGCCTCACGATCGGCCTCGTCGCGTAGGCGGCCTCTCACAATGGACACCGTGTCACTGCCGTAGCCGAGCGCCTCGGCTACGGCCCGCCGAACGGTGACGTCGGGGTCGGCGGAGGGGCCGGCCAGCAACCGCCCCGGCGCCCGCAACCGACCGGCAGCGATGGCGGCCCGGCGCCGGACCGCCGGGTTCGGATCGGCGCACAAGGGGGCCAGGGCTTCGGGCGGCATCCGGCGGACCTCGATCTGCCAGATCATCTCCGCGTGCGCCAGCGGGACGCCGTCGAAGCTTTGGGTGTCGGCGCCGAGGGCCAGCGTCACGAGGAGGTGCAGAGCGGCCACGTCCGGCGTACGTCACCCGGATGCGTGATCCCGGCAAGGAGTCCGACCCCATCGGCGCGCTGCTGGCGCTCCAGTCCCGAGGGGACGTGAAGATGGCGGGTGCCTGGTTGGACGGCGCCGGCCGCGCGCGCCGGCCGGAGCTTGTCGGGCGCGCAAGGGCGCTGGGGGCCGATTTCCCCGAAGACTGGGCGGAACTGGAGGGGCGACGCCTGCTCAAGCTCGCCCTGGCCAGGACGGAGGGCGCGCAGATCCGGACCAACCCCATCGCGCGGGATGAGAGCTTCGCATGCGTGCACTGCGCAGGTGATGTCCCCAAGGGGGGCAGGCGACCGCGCGATCACTGCCCCTTTTGTCTGTATTCCGTGCACGTCGACGTCGTGCCGGGCGACCGGGCGGCCAGCTGCGCCGGGCTCTTGGTCCCGGTGCAGGTCGTCGCCTCGGCAAAGGGGGCGATGATCCAATACCGATGCGTTCGTTGCGGCGCCGAGCGTCGTAACCGGGTGCTCGACGATCTGGCTGTCCCCGACGATCCCGCCGCGCTCCGGGGATTGACACGATAGGATCGGGGACCTTGCGCGCCCGGCAACTTTGGATCCTGGTGACCTTCCTCATCCTGTTGGGTCTGGTCTTTCTGTCGCTCGATCGCTCCGCGACCAGGCTGCGCGGCACGCGTCCGGTGGACATGCCGCAGTTGGTGGCCCTCGTGGAGGGCGGCCGCGTCGACGCCATCGTGGTGCGCGGTCAGAGAATCAAGGCGACCCTCGACGACGGGACGGCGGTGACGACCCTCGGCCCCGAACGGTCGGACGTCTATCTGCAATTGTTCGACGAATACGGGATCATTCCCAGCTTCCAACGCACAGAGGAACACTGGATACAGATCGCTGGCGCGTTGTTTCCGGCGCTGTTGTTGGTCGGAGTGATCCTCGTCGCCCTTGGTCGGGTACCTGCGGTCAGCACCCGGCGGGGCATCTTCGGCCGGCTGCGGTTCCGGCCTGGCCCGGCCACCCGTCGACTCACCCTGGCCGACGTGGCCGGCGCGACAGCCACCAAGCTCGAGCTGGCGGAGCTCGTCGGCTTTCTGCGGGAGCCGAACCGGTTCGCCCGCGTGGGCGGGCGGATTCCCCGCGGCGTCCTCCTCGTGGGGCCGCCGGGCGTCGGAAAGGCGCTCATGGCGCGCGCCGTCGCCGGTGAAGCCGGCGTGCCCTGGTCGCACCTATCCAGTGCCGGCGCGTCAGCACGCGACGTCCTCGACCTGGGCCGTCGGCCGAACCGACGTGGCCCCTGTGTGGTCTACGTTGACGATGTCGACATCCTCAACCGCCTACCCGCCGAACTCGATGCGCTCCCGGGTGACGACGGCCTCCTGGTGATCGGCGCCACCCACCAGCCCGAGCGACTCAGCGCCGCGGTCTTCCGCTCCGGGCGCATCGGTCGGACGATCACGATTCCACTGCCCGACCAGGCCGAGCGTCTCGCCATCCTGAGTTTTTACGCCACGCGTTGCCCGCTGGCAGCCGACGCGGACCTCGCCGAGATTGCGGTGGGCACGAGCGGCCTCACCGGCGCCCAGCTGGAGAACCTGGTGAACGAGGCCGCCCTCTCGGCGGGACGACGCGACGAGGCCGAGGTCGCGCAGGTCGACCTCGTGGCGGCGAGGGCCCGAATCGTCGCCTCGCCTTCATCCGCGGGGGGGTGAGTGACGGGGGGGCGCGCGGTGGTTCCGGGCGTGGTCGTCGCGATCGGCGTGCTCGCCCTACGCATGCTGGAGGGCACCACGGTCGCCGGCCCGGTGGCACTTCGGCGCGCAACGGACGGGCTCACGGAGATGCAGGGGTGGCTCGGCTGGCAGGTCTGGGACAACCTGAGCCACCGGCGCGGGCTGCTCGATGCGAGCGTCTTTCTCGATGGCACCGCAAGTTTGTGGTCGGTGGTCGGCAATCCGGGCGTCGCCGCGCTCCTGGCCCCGCTTTGGGGTGTCTTGGCACCGGACGCGGCGGGGCTCTTGGGCTTCGGCCTGCTGGCAACCCTCAACATCGTGGCCGGTGCCCGCTTTGGTGCCGGACACCGCGTCCCGTGGCTAGGTGCGCTCGCGGCGGCGGGTGTCGGCGCTGGGGTGCAGCTGGCGGGGGGGGGGTTCCCGCAGGCGTTGTTTGGCCCCGGACTCCTGGCGGCGGCGGCGCTGGCGGCGGGCCACGCGCGCCTGGCCGTGGCCTGGACGCTGATCGGGGCGGCGCTGGCGCCCGGCCCCACGGCGGGGATGCTCTTGGCGGTCGGGGGGCTCCCCTACGCGGCGCTGGCCGCGCTGGGCTTCGCCGTGGCGCCCTTCGGGAGCGGCGCCGGGCCCGCGCTCATCGCCGCCGATCTCTTCTGGCCCGGCGGGGGCGCCCAGAGTGCACTTCCCGTCGCGGTCGGTCTGGCGCTGATTGCGCTGTGGCAAGCGCGGGGGTGGTCGCGACTGCTGGTGGTCCTGACGGCGGCTGGGTTGTTGGCCGGTGTCGTCCCGGAGCCTGTCGCCGGGTATCAGGTCGTGGGCGGCCTCGCGGCGAGCAGCGCGCCGGTCGCGTTCGCCCTGGCGTTGCTGATCGGGGGCGCGTTGCCGCTCGCCGCCACCCTGACACGCGCGCGGCGGACGCTGTTGGGCGCCTGTCTGGTGGCTGACCTGGTAGGCCCGGTTGCTGTGGGCGGCGGGCGGGTGCTGGAGACGGCCTCGCCGGTCGCGCCCGTCCTGGTGTCGCTTGCGAGGTCGCCACGCCGAGCGGAGGTGGTGGTCATCCCGGACAGCGCGGGAGCGGCGGGCGTCGGTCTCATCCCTCACCACCTGCAGCACGCGTCGCGCGCCCCTCGCCTGGCGAACGACCCGTCAGGAGGGGTGCCTCTGAACGAACTGCGCGACCACATCCGGCGGTCGGTCCGGCCGGTGGTGGTGGTGTTGTTAGAGCCCGAAGCGGGACAGGCGTCGGTCCTCGCGAGCGCGTTCGGCCCACCCGAGACCTACGCGGCGCCCATGGCGGTGTGGCGTTGAAGCTCATGGGCATCGTCAACGCCACGCCGGACAGTTTTTCGGACGGCGGCCGGTACGAGCCGGTGGCGCACGCGCTGAGCCTCTGCGCCGAAGGGGCCGATGTCATCGACGTCGGCGGGGAGAGCACCCGACCGGGGGCGGCGCCGGTCGACGAAGAGGAGGAACTCCGGCGCGTCCTGCCCGTGGTACGCGCCGCCGTGGCCGCGGGGGGCCTGGTCTCGATCGACACCCGCCGGGCCCGCGTCGCCGCCGAGGCCTTGGCCGCTGGCGCGCGGATGGTCAACGATGTCAGCGCCGCGGCGGACCCCGACATGCTCCGGGTGGTGGCGCTGGCGGGCGCGTCGTTGGTGCTGATGCACATGCGCGGCACGCCGGGCACGATGAGCCTGCACACCCAATACGCCGACGTCGTGTCGGAGGTGTGGTCGCTCTTGGCCCGACGCGCCGAACTCGCAACGCGGGCGGGGTGCATCGACGTGTGGATCGACCCGGGCATCGGGTTTGCGAAGACGGCGCCCCAGTCGGTGGCGGTGTTGCGGTCGCTTACGGGCCGGGACAACGCGCGGGTGGTGATCGGGGCATCGAGGAAGAGCTTTCTCGGCACGCTCGCCTACGCGCCGACGCCCGACGATCGCCTGGAGGGCTCCCTGGCCGTCGCGATATACTGCGCCGCTCTGGGGGTCGGCATGCTCCGGGTTCACGACATCGTCGCGACACGGAAGGCGCTATGCACCTGGAACGCGCTCCGGTGACCGAGTTCCTGTCGCTCTACGTGCGCAACATCCGGGTCACGGACATCCTCGATGTCGCGATTCTGTGGTTCGTGCTCTACCAGGCCCTGATGCTGGTCCGCGGCACCCGAGCGCTCCAGACGCTTCTGGGGCTCGGAGCGGTGCTGGTACTGTTTCTCCTCGCCGAATTGCTGGCGCTGTACGCCGTGCACTGGATGCTCCAGAAGTTCCTCGAGTACTCAGTCATCGCCGTGCTCATCCTGTTTCAGTCCGACATTCGCCGCGGGCTGGCCGGGGCCGGCGGTCGGTTGCTCCCTTCGTTCTCCCAGGCCTCCGACCAAGGCGCGGTCGAGGAGATCGTCCGCGCCAGCTTCCTGATGGCCAGCCGGCGCATCGGCGCCCTCATCGCCATCGAGCGACAGGCGGCGCTCCAGGACTACGCCGACACCGGCAACCGCCTGGGGGCTCGGGTCACCAGCGAGCTGCTCCTGGCGATCTTCCATCCGACCAGCCCGTTGCACGACGGCGCGGTCGTCGTGAGTCGGGGGGTGATCGTCGCCGCCAAGGTCTTCTTGCCCTTGTCCTTGAGCAAGGAGGTCAGCCGCTTCGTCGGCACGCGCCACCGCGCGGCCATCGGACTCACCGAAGAGACCGACGCCGTGGTGATCGTGGTGTCAGAGGAGCGCGGGACGGTGGCCGTCGCCTCGGGGGGGGAGGTCCGCGCCGCCAATGACCCCAGCGAGCTGCGCCAGCGCCTCCTCGAAGCCTTCGACCGGCGAGGGGGTACCGCGTGAGGCTGACCGACAACCTTGGCTACAAGTCTGCGAGCCTGCTGTTCGCGGTCCTGGTGTGGGTGGGGGTGCAGTCGCAGCATCGTGTCGAAGAGCGCGCCCGCGCCACCGTGCGGTGGACCATCCCCGAGGGCATGGCCTTCGTGGAGCCGCCGCTCGAGGTGGTGACGCTGACCATCGAGGGCGTCCAGGCCCTGGTGCGGACGGTGCCGCAGCGCACCCTGACCATGGAGGTGGATCTGGCGAAGGCCTCGGCGGGCGACGTGTCCATCGACCTTGGGCAGCGTCCGGTCTCGGGACTGCCGGATCAGCTCAACGTCACCAGCGTGTCCCCGGCGTTGCTCCGGTTGACCCTGGATCGCCTGCTCAAACGTCGGGTGCCCGTCATGCCGGCCACCGTCGGCAAGGTCGCGGAGGGCTACCGTGTGGCGGCGGTCAAGGTGACGCCGGACCGGGCAGAGATCGAAGGTGCGGCGACGCTTCTTCGCAGCGTCGAGAGCGTCCCCTCGGGCGAGGCGGACATCGGTGGCCTCCGCGACGACCAGGACATCGAGGTGGGCCTGGGCTTGCGCAAGGGCCTGGTGGCGACCCGGCAAGCTCGGTACGTCGTACACGTCGACGTTGAGCCGATCATCGTCGAACGCCAATTCGACTTCGTGCCGGTGGTCGTCCAGAGCGCAGGGTGGACCAGCGTCAGCCCGGCGGTCAGCCTGGTGCTGACCGGACCGCAGGAGGCGATCGACGCCGTGGGCGCCGGCGCCGTCAGCGTGGTGGTGACCGTGCCCCCGGGGCGCACTGGGAGCGTCGCCGAGGCCCGTCGCACCCGTGGGGAGGGGGTGCGGTACGAGGTCCTCCATGGCGCGGGGGAGACGGTGCGGGTGGTCTCCGTCGAGCCCGCGACGCTGAAACTCCAACGCGATCCATCGCCGTGACCTTCGGCACCGACGGCATCCGCGGCCGCGCTGGCGAGGTGGTCACCGCGGCGCTCGCGTGGTCCGTGGGCAACGCGGCCGTCCAGGTAATGGGTCGCGACATTTGGATTGCTCGTGACCCCCGCGAGTCAGGACCGGGGCTGCTCACGGCGGTGTGCGTCGGGGTGGCGGCCGCGGGCGGACGGGCGACGGATCTCGGCGTGTTGCCCACGCCTGGCCTCGCGATCCGCGTGCGGGACGAAGGGGCCGACGCCGGCATCATGGTCACGGCCAGCCACAACCCGCCGGAGGACAACGGGCTCAAGGTCCTGGGCCGGGGAGGCGGGAAGCTCGATGGCACGGTGCTGGCCGCGCTCAGCGCCGCGATCGGCACGCCCACCGCCATCCTCGGAGGGACGTCCCGCGCGGTTCCCGGTGTGGCACGCTACGTGGAGTCCCTGCTGGCGGCGCTGCCCCCGGGGCGATGGTTGGAGGGGAGGCGCATCCTGCTCGATGCGGGTGGTGGCGCGGGAATCGAGGCGGGCTACGCCGTGCTCGAGGCCCTGGGCGCATGGGTGCACGTGCTCACCGCGCCGGCGATCAACGTGGACTGTGGCGCCGTGCACCCCCGTCGTGCCGCCGCCGCCGTAGTGGCAGGCGGATACGACGCCGGCGTCCTGCTCGACGGCGACGCTGATCGTATCGCGCTGGTAGACGCCCGCGGTCGCATCCTCGATGGCGACGCGATCCTGTGGCTGTGTCGCCGGGGGCCGACGATGGTGGGCACGGTGATGACCAACCTCGGGCTGGAGCGCGCGCTGGCCGGGGAGGGGATCGGGCTGGTGCGCACCCCGGTGGGCGACGCCCATGTCGCCGCGGCGATGCGCGAGAGCGGTGCGTGGCTCGGCGGCGAGCCGAGCGGTCACCTCCTGTACGCGGACGGACCCCCGTCGGCGGATGCCCTCTACGCGGGGCTCCGCGCGCTCCATGTCGCGCCGACCCTGTCCACCGTGGGATTCCGCCCCGCGTTTCAGTCGTCGATGAACCTGCGGGACGTGCGGCTCCCGACGCTGGACCTGGCGTTCGTTACCGAGGCGGGCGGCCGTGCGGTGGTGCGCCAGAGCGGTACCGAGGCCCTGGTACGGGTGATGGTGGAGCACGACGACCGCGACACCGCCGAACGCCTGGCCCAGCGGATCCTGGCCCTCATCCAGGCCAGGCAACCCAGCGACGCACCCGTCCATCCGAGAGGATAGGTCCGGCGCCGGTGGGGGAAGCATGGCGCGACGTCTGGGAGTCAATGTCGACCACGTCGCGACCCTGCGACAGGCCCGCCGGGCCCGGTACCCCGACCCGTTGGCCGCGGCGCTCGTCGCCGAGCGTGCCGGCGCCTCGCAGATCACGGTGCACATCCGCGGGGACCGGCGCCACATCCAGGATCACGACCTGCGTCGGCTTCGCGAGTCGGTGCAGACGCTCCTGAACATCGAAGCCGCCTGCACCGCCGAGATGGCCGAGATTCTCCTGGAGGCGCGCCCGCACCGGGTCACCCTGGTGGCGGAGCGCGAAGGGGAGGTGACCACCGAAGGAGGACTCGAGGTCGCGGGGAACACTTCCGAGATCGCGGCCTTCTCTGACCGCCTCGGCGTCGCCGGCATCCACGTGGCGCTGTTCATCGACCCCGATGACGCCCAGGTGGACGCCTCACGCGTGGCGGGCGTCGACATGGTCGAGCTGAACACCGCCCGCTGGGCCGAGACGGGGGACCCGGCGGAGCTCGTGCGCCTGGCGCGGGCCGCGTCCCGCGCCGGCGCGCTCGGCCTCGCGGTCGCGGCCGGGCATGGGCTCACCCTCCACAATCTGGGGCCGCTCTGCGCGGCGGCGCCCACGATCGAGGAGTACAACATCGGCCACGCGCTCATCGCCGACGCCGTCTTCTGCGGCCTGGACGCGAGCGTGCGCCACTACCTGGCGCTGCTCGCTTGACGGAACGCGCCGGGCGACCCATCTCCCGAGGGGCGATCGTGCGCGGGCTGGACGCGGCGCTGATCCACGGGGTCGGCATCCCCTCCGCCGTGCTCATGGAGCACGCCGCGCACGGCGTAGCCGACGCCATCGTCGCCTGGTGGGGACCGCGCCCGCCGCCGCCCACTCGCATCCTGTGCGGCCCGGGGAACAACGGCGGCGACGGCTACGCCGTGGCCCGCCACCTGCATCTTCGCGGCTGGACCGTGCGCTGCCACGCGGTGTTTCAGCCGGCGTCCGCGGAGTGCCGCATCATGCACGGGGTCGCGCGCGAGCTCGGGTTGCTCGGCGCCCTGGACGACGCGGGCCTGGTGGTCGACGCGATCTTCGGCACCGGACAACGTGTTCCCATCGTGCTCCCGGAGCTGCCGCCGTCGCGAGCTCCCATTGTCGCGATCGACGTGCCCACGGGCGTCGCCGCGGACACCGGGCTCCGCGTGGGTGACGGTCCGCGCCCGGCCTTCGTGGTCGCCGTCGGACGACTCAAGCCCTTTCTTTTCGTGGACGCGCTCCCGTTCGCCCTGGTGGACATCGGGCTCGAGTGGCGTGGCGTTCCCGCCGAGGCCTACCTGGTCGACTCGCGCCCGTGGATTCCGATCCTCCCGGACGATGCCAACAAGTGGCGGCGGGGGCACGTCACGGTCCGGGCGGGAACCGCCGAGAAGACGGGCGCCGCCGTGCTCGCCTGCCTCGGTGCCCTGCGGGGCGGGGCCGGTCTGGTGACGCTCCAGATCGAACGCGCCGCCTGGAGCCGGCTGCCGGAACTTCCCCCGGAGGTCATGGTCACCGAGCCCGGCGGCGGCGCCGCGGGTGAGGTGCTGGTGGCCGGGCCGGGTCTCGGCCGCGGCGCCGACGACGAACTTCGCCGTCTGTGGAGCGAGTTTCCCGGGCCGGCCGTGTTCGACGCCGACGGCCTGCGGGCGCTCGACGGGCGGCCCAGCCCCCGCCCGCGGGTGATCACGCCGCACGCGGGGGAGGCGGCCCACCTGCTCGGACAGAGCTGGCGCCGCCTGGAGGCGGACCGCCTCGCCACCGTCACCCGCCTTTCCCAGGTCGCGACTACCATCTACAAGGGGGCGTGCCCCATCGTGACCGGGGAGCCGCTCGCGGTGCTGCCCGGTGGGACGGCGGCGCTGGGCGTCGCGGGCTCGGGCGACCTGCTGGCCGGGATCGTGGGGGGTCTGCTGGCCAACCACCACGCCGGGCGCACCAACGGGGACTGGACCCGCGCCGAGTGCGACGCCGTCGCGCTCGCAGCCGCCTGGCTGCACCAGGAGGCGGCCCGCGGTCTGCCGGTGGGCACCCTGGTCACCGAGATCGCCGCGCGCGTGCCCGACGTCCGGGGCTCAGCGGCCTGAGAAGACGTACACCGCGCCCGCGCCGCTGTTCGAGGTCGGGGCACCCACCGCCACCTCCGCAAACCCGTCCCCCTCCAAATCCAGGCCCCCGGCGAGCGCCTGGCCGATGCGTTCGGTGAGCGAATTGCCGGCGATGCTGGCGTCGGGCTCGGAGCCGTCGGGAGTCCAGTCCGCCACGCTCAGGGCGCGGTAGACCTCCACCCCCCCCGCGCCGCCAGGGGCGCCGGCGAGCACGTCGCCCACCCCGTCGTGGTCGAGGTCGCCCGCAGTCGCGAGGACGGCGCCAAGGCGCGCATCCGCTCCCGCGCCCAAGAATCGGGCGTCGGCGTCGGCGGCGAAGAGCCCCACGTCGGGCTCGCTCCGTCCGAAGAAGACCGCCACGCTGCCGCTGTCGGTGCCCTCGCCCTCAGAGCGCGGCACACCCACGAACACGTCGCCCAGGCCGTCTTCATCGAGGTCGCCGGGGCAGGCGACGGCGGCGCCGAGCTGATCGCCGGCGGCGTCGCCGCTCACCCGGAACCAGGCGCTCTCGTCGAGGTCGCTGAAGGACTCGAGCGCCGCGGCATTGAGCAGACCAAACACACCGGCCCCTTCCCGCCCGTCTGGGGACGCACGACTCGCGCCCAGGGCCAGCTCCGGAGCGCCGTCCCCGTCGGCGTCCGGGCAGAGCGCCAACCCCCACCCGAGTTCGCTCCCCGCCGCTCCGACCACGATGGCGTCGCTGTCGGCCAGGTCGAGGGTGCCGGTCGGCCGGGTGTGGTCCCCCGCGAACACCGCGACCGCCCCGGCCGCAGCGCCACCGAGGCTACTGGTCGGACCGGCCGCGATCAGCTCGGCGAGGCCGTCGCCATCGAGGTCGCCACCGGTGAGACGAGCGCCGAATCCGTCGCCCGGCTCGCCCACGAAGCTCCACGCGGCGGCCGCCTCGATCGGAGAGTCGCTGGGGAGACCCGCGCCCCCGTAGACCACGTACACCTGGCCGGCGTCGGCGCCCCCCCTGCCGCTGCGCGCGGCGGCGAGGGCCAGGTCCTCATCGCCGTCGCCGTCGAGGTCACCGAGCACGTCCGCCGCGCCGGCGGCACCGAAGC
This sequence comes from Myxococcales bacterium, assembly GCA_009692585.1. The sequence goes on from SHYX01000035.1 coordinate 41,469, forward strand.
CATCTCCGGGAGTGGCCGCGCGCCAGGCGCCGGCGGCGTCGTCGGCCGTGAGTGACTCCGCGCCGCGGAGGCTGGCGCTGGTGTAGAGGTACACCGCGCCTTCGTCGCCATCCGGCGCGCCCACGCCGAGGTCCACCGCCCCGTCGCCGTCGAGGTCCCCGAGTCGCGACAGCAAGCTCCCGAAGTGGGCTCCTGGTGCGGTCCCGGACAAGAGCACCATCGCGTCGGCGGGCGCCGTCTCACCGGAGATGGCGTCGCCCAGCGACAACGAGATGACGCCGGCGACGCCGGTCTCCAGCCCGTCGGAGCAGGCGACCAGACAGCGCACGGTGCTTCCCGCCGCGAGTCCGACCGTGGAAAAGGTCTCGCCCTCCCCGACGGTCAGCGCGACCTCCCAACGTGTCTGGCAGGTGACCGCGTCCCCATCGAGGTCGTAGGCCCTGTCCACCACCGTGCAGGTGAGGGTCTCACCGGCGGTGGGATCGTCGGGGCTGACGCGCAGCTTCGGTGGGGTAGGAGGGGTGTTGGCGATGGCGAAGGGCGCGCTCGCGATCGAGGTCGTGGCGTCGTGGCCGTCGTCTCCGGTCGCGACGCAGTGCAGCATGGCGCCCCGACTGGCGGTTCCCGCCGGCAGCGTCGGGCCCCGTCCCACCTCCGCGCCGTCGACGAACCAGGAATAGCTCACGTCGACCTCGTCCCCGTCGAGGTCGGTGGGGGGCTCGACCAGTGCACAGGCGGCGGTGGTGCCGACGCCCAGGCCCTCCGGCGTCACGATGGCCGCAGCGAGGGTCGGCGCGTGGTTGGGCAGATCCCACAGGGCCGACTCGGCGAAGTCGTCGTGGTTGCCGTCCGAGACCGTGACGCGGCAAGCCAGTTCGCTGCCGCGCGGCGCCAACGGGGTCGGGATGCTCGGGGTGGTGTCGTCGAGGCGGTCGCCGTCGAGCCGCCACGCGTAGGTGGCGGTGAGCGGGTCGCCTTCGGGGTCGGTGGGTGCGTCGTGGCCACAATGGAGCGTGGCCGCCAGGGCATCCGCTTCGATCGTCGCGACCCCGACGACCGGTGGCGCGTTGCCGATGGCGAGGAAGGCCTTGCCGGGCTCGATCTCCGCGCCGCCGGTCACCGCGATCACCCACGCCTCCCAGATGTCGCCTGCGACCACCTGCTCCCCGGGCACGGTCGCGTCCGTGAACTCGGTGACAGCGCCGTTTCGGGACCACTGCCGTCGGTAGTCGAAGGGGCTGTCGTCCGCGAACCAGGCGTCGGTGAGGATCACCGCCGTCAGTTCGACACCGGTGACGGCGTCCTGTGGTTCGATGGTCACGACGGGCGCGGTCACACGGGTCGGCTCGACGACGACCTGGGCATTGCGCCGTACCTGTCGGTGATCGCTGTCCTCCGCCTCGATCCACAGGTCATGTGTACCTTCCGGCAGGCTGACCTGGAGGTGGAATTGCCCCAGCTTGTCGGGATGGCCAGTGGCAACGACCCCCGCGGTGCTGCTCATCACCCGCACCTCGAGCGTGGCCGGTTCGTCCCGGTCGTCGATGACCACCGCCTGCACCGTGACTGTTTCTACGCTCAGCAGTCGCAAGCCGTCTTTGGGGCTCACCAGGTAGAGCTCGGGGGGGAGCCCGTCCGAGGCGTCCTCGGTGTCCGCCAACCAGTCTGAGCCGCACCCGGTGGACAGCAAAAACACCAAGCTGACGCGCATGCGAACCTCGACGCCGCTGCATCGGTCGGAAGCGGTGGGGATGTAGGGGAATGATGGTCGCCCACGCCGCCGCGACGTCCGCACCCACATCCATGGAACGCCCCGGCGGCACGGGGGACCGCGGAGAGGGGGAGGGATGGGATGAGGTCGCCCCGCGTTGGCAACGCGGGGGGCGCCGCAGGCCGGAAAGCGGAGCTTAGAGGCTGAAGGGCATGGCGCGGTAGGGGGAGAGGGCGGCGAGCCATCTCCCCACGGTTTCGGGTTACGCGCGCGGCGATGCTCACGTGGACGCCCGCCGGCGCTGTACAACACCCCCAGGCGCTGCAGATCCGCCTGCAGCGCAGCTATCCGGGCCGCGTCCGCGCGGGCGCGCCCGTGCCGACGCGGTCGATGCCAACCGCCGAGGTCCTGGCCAACCTGGAGTGGTTCACCGCGGCCAGCACCCGCGGGCGCCCCGTCGACAGCGTGGTCCTCAGCGGGGTGGGCGCTGCGTCGCGTCCCGACCTCCCAGAGCTGGCGGCGTATGCGCGCGCGCGGGGAATCCGGCGCATCACGCTGCACGCGGGCGTCGAGGATCTGGACGGACTCACCGCCGCACGCATCCCCGTCGACACGCTGGTGCTGCCGCTCCAGGTGGGCGAGTCCGGCGCCAACCTCGCCGCCGCCGCACGGGTGCTCGGCGCGGCCCGTGCGGCGGGGCTCACGACCGTGGCCAGCACCCAGCTGGTCAGCTCCGCGCTCCCGAGCCTCGGGGGCGCGGTGCAGGTGGCGCTCGCGACGGGCGTAGGCTCGATGACGCTGAGCTACCCTTTCCCTATCGACGGCGCGGCCTCCGGTGACGCGCCGCCGCCAGCCCGGGTGCTCGCGGTGTTGCGCGACCTCGTTCCCCGCTTGCAGCGTGGAGGGGTGCGTGTCGCCATCCGGGGGCTTCCGGCCTGCCTCCTCGGGGAGTTCGCCTCGCTCGGCGGCAAGACCGGGAACCGCTGGTACGTCGACGCCGACCACCAGTTGGGGAAGGCGCTCCGGTTCTTTCCCGACGTCGTCGCCTTCCACAAGGGCGAGGAATGCCGATTCTGCTCCTTGAACGAGCATTGTGACGGCTGGTTCGCGACCTACCTGCGTCGGCCCGCGTTCGGTCGGCTCCGCGCGGTCGAGGCGCCACCGTCGTCGCCGTGAGCGAAGGGGAGCCCCTGATCTTCGTTCGCGGGGGGGCGCTCGGCGACTTCGTGATCACCTTGCCGGTGCTGGCCGCCTGCTTCGCGACGGGGCGCGCCGTCCATGTGGCCTGCTCGTCGCGACACCTCCCGCTCGTGCGCGCGTGCGGCACCCCGGCACGCTGCTGGGACCTCGATGCCATCGAAGCACTGTGGATGTTCGGGGGCGCGGACCCGGTGGGGTACGGGGAGGCGGTGGTGTTTGCTGAAGGGCGCGCCCTCCTTCCGGTCGCGCGCTGCCACGCGGTCGCGTCGCGGCCGCCGCCCGGCGTCCGGGCCTGGGCTCATTTCGCCTCGGTGCTCCCCTCGCATTTCCCGCTGGCGGATCCGTGGCTCCGCCTGGCCGCGCCGCCGATCCGCCTCGATCGTCCAATCGTTCTGGCGCCGGGGGCCAGCGATGCGGGGCGGAGCTGGCCGCTGTCTCGTTGGCAGGTCCTCCGCGACCGCCTCGCGGCGAACCACCCGGTGGTGCTGGTCGGGGGCCCCCTGGAGGCGTGGGCGACGTATCGACCCGGTCTCGAGGAGCTCTGCGGACTGGCCGCCTCGGCGGGCGCGTGGCTGGGGCCTGACAGCGGCCCCACCCACCTTGCGGCCCGCTTCGGCGCGCCGACCTTCGTGGTCTTTCCCACCGATGACCACACCTGGATGCCGGCGGGGGCCACGGCCGTGGACTGGGCCGTGGCCGACGAAGAGCTGGTGCGGACGCTTGTCGGGGTCGCTACGGAGCCGTCGAGGTGACCACCAGCGCGTCAGTCCCGACCACCCCGCCGTGCAGATCGGTGGCGACGAGGCTCACGTCATTGGTGCCGTTGACGAGGGGCACTGTCACCTGCCAACTCTGGGCGTCGACCCAGGTCAGCTCCAGCGGGAGGGCCTCGCCCTCCCGCGTGATCTGCCGCACGTCGATCCAACCTTCGCCCTCGATGATGACCTCGGCGTTCGCCACTGACACGTCGCGTCCCCCTCCCGTCGTGATGCGGAAGTCGAGCGGCGGAAACCGCGTGGTCACCGCGTTGCCGGCGCCGAACATCACCCAGTCGGCCCGAGCGTCGATGAACGCACAGTTGCCGGCGACGTCCTGCGCCGGCAGCAGCGCGGCCATCTGATCGCACCACCGTCCCAGGTAGGCCGTGTTGTACGCCCGCCCGACGATGTCCTGCAGGTGCCCGTAGTAGGAGCGTTCGTTGGCCGGCTCCTCGAGCAGCCGCGCGAGGTCGCCGTTGCCGACCAGCGACATCGACGAGCTTCCGAAGAAGTCCAGGTCGTGCGGGAAGTACAGCACCCGCTGGTCCTCCGGTCGAACGTAGAAACGCGCGTTGTGTTGGCTCCCGTCGCTTCCATAGTTGTCGACGGCGCCGCTCAGGGTGGCGAAGGCGAAGGCGCGCAGCCATTGTTCGACGTCGATCACCGCGTCCATGTCCTGACACAGCTCGACCAGGCCGGAGTAGTCGTCCTCGCGTTCGTTGTTCTGGATCAGAAAATTCCACCGATAGGCCTCCTGATCGTCGCCGAGGTCGGTGAGTCCCGTGCCGACGACACTGTCCGGCTGCGGCAGCTTGACCCCTTCGGGCGTGCCGTCATCCGTCGTGAGCGGGTAATAGATGAGCTCGTATTCGAAGAGGGTGCCGCTGGCGCCGTCTTTGAACTGGGAGTCCAGGACCAGGTCGGTGAACCGATCGAGCTGCAGCTCCGCGGGCCCGGTGTGCTCTGACCGCGGCGTGAGCGCTTGCGTGAGGTCGTTGTATTCGCCGGAGACCGAGCCGGCGTGGGTCATCACCAGGTTCAGGAGCACCTCGCGCTGCCCGTACCCCACCCCCTCCGAACGATCGATGAGGACGCTCGTGTGGCTGCCGCGGAAGGGCTGGTCGCGGCGGAAGCTCACGCCGTAGCCGAGGCGCGCCACCTCCGGCCGGCCGCGCTCGCTCCCCTTCGCGCGCACGCCAACGTCGTAGAACACCTCCGCCTCGTCGTACACCACGGTGGCGCCCACGAGATCGTCGCTCATCAGGTTGATGTCGTCATGGAGCCAGTCTGAGTCGGCCTCCGTCATCAGGATGCGGAAGTTGTGCAGGCCGTTGGTCGCCGCCTTTCCGTCGTCGAACTTGATCAACGCCCGTGAGGCGGCACCGGCTGCGGGGAAGGTGGCGCCCACGCCGTCGTCGTCCTCGGCCTCGACGTAGAACTGCACGATCGTCCCCGCCGCCTGACCGTCGAGCGACGCGACCCAGCGACCGGGCTGCACCTCGGTCATGGCCTGCGCCAGGAAGTCCGCCCCCGCGACCGAGGACCACAGGGTCACCCCGGCGACGCCGTCGGGATCCGCCGCAGAAACGCTGATGGACACAGCCTCGTAGGCGGCGGGCACGGCCACGGATTGCGCCAGGTCGTCGAAGGTCGGGCCGGTGTTCTCCACCACGGTGGAGTTCGGCGCCCCGGGTGTGCCGGACGGCGACGGCAACTCCACGAGCGTGGTGCGCGGCAGGCGATTGAAATAGAGCCGGCTGTTGAGTTGGTTGCTGCCAGATATCCAGCGCGCCCGAAACGACACCTCGTACTCCCGGGTGCTGATCGAACGGAAGAGCGTCGTCTCCGCATGGTTGTGCATGTGTCCGGATGGCCCGGTCGCGACGAGGCGAAGCACGCGGTTCCCGGAGTCGTCCGGGTCGGCCGTCAGCTCACTGTGGCGGTGGTTTCCCAGCCGCCGCCACGTTCCGCCGTCGTCGAATCCTCCGTCCTGGACGAGTTCCACCGGCGTCCCGCCCGGGTCCTCGATCACGCTCACGTCGTCGAGCAGCACCTCGCCGCGGTCGAGCAGTCCGAGGACCAACTCGTGGTACGCGCCGTCGGGACCGACCGCGCTTGGCTCGGCGTCGCCTCGGTAGCGGTAGGTGGCCCAGGCCGAGCGCCCGCCCTCGTGGCTCGGCGCCCACGACTCCGCCACGGCGTTGTCGGCGCGGGCATCGCGGAGCTCCAGACTCGACCCCCCGCCGTCGGCCGCCTCCGGCCAACGCCCACCGTCAAGATAGCGGATGTCATCCGCAGGGTTTCCGTATCCGTCCCGCAGCAGGATGCGATCGCTGTCGTTGTTCAGGCGGCCGGAGACGTCACCCACGACGTCGATGCCCGGGTGCGCGCTCGCCAGCGCCGCGGCATCGTTGCCGACGACCAGGTACGAATCCGGAGCGAGGATCGTGCCCGACGGGAACGTGAAGGTCACCGCGTCGGCCAGTTGCCAGCCGCTCAGGTCCACCGGCTGCCCCCCGCGGTTGTAGAGCTCGATCCACTCCTCGTCCTGGGCGGTCACCGGTTCGCCTTGTCGAGCGAGGGGCGCGCGATGGTACTGGACCTCGTTGATCACCACATCCTCGACGCGGTCGATGACGTTGGGGGCGCCAGGGGTGGCGGCGCGCGGAACCCGCCACTCCAGTTCGTCGCTGTCGCTGTCACGACCACGCACTCGATCCTGCACCCGCACGGCGTCCAGCAGTGCGCTCCGGTCGGGTGAATAGAGGAACAGCACGTCGCCGGTCGCGACCGGGAAGCCGACGTCCTCGACCACCAGCAGTTCGCCGGACTCGAGCGTCCCCGCCGGCAGCACCCGCTCGCCGCCCGCCGACGCCAGGACCATCCCGCCCCGGTCCTGCGCGCTCCCGCTGACGTCCAGCAGCTCCACCCAGAAGGGCGAATCCGACCCGGGCGCGACCTCGTTCAGCAGGATCGTGGGTCCCGCCGCATCGGGCGCGATCCGGGCAGAAAGCGCACATCCGAAGGCCAGGTCGGGGTCGGAGGGCTCGGCCTGGTGCACCTCGACCGCCAGGACGTTGAGACCGCGCACCAACGCCTCGGCGGAGAGCTCGGCGGAGAACCGTGCCGCGTCGCCGACCGAAGCGCTGGCCAGCGTCGTAGCGTCGACGGCGCCGGTGGGCATGTTCTCCCGATGCACCTCCACGCCGTTGAGGGTCAGCACGGCGCCATCGTCGAGCCAGCACGCGATGGACAACGACGCCGAGCCCGGCTCCGCGTCGAAGGAAAAGGTGGTGCGAAAGGGGATGGTGGTCGGGATCGGGTCCAGCTCGGTGGTCCCACGCGCACCGAGCAACGGCGCCGTGGATCGGAACAGCGCGTAGGTGTTCTCGCTGTTGGTCACCGAGTCGTTGGCGAAGGTGTCGGCCCAGACGAACCGGGTGCCGTCGCTGAAGGCACCCGATACCGCCCAGCCCCACGGAACCGAGCTTCGGTCGGCCTCGACCGCGGGGGCGACCCACGACGCGGCGGCGTTGGCCGCCTCGATGAGCACGCGCAGCGCCTCGTCTCCCGGCGGCGGGTCCGGGGGCGTCGTCCCGGGGCAAGCGCCGGTCGGGCCGAGCACCCACTCGAAGCTGGCGGCGTCGGTACCCACGATCTCGTCGGGAAACTCGACTTCGGCGATGGTCATCTGGGGGCTGATCGAGTCCCCCGGCGCCTCCCAGGCGGCGATGTACAGGTGATCCTCGGCGGTCACCACAACGTCGAAGCCTTCGGCGGTCGTCCAGTCGCCGTCGGCGTCCTGCCCGACGAGGCGCAGCTCGCTCCCATCGGCGCCCCCGAGGTAGATCCCGTAGTAGTTGTC
>SHYX01000084.1 GCA_009692585.1 Myxococcales bacterium
CTCGGTGCCGTACGACCTGGTCCTGGAGATGGACGAGATCAACGACGACTTCTGCAAGACGGACGTGGTGCTGGTGATCGGCGCCAACGACATTGTCAACCCGGGGGCGCTCGACGACCGAGCTAGCCCCATCTACGGCATGCCAGTGCTCCCCGCGTGGGAGGCTGCGCGCGTCGTCGTGTTCAAGCGCGGCCGGGGCGCGGGCTACGCTGGCGTCGAAAACCCGCTCTTCGTGCTGCCGAACTCCCGCATGCTCTACGGCGACGCCAAAAGGAGCATGGACGCCATCCTCGACGCGTTGCGGACGCGAATCCGGTGACCCCGAGGCGCTACGATCGAATCGCGTTGGTGGCGATGCCCGTGGTGGCCCTGCTGCTCGGGGTGGGGTGGTGGGGGTGGTCCAGGGCGCAGGAGAAGGCGGCGCTGACGGCCTCCGCTGCCGAGGCGGAGGAGCTCGCGGCCCCGGTCCGGGAGAAGATGGACGCGGCGCGGGCGACCCCGGTCGACATCGACACCACCATTCGTGTGGTGCACGAGATCGATCGCGCGCTCGCCGATCACGGCACGCTGCGGGCATACCTGTCCGCCGCGGCTGCCCAGGACTACGCCGGGGTGGCCCCGGATGTGCTGGAGGCCCGCGAAGCCATCCTCGACGTGCTGTTCCGCATGCACGCGCTCCAGACCGTGGCCGACGAGAAGGAGGAGGTGTGGAAGGTATCGGCCGAGTACCTCCTCAAGACAATGTCGCTGGTGGAGGTCCAGGGGGGGCTGACCCCAGGAGCAGCGGTGGACATCGACCGGGCTCAGGCGCAGAAGCTCCTCGAAGAATTACGCCGGGAGAAGGCAGAGCACGCTCGCGTGGCCAATGCGCTGCGGGGGGAGGAGGACGCGCTGTACACGGCGGTGTCCGGGTACGCCCGTACGCTCAAGCCGCACATCGAGGCCTGGGAGCGGCTCTGCCTGTTGCGCGATCGTTCGCGGCTGGCGGCGCGCAACGGGGACTGGGCGGCGAGCCTCGCGGCCGCCGAGGAGGCCATCGCGGCCTCGCCGACCGAGCGGGAGGCCCACCTGCTGGCGGCGCAAGCGTTGCTGGAGGGCGGCAACGAGGAAGATCTTCCGCGAGCCGAGGCGCTGCTGGCGGGCCTGCTCTCCGAACGCTCGGACCAGAGCGCGCCGGCGCTGCTCCTGACCGGGGTGCTCCTGCGCCGTCGCGGCGACCCCGCGGGCGCGCGCCTGGCGTTCGAGCAGTCCGCGTCGATGTACCCCAAGCAGGCAGAGGCGCTGCAGGACACCCTCGACCCGTACCGGCAGCGGGCCTACCTCGATCAGTCCCGGCAGGGCGGCTGGATCCTCGAAGGCTATCGCTCCACGATGCTCGGCGCCGGCTACTACAGCCCGGACCTGCAGCTCGCCAAAGATATGTTCGATCGAGGACAGTTCGAGCAGGGCAAGCAGCGCGTGCTCGAGCACTTCGGCCGCCGGCGCGCCCAGGCCCAGTGGGACTTCCTGCTCTCAGACATCCAATTCTGCCTGGACCTGCTGGGCGACGACTACCGGTCCATCTTTCCCGAGGACGCCTGGCTCGACCTGGTCGTGGCCCCCGAGCTGCTGAGCGGGGGCATTACGCTATCTGTTGACAATCGGTCTGAGCGAACTCTGCGAAATGTGACGCTCGTGCTCGCCATCCAGTACACCGACATGTTGCCAGGCCAGTACGTCGCGACCGCGGCGGACCGGACGCTGCCCGCCGTGCTCCCTCGCGAGGCGACTGACTTCGGGCGCATGGACGTCGACACCGAGTGGCTGGGCAAGAACAAGACCCGCGCCGACGTGGTCCAGCACCGCGCCGTGCTCCTGTCCGACGACGCGGTCGTCTGGGTCGACACCGACGCGTTCAAGATGGCCGAAGCCCGCGAATTCCAGCGCCGCCCGTCGAAGGCGAACCCGACGATGGCGTCTCGGATGGACGTGCTGACCCGCGAGGCCGGCGCCGCAGCCACCGTAACGGCGGCCATGCGCCTCGGAAACGACGGCGTCGTTCTCCGGCTGCCGAGGGGGCTCTCCATCCTGGCACCGGTGTTCACCCTCGAGTACGGGGGTCAGGAGATCGCCGCCACGCGCAACGTGATCGAGGGCGACGAGATCGTGCTCGACTTCCGCGGGCTCGCCAACTTCGAGAGCCCGGACGCTTCCCTGGGCGATCTGGTGTTGACCGTGCGCAGCCTGTTCGGCGAGCGGCGCCTTCGCTGGGCGCCCGCGGGAGGCATGCGCTGGCGATTTGTCGGGGTGAGCTGATGATGTTGCGTGCCAGCAGGCTGCTGAAAAACCTCCCGTCACACATCGCCCGCTGGGCCGACACCCTCGGGGTGCTCGTCTCGCTCGCCGTGGGGCTCCTGCTCTGGGCAGCCGACCGCCAACAATCCTCCGCGCTCCTGCCCGCAGGGTCGCCGTGGTGGGCGCGCGTCCGAGACCATCTGCTCGACGGGCCGGACGCGGGTAGCTGGGCCGCCAGCGCTGTGGCCCTCTCGCTCGGGCGCGTGCAGGACCTCGACGCACACCGCCTGCCCGTACTGCCATACGTGACCGCCTTCGTCCTGAATTTTCAGCCAGATACAGGGCTCGCAGGTCACCTCGTGAACCACGTGCTCCATGTGTCGCTCGGGCCCGTCATCTACCTGCTCGCCAGCCGGTGGATGCCCCGTGGCATGGCCCTTGGCGCGGCCATCACGGCGGTGACCTTCCCCTTGGGCGTAACGGCCGCGGACCGCTACGGCGTGGATCCGCTCGTGGCGTTCGCCATCCCGGCCTCGCTCCTCGCCGCGGAATGCGCCGCGCGCTGGCCCGCCTGGGCGGCGCTGTACGGCGTGCTGGTGGGCGTGGCCTGCACCTGTCACCTCACGACGATCGGGATGTGGGCGCCGGCGCTGCTGCTGACCCTGCTGCGCGGACACCCTGGCTGGCGGCGCTGGCTCGGGACCTTGGGCCTGGCCGGCGGTGTGCTGGTGGGGGTAGGCACCCTGTACGCCGAGTACCCCACGTTGCCGATCAACCTGCTGATCGGCAGTATCGCGGAGGGCGTGGCGCCCACCGGGCCCACCGCCCGCGACGCCGGAGCGTACGCGTTGGCGCAGCAGGCCGTGGCCATCGTCTTGGCGGGGGGGCCCGCCGCGCTGGACGGCGTGATCTCGCTCCTCGCCGTATCCACGCGCCCCGCGTGGATGCCGTGGGCGGCGGCCATCGCGCTCCCCTGGCTCGGGATGTGGGGGCCACTCGTGGATCCGCGCTCGCCCGGCCGTTCAGGCCTGGCGTCGGAGCTGTTTGGGGGCCTGCGCGCGGGGCTCCCGCTTGCGGCCGCGCTCGTCCCGCTCCTGGCGTTCGCCGCAGCGGGCTCGCCCCCCCGCTACAGCGCCAACTTCGTCCCGCTCGGCGTGGTGCTGGTCTTTCGCGGGCTGGCGACCGTGCCCACGCTGATCGATCGCGTGGGCCGACACATGTCGTCCCGCTGGCCGCGCGGGGGTCTGGCGCTCCTCCTCGGACTGGCCACCGCCGCGGGCCTCTGGAGAGAGGATCTCGCGCTCGCGCCCTCCCGGCTCCCCCCCTCGATGCGCGACGTGGCCGACTGGCGGCTCGGCGCGGTGCTGCGCGAACACTTTAGCCCGGGGGGCGGAGCCTCCTGCCTCCGTCGTGAGGCGATTGCATACGCAGGGCGCGTCTATTGCCCATATTCTCCAGGTAACAACTTTCGATTCAAGGACGATCCCCATCGAGCCCACCTCACGGCGGAGTGCACCGGCGAAGGCCCCGTTCCCTACGTGCTGCTCACGGGCGACGGGCTCGGCGCGTCCGCCGACCGCCTGGAGATGGACGCGTGGGTCGAGGCCAACGCCACGTTGGTGACGACGTATTCGGATCCGTTCATCGATGCGCGAATCTACGCCGTGGAGCGGCTGGCGGCGGAGCCGGACCCGCCGTCAGACCTTCCCGAGTAGGCCTTCGAGCACGTTGGGAAGCCGCGTACCGTCATCCAAGAGCTGCGGCACCAGATCGGCGTTGACCGAGGAGGCCTGATACACCAGGACGTGGGCACCGGGCTCCCGACGGGCGGCGCGGAGCTCCGGACGCAGGATGGGGGGCACCAGCGTGGTCCGCTCCTTCCGGAGGGGGGCGTCGAAGAACGTGCTGATCACGTAGTGCCACGCACCCGGCATCTTCGCCTTTACCGCCGCCTTCGCCGGCGAGGCGGCGCGCGAGGAACGCGTGCGCGCGTCCCGACACTACGCAGTGGACCTCATTGCCGCGATCGAGGAGCCACTCGATGACCACCCGCGACCGGATGGCGTGCCCCATTCCTTCGCCCACGACACCGCACAGGATGCGCATCCAACGCCTTTAAGCTCTGTGGCGGTCCCATGAACGCCAGTGCCGTGCGAACATGAGCGGGTGCACCCTACCGCCGTGCGAGCGCCGTCCTTCTTCGCAGGGCCTCCGGGCCCCACCATCGCGACCATCGCGGCGCTGGTGACGGCGGCGACGCTGGCGCCCACGGGGCACAACGCCCAGCCCTGGCGCTACGAGTGGACGGCAGGACGGCTCATCTGCCGCCTGGATCGCTGGCGCCTGCTCCCGGCGCTGGACTACGGCGACGTCGGCGCCTGGACAGGGCTGGGCGCCGCGGCGGTAAACCTGGAATATGCTGCGCGCTCCGCCGGCTATGTCGCGCTCACCGCTCCCGCGGGTGACGATTCGGCCGGTGCCGATGCCAGCGTGGCCTGGGCCGTTCGGTTCGCGGCCGACACACCCGACGAGGATCCTCTGCACCGCTGGATCGCCCTGCGCGCGACCAACCGGAGCGCGTGCGCGCCGCTCCCGCTCGGCGCGGCCGCCGAGGCGCTGACCGCGGCCGTGGAGGGCCGTGAGCTGTTGATCGCCACCGATGCCGCACACCGCGCCACGCTCGCCGACGCGGTTGGAGAGGCGGACCGGCTCGCCTGGCCGCTCGCGCCGCTGCACGCCGAGATCGTGCACGGGCTGCGGTGGTCGCGCGCGGAGGTGGCCGCGCATCGCGACGGTCTCGAGGTGGCCGCGCTCGGGCTCGGCCGGGCCATGTACCCCCTCGGACCTTGGATGGGGGCCGACCTCGACCGCGCCGAACGGGCTTTTCGAAGTGTTTTTCCTGTGGAGAGCGTGCTGTGCGTCCGGTAGCCGACCCCTACGACGGGATCGGCGCCTTCTACGACGCCGAGCTCGGGGACGCGAGCGCAGATGCTGCGTACTTCGCCCGAAATACCGGATCGGGCCCTCTGCTCGTGCTGGGCTGCGGCACGGGGCGGATCTGCCGGCTGCTCGCCACGGACCGCCAGGTCACCGGGCTGGATCGGTCCGCGTCCATGCTGACCATCGCGCGCGCCTCCTCCGACCGCATCCGTTGGATCGAAGGGGACATGCGCGCCTTCGACCTGGGTACCTTCGGCGAAGTCCTCTTACCGCACGGCGCCTTCGCGTTCCTGCACGGCAGGGCCGACCCTCTGGCGTGCCTCCAGGCATGTGCGCGCGCACTCACGACGGGCGGTCTCCTGACCATCGATCTGCCGGCGCCCGATTTCGCGCTCCTCGGCGTGGCCCACTCCCCCGAGGCCAGGGCCTGGCAGGGGTACGTAGGCGGTCGCCACGCGCACAGAACCCGAGAGGTTCGTCGTGACGCAACTGCACTCAGAATCGATCTTCTCGATCGGTATTTCCTTGAAGATCGACTCATCGCAACATCGCTTCTACCCCTGCAGCTCGCGCTGCCCCGGGAGCTGGAGTGGCTGTGCGAAGCCGCCGGCTTCTACGTCGACGCCTTTGTGGGCGACTACGCAGGCGGGCCCGTCCGCGACCGGTGTGACCGCATCGTGGTAAGGGCCGTTCGATGTTGATCCTCGCCGCCTGTACCGGTACCGACACCGACACCGCTCCCCCCGAGGAGGCCGCCCGGGTCGTGCTCTCGGCCGACGCCTACGTGTCGTTGCCCTATGCAGTGGCCGGGGATGCCGTGTCGGACGGAGCGTTCACGCTGTCTTCCGGGAACCGCAGCTCTACCGGTGGGCTGCGCCTGACCGTCGACGGCGAGTTCGAGGTGGAGGGCGACACCGCCGCGATCGCTGCAAACGAATCACGCAGCTTCATCGTAAGCTATTCTGGAGATTCCTCCGAGCCCTCCGTCGCGACCGGCACCGCCACGTTGAGCGTCGACGGGTCGACGGTCACGGTGGGGCTCGCCGCCGTGATCGGGCACCCCGACCTGCCCGCCGCATCGTGGATCTCCAACGGGTACGGCCACGAAGTGACGCTCGCCTTGCCGTCCGCGCCCTATCCGTATGAGGACGAGGCGTACGACGACCCCTCGGTGCTCCTGTACGTACCGGAGGGTCTGTCGGACCAGGGGGCGGTGGGCATCGTGACCCACTTGCACGGCCACAACGCCACGATCGCGTCGATCGTCCCCTCCCAGAAGCTGGTCAACCAGGTGTCGCTGTCGGGCCGTGACGCCGTGCTCGTGGTGCCTCAGGGGCCTGTCGACGCCGCCGACGGCGACTTCGGGCGGCTCGACGAGCCGGGCGGGTACGCCAATCTCGTGCGCGACGTGCTCTCTGTCCTGTACCGCGACGGCTACATCGCCCGACCCACGGTCGGGGGCCTGGCGCTCACCGCCCACTCCGGCGGCTACCTCGCCACCGCCGCCATCGTGCGCGAGGGTGGCCTTCCCATCACGGCCGTCCACCTGTTCGACGCGTTGTACGGGGAGTCCGACACCTTTGCCGACTATGCCGAAGCGGGGGGCATCCTTCGGTCGAGCTACACCAGCGGCGGCGGTACCGACGCCGCCAATGAGGCGCTCCGCGCAGATCTCGCGTCTCGCGGCTTGGTCGTATCTGAGGATCTATCTAATGAATCTCTGGCAACGACCAGGGCCAGCATCTCTTGGATCGACGCTGCACACGCGGAGTGCCTGACCGAAGAACGCTCCTACGCGCGCTGGCTCGCCGCGAGCGGCCTGCCTCACAACCCGCTGTCTCCTCCGGAGCTTTCGGCCACGGTGTCCGACGGCTCCAACACCACCGTCACCTGGCGCGCGGACGCCGGGGGCGAGGCGCTGCGCTACCGTGTCGAGGGCTCGGACGACGGCGCGCGCTGGACGTTGCTCACCGACGCCAGCGCCTCGCCGGTCACGGTGGCCAACGCCGCGCTCATCCGCCTGCTCACCACCGACTCGACCTTCGGCAACTCGGAGCCCTCCGACACGTACGGGGCTACCGGCAGCGAATGGCTCGTGGTCGACGGGTTCGACCGCGTGTTGGACGGCAGCTACGACCAGCCCACGCACACGTTTGCCAGCAAGGTGGGCAGGGCGCTCGGGGACTATTCGGTGGCCAGCAACGATGTCGTGGCCGCGGGCGAGGTCTCTCTCTCCAGCTTCGGATCCGTCGTCTGGCTGCTGGGCGACGAGAGCGTGCGAGACCGCACGTTCGAGGCCGCAGAGATGTTGGCGATCGAGGACTACGTCGTAAGCGGCGGGGTGCTCGTCGTGAGCGGCTCGGAGGTGGGCTACGCGACGGACGCCGATTGGTTGTCGGAGGTCCTGCACACCACGCTCGTGGCAGATGACGCCGGCACCACCACAGTGGAAAGCTGGACCGTCGGCGACGAGTACACCGAGGACTACCCGGACGTGCTGGCGGGCGACGCCACGCTGTGGGAGTGGTCGACGGGTGGCGCCGCCGCGGTGGGCTACGACCGGCAGATCGTCGTGATCGGGTTTGGCTTGGAGAACCTCTCCAGCGCGCAGCTCGACGTGGCGATTGCCGAGATCGACAGCTGGGTGGAATAGCCAGGTCCGCTCAGGACGGCTCCACGCAGCAACGGAAGCCCGTCGAGTAGTCGTGGTAGTCCGTGCCGTGGGCCGTGGTCATGTAGGTGCATCCCAGGCCGTTGATGGCAGCATCCGCGTAGAACCCCCCCTTGAACGTTCCTTCTGCATCGTCGATCCACTCGTGCAGGTTGCCGTGCAGGTCGTAGATGCCGTCTGGCGTCACGCAGTCCTCGAATGCGCCACTGGCGGCCACTGTGCCCGGTTGCTGGTTGATGCCCGGATCATTCATGTGATCCATGTCCCAGATCCCCGAACTTGTACCAAAGTAATCCACGACAGGGTGGGCTCCGTCGTACGTGTCGTTGCACGCGCTCGGATCGTAGGCGTCGCCGTAGGGGTAGGTGGTCTCGTCGGGACCGCCACAGGCGCGCATCCACTCGTTCAGCGTGCAGAGACGTTTGCCGGCGGACGCGCACGCCGCGGCGGCCCCATCGCCCGAGATGTAGGCTTGCGGCACTGCGCCGGAGGCCGAGGCCGCCACGCCGGCGGTCGGCACGTCGTAAGGAGACCATCCTTCGAGGTGGGCCTCCCACCGGTCGACGCAGGCCGCGCCGGCGAGCGCCATTTCTGCGGGGCACGGGCCGGTGTCGGTGTCGGTGTCGGTGTCGGTGTCGGTGTCGGTGTCGGTGTCGGTGTCGGTGTCGGTGTCGGCGTCGGTGTCGGTGTCGGTGTCGGCGTCGGTGTCGGTGTCGGTGTCGGTGTCGAGATGGGAGCTTTCGCACACCCCGTCGGCGCACACGAGATCGTCGTTGCAGGTGTCGTTCGGATAACATTCAGCGCCGGCGACGCCCTGTAGCGGTGTTGCGCTGGTGCAGGCGAGCAGAACGAGGATCATGTTGACTCCGGTGCCGATAATACCACAGATGATCCGCCGCGGCGTGGTGTGCGGTGACCTCTGGCCCATGTAGTTCCGGGAGTCTGGTATGCGGTGGATGGCGGCCCAACTGGACGGCGGAGCCAGGCCGGGGGTCCGAGCCATGCACCAACGCCGCGCGGAACGCGGCGTCCGCTTCGAGCCAAGGCAGACGGGCGCACCACACCGCGGCGAGCGACAGCACGCCGGACCCGCTCACCACGACGTCGAGGAGGATCGGGACCGCGCCGGACTACCGCGGCTCAGCAGGCTTCGACCAGCCGCAACGGGGGCAGATAGCGGCGCGGGCCCAGGTGCCGCAGGCGGCGCAGCCCTGGAAGGGGGCGGTGGGGAGGACAAGGGGAGCTGCGTCGGGCATGTGCGACGAGAGGGTATCGCGGCAGGCCCGCCCGCTGTGATCCGGTCTTGCGGGGGGATGACGCCGATGCGGGACGTCGGACGGGACCGGCCGGCACACGTACACTCGGGTGGCCCCGCCTACGGCGCCCCGCCCGGTGCTCCGGCCCCGTCCATCTGCTGCGCTCCGTCATCGGCCGGCCCCGGGGTACCCCGCCGCAGCGCGCTGCTCGAACAGCGTTTCGACGGCCTTGGTCGACATGCCTCCGCGCTCCCGCGCCGCGCGGACGTCGGTGAACGTCAGCGTGCCGCGGGCGGCCTCACGGTAGTCCTCCGCGCCGTAGGACAGACGGGTGCCGTCCCCCAGTTCCAGCCATTCCACACGGTAGAATTCCCAGGTCTCACTGAGGTCCCGGTTTCCGTTGCTCGACTTCACCGGTGGTGATGTCGTGCTGGGGACGGACGACTCCGCGCCCGGCGGCAGGTCCCGCCAGATGCCCCAGAGTGTCTGCGAGGCGTTCCCCATGTACCGTTGAGCCCGAACCTTGCTAACCTTGATCGAGGTGATCTTTTGAGTGCCGATGTTCTTCACTTGGGTTGGGAGGATCTGGTTGAGACAGAGCGAGTAGTACCATTCGGCACAATAGGAGTCCAGCGACTTGACGTCAGCGTAGGCGGCGACTTGGGCGCGCCAGAGCATCTCGCCCCTCAAGTCTGCGGTCCACACAGCTTGTCTTGCCGCTGACAGTGCTGAATACCGCAAGAATCCTACCTCGCACCTCAATTGCCCGCGCTAAGACTGCCGACTCTATGTCAGCAGGCTTTCAGCCCCCTAGCTTCACAGAAACTCGCGGCGCGCCTACCACAACCTCGTCGATTTCCAACGCAGCTTCTATCTCAACAAGTTTCGGCGGCGGCATGTGACGAATCGTCCATGTGAAGCCATTACCCCTCGCTCCGTCGTCACCAAAGGTTAGCAGCACGGGGCTCGGAATCCTCACGACCTCGCCGGGCTTTGTATGGATCTGTCGCTTCATCGCGGGCGTGTCGAGCGCCGGTTGCGCAATCTGCACTTGCCGACCATCAATAAATGCACGCATGTCTCGTGGAATCGTCGGAACCCACACTGAGAAGGTCTGCGGCTGGGTCGAGGTGACCAGAAAGGTCAAACCAATACTCGGTCCCGACCCAGACATGGCCTCCATCCGCACGGTGATACCCCGATGGCTCATGACGGGCGAGACGGCAACGATTGATAGATCCACAGCAGCAGAAGTGGCGCTTGGACTTGCTTCCGGTGTGACTGCAGTGGGAGCTGCGCTCTTGCAGCTATGACTGCAGCCGGCCAAAACCGCGGTCGCGACCACGAGCGTCGAGAGGTTGCACTTCATCGCTAGTCTCATATTCGCGCACCGCAGATTGCGCAAGCCGCACGACTTGGTGCATGCTGCCGGCCATGAACATTCGCGTTGGGTGCTTCATTGTTATAGTTGCGGCATGCACGCGCGGATAGTCCAAGTAAGGCACATTTTCCGGCGGGGCCCTCGGTCGGCGCGGGTGTTCGGAGTGGGCAGCGGTCGGCGCCGCGCCCGGCCGCCTCGCCCGCGGCGATCTCGGCGGCGAGCTGCGCGCGCACCACGTCCACCGCGGCGGGCGGGACGATGAGCACGCGGTAGCGGACTGACGGAAGTCCGACACCGCTGACGAACGACCGCCGCCGGGATTCGCGTCTCCGGACTGTCTCGCGACGGGCGAACGCCGATCATCCAGGTGCCCGGCAGCCGGCCCGCCTCTTGCCATTGCGCGCGCCGGGAAGCGCGCATGTCCTGCACCGTGGAGCTCCGGGGGAGCATC
>SHYX01000036.1 GCA_009692585.1 Myxococcales bacterium
TCAGCTGCGGCTGAACCAGGTCGGCGAGGTCCACACCCGCTCGGTGTCGTCCGAAAACGCCCCCCCGGCCTCGTCGACGCAGTCCGCCGGGTGGGCCTGAGCTCCGGCCAGCACGACTTCGAAGTACGCGAAGGTCGGGTCGGTCTCCGGGTCCACGACGATCGTGGCCTCGTACCGCCCCTCGACGACGGCAGCGGCCGTCGTCCGCACCTGGTCCGGCAGTGTCACGCCGGGCTGAATGACGCTGACCGACACCACGTCGCTCTCCCAGGTCAACGCATCTGCCAACTGCAGCCGAAGCAGGACCTCGGTCTTCCCGGGAAGCGAAAGTTGATCGCCGAGGGTGCCCACCACCGAATCACCGACGATGACGTCGACGTGCAGGGCGACGCGGGGACCGGTGGTCGCGTAGGTGTGACGGGCTTGGAAGGCGTCGAACAGCGCGGCACGGGTGAGCGCGACCCCCTCGGGCAACAGGGCGCCGGTCAGGCCCCCACCGTAGCGACCGCCCGCATGCTCGTCGCACACCGTTCCGGGAGCCGTCCGGTGCCCATCGGTCCCCGCCACAAAACCCAGGGCGAACTCGGGGTGAGCCGCCATGGCCGATACCACGGTGCTCTGGACCACGGTGTCCTCCGGCTCGGTCCCAAGCGGGTCGTAATCGGCGTGCGGCTCGGAAGCGCTCTTCCAGCCGAGCCCGTTCCCCCAGTGTGAGTACACCTCTACGACCGGGGCGCTGGCGGGGAGGCAAGACCAGTCCACCGCCATCGGCCGGAGGCTGGCTGGATGGTGCGGCACGACGAGCGAAGGGCCCCAGGCCGACAGGCCGTCGACCCAGGTCCGGAGCGCGTCACAGGACGCCACCGTCCCCTCCGCGCTACCACTCGGGGAGGCGAGATCGCGCGTCAGCCCCGGGAGCGCGTCCGCGAAGAAAATGACGGTATAGTGCCCAAGATCCCCTTCGGGCGTGGAGATGTAGGCCTCGCCCCCGGGGAGCACCAGCGCCTCCCCCGTCGCGAACCCGTCGTCGATGAGCGCACGCCAATCCGCAAGGGCCGCAGTGTCGGTTCGAGCTTGCGGACCATTGAGGTGATCGGCCAGCGCGAACCACGACAGGCCTTGAGCCGCGGCGTCCTGCCCGATCATTGCGACGGCCCCGCAGAGTTCGCCCGGCTCGACGCCCATGTCGCTGGAGCACCCGTCCGCCGACGCGCCAGTGTGCACGTGAGGATCGCCAAACCACGCCGTCAACGCCGGCCCAGATGGGATGCTGGAGCCGCACGCGACGAGCCAGAACAGGTTCACAGCGGCCATCGTAGCCGCCCCTCCCCCCGCCGCCGGGCCCGCCACCCAACGATCTCTTCGCCTTGCAAGAACCGTGTGATCGATTCACAAGTTGCGGACCCATATGCTCGACACCCATCAGGATCGTGTGTCATACTGTCTGAGGCCAACCACGGCTCGAGGTCCATCATGCCCAAGTACACCGCCTCTCTTCATGCCGGTACCTATCTGCTTCTGGGCGTTGCGCTTGCGGGCTGCGAACCCGAAAACAACCTTCAGGGAGCCAGTACGCCCAAAGGTGACTTCGAAGAAGGCGAGGACTTCGAGCCGCCGGTCGATAGCGCCGACACGGAGGACACCGAAGATTCCGGCGGCGGCGTGCTCCCCTCCTACTGCGACGAGCAGTACTTCGCGTCGGAGGCGGTGTCCCAGGACGCCGACTGCGACGGCGGTCCGGCCAACCCCGACTGGGACCTCGAAGTGTTGTGGGAAGTGCAGGTTGGCAGCGGCAGCTACAGTCCGCTCGTCGTCGGCCAGCTTGACGATGACGACGGAGACGGAGACGTCGACGAAAACGACATCCCGGACATCGTCACCATGGACACCTCGGCGGTGCTCCGCTCCATCCGCGGCTCGGACGGCACCACCAACTGGAGCCGCGCGACCAGCAACACCACCAACACGCTGGCCGCCATCGGCGATCTCAACGGCGACGGGTGGCCGGACGTGCTCACCGACATCAACTACACCATGACCGCGCTCGACGGCCGCACCGGCACGACGCTCTGGACCGGCCCCTCCTCGTCGGGCAAGAACAAGGGCAGCTGCGGCGCGTCCGGCATGGCCGATCTCGATGGGGACGGCAATCCCGAGGGTTACCTGGGCAGCAAGATCGTCAACGGCGTCACCGGCGCGCTCCGCGGCAACGGCGCGGAAGGTGACGGGCTCGGCGTCGGCAACAGCTACGGCCACTCCGTCGCCGGCGACATCGATGGCGACGGCATCCAGGAGGTCATCGTCGGCAACGCCGCGTATGACGCTGACGGTGCCACCATCTGGTCCACCGGCGGCACCGACGGCACCGTCGCGATCGCCGACCTCGACGTGGACGGCTCGCCGGAGCTCGTATCGGTCGGCAACTACGGTGTCGTGGTCATGGACAACGCCGGCCACGAGAACTGGACCTACGACCTCAGTGGCGCGCTGGCCAGCACCCCGGTCCTGGCTGACATCGACGGCGATGGCAAGCCGGAAGTGATCATCCCCACCTCGACCTACATCATCGCCCTCGACGGCGACGGCAACGAGCTGTGGACAGTGGCGGCGTCGGGCAGCGGCAGCGGTCGCGGCGGGGCCTCGGCCTTCGACCTCGACGGCGACGGCACGTGGGAAGTGATCTGGTCAAGCCCGACAGCGGTCATGATCATCGACGGCAAGAGCGGTGACACGCTGGCCGACTACCCGGCCAACAACACCACCTGCGCCGGCCCGGTGCCGATCGTCGACCTCGACGGCGACGACCACGCCGAGATCGTGGTCATCGACAACCTGGGCAAGATCCGCGCGCTGAAGGACACGTCGGGCTTCACCGACGCGCGCACCCAGTGGCACCAGTCCGACTACAGCCTCACCAACGTGGAGGAGGACGGCGGCTTGCCCGCCTCGCCCGTGCCGAACTGGGAGGGTGAAAACAACTTCCGCGCCGGCGAGTCCGTCGCGACGGTCCAGAGCCTGTACCCGGTCGTTCGGAGCGTCTGTAGCGAAGAATGTGCCAGCGACACCGTCTGGATCTGGTACTCCATCGCCAACAGCGGCTTCTACGAGATGACCGGCAGCGTGTACGTGGACATCTGGGCCGTCACCGACACTGGTGTCGAGTACCTCACCAGCGACACGTATGTGGGCACCCTCTCCCCTGGGATGATGACCCCCGGCGAGTTCCTCGAGCTTCGTGATGTGCCCCGCCCGATGCGCGACATCCAGGTGCGCGTCACCGGCACCAGCCACCCGGAAATCGAGGACTGCCAGGAGTCGGACGACATCGCGTTCTGGAACGCCGAGGTCTGCCCCTAGGTCTGGTCGCGCCCGCGTCGTCGCGACACCGCGGCGGCGCCGGCCCCCCACAAGAGCAACGTGACCGGAGAGCCCGACGCGCAACCGCAGTCGGGCTCTTCTTCTTTTCCGCTGTCATCCGGCGCGCTGTCGTCCGCTGAATCGAGGCCGCTGTCCGCGGTGTCGCCAGTGTCGACCGCCGGGGAGCGGTAGACACAGACATCATCGATGTTCCAGCCCGCGAAGACAAGATCGGCATCGCTCACGATCTGCCAGTCGAGCGCCAGCGTCTCCGCGCCACCCAGGTCCACCACGAGGGTGTGCAACATCCACTCGGCGTCTTCGGTGGCCTCCACGCCCGCGCTCGCGGCATGGTTGGTCCAGATGATGGAGCCGTTGGCATGAACGTTGGCCTGATCGGCCGCGCTGTCGTCGATGCCCAGCCAGCGGCGATATTGAACGATCACGCGCTCGGCGTCGCCGACGGCGATGGCCGGGGAGCTGAGCGCGCTGGTGGCACCGCGCGGGTACTCGCCGTCGTCACTGCCGATGCCGATGTCATTGCCCCAGGCGTTGTCGCCCGAGAACGCACCCACCGGGTCGCCACCCTCACCGGTAGGGTGCCCGAAGGCCCAGTCGTCCCACCCTCCCGAGCCGCTCAGCGCGTGAGTGAAGCCGCCGTCGCTGTCTGCGAAGTCTTCGCACCAGATCTCCTCGAGCTGGCCCACGTACAGGGTGTAGGGCGCCCAACGACCGGCGGGGAGCGTGACCTCGTCACGGTCAATCCCGCGCGCCAGGAGGTAGTACTCAAGCACGGTACCGTCGGGTTGCGCCGGGATGCTCGCCAGAAAGCCCTCGCCGGTCACCGAAGCCGCCTCGGTGGTCCACGTCTCGCCGCCATCAATCGACCACACGACCTCAACCGCCTCGGCTACGCCCTCGACGCATCCGGGCGCGATGCTCAGAACCGAGCCCGTCACTTCGATGGCGCCACCGGCCGCCTGATTTCCGAGCGGCTCGTGCAAGAGCCGGACTGGGAAGGGGTCGCTCAGCGGCCCGAGCCCGTGGGCGCCAAAGGTCTCGACGATCTCGCAGAGGTGGGGCGAGCCGTTGGAGACGTCGCCATCGTCGTCATCGGCGAGTGCATATTCATCATACACGTTCAGCAGGTCCGGACCGCCGCGCATCGCCGCAATCTGCAGACGGGACGACACCGCCCACGCCTCGCCGAACTCGTCCGTGCCTTCGCCGTAGCGCGCTTGGAGTACACCGAGGAGGTCCCAGGCTGCCCCAGCATAGATGAGGCTGTCCTTGTAGATGATCGAGGTCATGTCGGCCGGGTAGACCTTGTCCGTCGCCATCTCGCGCAGCGCCTTGCCGTCGATGCGAAAGCTGGGGGCCACCGTGGAGTCCAAGGTCAGATGCATCGCGACCACGTCGGCGAAACCTTCGCCCATCGTAGGATTCACCGAGCCTGACAACAACCCATACTCGTGGAAGGCGTGACCCCATTCATGGTAGTTGATGTCCGCAATCTGGCCGAGGTTGTTGCACCCATCGCCGGCCACGCCGAAGTTGACTGCCCCATCGTAAAAACCATTGCAGGTGACGCTGATGTTGACCTTTGAACGCATCTGCTTGGCCAAGAGTGGGTGATCGGGAGAAAACCGCAATGCCCACGCCGTCACCCGGTTCAGGAACACCCAGGAATCGAGCTCGGCTTGTGTTGTTTCGGTAGCGTCCCAGAAGGGCGCGGAGTCGACGACAGCGAGGGAACCCTCGGCGCCCGCTTCGTTGGTCACCCGAATGTAGGGTCCCTCGAGCAGGGCGCTCCATGACTGGTCGTCGGCAACCGAGAAGGACCCGTCGGCGCCGGTGACCACTTCCGCGCCGGAGTTGCCCTGCAGGGCAAGAAAGGCCATCGGCGACGTGATGAGATTCCCGTCGGGGATGCGAGTGTCGTGTTCGCCGGAGAGCACCCCATCGAGCCAGCGGACGTCGTTGGTCACCTGATCGATGACGCCCGAGTGGGCGTTGACGAGGACGACCCAGCGCCCCGGCGGGTCGACCGTTCGGGAGCGCAGTTCCCAGTGGAGGGGGAAGGTGACCCCACCCTCGGCGGGCGTGGGCGTAATCACCAGCCTTGCCGACTCCTGCTGGTGTTCCGAGTCCGGCGCGGGGCCTTGCGCGCGGGCGATCGCGAGCGCGCTCGGCAGAGCCAGGGCGGGTGCCGCAGACAAGGAGGCATCAGGCCAGGTTTCTAGTCCCAAGGCGATGATCTTGCCACCGCGGATCCGGGCCGAGGCGCCGCCGGGGGCCACCGGCACCCCACCGACGAAGCGTTCGAATTCCACATACCAGGTGTCCGTTGTGCCGACATAGGTCGCGGCGCGCAGGCGGAGGGCGGCCGCTGGTACGCCGGTCAGCGACGGCCACCTGGAAAACAGCCCGCGAACGGCGCGTTCGGCGTCAGCGGCATCAGCCACCGCGCGAACCGGGATCCCGCGCCCCATCGCGCCGCGAATCCGGCCAGTTTCGGGATCGACACGGACCTGCCACCCGCGCCCCTCCCCATCGGCGAAGGCCCTCCAGGCGGGGGTGCGCATCGCCCGATCCGCCGCGAAAGTCCGTGCGCGTACGACGTTTTCTGTCGGGTCGAGGTCGTGGGCAGCCGATCCCGGCGTCGCAGCCGCCGCAGCGACGAACATCAACCATGGCCAGTTCATGCGAGGACAATAGCCCGATCTCCGACCAATCGCTGGGGTACACTGAGCCCTCACCGAGCCCGCTGCTGATGCTCTTCGGCCTCCTCGCTCTCTCGATTGCCGGTTGCTCTACGGCTCCGCCCGATGTCGATCCCGACCCCCCGGACTCGGATGAGGACGTCAAGCCCGACACCAACGACACATCTGACACACCTGATACGGGCGACACATCTGATACCTCCGATACGTCCGATCCCACCCTGGGCCTGGGCGACGCCTGCGAGGAAGGGACGAGCGACTGCGGCCCCGACGCCGGGTGTTGTACTGCCTGCTGCGCGCTCGGGCATTCATCTGTTTGTACCAGCCTCGATGACGCAGGCCAGTGCCCGCTTCCCGACCTGAGCATGGACATCGCCAGCCTCGCCGCAGCGGTGGACCTACAAGACATCGCGTTCGCGGATGACAGCTGTGCCGTGGCGGAAGCATGTATCGATGGTCCTGGCGTGCGTCGGCTGCTTCGGTTTACCACCACGGTCCCGAACACCGGCACGGGCGACCTCAGCTTCGGAAACATCCTCGAAGACGACCGCTTCCACTTCGACGAGTGCCACGAACACCCGCACATGGACGGGTTTGCTGCCTACGAACTGTTGGCTGCCGACGGCAGTGTGGCGGGATTCGGACGCAAGCAGGCCTTCTGCTTGATGGACAACGTGAACTGGGGCAGCGGCGGCGGCGCGCGCTACGCATGCGACCTCCAGGGTATCTCCGTGGGTTGGGCCGACAGCTACGCGTCCTACCTTGACTGCCAATGGATCGACGTGACCGACATCGCCCCCGGGGACTACACCCTGCGGGTCACGGTGAACGCTGAGCTGATGATCCGCGAGTCGAACTATGACAACAATGTTGCCGAGGTTCCGGTCACGGTGCTCGATCGGTCCGAACAGCCGCCAGTGACCGACCCCTGCGCGACGCTCGCCTACAGCGAATACCGCGACTGTGGCTGGGAGGCGGTGGGGGAGTTCACGTGCACGCCGGGCACCCAGGTCGAGCTAGGTTGTGACAGCGCCTGCCTCGGCGAGTGCGTGGGCGACCCGGTCCTCCGGTTGTGTGATGGCACCGACCCGTTGTGTACCGGCCTCAACGCGCTGGCCGCCGCTGATCGCGCCGAGTGCGGCTCGTGGTGCCCCCGCATCGAGGTCACCTGCCCAGACAGCGGCTCGATCAGCGCGCTGACCGCCGCCTGGGATTCGGTACAGGCAGCCGCGTGCGACGTGGCGCTTACGGAGTTGTAGGGGCTGGTTCTGGGCCCGGCGGGAGCCCAACGAGCCGGGCGCTCGCCCCCCAGAGCCGTTCCCCCAACCCCGCCTCCTTCGCCAGGGCTGAGGGCTCCTTCGGCCGATTGTCGTGGAAATACCCGCCGGTCGTGGTTGCCGTCTCGGCGGCGGCGGCGAGCCAGGTGATGCGCTCGGCGCCCTGCGCCGGGGTGAGCATGAACCACTTCGCCACGGTGAGAATCGGCGCGGCCCAGCCCGGCGCACCCGTCCAGATGTTCGTCGCGACACCACCCGGATGACAAGCGTTGACGACCACGCCCGTGCCGTGCACCCGCTCGGCCAGGGCGCGCGTGTACAGGACATTCCCAAGCTTCGAGCGCTGGTAGGCGCTCATGATGCCATAGCCGCGCTCGTAGCCGAGGTCGTCGAAGTCCATCGTGCCGCGGTAGTGACCCCTCGAGGCGACGATGACGACCCGCGCCGGGGCGCTGGCCTGAATCACATCCAGCAACAGTTGGGTGAGCAGAAAGTAACCGAGATGGTTGACCGCGAAGGTGGCTTCGATTCCATCGGCAGTCACGGTGCGGGTGTCAAAAACGCCGCCGGCGTTGTTGACCAACACATGCAGGCGGTCGTGGCGGGCGCGATAATCAGTCGCCAGCGCGCGGACGGACGCCTGCGACGCGAAATCACAAAGGAAGGTTTCGATGGCGGCGGCCCCGGCTCGTTCGGCGATGACGGCCGCTGCCGCTTCCGTTCGCTCGGGGTCCCTTCCGACGATGCTGACACCGGCGCCGGCCCGCGCCAACTCGACCGCCGCCTCCAGACCGATCCCGTAGGTGGCGCCGGTGACGAGAATCTATCGGCCGGTCTGGTCAGGCAGCGTCAGCATAAGAAACCTCGGTCAATAGCTGCTCGGGTCGCCCACGAGGGTGGCATTCTGACTCTTCGTGGCGATGTACTCGGCGTAGTCCCCGTCACCATCAACGTCGCAGATGCCGTGCACCGTGAAGTCGCCGTCCTCGACGGTCACCCAATACCCACCCCGGACCAGGCCGTCGGGCGACCAGCCGATGCGATCCCAGTCGCCGCCACCTTCCCACGAGTGCGGAGTCTTGCCGATGACGCTGCGCGCCTGGGCCTCGCTGCCGACCTGCACGAAGTCATCGTAGGCCGCGTCGTATGCCAGCTGAGCCGTCTTGATGCCATCGACGTTACCCGGCACTTCGGCGCGCTTGGCTTTAAGGTCCATCGCCACGAAGTTAGGGATGGCGATCGCGGCGAGGATGCCGATGATGGGGATCAGCAAGCATAAGCCAAGGCCCATCACCACAAGCCCGACGCCGAGCCCGAGGGCGAGGCCGAGCCTGCCGGTCTTGCCCGACCCTGGTGCACGTGCTTCCGACGCTGAATCAGACATCCGATGCCTCACCAAACAGCTAACGCATCCACGGCCCCGGCGACTGCCACCGCGCCGCGGCCAGCTCCAAGATCACACTGTCCGACCACCCGCCGCCCCGGCAGAACGTGCGCGAGGCGCGATCGAACTCCTGGAAGCCCCGGCGAGCCACGAGCGCCAGACACGCATGGTTTTTGGGATCGACATCGACGACGACGCGGGGCATCAATCGCACCGAGAACGCCCGGTCAAGCAGAGCGGTCAGCGCCTCGCTGGCCAGGCCGCGCCGGTGGTGGCCGGGGTGGAGGATGAAGCCAGCTCCGGCTCCCGCCAGAAGCCCGCCTTGCCGATGACCCGGCCGTCCAACTCGACGATGCAGTCGTCGGTGCTGGTACCGGCGCGCGCGGCCACGATCATCGCGACGACCCAGGCCTCGGTCTGGGCGAGGGTGGCGTGCTGGAGGGTCGACCAGTGCCGCATCGCGACTTCGTTGGACAAGACCTGGTGCATCGGCGGCGCGTCGGCCATGGTAGGCGGGCGTAGAACCAAGCGTTCGGTCCTGATCATCTCCGGCTACGCGTCGGGCTCGGGCGGCGCCGGGACGCGAAGGAAGGTGATGTGTTCGTTCTCGACATCGACCTTCACGGTGTCGCCGGCGCTGTAGCCGCCGCTGACCATCGCCTTGGACATCGGGTTGAGTAGATGCTGTTGGATGGCGCGCTTGAGTGGGCGGGCGCCATAGGCGGGATCGAAGCCCGCCTCGGCGATGGCTTCCATCGCAGCGTCTGACAATTCTATTTTCAGTTGGCGGTCGGCCAGTAGCTTGCGCACCCGCTTGAGTTGGACGATCAGGATCTTGTCCATATCCTCCCGGCGCAAGGCATCGAAGATGGTGATGTCATCGATGCGGTTGAGGAACTCTGGCTTGAAGGCGCGACGCAGCTCGGCCAGGACCTCGACCTCCATCTTTGCCCGGTCGTTGGCGAGCTCCATGATGCGGTGGCTGCCCACGTTACTGGTCATGATCAGCACGGTGTTCTTGAAGTCGACCGTCCGGCCCTTGCTGTCGGTGAGGCGGCCGTCATCGAGGACCTGGAGCAGCACGTTGAACACATCCGGGTGGGCCTTCTCGATCTCGTCCAGCAACACCACGCTGTAGGGGCGTCGGCGCACCGCCTCGGTGAGTTGGCCCCCCTCGTCATACCCGACATAGCCGGGGGGCGCGCCGATCAGGCGGGCGACGGTGTGTTTCTCCATGTACTCGGACATGTCGATGCGCACGATGTTGTTTTCGTCATCGAACAAAAACTCGGCGAGCGCCTTGGCCAGTTCGGTCTTGCCGACGCCCGTCGGCCCCAGGAAGATGAAGCTGCCAATCGGCCGATTTGGGTCCTGTAGACCGGCGCGAGCACGGCGCACCGCGTCCGACACCGCGACGATGGCCGTGTGCTGACCGATCACGCGTTGATGCAGGTTGTCTTCCATCGCCAGGAGCTTGACCTGCTCCGACTCCTTCAGTTTGGTCACCGGAACGCCGGTCCACTTGCTGACGACCAGCGCGATGTCCTCCTCGGTGACGCGCTCGCGGAGCACCCCACCGTCCTTCTGCAGCTCCGCAAGTCGCGCCGAAGCCGCGGCGACGGCTGCCTGTGCCGCCGGCAATTCCCCGAACTTGATGGCGCCGGCACTGGCATATTCACCGGCGCGCTCCATGCGCTCCAGGTGGTGTTGGAGGCTCTCGATCTTTTCGCGCTGGACGTTGATTTCGTCCAGCGCCGTCTTCTCCGCCTCCCACTTTCCGCGGAGACCGCGCGCTTCCTCGGTCTTGTCGGCGATCTCGTCGCGGAGGCGATTGGCGCGTTCTATCGCCGCCTTGTCCGTTTCCCGCGCCAGCGCCGCGAGCTCGACGTTGAGGCCGCGCACCGACCGCTCCAGGACATCGATCGGCTGGGGCAGTGACTCGATCTCCATCTTGAGGCGGCTGGCCGCTTCGTCGATGAGGTCGATCGCCTTGTCGGGCAGTTGCCGATCGTTGATGTAGCGGTCGGACATGTGGGCCGCGGCCAGAATGGCATCGTCGGTGATCTTGATGCCGTGATGGGTCTCGTACTTGTCCTTGATCCCCCGCAGGATGCGGATGGTGTCGGCCACCGACGGCTCCGCGACGAAGACGGGCTGAAAGCGCCTCTCCAGGGCCTTGTCCTTCTCGATGTGTTTGCGGTACTCGTCGAGCGTGGTGGCGCCCAGGCATCGGAGTTCACCGCGGGCCAACGCCGGCTTGAGCATGTTGCCCGCGTCCATCGAACCCTCTGACTTCCCGGCCCCGACCACCGTGTGCAGCTCGTCGATGAACAGGATGATTCGGCCGTGGCTGGCCTCGATTTCGGTCAGCACCGCCTTGAGTCGCTCTTCGAACTCGCCGCGGTACTTGGCACCGGCGATGAGCGCCGCCATGTCGAGCGACAAGACGTCCTTGTTCTTGAGCGATTCGGGCACGTCGTCGTTGGCGATTCGCTGCGCGATGCCCTCGACGATGGCGGTCTTTCCGACGCCGGGATCCCCGATCAGCACCGGATTGTTTTTGCTGCGCCGGCTGAGCACCTGCAGGGTGCGGCGGATCTCGTCGTCCCGGCCCACCACGGGGTCGAGCTTGCCCTCCCGCGCCATCGCCGTCATGTCGCGCGCGTACTTCTTGAGCGCGTCGAGCTGCTGCTCGGACTCCTCGCCGGTGACCTTCTGGCCCTTGCGGATCACCTGGAGGGCGTTGAGCACACGCTCGCGGGTGACACCGTAGTCGAGGAGAAGCTGCTTGGACTTGTCGCCGGCATCGCACAGGCCGACCAGGAAGAGCTCGGTGCTGACATGGCTGTCACCGAGCGTGCGCGCCTCCTTGTCGGCGCTGTCGAGCGCCGCCTGAAAGCTGCGCGCCAACGCTGCCTGCGAACCGCCGCTCACTTTTGGGAGCTCGTCGACGAGCTTGGCGGCGGCCCGGCTCAGCCCGGGAACATCGACGCCGATCTGACTCAGGATGCTCGGGGCCACCCCCTTTTCCTGGGTCAGGAGCACCAGGAGGAGGTGTTGGGGCCGGATTTCCGGATTCCCCATCTTTCCCGCCATGTTCTGGGCATCAGAGATGGCTTCGCGAGCCTTGACGGTGAACCGTTCGAACTTCATGTCTCACCTTTAGCCTGAGCACAGGCACCGGGCGCGGTTCGGGCATCGGCCCATCCGTTACAATGTCCTCCCGCTCGGCAAACCAGTGCTCGCCGTCCTCTCGCTCCTCGCCTGCGCCGAACCGCCGCCGGCCGTCACCGCGCCAGATGCTCACTCCTGGAACGACGAGGCCGACCTGGTGGTGCGCGGCTTGGACGAGGTCCAGTCCTTGTGGGAGTCGGGCCAACGCCCGGCGGCCAAGACGCTCGCGGATCGGGTCTACACCGAGCGCTTCGAGCCTCGCATGGAGCGCGCCCTCCGCGGGATCGAGGGGCCACAGGCGGCAGCACAGGTCGAGTACGCCTTCGGCCAGCTGATCCTGGTCCTTGACGGGAAAGACCGTGCGCGGGTGGAAGAACGCGTCGACACGCTGGCGCTCCGGATCCGCTCGATCGCGGAAGCCGCCGATCGGGCCTTTCCGCCTCCCGGCCAGGCGGCCGCGCCTCCGGCTCCGCCCGCGGATGTCCGCCCCGTCGTGCCCGACGTTCCTCCCGCCTGGGAAGCCGCCGAACCCCTCGGCGAGCCCGCCGCGCCCCCTCCTGAGGGCTGACGCGACCGACATTCCTTACTGGAAGAGTTGCAGTCCGATGATGGGTCAGACATCCTGATGGGAGACCCCCATGCTCCTCGGCCTCATGATCGCCTGCCTCCCGGACCACGAGCCCGCGCCGGCGGCGCGCTGGCCCATGCCGGGCACGGCGGTCACGGTGGAGATCAACGCCCGCCTGGACGGCAGCGGACGAGCCACGACCTGGGACGCGGCCGCCTGGGCCGACTCCGCGGCACCCGCCACCGGCCGCGGGTGCCGGGTGGTGCCGACCCGGAACGCCGGCGACCTCGCCGCGGTCGACGTGACTGCGCCCGCAGGCGCTCGCCTCGCCAACCAGGCCGGGATGCTGGCCACCGCCGGTCCGCTGAGCACCCACGACGCCCGATGGCAGGTCGGCGACGCCGCACTCCTGTGGCAGGACGGCAGCCGCACGCGCCTGGACGGCGCCGTTCGCTTCGGGGACGGGCCCGAGCTGACGGGCGTCCATCCGGACGGCGACGGCGGCGTGGTGGTCAGCTTCACCCGGCGCGCGGAAGAGCGGGTGGAGCTGGATTCGATCAACGCCGCGGGCGCCCAGGTGCGCTGCACCGGCGGCACCGAGACCCTCGTGGTCCCGTGGACCGCGCTGGATCCCGCCCGCCCGCTCGCGACGCTGCGCGCCGTGCGCGAGTCGCTGGTGGTGGCGCCCAACGCCGCGCGCGTTCGGGTCGTCGCCGCCGTGGAGCTGGTGGTGTCGCTGATGGAGTTCCGCTACTCCAAGCGGCTCGGCGCTCCGCCGCCGCCCGGACGCCCGGCCTGGGAACCACGCCGGCTCATCAAGGTGCGGCCCAGCCGCGGCTGACCGATTCGCGCCCTACAGCAGATGGGCCCCCCATCGCAGCGCGATGGCCCGCCCGAAGAAACACCAGACCAGAGCGCCGAGGCCCAGAAAGGGGCCGAACGGGATGGCCAGCTTCAAGCCCCTTCGCAGAATGAGGACCGCGCCGACCCCGACCAGGCTCCCGGTGACGCTCCCGATCATCAGGATCCCGGCCACACCCGGGAAGGCGCCGAACCAGGCGCCGAACATCGCCAGGAGCTTCGCGTCGCCCCAGCCCATCCCCTCCTCGCGGCGCACCACCCAGTACAGGCCGATGACCGAGGCCAGGAGGCCGCCCCCCACGAGCGCGCCGATCACCGACTGCTGCCAGGTCGGTGAGCCCTCGTAGCCCAACCAGCCCAGGAGGGCCGCACCGCCGACCCCGACCGGCACGCTGTAGATGCTGAATTCGTCGGGTATGATCTTGTGCTGGAGGTCGGTGAAGGTCATCGCCAGGACCGCGAACAAGAGCCACCCGTACCACACCACGGCGACCACATGCGGCGCGTCGAAATAGACGATGTCGCCGACGACGTGGCGGAAGAGCAGCACCATCAGCACCCCGAAGGTGGCCTCGACCAGCGGGTACAGCGGGGAGATCGGCGCCCGGCAGGCGCGACACCGGCCACGCAACCACATCCACGCCAGCACCGGCACGTTGTCGTAGGGTTTGATCGGCGCCGCGCACTTCGGACACGCGGAGCCCGGGTGGACTACCGAGCGGTCCTCCGGCATCCGGGCAATGCACACGTTCATGAACGAGCCGAAGAGCAGGCCGAAGACGCCCGCGAAGAGCTGGAGCATCACCCAGGCGCCCTGTGCCGTCATCGACTCTGCCTCCCGAAGGCGTCGACCACGCGGTCGACCTCGGACTCGGTCAGGCCCTCGTGCACCGGGATGGCAAACGAATCGGCGCAGAACGCGTCAGCGTTCGGCGTGGGTGCGCGCGGGTACCCGGCGAGCGCCGGCTGCGACGACAACGACCTCGGATAGTAGAGCGCGGTCTCCACACCGGCGGCGCCGAGGGCCGATCGCACGCGGTCGCGATCGGGCATGCGGACCACGTAGTGGTGCACCGGGTGGCTGGAATGGCGAGGCAGCCGCCGAATCCAAAGAGGCAGCTCGGCATCGTAGCGGGCCGCGGTCCGACGCCGTGCGGCTACGCGCGCCGGGAGGTCGGGCAGGTGGGCCAGGAGCACCGCCGCCTGGACCGCGTCCATCCGACTGTTGGCGCCAACCACGCCCCGGACGAGGTCATGTTCGTAGGGGGAGGCCATGCCATGGTGGGTGAGGCGGAGGAGCGCCGCCTCGGTTTCGGGGTCGTCGGTGAGCACCAGGCCGGCGTCGCCCGCCGCGCCCAGGGTCTTGGTCGGGTAGAAGCTCACCGCCCCGATGTGGCCGTGCTTGGGGGCCGGCGAACCCCCGGCGCACTGAGCGAGGTCGTCCAGAATGGGACACGCCAGCGCCGGGAGCGGGCACGGCTCCCCGTAGAGGTGGACCGCGATGACCGCTCGGGTCCGAGGGGTCAGCGGGAGGGTCGCCGCATCGAGCAGCGGCAGGTCCGCCCGCACATCCGCGACCACGGGGACCGCACCCGCCCGGACGACGGCCCCGGCGGTCGCGAAGAAGGTGACCGCGGGGACGATCACCTCGTCACCTGGGCGCACTCCCAACGCCAGGAGGGCGTAGATCAGCGCGTCCGTCCCACTGTTGACGCCGACACCGTAGCGCCATCCAAACGTTTCAGCAAGACGATGTCTCGCTTCATCGACGACCGGACCGTCGACGTAGCGACCGGACCGGAGCACGGCCAGCACCCCCGCCTCTACCGCCGCCGCCACCCTGCCGTGCCGGCCGACGGTGTCGGCCATGCGGATCACTTGAAGTCTCGTTTCTCGAATACGATCATCGCCACCGCGAGCACCGCGGCCGTGTAGCCGAAACCATAGACGCAGGACCACCCGATCTCGGTCCAGCGAACGGCGATCCCATGGACGGCCTCGCTGCGGAGGTTGAAGGTCTCGAGGTTGGGCACGACCCGGTAGAGCACCTCGAGCAGCGTCTTGAACGGCCCCGGCTCAGCACGTTCGGCAAAAAGGAACAGGTCGTCGGCAAAGTGTCCGATGAGGTAGATGCACAGACTGTAGACCGTCGCCGTCATCGGAGCCGCAAAGGTCGAAAAGAGCGTGGCCCACGCGCAGACCAGGGACAGCTCGACCAACAGCATGCCCATCGACACGTACACCGGGAGGCCGGGTACGCCCTGTTGCATGCCGATCACGACCGTGTACAGGAGCGTCAGCAGCACCACCTCGACGGCAAGGGTGATCCACAAGCCCAGGTATTTGCCCAACAAGAGCTGCCAGCGGGGAATCGGCTTGCTGGCGAGGGTGTAGATCGTCCGGCGTTCGATCTCCTTGTAGACCAGGCCGATTCCCAGGAACAACGCGATGATGCCCGCCAGGAGGCTCACCCCGCCCAGCGCGACGCCGCGCACGACCTTCTCGGTGTCGCCGATCGAGATCTCCCGGAGGGCGAGCGACAGGCCGAGGAGCAGCACGGCGAAGAGCAGGATGCTGTTGAGGACGCGGTCCCGGACCGCCTCGCGGAAGGTGCTGGTCGCGATGACCCAGATGCGGCTCATGCCAGCACCCCGAGGCGTTTTTCGTTGACCAGCCGCGCGCGCTCCACTTCGTCGAGAAACACGTCTTCCAAGGTGCGGGTGTTGCGATGCACCGAAAGCACGCCGCCCCCCGCCGCGTGAACCCCGCGGATGACGGCGTCGACGTCGCTGGCCGCCACGCGCACCGTCGTGGAGTCGGCCGTGCCGGCGACGCGTTGGGCGCCGGGGAGCTCGGCGCCGCCCGCGTAGGTGATGTCGACCGTGAGCGAGGACGACCCAATCAGCTCGGGCAAGGTCCCCACGCCGCGCAAGGAGCCGGCGACCACGATGGCGACACGCTCACAGATGCTCTCCACGTCGCTGAGGATGTGGCTGGAGAAGAAGACCGTCCGCCCCCGCTCCTTCTCCTCGACGATGATGTCGCGCACCAGCACCCGCCCGATGGGGTCGAGGCCCGACATCGGCTCATCCAAGACGACGAGTCGAGGATCCGCGACCAACGCCTGCGCAATTCCAGCGCGTTGAAGCATGCCTTTACTGAACTTGCGCAGCGGTACGTTTCGGAAGCGCTCCAGGCCGACCCGGGCGAGCAACGCGGTGATGCGACCGGTACGCTCGGTGGCCGGCACTTCGGAAAGCCTTGCGTAGAACTCCAAGAACTCCCAGGCGGTGAGGTGCTCGTAGAAGTAGGGGCGCTCGGGCATGAAGCCCACGCTCCGCCGGCTGTCGGGCTGCTCGATGGGCACACCGAAGATCCACGCCCGACCCGCGGTCGGCGCCTGAAGTCCCATCAGCATCTTGATCGACGTCGTCTTACCGGCGCCATTCGGACCTACAAATCCGAAGGCGCCACCCTCGGGAACGTCGAAGCTGAGCTTCTCCAGGCCGACGAAGGGTCGGCGCAGGAAACCGGACAGGTAGGTCTTGCCAAGGTTCTCGGTGCGGATGGCAGGCGTCATCGTCACGTGGGCCCTCGCTCCTTCATGTATTTTTCGAGATGCCCGGCGTCCACCGCTCCGGCGCTGCGCCAATTGCAGCGTGTGCAGAGCGGCCCGGAGTCATCGAAACGCCCTTCGGCCTGGGCGACCCGCCAGCGGTGGATGGTCTCCCCATTCCACAGCGCCGCCAGCGGGGTTTCACGGACGTTGCCGAGGCGGTTCTCGAGCCCCTCGTCAAGGCAGCAGGTGGTGAGGTCGCCGTTGACCTGCACCATCGGCGTGTTCCAGAGCCCGGCGCAAGCGGGGCGGGGGGGTGGCCCCGGACTCCCGGGCCGCGCCGCGGGGCGCCGGCGCAAGCGCGCGAGCCGCTCGTGGAGCCACTGGGCTAACCCGGGACCCAATGGCCCCCCACGAGCCGCTGGTGCGGACGGTAGTCGGCCTTGTAGTTGAGGCGATCGCAGGCGCGCACAAACAGACCCAGATAATACCATTGATAGCCCTCCGCCTTGAGCCAGGCCAGCTCGGCGAGGGCCGAGAAGACGCCCACCGAGCGCGAGGCCGCGTCGGGGTCGAAGTAGTGGTACACGCTGGACGCCGCCACCCGTCCGACATCGACGATGCTCACCGCCAGGAGGCGTTCGCCCTCCCAGTAGTCCACCTCCACGGTCCGGCAGCAACTGTCGACGAGCCAATGCTGGTACGACTCCCGGGTCAGCGCCTCGCCGGTGCGAGACAGGCCCCGCTCCAGCTTGTGGCGGTTGAACAGGTCGACGCGCTGATCATCGACGCGCGGACGACCCATCGTGATGCGCAGATCGTCGATATTGCGGCGCCACACGCGGCGCTGCGACTTGGAGGGCACGAAGTCCCCAACCGAGACGCGGAGGGGCTCGCAGGCGGAACATGCATCGCAAGACGTCTTGTAGAGCAGGCGCCCGGTGCGCCGATCGCCGGCGGCGAGCTGGGTGTCGAGCTCGGCACGGGTGAGCAGCCGGGCGGGCACGCGCAGCGGCATCCGCGCCACCTGGTCGGGCAGGTAGGGGCAGGGCTCGGGTTCGTTCCACACCTCGCGGAAGTTCACTCGAGGAACCTACGCGCCCGGACCGCAGAGGGGAAGAGCCGCACCGCGGGAAGCCGGGCTACGGGGCCCGCGAGGTCGGCGGTGATCAAGTACCTGGGCAGCAAGCGGCTCCTGGTTCCGCTTATCCTCGACACCGTGGGCGGCCTCCCGGACGTCCGCTCGGTCACGGACCTGTTCTCCGGCACGTCCCGCGTGGGGCACGCGCTCAAGCGGGCCGGCTACCGGGTGCTCGCCAACGACCACAACGCCTACGCAGCGACGCTGGCGCGCTGCTACGTCCAGACCGACCGTGAGGACGTGTTGGGCGACGCCGAGCGCCTGATCCGGGAACTCAACGGTCTGCCAGGTGCCGCCGGCTACTTCACCGACACGTTCTGCGTGCGGAGCCGCTTCGTCCAACCCCACAATGGCGAGCGCGTCGATGCCATTCGCGAGGCGATCGCCTGCAAGGGCCTGCCCACCGAGCTCGAAGCGGTGTTGCTCGTCTCGTTGTTGGAGGCCACCGACCGGGTGGACAGCACCACCGGCGTGCAGATGGCCTACCTGAAGCAGTGGGCCACGCGCGCATTCAATCCGCTGGAGCTGCGGCTGCCGGAGCTCCTGCCCCAGGCGCGCCACGGCAAGGGCGAGGCCCACGAGCTGGACGCCGGGCTGGCGGCGGCGGCGCTGTCGGCGGACCTCGTCTACCTCGACCCACCGTACAATCAA
Source organism: Myxococcales bacterium (assembly GCA_009692585.1). Next base: position 18,693 of record SHYX01000036.1, read on the forward strand.
CACAAGTACCTGGGCAATTACCACATCTGGGAGTCGCTGATCCGTTGGGACAAACCCGAGGTCTACGGGATCGCGTGCAAACGGATGGACTGTCGTACCCGCGGCAGCGCGTTCAACTCGCGCCCCGGCATCGCCGCTGCCCTCCGCGACATCGTCCGGAACGTGCGGGCCCGCTACCTGCTGGTGTCCTTCTCAAACGAAGGCTTCATCCCCCGCGACGAGATGGAGGCGCTGCTCGGCGAGCGCGGCCCCGTCACGGTGGTCGAGCGTGATTACAAACGCTACGTCGGTGCCCAGATCGGCATTTACAACCCCGGCGGCGCCAAGGTGGGGACGGTGAGCCACCTGCGGAACACGGAGTACCTGTATCTGGTGCGGTGTGGGTAAGGGCTACTTGTGCCGGAACCGAATCACGCCCTTGCTCAGGTCGTAGGGGCTGACCGCGACGGTGACACGATCCCCGAGCACGACGCGGATGCGGAAACGACGCAGCTTGCCCGCAAGCTGGGCGTGAACCGGGGTTCCCGCCTCGGTCTGCACCAGGAACGCCCCGCCGGGAAACACTTCCTTCACCACGCCGTCGATCTCGATCAGGTCATCACTCGCCAAAGTCACCTCGCGCCGCGGCCCGGCTAACGCAGCGCGGGCGCCGAGACAACCGGTGACACTGCCTGGGGTCGCTGTGCGCCGAAAGCCATCGCCTCTACGAACACGCAACGACCGTGCCAGCGGCGCCGCGGCGCGCGCGCGGCAACCGTCCGGCAAAGACGTCCGGTCCTGGCGTGCCGCCCAGCCGCGCTCAGCGCTGCGCTTCGACCGTCTTCTCGAGCTCTTCGGCGATCTTGCCGAGCGGCTGCAAGAGCCGCTCGAACTTGTCGAACCAGCGCAGCCAGACCTCGTCGCCCTGATCGGAGCCGGGCACCTCGGCGTTGACGCGGCGGACGAATTCCTTGAACTTGTCGACCCGTTCCAGCGAGCGCGGGAGCGGGTTGTAGAAGTCGTGGGCGTAGTTGATGAGGGAGCCGGCGGTGCGGTAAAGCACACGATCGGATGTGCCTTCTTCAATCAACAGGAATTCCGAGGACACCAGCGCGCTGTAGAACCCGAGGGCGCCGAGATCGAGCTCCGACAGTTGGGAGGTCCGGAAAAGGTTGTTCACAATCGACTTGTTGAGCCGGATGAAGTCGACGACGCGCGGCTTGAGGTAACTCTCGGCGGCGCGGGCCTGCCGACCGGCGCGGGGCACCGGAAGCAAGACCTGCACCATCCGGCCCAGCCGCACGTTGATGCGGGTGAGCGCGATGGCATCCGGCTGATCTTCGTCGAGGGCGTGCATGCGCGGGGCGCAGGTCTCACGGGTGCGCGCGGCCGACTGCTCCCCGGTGTCGAAGATGGGCCGCATGTCGGACTCGTCGGCGCCCTCAACGTGGAAGAGCCAGAGCATGTATTCGCCGTCCTGCCGCGGCACCTCCAGCGGCACCGCCACCGCGTCTGCCAACAGCACCCCCTGGCCGATGCGGGTGACGCCGTAGCCGGGCTGGATCACCGCGACGTACTTGTCCTTGCGCTGCTCGATCTCCACCTGGAGGCCTTGCACGATCCCGTGGCCGTGCATGTGGAGCACATGACGCTGCAGATTGCGACGGTGGTAGCTCTGCTCGTCACCCACGTCCTTGGCGGTGAGGCAGAGCCCCTCGAAGGCGCGCAGGCGGCTGAGCTGAAACTGGCTCTTGGGGTTCACGGCTGCCCTCCGGCATCAAAGAGAATCGAGAACGAGACGTGTCCGGGCTTTTCGCTGGAGACGATCTGGGCGATCCGACGAAGAACGCCGGGAGCGCGCTCGCCGAAGCGCTTCTTGAACGCCGCTTTGGGCTCCAAGACCAGCGCAAAGAAGGTGGTCGGCGCGCGCCCCGGCGCGATCAGGAAGTGGCCCGCTGGCTCGTCACGCATGTACCGCGCTTCGACGGTCGGCCCGCCCGCGAGCGTGCTGCGCCCGAGCGTGAAGGCGTTGGGGGCGCGGGTCTCGGCGATACGCACGGGCGCGGCGGTGAGCACGCGGATCATCTCCTCCACCCCGGCCACGGTGCCGCGCGTTCGGTACAGCCGAATCGCCCGACGCACCAGCTCGCGTTGTTGGTGGATCGGCAACGAACTGTCCAGGGGGAAGCTCACCCAGCTGGCGATCCACGGCAAAAAACGCGGATCCGTGGCGATGGGATCGATCAGCCGGGGGATGCCGTCGACCCGATCGGTGATCGTGGTCATCACGTGCTGGAAGATCGCCAGGAAGCGCCGGAGCGCCTCGGCGTTGAAGGCCTGGAGTTCGGTGCCCTGGACCGCCTGCGGCTGGCCCCAACTCTGGGCCGAGACCTCGTCTGCGCGCACCACATCGCGCCGCTGGGCCGGAACGGCGCCCTGGTACAGACCCGGAAGAAAGCGGAGATAACCACGGACCGGCACATGGAGGATGATGCGATCGCGCGCGCCAAGCGCCCCGGGCGGGCGGCCATCGGGGGTCACGACCTCGGCGTGGACGGAGACCAGCTCTTCCGGCGTGTAGTGCGACGCGGGGGAGCCGTCCGGGAGCAGGCGAATCGACCGGATGAAGAGCGGCTCGCCGCCGGCCGCCGTCTCAACCTCGATCGAGCGGACGCAGCCGACCCGTTCGCCGCGCAACGCCTCTACGAGCCGGAAGCCGACGGGGTTTCCGAGGTGGCGGTTGAGGTAGACCTGCGCGTCACGCACCGGGTAGCCGATGCGGACGACGTCCTCGAGGTACCGGAAATCGGACGCCCCGCGACCAGGAGTGGTGCGCGCGAGCGCCCGCGTCATTCGCCGTCCTCGGTGCGGACCCGCACGCGCCGCACCTCGAACAGGTCACAGTCGGCCAGGACAATCTCCGCAACGCCCTCGCCTTCTTCCCAACCGGGCACCCCCCGGCGACGTTTGTCGTCCGAGACGTCGAAGAGCTGCACATCGATCACGTGGCGCACGTCCGGAATATCCGCCACCATCCGAGCAAAATCCTGACCGTACACCGTGCCGCGGAAGGGCCACCCCGAGCCGTCGAACCCCCCGATGTAGGGATCGAGGAAGGCCTCGACCCAGCGCTGGGCCGCCTCGCGCACGGCAAGCAGATTCGCGTTGGGACGCAGGCGCAGGGTGACGCTGAGATCGATCGGCAAGAACGAGGCCAGACGCACGACCGGAGTCACATTGATGAGACAGCGTCGTTTCAGATAGCCCTGGACATGATCGCGGAGCCCCGTGCCCAGCAGCGGATCTGGGAGCGCCTCGCCCTCGCGACGTCGCGGCAGGATGACCACTTCGACCAGGCCGTCGCCCCCCATCTTGCCGTCGCACGAGGCGCGCGCAACCTCGCCGCTGGCCTCCTGGGCGATGATCGCGAAGTCGGTCTGGGTCACCGCCCGGTCGCGACTGGTCAAGAGGCTCGGCGCCCGCCGGATGATCTCGTCGATCGTCTCCGCGTCCCGACCGCCCGAGGCCGGGAGGAGGTTTTCGGCCTTGACCGCGTCGGCGTAGCCTTCGATCACGTTGATGTCGCCGGCCGCGACGTTTCCACGGGCGCCCGGGACCACCCGGTAGAGGTCGACCACGACGTTGGCGGAGCCCACCGGCAACATCTTCCCGCGGATGCCGTTGCCGAAGGTCAGGGTGCCCTCGGTGGCGTCCACCACGAAGATCCGGTCGTCCTTGTCGGCGGTCAACAGCGCGCCGTCGTCGACGCGGACCCACTCCTCGTGGGTGCCGTCGGCCTCCTCGACGTAGACGACGATGTCGGGGAAGGTCTCGGTCCGCGCGAAGAGCGCGCGTTCATGTTCCAGCTCGTGGAGGAAGATCGGCGCGTGGCGAAGCTGCACGCTCTGACCGGGCACCCCGAGTCCCGAGAACCGCTCGGTCCGGACCGTCACCAGGTTCACCACCTCGACGGTGTTGAGCAGCACATGCGTGACCGGGGGCATCTGCGGCAGGCGATCCACGGTCGCCCCGGCGGGAAGGCTGAACCGGGCGCGCAGCCAGAATCCGTCGGGGCCGCTGGCCGGGGGTTCGGGAAGCGGGAACTCCAGCGTCCCGGTGCCGGTGAGTTGGTACGGCCTGGCGGCGCCTTCGCCGGGCCCGTGGAGCCGGCGCCAGCCAAAACGGCCGAACGCCTGGGCTTCGAGCATTTCCCACTGCACCTCGACGCCCTCGGGCAGGTAGGCCTCCCCGCGGGTGCGGACGTGGACCACGTGGCGGGATCCCCGCGGGAGTGGCTTGTCGAACTGGAGGTAGAGCGCCTGGTTTTCTTCCTTGATCTCGACGAAGGGGAAGAAGGGGTAGAACTCGCCGAGGCGCCCGACCGCGCGGGTGAGGGCGCGGGTGAGGCGCGGATTCTCGGCCCGATCGTCGACCTGCGCCATGCGCGGGCCCGGCATCGGCTGGTCGTAGGTCTTGGCGCCGACCGCCGACTGCACGCCCAGGCGAACGGCGAGGATCTTCGGCACGATGGGGTGTTGCACCTTCTTCTCGTCCTGCCCGGTGAGCGAGGATTTCACGAGCTCGAAGCGCAGCCAGGTGCTCTCGCGACCGTCGATCTCGTGGCGAGCGAGCCCTTTGAGTTGGGCCTTGGGGTCGAGCAAAAGGGTGATGGTCCGCGGACCCGTGGCCCGCGCCTTCTTGTCTCCCGACGTGCCGTCGAGATCGCCGAAGGTGAAGCTGGTGTAGACCTTGTTCTCCGACCAGACGACGCGCCAGTTGTCGTCGGCCCGATAGGTCAGCTGCAACAGGTACAGCTCCGTCGGCTCGGGAATGACGGTGCCGTTCATCTCGAAGACCACGTCGAGTTCGACGACGACCGGCTCCTGCTTCCGATTCTCGAACAGATCGCTGCCGATGTAGAACTTCCGCCCGATGGTCGGCGGCATCATCGCCGCGAGCTGGAACGGCGACCACGGCCCTTCGTCCACAAGCAGCGGCTCCAGCCGGCGCGGGTCGTCCCCACAGAAGAGCGACAGCTCGATGGGCCGCACCCAGGTGAGCTCCAGCTCCAGTTCGGGGATGAACCCCTGGAGGAACACCGTCTCGATGCGCTCGGCGCGCAGGTTGTAGCCGTCGGTGGCCATGTCGGTGAGCGGGCCGGTGATCAGCACCACCGTGCCCTCGGTGCGTACCCGTTCACGGGGAATCTCGTCCCAGCCCTCGCCACGCCGGTAGTACCAGCGGTAGCGCGGCAGATACCCGTTACGGCCGGCCGGAACACCGCGATCGACCAAGGCAAAGCGGATGACCCACCCACCCCGGATCGGCGGCACGTCCTGGAGGAAGAGCTCCAAGGTCCGCCCGGTGGCGCGCACTTCCCAGTTGTTGATCGGGCGCTCTTCGCCGCCCCGATCGTCGCGCCAGGTGATCTCCAGGTCCTGCAGCATCCGACTGGACAACCAGCGTTCGTAGTCGAGCCGGCCCCGCATCCACCACGTCGCGTTCGCGACCGGCTCGGGCAGCGCGAAGGGCGTGTTGGCACCGAAGTGATCGACCGTGGTGATGCCCGGAAGAGCCGACACGATCGTGGTCTCCGGGAGCCCGAGGCTCTCCTCGGGGTCGAGGTCGGTGGTGACCGGGACCCATCCGCCCACGCTGGGGTATTCCCATTGGAAGAAGGCCGCGACGCTGAGGTTGTCCCCGTCCGGCGTGCTCCGCCGCACGCGGAGACGGCCCAGAGGACGCTCGCCGTCCGGCTCGATGTTCATCAGCCTCAGGTCCTCGTGGCTGACGTAGAGGAACTGGTCCGGCGTGTAGGCGTCGGGCCCATAATCGACAGGATCGAGCTCGAAGAGATCGACCCCGCGGCCGCCACCGAACAACAGGGCGCTGGGGTTGTCCCGAAGGTTGGAGAAGGGGATTTCGCGGACCGCCGGGCGTTGACCGCCACGCACCGCCATGACCCGGGTAATCGTCGCCGAATGGACCGAGATCCCCGCAACCGTCACGAAGTCGACCGCGGTCGAGTCTTCGCGCTGGCGGGTGGCACATCGGGCGTAGGGCGGAAGGTCCAGGCCGCCGTCCCCGCGCAGGGTCAGCGTCACCGGCGCCGAGGCCGGACGCGCGCCCTTGCGCTGTTCCCCGATGAAATTGAGGAAGTGGATGTAGGTCTTGTCCGGCACCTGGTTGAGCCGGAAGATCACCATCTCCGTCATCCACGCGAAGAGCTGGACCAGGGTCATGCCCGGGTCGGCCTCCGAGAGGTTGGTCCACTCCGGCGTGTACTGAGGGATCAGCGCGCGGGCTTCGCGGAGCAGATCCTCGTAGCGACGGTCGTCGAGGTTCGGTGGGCGGATCGGCATCAAGCTCAGCGGCGGAAGGCGAGTCTATCGCATCCGGTGACGGAGGACCGCGCCACGCCTGTCGAGTGAACCCCCACCACCTTCTACACATGGGTGGAGACGTGCCGCCTCCACGGCGTCGACCCTCCAACCTGGCTCGCCGACGTCCTGCCTCGCATCGCGACCACCCGCCCCTCCGACTACGCCGACCTCCTGCCCAGGCGTTGGGCAGAGCTCAGGAAGATAGCGCAGCGGCGTGAGCTGAAGGCGGCGTCAGGCCCCAGCGCCGCGGGGACGCGGGGACGTGGTCGGGTGGGGGTTCACGGGTGCGGCGACGACGATCGCGAACCGGGGCACAGCCGGGACGTATCCGCGGGGCCTCGCGGCGGTTGGGGCGCGCGACGACGCGAATTTTCCCCCGCCGATCGGTATGGTGATCGGGAAACGTGCGCCGGCAGCGTTGACCACGGTGCGGACGCCGTCGGTGCGCGCCTCGAAGGACGAGGCCCGCTCGGGCCCACGCGCATCCGTGACCTTGAGCCCGTCGTACTTCAGGGACCGACCGTCCGCGAGGATCAGCCGTGCCGTGCGCCCATCGGTCGCGACCCGGGCACCGACGACGCCGATGTCCACGAAGAGCCTTCCCCGCCCTTGCCCGGCGCGTCGAGGTCGAAACCCTGCTCGTAGCCGCGGCCGCGCGGCGCCCAGAACTCCACCACACCCGCCGAGCGCAGCTCGGCGTGCGGCAAGCAGGACCCGTCGAGCGCGGGCGGGGCGCCGGGAACGCAGCGGCCCAGAGCGGGCGACCGCTCGACGATGTCCGTCGCGACGCCATCCACCCAGCCCACCCGGCGCGTCGTGAGCCGAACGCCCCAGGGATCGGCGGCATCCGTCCCCGCGAGCTCGGCGCCATCAGACTGGACCGACAGCTCGACCGCACCCTCGGCGCTCGCAGACAAGAGCCCGTCGGCGCCGGAGGTGAACGCCAGTCCCGGCGCCCGCGTCCGCGCGGAGACGTCGGTGAGCCAGAGGTCTACCGCCGGGCCGGCGCCTTCCGGCTCCACACAGGCAACCGATAGCAATACCAAGAACATCGCGGGCTCCACACGCCGTCGACTGGTGACGTGCGGCGCTAGAACCGCGAAATGTACGGCCGCATCCAAGCGACCTCCCCATGCACGCCCGCTTCGTAGACCTGCTGCACCCGGCGGGTGATCGGTCCCGGCTTGCCGACCTCGCGGCGATCCACCTCTCGCACGGGCGTGATCTCCGCGGCCGTACCCGACAAGAAGACCTCGTCTCCAACATAGAGCGCATCGCGACCGAAGTGCATTTCGTAGGTGGGGATGTTCTCAACCTTGAGGATGTCGATCACGGTGCGGCGCGTGATGCCGCCAAGGATGTTCACCACCGGCGGGGTCTTCACGACGCCGTCGCGAGCGACGAACAGATTCTCGCCGGTGCCCTCGGCCACGTAGCCGGACCCGTCGAGCATCACAGCTTCGTCGTATCCGTTCTCATTTGCCTCGTAGCGGGCGAGGATGCTGTTGACGTAGTGGCCGATGACCTTGGCGCGCTGCAGGTTGCTGTTGACGTGGTGGCGCGTGAAGGTGCTGGTCTGGACGCGGATGCCGTTTTCGATGCCGTCGGCGCCCAGGTATTTGCCCCAATCCCACACCGCGATGCTCAGGTGGACCGGATTGTCCCGCGCGCCGAGACCCATCTTGCCCATGCCGAAGTAGACGATCGGCCGGATGTATGCCTCCGGCATGTCGTTGGCGACGAGCGTCTCCAGGCATGCCGCACGAATCTGCTCACGACTGAACGGGATCACCATCCGGCACATCTTGGCGCTGTCGCACAGCCGCCGGATGTGCTCGTCGAGCTTGAAGACGCCGCCCGAGCCGTCGGCCTGCTTGTAGCTGCGGATGCCCTCGAAGACGCCGAGACCATAGTGCAACGTGTGCGAAAGCACATGGACCTTCGCATCGTCGAACGGGACCAATTTCCCGTCCATCCAGATGAAGCGGCTCTCGATGCCCATCAGATTCCCCAGAGGCGCGGGGGGCTAACATGGAACCGGCGGAAGGGAGCCGCGGCGGGCGACGCGGGTGACGACCACCGAAACACACGCTAAACGGCCCCCGTGCTGGCCTGTCCCGAGTGTGGTCGATCCTTCGATGCGGGTCGTTGCGATTGCCGCCGTGACTGGACGGAGACCGGCGGGGTGTCCGACCTGTACGTTCCCGCCCCGGAGGAAGGGGAAGACACCTGCCTGACCTCCAAGGTCCGCCTCTGGTACGAGGAGCATCCGACCGACGCGTGGCGGCCCGAGGAGTCGGCGGAGACCCTGGCGGGAAGCGGTCGGATCGACGCGCTGCTGGCTGCGCTCGACGCCGAACTGCCCACCGACGCCCGGGTCCTGGACCTGGGCTGCGGCGCCGGCAGGACGTCGTGTTTCCTGGGGCTCGCCGGCCGCGAGGTCGTGGGCCTGGACCTCGCCATGACCGGGCTCTTGCGCGCCGAGGCGTTCCGGCGGCGGGCCGCGCTCCCTTCGGTGACCTTCGCTCGCGCCAACCTGTTCCGACCGCCGGTCGGACCGCAGACGGTCGACGTGGCGCTGATGCTCGGCACGCTCGAGTCGAGCGGCAATCCGGTCGCGGCGCTTCGGGCCGCGGCGCGCTGCCTCAAACCGGACGGATGGCTCGTGATGCAGGTGCGGACGCCGTGGGCGCCGCCGCCCCCCCCCAGCGCCGAGGGGCTGCCACCGCTCCACGGCGGATACCCACCCGAGGCCGTGCTCGCCTGGATCTCGGAGGCCGGGCTCGTTGCCTGCAACGCCGACCCGCCGCTGACTCCCTTCTCCCGCGTCAGGCCCCTGCTTGCCGAGAACTCGGTCGGGAGCTGGCTCGGCCGTGCGCTCCACCAGTTCCCGTGGCGGTGGTCGGCCGCGCCGGCGTCGCTGGTATTGGTGGCCCGCAAGGGTTTCGCTATAGCGTAGGCGCCGCCGGCTTCACCACCGTGGAGACGAACGCCACGAGCGCCGGTTTCAACTCCACGAGGGCCCGCGCCGTGGCCGCAGCGTTGCCGGCGACGGTCATGCCGTGGTCGGCGCCCTCGACCACCGAGACGAACGGCACCGACTTTGCGACCCTCATCGCCTTCTGGTTGAGCGCCGCCAGCAGGCTGGCATCCCATTGCGGGTCGGCGCTGCCGATGAGGACGAACGCCCGGGCACCGGCGGCCGCGATGGCATGGAACACGGATTCGTCCTTCCAGAGCGGGGTGAGCCAGATCGAAGCGCCGGCCGCGAGATCGGGTACCTGGATGTAGGCGTGGGCCATGGCCGAGGTGCCAAGGGACTTCCCCGCCAGAATCACCGGCCGGCCCTCCGCGCGCGCGAAGGCGACGCGCGCAAAGGCTCCGCTGTCCGTCGCGATACACGCCTCACGCTCGTCCCCGGTGAGCGCCGACAACGCCGGGTCCATGCCGTAGTAGCGCTCGGGCAAGAAGACTTCGAGCCCGGCGCCGGCCAGTACATCGCGCGTGGTCGCGCACAGGGGGCGGTCTTGTGAGTAGGCAGCGCCTGGAAAAACGACGCCCACGCCCGCGGGCGCGTTGAGTGGCATGGTGAGGCGAAAGGGGAGCGGCTGGCCCTGGTAGCCGTTGACGGTCGGCGCGGGTGCGGCCATGCCGCCGGGTAGCCGATCAGCGCGCGCGGCGCATCGCCCAGCTCAGCAGGGCCGGCGTGATGGCCGTGGTCACCATCACCATCAGCACCACGGCGGAGAAGGTCGGCGGGTCGATCAGCGGCCGGCCCTCGTGCAACAGACCAGCCCCGGTCGTAGCGAAGACCAGCCCCACCTCCCCGCGGGGGATCATGCCGACGCCGACCGCCACCCGCCGAATCGAACGATCGAGCACGCCGGCCATGCACGCGGCCTTCCCGAGCACCGCCGCGGCGGTCAGCGCCAGTCCCAGCAGGAGGACCGGAGGACTGGTGAGCTGGCCGAGGTCCACCCCCAGCCCCACACGCACGAAAAAGATGGGCGCGAGCATGTGAACGATGGGCTCGACCAGGTCCTCGACCTGCCGCGGCTCCCGCGAGGCGAAGGGCTGGTAGTGCGCCGCCTCGAGGACCAGCCCCGCCGCAAAGGCCCCGACGATCGGCGCCAGTCCCGCATGCCCCGCCGCCCAGGCCATGGCAAAGCAGAAAGCAAGGGTAAAGCCAAGCATAACCCCGCTGCCCCGCAGCGCGGCCAGCCTTCCGAGCACCCGCGGGACCACGTAGACCCCGAGGAGCACGGCGCCCGCCAGGAAGCCGACGGCACGTGCGCCGATCCAGAGTACGGGGCCGAGGTGGACGCTGCCGCCCGCCTCGACCGCGGCGATGACCGCCGTCACGACCGCGAGCAGCGCCAGGCCGAGCACGTCGTCGATGACCGCCGCGCCGAGGATGACCCGCGCCTCCGGAGTGTCGATGGCGCCGAGGTCGCGGAGCACGCGCGCGGTGATGCCCACGCTGGTGGCGGTGAGGATCGCACCCAGGAAAACGCACACATAGACGTCTCGGTCGAAGAGCAGTCCCACGGCCACGCCCAGGCCGAACGGGGCGATCACGCCCAACAGCGCCACCGCAGACGCGCTGCGACCCACGCGCGCCATCTGGCCGAGGGTGGACTCCAATCCGACGGAGAAAAGCAGGAGCACGACCCCCACCTCGGCCAGGAGCGCGACGAAGGGGTCGCTCCCGAGCCACTCGAACTCCCACACACCGAGCAGCGGCAGGCTGCCGAGGAGCACGCCGCCGCCCAGCTCACCGAGGACCGCCGGCTGGCCGAGGCGGGTCGCCAGCTCGCCACCGAGCCGAGCGGTGACCAGCATGATGGCCAGCGCGGCCAGCGCGAGCGACAACGTTTCCTCGCCCGGCATCACACCCCCCGCGCCGCGTCGGGCCAGATGAACTTGTGGAGTTGAAGCTGGAACCTCGCCGGGACCGCATCGGCCAACATCCACGCCACCACGTCGGCCGGCTGAACCTCCCCGAACGCGACGGAGAAAAGCACCGCGACCGGCGCCCCCAGCCCGTGCTCCCGCACCGTGTCGCGCGACCACTCGTAGTCGCGACGCGAGGCGATCACGAACTTCACCTCGTCCTTGGCACGGAGCTTCGGAATGTTGCTCCACAGGTTCGCCGCCACCTCGCCGGAGTCGGGTGGCTTGAGGTCCAGGATGATGCGCACCCCATCCGGTACGGGCCCAATGTCGCGACTTCCACTTGTCTCCAAGAGCACGGTGTGGCCCCCGGCGAGCAGGCGCTCCATCAACGGGATCGCCTGCCGATGCACCAGCGGCTCGCCCCCGGTCAGCTCCACGAGTGAAACCCCCAGGCCGGCGACCTCCGCCACGACATCGTCAATGCTACGGCGTTCGCCGCCGGTGAACGTGTAGACGCTGTCGCACCAACGGCAACGCAGGTTGCAGCCGGCCAGCCTGACGAAGGTGCACGGCAGGCCCGCGAACGTGCTCTCGCCCTGCACCGAGGCATAGACCTCGATCACACGCAGGCGCTGGTCGGCAGGAATCTCGGCCACGGGGCACGGGCTATAGCCGCCGCGAGGTCCCCATGCTGCTCTTCGTCGCCCTGGCGCTCGCCGCCGACGCCACCCGGCCTCACCCCCACCAGGGCGTCGTCACCCCGTACCGCGGAGCCCCGCCGGCAGTACCTCTCACGCCCACCGAGCAGGCGACGGTGGCCTCGGGCAAGGTGGTGCTCAAACAGCAGCAGGTCGAATCCGGCGGGCGCGGCGTCGCGATCATGGACATCGCCGCGACACCCGAGTCGATCTGGTCCAGGATTCTCGATTATGGGCAGTACGCCAAGATGGTCGACAAGGTCGCGGAGTGCGGGAACTACAAGGTCGCCGGCGACCATCTCTACACCCGGTTCGTCCTGCGCGTCATGGGGGTGGACGTGGAGTACTTCATCGATCACCGATACACCCCCGGCAGCAACTACCTGACCTGGACCCTCGACTACAGCCGAACGTCGGACCTCGATGACTCGGTCGGCTACTGGCGGGTGACCCCGCAAGCGGCGACGCCACCACGGTCGCGGCTCGAGTACTCTGTGGACATCCGCTTCACCGGCTACGTGCCGGGCTTCGTCGCCGACATGATCAGCAAGAAGGGGCTGACCGACGCCACGAGTTGGGTCAAGCGCGAATCGGAAGGCGCCCTCTGACACGCGCCCAACGATCTGGTAGAATCGCCGGTGAGAGGCGCCCATGGTCACCACCTTGTTCCTGCTGGTTTCGCTGGTCGGGTGCGCGGACCCGTACGGAGACGCCAAAAAGCTTGACACCATCGACGCCTACGAGGCCTTCCTGGCCGGGTCGCCGGGCGGTGCCGACAAGCTCATGGCCGAGAGCCGGTTGGAGGCGCTGGTGGTCAAGCGCGCCACCGAGAGCCACGCGATCGCCGATTACGACGCGGCCCTGAAGCGTTTTCCGAGCAGTCGGAAGAAGAAGGACCTCCAGACCGGGCGGGCCAACGCGGCCTTCGCCGTGGCCGAGGCGGACGGCTCGACCGAGGCGTGGAAGGCCTTCCTGGCTGACAACCCCTTCGCGGACGGCCCGTTGAAAAAGCGCGCCAAGGCCATGGTGGACGTCGCGCGGTTTTCTGCCACGGTCACGCTGAGCGAACCCGTCGTCGAGCCGGTGAACCTCGGCGGCGATCCCAAGGGGGCGATGGACGGGTGGGGCATCCGTACCAACGTCACCAACAACTCCGAGATGGCGCTTGAATACGCCAATATCGAGCTTCAATTCCTCGCCTCGGACGGCGCCAAGCTCAAGGCGGTGTCATGGCCCGTGGCCGCGCAGGCCGGGCCGGGCGGCATGCCCCTGGACGAGGCGACCACAAAACCCCTGGCCCCGGCCGAGACGCGCCCCTGGGTCTACACCAGCGGCCAGTTCCCCGAGGGTTGGCTCGAAGCAAAGAAGGTCAAGGTGCTCCTCATCGCCGCCAAAGCGGTGCCGGCGATGCCCGCGCCCTGAGCGACACTGCGCTCAGCGCACGCGGACCTCGACGTCGAGGTCGACGACATAGGTGCCCCCACGCTTGGGGAAGCGCGCCTCCTTCAGCCCGCGCTCGACATGCTCCAGCAGCACCTCATAGCCGCGGACCGCCTTGAAGGAGGTGGGCACCCCCTCGGCATCGACGACCACCCTCGCCCCCACGACCGACGTGGGCAACTCGTAGGGAACGGCGATCTGCGGGTACCCGACGATGAACAGCGGACTCATCGCCAGTTCGGAGAAAGGGACGACCGGCGCGCCCGGCGGCGGCTCCGGGAGCGGCAGGTCCGCCTTGGGTGCACGCAGGGCGACCACCGAGATCGGGGACTTGTGGTCGGCTTCGAAGGCGGCCACACGTTGCAGCGCAGCGCTCTGGGCGATCGCCTGGTCGGCCGTGCCCGTCGACGCCGAGGCCGTCCGCCGCCCATCGGTGGTGAACCCGGAGAACAGCAGTTGGCCCGTCGTCACGTCCACCCACGCTTCGCCCCCGAGCCGCAGGTCGATGAGTCCGCCGTTGGCCGACGCCTCCACGGCGCTCGACTGGCCGACCGTCGCCCGCCCTTCGGTGGAAATCAACGCCAGGCCGAGGCGATCGTCCACGTGAAACAGCTTCAGCGTGCCGGCGCCGGCGGTGCCGTCGGTGACGGGGAGCAACATCATGAAGCTGAGGTCCTTCCGCACCCAGCCGCGGACCCAGTCCTTGGCGTCGGTGGGCAGGGAGATGTCCAGGGGAGAGAACGCCGCGCGGAGGAAGGAGCGCATCTGCTCGGAGAGCTTGCCCTCGACGATGTTCCCCTCCGGGAGGCCGTTGCAATCGAACTCGCGGAGGCGGCCGTCGGGACCGATGACGATGTTGATCTGGACCGGCCTGGTGAACTCCTCCCAATCCGCCATCACCAGGTCGACACGACCCTGCGGGTCGCTCACCGGTTCACCGGCCAGATCGAGCCAGGCCAGCCTGCAGTCGAGCTCGGTGAGCTTGCCGGGCATCTTCACCGTGCACTCGACCTCGGCGCGCAGCTTCAGATCACGTATCCGCGTTGAGACGTTCAGGCGCGCTGAAGCCTTGATGCCAGCGCTCCAGTAGAGCTCGGACTCCACGTAGTAGCGGACGGTCTCTCCCTTCTGCCATTGGTAGGTCGGGACGTCAGCGGCAGCGGGGGAGGCGAAGAGGGTCAGCAGGGCGTACATCCGCCCAGCTTAGCACCTAGAGCAGGCTGCCGAAGCCCAGGCGCAGGGACGCCATCGACGTCGCGGTGCCCTCCTGCGGGAAACCCGCCATCTGCGTTCCGCGGTAGCCGTCGACCGTGACCCGCAGCCAGGTGGCACCCTCTTCCTGCAGGGGGATGCCGACGCTGAGCTTCACGCCCGGACCCATCGACGACGGGGCGAACCATCCGTAGTGTCCGCCGAGCAGGAACCACACCTTTCCTGGAAGCGGCCGCGGCAAGTAGACGCCGACACCCCCGCTGGGCCGAATGTACGCGCTGGTGTGCTGGTTGTCTTCGGGGCTGTTGCCCCCATCGACCCCGAAGGCCATCTGCGCGGCGGGCGTCAGCGCAAGGTCCGCCGAGCCGTACAGGGCGGCGTTGTAGATGCCCAACTCAAAGCCGAACGAGCCCCCGAACTGGTAGGTCAACGCCTGCTGTCCGCCGTTGCCCGAGAATCCGTTGGATTCGAGCACGCCGCCGCCCAACTCGGCGACGATCTGGACCGTGACCGGACGCTTGCGGACCACGACGGCGCCGCCGCCAAACGCCACCACCCGCGGCTTCCCCTTGGCGTCGATGCTGGCGAGGAAGACGCGTGGTGCCGCCCCTCTCCTCGCGGCGAGAGACCGGATTCCGGTCGCGACATCGGCCGGAATGTCGACGCTGCCGTTCTGCACGGCGGCCCCGGCGGCAGCCAGTTCCTCCGGCGAGACCAAACAACGCAGCGGCACCGTGTCGCTCCCGGCGACGTCGAACTCCAGGCGTTCCGCGACCTGCCCGTCGACGAGTACATGCGCGTAGTGGTGGCCCGGCGCCAGATCGGCGTCGCGCGTACCTTCGGGAAGCGGGCTGCCGTCCAGCACGACGACCAGTCCGGGGGGCAACACGTCCACCGCGAGGTGCCCGCGGGGCAGAAGCGCCATCTCTGCCTGAAACGCCTGCACCTTTGCGAAGGACTGCCCATCGGGGAACTCGGCACGGGTGTAGACCCGCTTCGGGTCGAGCGCGATCGCATCGAGCCAGGGCCGCACCACGCTCTTGCCGGCAATCGTGACCCGGAATGGCGAGGTCTCCTGCAGACTGGAGAACAGCCCCTCCGGGTAGCTGCGGGTGATCCCCGCGCCCTCCCACAACAGCGCCGCGAGCAGCAGGTCGCGCTGGGCCGTTCCGGGGAGAACCGCGATCGGCTCGACGGCGGCCGCCAGGGCCCGCGCGACACCGGCCTCGGCCTCGAACTCGCCCCATCGGGCGCCGCCATCCTTGAAGACGGTGGCGAGGGCGCCGGACCGGGCCTCATCCGCCGAGGTGACCGGCTCCAGGCTCACGGTGATGTCAAGCCATGCCCGGTGGTCGGCGGGACCGGTTTCGCGTTCGGCGAGCCTGGTGAGCTCGGCAGATGGTGGCGTCGGCAGCATCCACACCACCAGCGCCGGCGTGCCGGCCGGCGGTGCGGCGAGGGCCGAAGCGACGAAGAGACTCACGGACAACATCAGTTGCCCCTATCAGAGCGTGGTGCCGATGCCAGCGGTGAGGCCCAAGATGGGGCTGGCGGGGGTCGTCTCCGACCACAGCAGGCTCTCGCGGAGGGGGAATACGGCCCCGGCTCGCCCGTCGATGTCGACGTAGGGCCGGATGCGGCTGTCGAGCCTGCCACCCGGGAGCGGGATGCTCCAGCCGAAGTGAGCGGTGGTGCTGACCACGTACGGCAGGTTGGTCAACCCCACGCGAAGCGCAATTCGCGGTCCCAGACCCAACCCCGCGTCGCGACCCAAGACAACTCCACCCGTCAAGTACGGCGTGACGTTGACGGAGTCGTAGTGGATCGCCTCCTGCCAATCCGGCGGCGTCTCTCCTTCAGCGAGCTCCTGGCCGTCGTAGGAGTAGGTGTCGCCCTCCTGGGTGGCGTCGTACTGGCCGTCGGCGTCGTCATAGACCACGCCGTCCGCGTGCCCGGGGAGGATGTAGCGCTCGGCGAACGAGAGCTCGGCGCTGATGCCGGCTTCGACGCCCACACCGAGCATCAGCCGGTTGTAGTGCGCCCGCAGCTCGAAGGTCAGCGGCACGAAGGACGGGATCGCCTCGATGTCCACGAGGTTTTCGGGAGTGAACGCCAACTCGCCGGCGGCGGCCTGCCCCGCGGCTTCACCGGCGGTGGGCTCCGTGAACACGGGCGTGGCGAAGCCCGACCAGGCAATGCCCCCGGCCATCTGCAGCGCAAAGTGCACCGGGAAGGAGTCATCCCCGCCTTGCACCTTCGAAAGGCTGGCCGTGGGCCGATCATAGCGCCACATGGCGGTCTTGTTCGGATTGCCTTCCTTGGGCACCGCGATGTAGATCTCGGCCTTCTCGTGGATCCGCGCGTAGATGGCCAGGTAGTTCAGGATGACCCCCTCAAGTTGGGGAGTGCACTCGTTGAGGTGCAGGAAGAGCTGCTCGATGAGGTCGAGGCCCATCCGCTTACGGGCCACATCGCGAACGAAATAACGTTTGCCTTCGAGTTTGGTGACTTCCAGGCGTTCGCTGAGGCCGTGCCCGCTGTCCGCCCGCTTCAGGTAGATGTCGGTCCTACCGAGGAAGATGTCGAGCTCGCCCTGTTCGTCCGGGGTCACCGCCAGCCCGTTGAGGTAGATCTCGTACTTGGTGGCGAAGTCCTCGGCGTCGAAGTCGGCGCCGTCGAGCTCGAAGTTGATCTTGAGCGTCGGAAAGGCGCCCTGCTGCATCATCGTGAGGTACTGCGAGATGCTGGCATTGAGGTCCTGATCGGTGAGCTTGGACATCAGGCTCGGATCCTGGACCGCCAGCATGGCCGCCAGGTAGAAGTAATAGTTGACCGCCTGGAAGCCGATCTGCTCGTAGAAGGGCGGGATGACCTCGTTCTGGTTCTCGGCTGCTCGCCCGATCTGGGCGTAGAGCAGGAACAGCGGCTCCCGCAGCTCGACGCGGTCCACGAACCACAGCAGCTCGACCATGTCGGACAATTCGCGAGCCTTGAGCCCCCACGAAGAGGGCTGCCAGGCGTTGTAGGGCACGCGCGAGACCTCGTCGACCGCGGCCATCACGCGTCCGATGTTCTGGGAGGGCACCACCGCCGGCTGCATGGCCGCGACGACCGTCTCGTCCTTCACCTTGCGCCCCTCCTGGTAGAGGTCGCCGTCCGGGAAAAACTGGGCGTCTGGCCGCTGGATGCGCGACTTGATGATGCGCTGCACGTTCGCATCGCTGTAGTCCGTTTCGGTGCCCTGCCACTTCAACACGATGACGCGCGCCAGCCGCTCCTTCCGTTTGGCCTCGGCCGCCTTCTCGGCCTCGTTCGGCGCCTGCCCCTTGAGCTCCGGTATTTCCACCTCAGGAAGCTTCGCCGCCAGGGCCCCACCCGAGAAAAAAGACGCCACAATCCACAGCCCGAAAAACCACCGCATCTGGGCCACTCCCGCGCCAGACGAGTCTATGACGCTTTGTGGTCGCCGGCAGCCATCAAAATCGCCACTTCCGACGCGCCGCGACCGAGCTGACCCCGCGGTCCCCGCTGTCGAACGTCAGGTACCAACGGTACGGAAGCGCCAGCTCGACCCGCACCGAAAAGGCGTTCTCGTCCGTTTCGGCGGCGCCGTCGAACTCGGTCGTCAGAAACACGTTCCGGCCCAGGGCGATCCCGATGCGACCCGAGCCGGACTCGTCGATCTCGAGCGTTTCCAGGTGGATCGCCTCGCCAGATCCAGAGCCGTAATCCTGGACTTCTTTCTGGAGCATCTGGGTGACGAGCGCCAGCGTCTGCCCGAGGGCGTCCTGGCCCGTGTCGTCGGCAGCGTTCGGGCAGGAGCCGAGGATCAGCGTCTGGATCACCGACTCGTCGCTCGAGAGGCCCTCGCCCTCGGTCGAGAACTCGATCCGCGGGGCGCCGGGAACCCCGCCAATCGAGGCGACGATGTCGCCACAATCGGTGGTGTGGTGCACCGCCCGCAGGTTGAGGATCGGCTGCCGGATGTCGGTGCCGGTGAACGCCACGCTCCCGTTCTTGAGGTCGAACGGTCGCCCGAGCAGGGTCGCCTCGCCGCGTTCGGTCGTCAATTCTCCGAGAAGTCTGATTCGCCCCTCTTTCTGGGTGACGGTGACCACTCCGTCCACGTCGGTTTCCACCACCACCGTACTGAGCGATCGGGCCAGATCGCCGTATGCGCCCTGAAGGGGCAGGGCCGCGCGCAGGCGCATGCGGCGAGCCAGGTCCAACTCCAGCTTGGGCCGGACGGTAAAAGATGCCGGCGCGACCTCGCCTTCGGCCGCCGCTTCAGCTTGGGCGCCGGGGCGTACCAACTCGATGTCCGGGTGAAGGCGGCTGGTGGTGGTTTCGGAGAAGAAGCGTTCGGCCAGCCGCACGTACCCAGCGTCCACCCTGAGCTTTCCTTCCAAGTCGATCACGCGGTCCTTGCCGCGCACCTGCAGGTCCCCGGTGGCCTGGACACGACGATCCGCGGTGGCGACCAGCCAGGCCCGGTCGAGCTTGACCGTCGCCGCCAGCTCGGTGGGGAGCCACTCCTTGAGCTTGAGGACGCCCGTCGCATCGAACCCACCGGCGCCTGAGTCGAAGCGCAGCGACCCCGCCCGGGTCTTGGCGCGCGCGTAGTCGATGATCAACTGTTCACCCTGGAAGCGACCGCTCACCGCGATGTCCTCCATCCGGACGCCGAGCTGCGAGAGCGTGGTCGCCCCGCGCGTCAAGCTGACGCCCAGGTCCAGGCGAGGGTCGACCAGCGTTCCGGACACCTGCCCGCCGAGGGCAAAGCAGCCGCCGCTCTCCGCCATGCCGGGGACGAAGGCCTCCACCGCCGCCAGCGGGATTCCCGGCCCGGAAATCTCCAACGAGAGCCCGCGGTCTGAAAAGTCGAGCCTGTCGGGCAGGGGCACGACGCCCTTGATGTCGAGTCCGCCCGCGGCGTCTCCCGGCGCCCCCGCGCAGGTCGGCAGCTCCGGTTCCGCCGCCTCGGCGAAGAGCCCCGCGCGCTGAAACGCGCGCGCGGCCGCCGCGAAGCCGAGGCGCGCGTGGACGAAGTAGCCGATGCCAAGCGGTCGGATCTCGAGTGTGGCAGGGGTCACCCGCAGCGCGCCCATTTGCGCGCCGATCAGGTTGACCCCTCCCTGCACCCTCGGGGCGAAGGGGCTTCCGTCCAGGGCGAACGCGCCGGCGAGCGCGCCGTCCACGTCGGCCTTCAGATTCACGAAGTGACGGACGGTGGCGATCGGAAGCTGCTTGAGGACCACCGCGCCGCCAAAATCCGAGAGCACCGTGCTCGCCTCGGGCCGCGGCCCGTTTCCACCCAGCCACGCCGCCAACGCGGCCGTGTCCACCCGCGAGGCGAGCGTGGTCTCGAGGCGCGCCACGAAGCCCTGGTTCACGACCACCCTCGCGGTGGCCACGCCGCCGCTCAGCGCGCTGTCCAGCCAGGCACGGACCGTGGGACCGCCCGCGCCCAAGGGGACGTCCGCCGAGGCCGTCAGCTTCAGGATTGGATCCTTCATCGTGCCCGAGAGGGCCAACTCCGCGCTCAGGCGGGCTTCGGGCAGCGCCCGACCGTGCAACAGCGGCACCAGGTCGGCCGTGTCCACCGGCGGGACCGTGAGCTGCACCTGCACCGGTCCCGCCTCCGCGAGCCGCACGCCGTCGACTCCGATGACGAGCGGCACCGCGCCCGCGAACGCGAGCCGGGTGACGGCCGCGGAGCCGACGCCGCCTTCGAATCGGAGGCGCGTTCCGTCCCCCTCCACCGCGAGGGTCGCCGCGGCGTCGGCGACCGCGTCCGGGATGGTCAGGCCCTCGACCTCGATGAGCCCGTCCAGGGCGGGGGACCGGAGGTTCCCGACCAGGCCCAGACGGCCGGTCGCCACCCCCCTCCACCCCTGGAACCCGCTGCCGACCAGCGCCTCCAGGTCCGCGAGGTCAACGTGTTCGGCGCTCAGGACCACCGTGTCGTGCCCCTCCATGGCGACCCCGCCGGATGCGGTGAAGCGCGAGGCGCCCATGGAAAGGTCGAGGTGGGCGTCGGCCACGCCGCCCTCCACCAAGCGCACCCGCTGCTCGCCGTTGCCGGTGACGACGCGCGCGGGGGCCACCTCCAACTCGACACGCTGCAGCCACAGCTCGCGGGTGGCAAGCTCGACGCGTCCCTCCACCACCGCGACGTCCCGATCGGGCTCTGCCAGCCGGACGGAGAACCCCACCGCGGCGCCGAGGTCGGCGTGCACGCTGCCGGTGGCCGCCGAGCGGCCGGCATAGGCCAGACCCGCAAGCTCAAGGTCCACCGTCCCGGTTGCGCGCTCCCCGTCCCACGCGATGACGACGGGACCGGTGGCCGCGACCATCGACGCGCCACCCACGGCGAGTCCGGCCAGGGCCGCGTCGCCGCGCAGATCGACGGTGACGACGTCCCCCCAGGTCACGCCCGCGGCCCCCGCGAAGTCGGCCGTGCCGGCGAGGCCGAAACGGGACAGCTCCACGGTGCTCCGTTCGACCTCCACCGTCGCCGACCGCCGCGGGAGGTCCGCGTCGCCGCTGAGGCGCCCCCTCGCCCAACCGAGGTCGGCCGCCACCCGATCGAACGCCAGGTGGCCACCGTCCACCCGGACCGGCCCCCTCGCGACGATGCGCTCCCCGCCGGCGAGTACCACCACGTCGACGTCGGCGGCCGCCTGCACGTCATCCGGCCAACTCCACCCCACGCCGCTTGCTTCGATCCGTCCCGCCACCCTCAGCGGCTCCAGCCCGTCGACCACGGCGTCCACGTCCAGACCCGCGGTCTCGACGGTCGCGCGCCAGGCGCGATCGGCAAGAACCGCCGCGCCCGTCGCCGCGACGACCCCGCCCGCCGTCGTGACCAGGAGCGTGACCTCGGGCCCGCCGACCGTTCCCCGCACGCTGCCGCTGGCGGCGAGCGGCACGCTGATCGGCAGCGAGGCCAGCGCCGGAAAGACAGGGACGAGACCAGGTTTGTCGAGGCGCAGCTCCGCGAGCTCGAACGCCAGCCGCTCGCCGTCGAGGGCGCCCCCCAGCACCACGCGGCTCTGGTGCTCCGTGCCCAGGCTGACGGTCGTAGGCCCGACGACGGACCGTGCCGACGACCAGGTGCCTGACGAGGCCACCGTGAGCGGGCCGGCGACGGTCCCCGCCGTGAGCGCGAGGTTCGACCAGGAGACCTGGGAGCCGCGCACCCTCAGCTCCAGGTCCAGGACGACGGCGTCGAGCCCGACTCCCGGCAGGGTCACCGCGCCCTCGAGATGGGCGGCGTCGATGACGATGTCGACCGGCAACCCCCGCCACGGTCGGGCGGGGGCCGCGGGATCGGCCGGCCACATCGTCGCGAAGACGCTCGGCTCGGGAAGATCGACGACCAGGCCGGTCACCTTCAGTCGCGATATCTGAAGCACTCGCCCGATCAGCGCCGGGCTCTCGAGGTCCGCGACGACCCGCTCGGCCGTGATGAGCGCGCTGCCGTCGGGCGCGAGGAGCCGCACCTCCGCCAGCTCCACCCGGTGCAACAGGTCCGTGCGGAGCTGCCCGATCTCGATCACCCCGGCGGCGGGCTGGATCCGCCGCAGCACCTCGGCGAGGAGCCAGTCGTTGCCGGCCACGGAGCGCAACCAGACGAAGCCCACCGCGGCGCCGACGCCCGCCGCGGCCAGCACCCCCGGCACGAGCCAGAGCGCCACGCGCGCCAGCCTCCGCCACGCCGGACGCGCCGCGCTCAAAAAGCCTCGCCGATGCCGAGGTGCAGCGACCAGCCCGGCTCGTTCGCGAAGGTGGGGTCGGGGCTCGGAACCCAGGCCGCGTCGAGGCGGATGGGCCCGATCGGGGAGCGATATCGGAGGCCTCCTCCGACCGACCACTGCAGGCCCGCCACGCTCACCTCCTCCACTCGATCCCAGACGCGGCCCACGTCGACGAAGCCGACGACGCCGAGGCTCCAGGGCAACTCCTGTCGCACCTCCAAGCTACCGTAGCTCGCGACGGCTCCGCCCACCGACTCCACGGTGACGCCGTCGCCGGTGCAGACCTGTCGACCCGAGGCGTCCAGGTTGAGCCTGCCCTCGGCGTCGTAGCAGAGGCGAGGGCCAAGGCGGTCTTCCGCCCAGCCCCGGACGCTGCTGCCGCCGCCGAGCTTGAGCGTCTCGTCCACGTCGATGCCGACGTCGCCGTAGGCGACGATGAGCCCGCCGCCCAGGCGCCCGGCCACCACCGTGTGGGGGTCGGCGTGCCCGAACCGGATGGACCGGTAGGATCGCCCTTCGGCCTCCACCCGGAAGAAATCGAGGTCACCTCCCAGCGGTCCCCCGGCCTCCGCGAGGCGCAGGCTCAGGTAGTAATTCCGGGTCGGGGCGAGCTTGTCGTCGCGAGCGTCCCAGATCAGACTCTGCTCGAGCGCCGACAGGAAGGCCTTTTCCGACACGGTGCTGCTGAGGTTGGTCTTCTCGATGTCCTCCAGACTCTCGAAGTCGAAGTACTGGTGGTATTTCAGGCGATAGCCACCGGTGAGCGCGATCCGACGGTCTGGCCGCCACGTCAAGGCGGGGGCGGCCTGGGCCTCGAACTCCCGGTAGGCCGGCAGGACGTCGAAGCGCACATCGCTCTTGAGCGATAACTCCAATCTTCGTGAGAAGAACTTCGGAATCGAGTACATCTGCCCAAGCGACGCGACGGGCGAGATGGTGTCGCGGAGCTGTCGTCCAAGCTCGTCGCTGCGGCCCAACTCGACCGTGGTGGCGACGCCGACGCTGGTGTCGACATGCCAGCGATGCAGTCGCGAAAAGACGTCATCGTCCTGGTACTCGGCCGCTACCGCCAACTCCTGCCGGTTGGTCTCCACCTCCAGGCTGGGGCCGACCCCGAACTGACGACTCGGCCGACGGGCAAGGCGCACCTGGATGGGCACCGTGCGTTGATCGGGCGACCTCAGCACCGGCGTCACCTCCACCAGCGAGTAGACACCGAGCCCGTAGAGCCGCTGCCTCGCGGCCAGCAGATCGGAGGTGCGGAAGCCGTCGCCGACCTCGAAGTCCAGCTCCTCGCGCGCCCGATCGGCCAACTTCCCGGTTTCGCCCACGAAGCTGACCTCGCCGTACACGCAGGGCCGCCCGGGCGCGATGTCGTAGCGGATGTGAACCCGGTGCTGGTCCGCGCGCACCGCGACGTGACCCCCCACCACCGCGTAGGCGTAGCCCCGCTCCTGGAGCCTCCCCTGGAGCCCGGCCAAGGCTTCGGTGTACGCGTCCAGATCGAAGACGTCACCCTTGCGGAGGCCGAGCAGCTTGTCGAGGCTCCGTCGAATGGGTCCGGACAGCTTGCCGTCCACGATCACCTCGGGATCCGCGTCGAGCACGGACGGCTCCCCCCGATCGATTCGCCCCTTGAGGTCGATCGCCGGCGCGCCGCCGGGGCCCTTTCGCCGCCGTTCCCGGGTTTCCCAGCCGAGGAATCTGGCGTCGAACCAGCCGTGGTGTTGATACCAGATGACGAGGCGATCGGCGTCTTCCGCCAGCACCACTTCGTCCAGGAGCGCAAGGTCGCCCACGTAGGGGCCGAGATCCCAACTCCCTGGCAGCTCGATGAGGTGGCGGGACGCCTGGCTGTCGATGCTGTCCTGGAGCACGGACGCGCCGTCGCGGGCGAACGGTCCCCAGCCGTTCCCCTCGAAGGTGATGTCCTCCACGACGCGCTGCCCGAGCGGCACCGTCGGCTTCGGGCATCCGAGCAGCAGCAATGTCCACGCCAGGGTGAGCACCAGGGCGAGTATCCGGACAAGCGGTTGCCGGATCGCTCGACCGGGTTTATCCGCGGCCGGCCATGCCTCGCCGCCCGCTGTTCGTCGCGCTCCTCGTTGGCTCGTTTGCCTCCGGTTGCGCAGACGTTGGCGCCGGTCCAGGCTCCACGGCCACCGCCGCCGAGATCCGCACCATGGTGGTAGAGCCCGCGCCGTGGACGCCCAGCCTGACCCTGGACGGGACGTTGGCTCCGATCGCCAGTGTGCAACTGGGGTTCGACGTGCCCGGACGCATGGACACCCTCGTGGCCCACCGCGGCTCCGTCGTCCACAAGGGAGAAGTCCTAGCCAGCCTGGACGACCGCATGCCCCGTGCCCAGATGGCGCAGGCCGAAGCCGGGGTTGCTGCGGCCGAAGCGCAGCTCGCGGCGGGCGAGGCGTCCTGGGGGCGCGCCCAACAGCTGCGGGTGGCGGGTGGGATGTCGGATCAACAGTACAAGGACGCGGAGGCCGGCATCCTGGCCGGTCGTGCCGGCGTCGACCAGGCCCGCGCGGCGCTGGCGCTAGCGCGCACCCACCTCGCCAACCACACGCTGCGCGCGCCGATCTCCGGGACGATCACCAACGGCCCCGACAACGTCGGGATGATGGTCGGCGCCGGCACCCCCATCTTCCTCTTGGAGGACCTCTCGGCACTCCAGCTCAAGGGCAGCGTCTCCGAGGCCGACGGGTGGGTCGCCGAAGGCATGTCGGCGACGCTGACCTCGGGCGCTCCCGGCAGCGCCGCCTCCGGGCAGGGCGTGGTGTCCCGGGTCATTCCGGCGCTGGACCCCTCCACGCGCCGCCTCCCGGTCGAGGTGCGGCTTGACGGCGCGCCGGCCGGGTTTCTGGCGCACAGCTACGCCCGGGCGACCATCTCCGCGGCCGCGCCGGTGGCGGTGCTCTCCGTGCCGCGCGCCGCCATCGTGGCACGCCCCGACTTTTCGGTCGTCCGCTGGCGCGAAGGCGCCTATGAGCGCGTCCCTGTCGAGGTCCTCACCGAGGACACGGAGCGCTCCCTGGTGCGCGGCGCGCTGGCGGCGGGCGATGCCGTGGTGCTCTACCCCCCACCCGGGCTCGGCGGCGGCGAATGAGCATGGAGCCGGAGGGACGGGCCGGCCTCTCCGGGCTGGGCCTCTCCGACCTCGCGATCCGCCGGCCGGTGTTCATCGCCATGCTCTCGGTGGCGATCGTGGTGCTCGGCCTCCTGGGCTATTCGCGCCTGGCCACCGATCTGTACCCGCCGGTCAACTTCCCCTTCCTGATCGTCCAGACCGTGTATCCGGGAGCCTCTCCAACGGATATGGAACGCGACGTAACCGAACCCCTCGAGGACGCGGTCGGCGGCATCAGCGGGATCAAAAAGCTCCAGAGCTTCTCGCGCGACTCGGTGTCGCTGTTGATGATCCAGTTCGATCTGGACATCAACCTGGACGAAGCGACGAACTCTGTGCGCGACCGCGTGGGCGCCGCGGAAAAGGCCTTACCCGACGCCGCCGATCCGCCACTCATCCGCCAGATCGACATCGGGGCGCTCCCGGTGCTCGTCGTCGCCTTCTCCAGCAGCGGTGGGGTCAACGACACCCGCCAGCTGGCCGAAGACCGGCTCAAACCCCTGCTCGAACAGGTAGAGGGCGTCGGCACCGTCAACGTGATCGGCGGCCAGAGGCGAGAGGTCCACGTCGACCTCGACCTCGACAAGCTGACGGCGCTGGGCGTGGCGCCCAGTCAGGTGGCACAGCGCATCGGGTACGAGAACATCTCGGTTCCGATCGGGCAATTCAAGAGTTCAGACTACACGATCGCGGTCCGGGCGACGGGGCAATTCAAATCCGTTGGCGACCTTGGCGAGGCGGTCATCCACAACACCGCCGACGGGCGGCTGGTGCGCCTCAAAGAGGTGGCCTCGGTCACCGACGGCTTCGCGCGGGCCGACCGGTACGTCCGCAACAACCTCCAGGACGCCGTCACCCTCGAAGTGGTGAAGAAGTCCTCCGCCAACGCGGTGACCGTGTCTCATCTGGTGCAGGCCCGCCTCAGCGAATCGGTGCCGAAGCTGGGAAGTAACGCCGTTTTCGAGGTCATCGCCGACCAGGCCGACGAGATCGAGGCCAACGCCCACGAGGTCTGGGTCGCGATCTACTATGGCGGGGCGATGGCGATTGCCGTCATCCTGTTCTTCCTCTTGGACTGGCGCGGCACGCTCATCAGCGCGTTGGCGCTGCCGACCTCGATCATCGGCACCTTCGCGATGATGCAGTGGATGGGGTTCTCGCTCAACACCATGACGCTCATGGGCATGAGCCTCGCCATCGGCTTGTTGATCGATGATGCGGTCGTGGTTCGCGAAGCGATCACCCGACGGCTCGAGATGGGCGAGGACGCCGTCACCGCCGCGTCGAAAGGCACCGCCGAGATCGCGCTCGCGGTCCTGGCGACGACCATGTCGCTGGTCGCGGTGTTCGTGCCGGTGGCGTTCATGAGCGGGATGGTCGGCCAGTTCTTCAAGCAGTTCGGGCTCACGATCGCGGTCGCGGTCACGCTCTCGCTGTTCGTCGCCTTCACCCTCGACCCGATGTTGAGCTCGCGTTTCTCGGTGGCCCATCGCGGCGAACGGACGGGCGTGCCCAGGCTCATCGAGCGCTTCCTCGAGGCGATGGATGCCGGATACCGTCGCGTCCTGAGCCGGGCGCTGCAGTATCGCTTCACCACCGCGGGCATCACCGTCCTCATCCTCGCCCTGACCGTGGCCGTGGGCGTCAGCCTCCCGGTGGAGTTCGTCCCCAAGCAGGACCGCGGCGAGATCCAGGCGGACGTCCGCCTGCCGGTCGGAACGTCCCTGGCCGTCACCAACGTCATGGCGCGAGAGCGCGAAGCGGCGCTGCTCCAAATCCCCGGTGTGCGTCGCGTCTACAGCATCGTAGGGCACGAGGACCAACCTCACCGCACCCGCTTCCGTGTCTCGCTGGTACCCAAGCCAGAGCGCAGCATGTCGCTGACCGCCTACGAAGATGCCGTGCGAACGGTGCTGGAGGCGGTTCCGAACGGCCTGGCGTCGTTGCAGGAGCCGTCGATCATCGAGGGGCTCGGCGATTGGCCCCCGTTCATGCTGATCATCCAGGGCCCCGACATCGAAGGGGTGGTGGCCACCGGAAAGCGCGTAGAGACCATGCTCAAGGCCATCCCCGGCACGCGCGACGTGCGCCTGACCCAAGAGGATGGCCGCCCCGAGCTGGTCGTCGATGTGGACCGGGCGGTCGCTGCGGATCGAGGCATCCCCGCGGGCATCGTCGGGCTCACGGCGCGGTCGCTGGTCGAGGGCAACCTGGTCGGCTCGCTGCGTGACGGCGGTCCGGAGGCCCAGATCCGCGTCCGCGCCGCGCCACGCTTCGCGGTCGACGTCGCCGCGATCAAGGCGCTGCCGCTCCCGTCTCCGCGGGGCCGGGTCACCGTGGGGGACGTTGCCCAGGTCCGCATGGGCGCCGGCGCCAGCGCCATCATGCACCACCAACGGATGCGCGCCGTCACGGTCTGGTCTCAGGTGGCGCCCGGGGCGGCGCTCGGAGACGTGCTCACCGCCACCGAGGCGGCCTTGGCCAAGGACCCGCTTCCCGACGGGTATACCTGGGAAATCGACGGACAGGCCCGCGACATGCAGGAGACCGGCCAGGCGATGGGGCTCGCGATCGGGGTCGCATTCGTCTTCATCTTCATGGTGCTGGCCTCGCAGTTCGAGAGCCTGGTCCACCCGTTCACGCTGATGCTGTCGGTGCCCCTGGCGATGGTGGGCGCCTTTCTGGGCCTCGCCGTCGCCGGGCACAGCATCTCGATGGGCAGCCAGATCGGCATCATCCTGTTGATGGGGCTGGTCACCAAGAACGCCATCCTCCTGGTCGACGGTGCGTTGGTGCACCTGCGCGAGGGAATGACGCCCGTCGAGGCCATGCTCGCCGCGGGGCCGCGACGCCTGCGCCCCATCGTCATGACCTCCGCCGCCATGGCGCTTGGCATGCTGCCTACCGCCCTCGGCACCGGCACCGGCAGCGAGTTCCGGTCCCCCATGGCGGTGGCGGTCATCGGCGGCGTGCTGTCCTCGACGCTGTTGACCCTGCTGGTGGTGCCGGTCGGCTTCGTGTGGATGGAGCAGCTTCGGAGCCGAGTGCGCGGGCGCTGACGCCGTAGCGCGACATCAGCCGGGACCACGCGGCGCGCCACTTGTCACCCCTGCGTCGATCCGGTAGCCTTCTGGCACCGTGTTGCGCGTCCGACACTTGCTTGTCCTCCTGCTGCTGCCGGCCCTCGGATGCGGTCGGCAGCTCACTGGGGGGCCGCCCGAGTACGGCCACGACGCGCCGATCGTGATCATCGGCGCCGGGGTGGCGGGGCTCGCGACCGCCGGGGCGCTGGGCGAAGGCATCCTGCTCGAGCAGGACGCGGTCGTCGGCGGGCGGGCGTTGTGGTCGGGCGGACTCATGCACTTCGTCGGCATTCCCGAGCAGGAGTCGATCGGCGTCGTCGACTCGCCCGCGCTGGCCGCAGCGCAGTGGGAGGCGCTCACCGGTTGGCCTCCGTCGGAGGGCACGTTGCGGTACCTGGAGGACTCCGCCGCGACCTACCAGCGCCTCCTCGACCTCGGCGTCGGCTACGGGATGCTCGCGGGGGAACCGCGCACCGGGGTCCAGCGGCTCCTGACGCTGGAGGGGGGCGGCCCGGCGCTGGCCGAGGCGTTGGCGGCCGAGGTCCCCCCGGCGGTGGACGTCCGACTCGAAACGACCGTCGAGGGGCTCCTCTGGCGCGACGGCGCGGTCGTGGGCGTGGTCACCGGCGAGGGCGAGCTCGCGGCGCGCGCGGTGGTCATCGCCAGCGGGGGCTACGCCGGGGTGCTGGCGCGCCTCGCCGAACTCGCCGAAGGGGAGTTCTGGGAGCCGACCAAGCACGGCGGGACTGGGAATGCGTTGGACTGGGCTGAAGCGGACCAGCTCGGGGTGGCCAACCTCTCCAACATCGGGTGGTTGCACCGGCGTCTCGGGGTGCCGATGACCGACGGCAGGCTCATCGGCTTCACCTACGACATCGCCGCGCCCTGGATCTGGGTGAACGACGACGCCCAGCGCTTCATCGACGAAACCGACGTCGAGAGCGTCACGATGACCGGCCCCCTCCGCGAGGCCGGCGCCGTCTGGGCGATCGGGCCCAAGGACGAAGTCTTCGCCGCCCTGGACGCCATGGTGTACGAGACGGCCGAGCAAGCCGTCGCCGACGACAGCACCCTGCGTTGCCGAGGCGACGTCGAGACCCTCGCGGCGCTCCTGTCCCTCGACCCGGGTGCGCTCGCGGAGACCCTGGCCGAGGTGGCCGCCTTCCAAACGGAGGTGCACGCCGATCCGCTCGGCCGAGCCGGCGACACCTTCGTGGCCTATGCCGGCGAGCTCTGCGCCTGGCGCCCCGGCGACAGCGCGTCGAAGACCTACGGTGGCCTCGTGGTGGACGCGGACGGACGGGTGCTCGACAGCGCCGGCGACGTGGTTCCCGGGCTCTGGGCCGTGGGCGAGGCGGCGGGCATGGGCGCCCCGGGGCTGGCGGGGCGCTACGGCTTCGACGGCACGCTGTCGGCGGTGGTATGGTCGGGGTGGCGCGTCGGCAACAGGCTCGCCTCGGAGTGACGGTGCCCCACATCGACGCC
>SHYX01000037.1 GCA_009692585.1 Myxococcales bacterium
GCGGATCGTGTCGTCGGCCCACCAGAAGTCGCTGTACGAGTAGTCCGTGAACAGGGAACCGTGCCCGTCGAGCCAGGCGTCGCAGTAGGTGCCGACGGTGTCACCACCGGTGACCTCGGTCGCGAAGGCGAACGTGCAGTCGGGGCAGCCCGGCTGGGCGTCGCCACTGCCGCTGTACGTGGCGGACATGTCGCATGCCCACTCGTCGTTGGCGAGGTTCTTGGCCATGTAGCCATAGGTGGCGTCCACCTTGTTGCCGTCGGAGGCGATCGACCCGTGGGTGAAGAGGTAGGCGGTGCCGGTGTCGGAGTCGGAGTCGGAGTCGGAGTCGGAGTCGGAGTCGGAGTCGGAGTCGGTGTCGGTGTCGGAGTCGGCGGAGTCGGAGTCGGAGTCGGAGTCGGAGTCGGAGTCGGAGTCGGAGTCGGCATCGGCATCACCGCCCCCGGCGGGATCGCCTTCGTCGTCGTCCTTGGTGCTGGTCCCGGTGCAGGCCAGGATGAGGAAGCCGGTGACGGTGAGGGTGAGGCGAAGCGGGAAGATGCGCATGGGGACTCCAGAGTGCACGTGTGCTAACGGGCAGCGCGTGGTGGCGCCCGTCCGAATTCTGATGTGTCGTACCCCCGGTCGCCGTAGCGTTCGGCCTGGAGGTGCAGATCGAGCGTGTCCATGGCCTTGAGGAACCGTGCCTCCGCGGTGACGCCCTGTTCGGATTCCAGCCAGATGGCAGCGAGCTGAGGATGGCCCTCGAACAGCCGCGCAGCTGCATCTGCCTCACGACGAGTCTTCTCCTGCGGGGAGACACCATCGTGCGGAGTGATGTCGCCGACGCGCACCTCGGCGAGGTCGTGCAACAGCGCCATGGCCAGCAGACGCCCCCGATCGAGCTCGGGCGGCGCCAGGACCAGCGCCGCCAGCGCCACGCCGAAGCTGTGGTCGGCGACGCTCTCCGGCTCGGCCACACCCACCCGCTTCCACCCGGCACGGTGTAGTTCCTTCAGCGCCAGGCACTCGTTCAGGAGCTCACGATCGGTCATGCGCGCGTCACCAGCGACCGCTGCTCGGGACGCGCCATCGACAGCACGAAGGGGTGCGCCTCCTGCGCCGCGATGAAGTCGGCCTTGCTGTGCCGACCGCGCCAGCCCTCGGCGATGAGCGCCTGCGCCACCGGCCCCCCCAGGTTGCCGCCCGGGCCGAGCAGGACCAGCGCATCGGGAGCGTACTCGCGAAGGACGACGCGCACGCTCGCGGTGAAGTCGTAGGGGGCGACCACCTGGTGGCCGAGGGTGTAGGCGGCGATCTCGGCGGGGTCGGCGGAGCGCGGCCGGAAGATCGCGCCGCGGCCGTCGACCATCGCAATCGCCGGGGGGCGCCACTGCAGGCCCGCGAGGTCCTCGGCCGCGCGCGCCGCGGTCTCGGCCAGTAGCGGGGTGTGGAACGCCGAATGCAGGGGGAGCAACATCGGCGCGTCGTGGTGACCGATCCGGCGCGGCGGGAGCGTCGCGAGTGCGGTCGCGACCGCAGCCTGGTCTCCTCCGAGGACCAGTTGCCCGCCGAGGAGGATGCTTTTGTGGAGGTTCGGCGTGTTCCTCAACAGCGCGTCCACCTCCGGCGAGGGCCGGGGCCGCCACTCGTCATCGCACAGCGGGTACAGGACCTGGCCACCGATGACGTTCCCCGCCTGGTACTGTCCCATCGCCTCCACCAATCGGAGGCCGTCGCCCAGGGGCAGCGCGCCGGCAACAATCAGCGCCGTATACCAGCCCATGGAGTTGCCGATCACGGCAACGACCTCGACACCATCGAGCTGGTCGCGGTCGGCGAGCGTGCACGCCGCGGTCAGGATCGACGCATTCTCTCCGGCAATGTGAACTCGTGAGGAGTACTGTGCGGCGCCGTCCATCTCGGTGGGGGTGGGCCGCCCGAGCGCCGCGCGCATCGCATCGGCCTCGCGCACCGAGGGTGTCGAGGTGAGCGAGCCGAGTTGTTCGCGCCCGTAGCTGCCACGACCGGGGCACACCAAGACGACGCGCCGGGTCACGCCAGCTCCAAGAGGCGTTTCGCCGCGGTCAGGATGTCAGATTCCTGCACCAGAACGAGGTTGGCGGCGTCGCCAAGGGGGATGTACACGTCGAGGCCCGCGACACGAGCCATCCGGGCGGGGACGCCTTCGTCCACGAGCACGGTGAACAGGGCCTCGGAGAGGCCGCCGGTGCGGCGACACTCGTCGACCACGAGCACGCGCCCCGTCGCTCGCGCCGCGGCGACGATGTCGTCCACGGGGAGCGGATTGAGCCAGCGCAGGTCGAGCACCCTCACCGTCCGCCCGGTCTGTTCGGTGAGGCGCCGCGCGGCCCGCAGGCTCATCCACAGGCCGTTGGCCCAGGTCAGGATGGTGAGGTCGGTTCCGTCGCCGTAGAGCCGGGCCTTCCCGATCGCGACGGCGTGGTCAGGGCCCGGCCAGGGCGTGCTCCAACCGCCGTCCCCGTCCTGGTGCAGGTCGCGGGTCATGTAGAGCGCGATCGGCTCGAGGAACACGCACACGGCGCCGTCGGTGACCGCGGCGGCAAGGCAGGTGCGCATCATCCCGACCGCGTCGTCGCCTCGCGCCGGTGAGGCGATGATCAGCCCAGGGATGTCGCGCAAGGCGGCGATGGAGTTGTCGTTGTGGAAGTGGCCGCCGAAGCCCTTCTGATAGGCGTAGCCAGCGATGCGGACGACCATCGGGTTCTGGAACTGCCCATTGCTGAAGTATTGGAGCGAGCAGGCCTCTCCCCGCAATTGGTCACAGGCGTTGTGGAAATAGGCGAGGTACTGGATCTCGGGGACGGGCAGGAAACCGGCCTGGCCGTAGCCGATCGCCGCCCCGAGGATGCTCTGTTCGTCAAGCAGGAAGTCGATCACCCGATCGGCGCCGAAACGGCGTTGAAGGTCGGTGGTGACGTTGTACACGCCGCCCTTCTTCCCGACGTCCTCCCCGAAGAGGAGCATGTTCGGGTACTTCGCCAGTGCTTCCGCGAGCACCCGGTTGAGCTGGACGCCGAGGTGGCGTGGTTTGTCCGCCGCCACGTCTTCGCCGCCGAAGGCCAGCGCGGCGGCCTCGCTGGCGACCGGTTGCCGGGCGAGCGTCGCGACGGCCTCGGCGTGGTGCGGCGAAAGCGGCGCGACCACCTCGGCGGCGGTGTGCAACTTCGGCCGTCGGACAGCCTCTTCGCCGAGGGCGGCGATCCGCACACGGACCTCCTCGTACAGCGCCGCGACCTCGTCTGCGGTGAGCCAGCCGCCCTCCACGAGCAGCCGAGCCGAGCGGAGCAGGGGGTCCTGGGCTTCGGCCTCGGCGAGCTCGGCGGGGGCGCGGTAGGTGCTCTCGACGTCGCTGCCGGCGTGGCCCAGCAGGCGCACGGTGCGGAGGTGAAGGAATGCCGGTCGCCGATGCTCCCGCACCCACGACACCGCCGCCACCGCGGCGTCGTAGGCATCGGGCAGATCGAGCCCGTCGCCGGCTACGTAGGCGAGGTTGGCACGACCCGCGAAGTTGGTCGCGATCCAGCCCGCCGGGGTCGGGGTGGAGATGCCGATGCCGTTGTCCTCGCAGACCAGCAGGAGCGGGCACGGGCGCCCCTGGTGCGCCAGCCACTCGGCGTGGTTGACCGCGCCGACCGCCGTGCTGTGGTTGGCCGAGGCGTCGCCGAAAGAAACGAGGACGATCCGGTCATCGTCCGGGTTCCGCGCCACGCCCAGCGCCATCCCCACCGCTTTGGGCAGGTGCGAGGCGATGGTGCTGGTCTGGGGCGGGATTTCGAGGAGTTTGCTTCCGAAGACCTTGTGGCGACCCCCGGCGATCGGCTCGTCCGAGCTGGCGGCGAGCCCGAGCATGATGTCCATCAGCGGCGTGGCGCCCGGCACCTGGCGACCGCGTTGGACGTAGAAGCCGCCCGAGCGGTAGTGCAAGAAGGCAGGATCCGTGGGCCGACTCGCGGCCGCGACCGCCACGTTCCCCTCGTGCCCGCTCGATCCGATGGTGTAGAAGCACTGGTTCTGCGTCTTGAGGGCGCGCGCGGCGAGATCCAGGTGGCGGCTCTCCAGTTGCGACGTGAACAGCTGCACGGCCAGGCGGGCGCTGAGCGATGTCCCCTCACGCACGGGCGCGGTGAGGTCCTGGCGCACCGCACCAGGGCGGAGTTGTGCCAGCCGCTGGACGAAGTTCTTGTCGACGATGCCAGCGCGGTTGACTGCCATGACGGCATTGCCGCTAACCCCTCCCGCTCAGATTGGGGGGGCGAGCGAAGGGTGCACGAACACCCGCAACGTGCCGGGCCGGGTCGTCGGGAGACGATCGACATCGACGAGGGCGAACCCCGCCCGTTCCAACGGCGTGCTGCCCGATGGGGCGCCGATCAGCTTTCCGACGAGCCGTCCCAGCGTCGGCTCGTGGCCGACCAGGAGCGGGTCGTCGAGTTCGGCGCACCTCCGAAGGATCGCGTCCAGGTCCGGCCACGCCAGTTCTTCTGCCTCGAGCAATGCGACGCCCGGAAAACGCTCGCCAACGATCAGGGCCGTCTGCTGCGCGCGCACCAGTGGACTGTGCACGATCAGCTTCGGCCGGTACCCCGCGCGGTAGATGAGCTCGGCCATGCGCGCCAGCTCGGCCCGGCCGGCCGGGACCAGGCGCCGATCGAAGTCCGATCGTGCGTGCTCTTCGGCAATGCCGTGACGGAGGATGCCGATTCGCATGTGGCGGCGGGCTTATCCTCAGAACTCCGGCGCGCGCAGGCTCTTCCCGAGCTGGCGGGCCGTTTGGGCAACCGCGGTCAGCAGGTTGTGGTCGTCCGCGTCGTCGGCCAGGGTGTGTGCTTCGTGCAGGGCGGCCTCGTCGTCATCCATGCGTGCGAGAGCAAGTCGCGAGAGAACTTGATCGCGAAGCTCCGTCGCTTCGGTGGCGACACGGCGAACGAGGGCGCTGGCTTCTGGCCGA
Source organism: Myxococcales bacterium (assembly GCA_009692585.1). The sequence continues at coordinate 4,973 of SHYX01000037.1, forward strand.
CGACCCGCCGTCAAGAGGGCGAAGGCGCGACGGAGGCGCCCGTCGTTGTCGAGGGTCGCGTCGTCTGCAGCCAAGAGCGCCTGATCCCGGAGTCGGCCCTCCTCGGCGGTATGCAGGCTTGCCACCGAGCGCGCGAGGTCGGTGTGCAAGGCCCGAAGCGCGGCCACGCCGTCGGCGTCGCCCAGCGCCTTGGCGATCCGGATGGCAGCGATCACCTCGCGCGCACCCTCCTCGGCGCGGCCGACCGCGCGCAGCGCCTGCGCCTGCCACGCGCGTCGGCGCGCCTCGTCGGCCGGGACGAGCGGGGGCAGCGCCTCCAAGAGCGCCAGCGCCTCGGCCGCGTCGCCCGCCTGGAGCGCGGAATAGGCCGCCGTCAGCCCGGCGTTCATCCGGCCGGCCTCTCGATTACGCCCAGGGCCATCCGCGCCGCCTCCTCCTCCAGGCCCACCGGCAATCGGAGTTCGCCAGCCGGGAGGTCGGTTCGCGCCACGTGTTCCAGACCCAGCCCGAGGAGCAGGAAGTGAAGCAGCACCGGTTCCGGTGAGCCGGAGTTGGTGACGATGTTCAGCGGGTGGCCGTCCGCCAGCACCGTCACCCTGCGACCGCTCGGAAGGGTGTACCGGACCACGCGCGGCCCGATCTGGTCGACGGTGGTGGCGTGGTTCCGGAGCCAGGCCACGTCGATCTCGTCGCCGCCGTGGCCGGCGCTGAGCACGATGGACCCTTCCGGGAGCGTGGCCAGCTCGGCGGGGCCGAGGGTGTGCCGCCTTCCGGTCGCGGTGACGACGATGCGGCCCCGCTTGAGCGCGGGGACCGCGTCGGTGGTGGCCAGCCCGTCGTAGTGCGCGATCAGGCGTCGCACCGGGTCGTTTTCGGCGACCTCGACCGTCGCCCCTGCGGCCCGGGCAAACGCTGCGACCCCGGCGCCGACGGGGCCATAGCCGACGACGAGCACCATGCGTCCCGACAGATGTTGTCCGGTCAGGGTGGTGAAGGCGGGCCAGAGCCCTTCGCCCACCCCGCGCCGACTCTCGATCGCGGGCTTCAGGAGACCGTCGTTGATGTTGAGCACGGGGAAGGGGAGCGCCAGGCGTTCTCGGAGGCGACTGATTCCCGACGCCGTGATCTCGACACCGCCGCGCGGACGCTGGCCCCCGTCGAGGAGCGCCGATCCGAGCGCGAACCCGACGTCGGCGAAGAGCATCGGTTCTTCGGCCACCGTCGCTTCGACGCCGTCGCGCGAACCCCGCCCGGTGTGGACCTCGAGGCCCAACGTCCGCATGTACTCGACGACGCCGTGATCGGTCGTCGCCGGGTTCGCCGCGCTGACCACCCATCGGCCGCCACCCAGGACGAGTTCGCGCATCAGCGCCAGCGTGATGGTCGTGAGGTGCAGGTGCACGCCCACGGTGAGCCCCTCGAACGGTCGGCTGGCAGCCCAGCGGGTGCCGAGGCCCTGGAGGATCGGGAAGAAGGCGTCGATGCGGGCCAGCTCGGCGCTGACGCGGGCGTAGTCGGACATTCGACCGATGTATCCCGCCCAACGCCGCTAGAAGTTCACCATCGCGCCGGCGCCCACGGTCGCGATCGGCGCCGGAATGTCCACGCCGTCGGGCAGCATCCCCTCGATAGGATCCAGGTGGTAGGAGAAGTGGAACTCTCCGTTGTCGCCGTAGTAGACCCCGGCGTAGCCGTTGACGCTGAGGAAGGTGTTGAGCCTGGTCGAGACGTCCAGGCGCGAGGCGTAGGTGTGGTCGCTGAGGTTGCCCAGCGTGCTGACGGTGAAGCTGGTGTCGTCCCAGTTGCCGGGACCGGGGACGGCGACGTAGACACCAAAGTAGTGTTCACCAAGGTAGAATGGGGTGAATGCTCCCTTGACCAGGAGGAAGGGGTACAGCGTCGAGTCGGCGTAGCCCGACCCGTTGTAGAAGTACTCGCCCCCGACGTACAGGGTGTCGTCGTCGTTGATCTGAACGCCGATCTCGGCGCCGGCCACCAGCTGTGGAATCCACTCGTCGCGGTGGTCGACCTCCTCGGGAAGGGTCAGGGTCGCGATGTCGAAGTCGCCCTCGTAGGTGGGGGTTTCGTCGCCGTGGCGGACGGCGCCTTCCACACGAAGGTCCACCGGGCCGACCGCCGCGGAGAGGTCGGCGCCCAGGCGCACCGGGTCGCCCTCACGCGCCGCGGCCGTCAGGGCGATCTCCGACGGGCCCAGGACCCACTCCGTGCGCAGCGCGCCCCCGATCTGCCCGATCGTGTCGGCCCCGTCGAAGTTCGCGACCGCGTAGAGGTTCGCGCCGAGCGTCTCGATGGGGACGTGGACCTTCAGCAGCGTCACGCCGGTGCGGGTGTCGAAGACGGCGACGTCCAGCGCGTTGAGCGTCTGCTGGCTCAGGACGTCGGTCGGGTTCCAGAAACGGCCGCTCCCCCATCGGATCCTCTGCCGGCCCGCGGTGACAAAAACCCGGTTGGCAAGGTCGAACTTCACCCACAGCTGGTCGAGCGCGACGGAGGCCGGCTCGAGATCGTTCCCCAGGTAGTCTTCGTCGCCATCGGCGATGGTGAAGTCGTAGGTGAGTCGCGCCTGGGCAAAACCCCGCACCCGGTCATTGGGCCGGACGTCGGTGAACAGGTCCAGCAGGTTGGGCGAGCTGTACAGCGTGTCCTCGGGGTCGGTGTCCGCGTAGATGGAGCTGGTGGCGCGCAGGTAGAGCTTGCCACCCACCGTGAGCCGCTCGTCGGCGAGGCCGATGCGGGACAGGATGTCGGCCGCGGCGGTCTCGGTGATCTCGATGCCCAGGTCCCCCACGGGAAGCGCGGCGGCCACGGGCGGCGCCTCCGCTGGGGGGGCAGCGCCGAACAGCGCGTCTTCATCGACGTCTTCCGCGAGCGCGGCGGCGGCGAGCCAGTAGAGGGTGCCCATCTCAGCGGCTCTTCGCTTCGAGCCAGGCTTTGGTGAAGATGTTCGGGTCGAGCGCCTTCAGATCGACCTCCTGGATCACCACCGTCGTGGAGGTGCCCTTCTCGACCTCGTCGATGATGCGGATCTCCTTGGGGAAGTAGACGTCGGCGCCCTTGGACTCCGACTTCATCTTGTTCCACGCCGGGTAGTAGGTCGTGCGCATCAGCCGGCCCGAGTCGGCGAAGTCCTGCCGCTTCAGGGTGTTGCCGGTGGCCTTGTCGATCCAGAGCTCGGCGACGGGAAAGCCGACGTCGGCACCGGGCTTTACGGTGAGCTTCAGGTGCTCGACCGCGTAGGAGCCCAGCTTTTCGTCGCCGACAAAACTCGGCGTGTACTCGACCGCCAGCCGCGACTCGTCGAAGTCCTGGCGGTTGGAACTCGTGCCACCGATGCGTTCACGTTCGGTGCGGCGCTCCCATTTGCCGACGGTGGGGTCGTAGAGGAACATGTTCTTGTCCAGCCGCAAGTATCCTTTTCCAGCTTCGGACTGCGGCTTGACGAACAGGATGATCAGCTTGTCGTCGGCGTCGCGACGGTAGACCACCGCCTGGTACACCAGATCAGATTTGTCGGCTTGTTTGTTCTCGATGTACACCAGCGACTTGTAGTCGCCGCTGTTGGCCTGCCGATCATCGATGACCGAAAGGCGCTTCACCATCTCCTCGGCGGAGGGCGCGGCGAAGGCGAGGGTAACCAGACAGAGGGTCAACATCGGGAGCTCGGGGAGTCGGGGGAGCGCGTCAGGCGGTGTGGCCCAGGGCGACGATCGGGCGCAAGCGGGCGGCCAACGCGGCTGGCCAGAAGGCGGCGAGCCCGGTGACCGCCGTCAGCACCACGACCACCTGGGCCAGGGTGCTCGGCCGCACCGCCATGGGGATGGTGTCGGCCAATAGGATCATCTTCATCGCGTCGATCGGCGCCGGGATGGCGGCGGCGTCGATGCCGAGCGCGAGCGCCGCCCCGACCAACGCGCCCAGTGTCGTCGCGAACAGCCCGAGCAGGGTCGCCTCGATCATGAACAGCAACAGCACGCGTCGGCGGTGAATGCCGATCGCCCGCATCGTCCCGATCTCCCGGGTGCGCTCACGAACGACGTTGAACATGGTGTTGATGATCCCGATGGCGACGATCACCAAGAGCACACTCGCGATGAACACGCTCACGACGTTGAAGACGTCCAGGATGCGAACGAGGAAGGACACCTCGTCGCGCCAGATGGTGAGGTCCAGCTTCTGGCCGGTCCAATCTTCGCCGGCCACGACCTCGAACTTGAAGAAGAAGGGGTCCCCCTGGTGGTCCATCAGCTGGAAGCCCGCCTGCGCCAGGGAGATGCGCAGCGAGTTCATGACCTCTTCGGCGCGGTCGATGTCCTTTAGGTAGACCCAGAACGCGCCGGTCGTGTCGTCACTGAGCTTGTACACGGTGCGCAGGGTCTGCATGTTCCCCAATACCGACCAGCTCGACAGCATGCCCATGTCACGGGCGATGGCCACCACGGTCAGATCGATGGTGTTGGTCCGACCGTCGTTGGTTTCGGTCACAAAGGTGATGGCGTCGCCGACGTCCACCTCCAGGCGTTTGGCCTGGTTCACGAAGAGGATGGCCGCGCCCGGCTCGGACAGGCGCGAAGCGTCCCCGAGGATCTCTTCTTTGCCGCCTTCTTTGTACTCGCTCTGTTGGGCGAGTTGCAGGGTGGATACGAATCGGGGCTCGTCCGCGATGGTCACCCCGCCGAACGCGGACTGAACCGTGCCCCCCGGACCGATGAACTTGCCCCAGCCGCGGCCACGCGCGATGATGAAGTCGAGGTCCGGCGTGGACTCCTGGAGGACCTTGCGCACCTTCGCGGCGTCGGTCACCAGTGGAATCGCCTGGCTGGGGCTCGGCTTGTAGAAGCCGGCCACCACGACGTGCCCCGCCGAGAGCGTCGTTGCGCTGGTCACGAGGTTGTCCGCGATGCCCTGACTCATCGCCAGGAGCAGGATCAGGAGCGCCGTGACCAGCCCGATCGCGGAGGACAACAGCGCGGTGCGCCGCCGCGCTTGGATGAGGTTGCGAGTCGCGATGAGCACGAGCACGCCCATGATTCACTCGTTCCCTTGCAGCGCGACGACCGGGGGGACGCGGGCCGCCAGCAGGGCGGGGTAGATCGTCGCGAGCAGGCTCACCGCCAGCACCAGGCCGACGCCGAGGAGCAGGTGGCCGGCCTGCCACTCCGGGAACATCGCCTTGCCGCCGAAGAGGATGCTCAGGAAGTCGTTGTCCGCAGGGACGCCGACTTCGTGAAGCCAGTCGAGGCAGACCACCGCGACGCCGCAGCCCGTCACTGCGGCCGCCAGCCCCACGAGCTGGCTCTCGAGGACGAAGAGCCAGGTGACGAAGGAGGACTGGGCCCCGAGGGCGCGCATGGTCCCAATCTCCGCGGTCCGCTCCAACGTCGCGAGGACCAACGCGATGTTGATGACGACGATGGCAACGATGAACAGCACGAGCACCGCCACGGACAGGACCAGCTGAATCATCAAGGCGCTCTGGCCGATCATGCCCGAGGCCTCTTTCCAGCCTACGGCTTTGAGCTCCAGCCCCGCGGCGTCCGTGGCGGCCTGGATCGACAGCAGGCCGGCCGCCGCTTCCGCCGGGTCCTTCAGGAACACGGCGATGTTGGTGACCACGCCCGCGTCCACCTGATCCTGGGTGAACGTCTGTTGCACCCGATCGTCGGCGCGCCCGAAGCTGACCTGGTCCAACGCCGCCAGCGACGTGGTGGGCGCGACCACCGCTTCCAGCGAGCTGCCGCCCCCGAAAAGTTGATCCTCGATGCTGCCGCCGCCCAGTTCCTGGGCGCCCACCGACGCCTTGATCTCGCTCAGCTCGGCGCGCTGGGCGTCGGTCATCTTGCCGTACAGGTCGCGGAAGGTGAGCATGTCGACCAGGCAGTAGGCGCCGGCAGCGCTGTCGTCCTTCGCGACGCCGCTGTAGCGATAGACCCCGTATACCTTGACGTTCAGCGACTTGAGGTAGCCGCTCTTGGTGAACGCGCGGAGCGGGAGGGTGTCGCCGACGTTGATGTCGTAGAGTCGCACCAGCGGCGCAATCTCGGCGTAGAAGAACTCCTTGCGCGGCGCAAAGTTCTCGTCGTTCATCGAGAGGAAGGCCTTGAGCAGCCCCGGCATGTCGGCGCCCTGGTCCGCGAGCACGGCCCGAAGCTTGGGCTCCAGGCCCGCGATCTCCTCGGAATCCAGTTGGTACAGGATGCGGCGGTACTGTCGGCTCATGCGCTGGACACGATCGTAGAGCGTCCCGCTCTCGCCAATGCTGCCGCCGGCGTCGCGCAACTTCTGCATCGCGTCCAACTCACGGGCGATGGCGTGCTTCAACCACTGCTCCACCATCGATTCGTTGAGTACGATCCCGCGCTCGTTGGCCGGTACGTTGGTGCCGCGCGTGAGCTGCATGCGCGGGAAATTCGCCTCGAAGGCGGGTAGATCGGTGCCGAGCAAGCGGAAGTAGGCCAGGCGGCCATCGGTCGCGAGCGGGGCCACGGCGTTGTCCATCCAATCGATCGTCGATAGCGGCGCGGCGGCGTATGCGGCGGCGAAACCCTCGGCGAGCACCCGGTCGAGGGCGCTGCGGCTCTCGTCCACCCGGGCGCGATCACTGGTGATGTCGTCGACACGGTCGAGCTCCGGGCGCAGGTCACCGGCGATGCGCTGGATCCGCTGCAGCAGCATGGTCTGCTTCTCGGCGTTTCCGGCGGTCAGCGCGAGGCGGAGCGAATCCAGCGTCCGGTCCAGTTCGTTGGCCCCGAAGACGGTGGCGTTGCCCAGCCCCATCGGCAGCGTCGTGCGGACCGCCGGCTGCGCTGCGATCACGTCGCGGACGGTGCGATAGTCGGCGACCTCCCCGTTGTCGGAGCCGCCGAAATTCATGTCGCCGAGCAGCGCCAGGGGGTCACGCGCGGTGGCGTCGTAGACCTGCACGTCGGCGGTCACGCTGGTGGTGATGCTTCGACGCATCGCCACTTCGAGGCTGTCGATCAGCGCGGCGCCGGTGACGACGACGAAGGTGCCGAAGACGAGGATGACACCCACCACGAGGTTCTTGATCCGGTGGGCCCGGACGTTCCGGAACGCGAGGCGCATCATCAGCACCAGCGCGCTCATCCGACCACGCGCCCGTCCGCCACCAGCACCAGTCGGGTGGCGCGGTCCATCACCCGGGGGTCGTGCGTCGAGAAGATGAAGGTGATGCCTTCATTCTTGTTGAGGTCCCTCATCAGCTCGACGATGGCCGTGCCCGTGGTCGAGTCCAGGTTGGCGGTGGGCTCGTCGGCCAGGACGATGGCGGGGTTGGTGACCAGGGCGCGCGCGATGGCGACGCGCTGACGTTGACCGCCCGAAAGCTCGTTGGGCCGCTGTCCGCTCTGCTTGGCCAGTCCCACCTTCTCCAGCATCTCCTGGACCCGGAGCTTGCGGGCCCGTCCCCCCAACCCCCCCTGCAAGAGGAGCGGAAACTCGACGTTCTGGTACGCGTCCAGCACATTGATCAAGTTGAAGCTCTGGAAGATGAACCCGATCCGATTCAGCCTGAGCTCGGTCAGGGCATGGTCACGAAGCTGGTTGGTGACCGTACCGTCGATCGACACCGTGCCCTCGGTGGGCACGTCCATGCACCCGATCATGTTGAGGATGGTGGTCTTTCCGCTGCCGGATGGCCCGGCGATCGCGGTGAATTCACCCTTCCCGATCGAGATGGACACGTCATGGAGGGCCCGGACCGACAGCTTGCCGAGCGGGTAATCCTTGGTGACCTTGATGAGTTCTACGATCCCTGACATCCGGGGGGTCCTCCGCGCTCGGGCTCGATGTCGGCCACGCCGGCGCCGATCTGCTGACGGCGCGCCGCCGAGCTCCGCTGGACGATGTCGAGGCCGGCGGCCGTGATGGCGACGTTCTTCTGGCGTCGGTCGGTGGTGTCCTCGTCGCGGGTGACGAATCCGCGTTCTACCAGACGGTCGACCAGGTGACTGGTGGCGCTGGCGGACAGGTTCAACATCTGCCCGGTGCGGCCTATCCGAACTGCGCAACAACGTCAAGGCACGATACGCCGTCGCATGCGCCTTCGCCCCCGCCTCGCGCTCCTCGTCACCCTGACCCTGCTCGTGGCCCTCCTTGGGTGGTGGTCGGTCCTGCTATTTCGCCTCACGACGGAGAGCTACGAGCAGAGCGTGGGCCTGGTCGGCGAGGCGGCGACGGCGACACTGCAGCTCGAACGCCGTCGGGCGATGATCGCGGGCGAATCCGCGACGCTCCTGGGCATCACCGTGCTGCTGCTGTTCCTCGGGTGGCGGAGCAGCGTCGTCGAGGCACGACAGGCGCAACGACTTCGCGTACTCTTCGCGGCCAGCACCCACGAGCTGAAGACGCCGATCGCTGGGTTGCGTGCGCTCCTGGAGAGCCTGGCCAGCGGGGTCCTCCCCCTCGAGCAGGCCGGGGCACACCTGGACCGCGGGCTTGACGCCTGCCGCCGGCTGGAGCGGCTGGCCGAGGGCATGCTGGTGCGACAGGCGGTCCTGGCTGGCGAGTCGCCCGCCGAGGTGCGCACGGTGCGGCAGTGGGTGGACCCGGTCGTTGCGGCAAGACCGGCGGGGCAGGCGCTGGAGGTCGAACTCGGCGCCGCCGGCCCACTCCTGGTGCGCCTCCCCGGCGAGGCGATGCGCGTGATTCTCGACAATCTCCTCGACAACGCCGCCCGCTACGCGGCGGGAAGCGTGGTCAGGCTCACGGCTGCACGGGAGGCCGGTCTGCTTCGCGTTCGGGTGTCCGACCAGGGGTCAGGATTCGCTCCCGGAGATGCGGATCGCCTCTTCGAGCCGTGGGAGCGTGGTCGCCAGGCCGGTACCGCCAACGGCACGGGGCTGGGCCTGTACCTGGCGCGGTCCATCGCCCAGGAGGCGGGCGGGGATGTGACCGCGACGAGTGACGGCCTCGGTCGCGGTGCTACGTTCACGGCGACGTTCCCGGTTTGTGAGCCATGAGTCGCGTCCTGCTGGTGGAAGATGAACGACTCGTGGCCGATATGGTCCGGTTGAACCTTGAACATGCGGGCTGCATGGTGGTCCATACCGACAGCGGTGAAGTGGGCCTGGCGCGGGCTGTCGGCGGCGGCTTCGACGTGCTGGTCCTCGACGTGATGTTGCCCGGCATCGATGGAATGGAGGTCGCCCGCCGTTACCGGGCTTTAGGTGGCGCCGCGGCCATCCTGATGCTCACCGCCCGCGGCGAGGTGCCCGCGCGGGTCGCCGGCCTGGACGCGGGCGCGGACGACTACCTCACCAAACCGTTTGCGATGGCCGAGTTGGTGGCCCGCGTTCGCGCCCTTGCCCGGCGCGCGCCCGCCCCCGCGGCCTCCTCGCCAGCGGCGAGCGTGCGCGAGCTGCGCGTCGGTCCCTGGGTCGTGAGCGTCGTCACCCGCGAGGCCACACGCCCCGGCGCGCCAAAGGTGGCGCTAACCGAAACGGAGATCTCGCTGCTTGCCCTGCTGGTGGCCCACCCCGGAGAGGTGCTCGCCCGCGCCGACATCCTCGAGTCCGCCTGGGGCATGGACCGATCCCCGACCGAGCGCACCGTCGACAACTACGTGATGCGGCTGCGCCGGCTGTTCGAGGAGGATGTCAACGAACCCCGGCACTTCCTCACCCTGCGCGGGGTCGGATACCGCTTCGAGCCGTAATACTCTACGGAGTCCCGATGGTTCCGGGGTCGGGATCACAGGCCGTGTTGGCCTCTCTGGTGGCGGCGCTGGCGGTCGACATGTAGCCGTTGATCTCGTTGAAATCGAGACGGATGCGGCCCTCGCCGCCGTCGCCGCCCACGCGCGTGTGGGTGGATTCCCCGTAGCCGCCCGTGGCGTCGAACGCGTCCGCCGCCACGGTCAGCGTGTCGGCGATGATCCAGATCGAACCGCCGGCGCCGCCGCCGGCGCCGTAGGTCCAGGTGCCGGTGGCCCAAGCGGTCGTGGTGCCGCCGATGGCGGTGATCGAGCTGGCGCTGGTGACGTCGAGCTCCTGGGCGCCGATGAACAGGATGCCGGCGCCGTCGCCGCCAGCCCCAGGGCTGCTGGAGCCATGCCAGACGCCGCCGCCGCCGGAGCCGCCGAAGAGGTCGTCCAACGCCACGTCGCCGTAGGTGTCTCCGGGGTCGGCTTCAGGGTAGACGCCAGGGTACCACTCGTCGCCCGCGGTGGCACTGCCGGCGTAGTTGCCGCCGCCGCCGGTGATCATCGCGCCGCCACCGCCGTAATTGGCGAGGTAGTAGCCGGCCGCGTAGTTGCCGTACGACCCGGTGCTCGAGCTGAGGTTCCCGTCGCCCTCGCCAGCGTAGGACTCGCCCTGGAAGCCGTCGTTGTTGGAGGCGGTGCCGGTTTCGCCGCCCCAATACCCGAGATCGTCCACGGTGATCAGCGCGGCGGAGGCCAGCGTGACCGTACCGGTGGCCCGGAAGGCCAGCACGCCGCCGACCTCGCTGTCCCAGGCCGCGGTCGTCAGGGTCGCGGCCGCATCGACGGTGACGTTGGTGTACTGCGGTACGCGCACCATCTGCACGGCCTGGCCTCCCAGGTTGCTGTTGGCCGACTCGCCGAAGGTCACCGTCGGTGCGGAGTCGAGGGTGACCACGCTCCCGGAGACGCTCGTCACGTAGATGAACTCGTAGTTCCCGACGTTGGTGTGCCAGCCGTCGGTGCCGTGCATGTTGATGATGAGGACCTCGTCACCCGCGGCGACGCCGGGCGTTCCGACCACGGTGACGTCGGCGCCCGAGATGGCGCTCACCACGTCGCCAGCTGACAGGGTGAGCGTGGAGCCGGCCGGCACGTTGAGCGCACCGTCGGCGCCGGTGCCCACCCACCAGCCGTCGTCCACGACGCCGTCGCAGTCGTTGTCCACCCCGTCGCGGACGTCGCTGGCGCCGGGGTAGACGGTGGCGTCGGTGTCGTCGCAGTCGTCGTCGTTGTCGGCGTAGCCGGCCGGCGAGGTGCAGGAGTCGGTCGTCGGGGTGGTGGCGCCGTAGCTGTCGAGGTCGGCGTCGCGGTACCAGGTGGTGGTGACGCCGTTGTCGACGACGCCGTCGCAATCGTCGTCTTCGCCGTCGCAGGTCTCGACGGCGGCGGGGTTCACGCCGCTGTTGGTGTCGTCGCAGTCGTCGTCATTGGCGACGTAGCCGGTGGGGGTGCTGCACGAGGCGGTGCTGGTGCGGGAATCCCCGTAGCCGTCGGTGTCGGCGTCGGCGTACCAGGTGGTCATGCTGCTGGCGTCGTCGACGATGCCGTCGCAGTTGCTGTCCACGCCGTCGCAGGTCTCCACGGCGGCCGGATTGATCGCGGCGTCGGTGTCGTCGCAATCGTCGGCGTCGGCCTCGTACCCGGTCGGCTGGTCGCAGTCGAGTACGGTCGCCCCGGAGTCGCCGTAGGCGTCGCCGTCGGCGTCGGCGTACCAGGTGACGACGTCGGTCGCGGCGTCTTCGTCGATACCATCCACGCAGTTGTTGTCGATGCCGTCGCACCGTTCGGTGGCGCCGGGGTGGACCGCGCCGTCGGCATCGTCGCAGTCGGTGTCGTCACTGAGGTAGTCCGTGGGCTGGCTGCACGAGGTGACGGTGCTGGCGACGTCGCCGAAGCCGTCGAGGTCGCTGTCGGCGTACCAGGTGAGGCTGTCCGCAGCGCTGTCGTCGATCGCGCCGTCGCAGTCCTGATCCACGCCGTCGCAGAGCTCGATCGCCGCGGGGTTGATGCCGGCGTCGGTGTCGTCACAGTCGGTGGCGTCGGCGCCGTAGCCGCTGGGGGCGCTGCACGCGAGGACGCTGGACCCGGCGTTCCCGTAGCCGTCGGTGTCCGCGTCGGCGTACCAGATGCCGGCGTCGAGGGCGTCGGCCTCGTCCACGGTGCCGTCGCAGTCGTTGTCGGCGCCGTCACACGTTTCGTCGGCTCCCGGGTAGTTCCCGGCGACGAGATCATCGCATTCCTCACAGGCGGCCCAACCATCGCCGTCCCCGTCGACGTAGCCGACACTCCCGTCGCAATTGTAGTCGTTCGGGTCCGTGCAGTCGGCCTCCGTGGCGCCTGGATTGTAGGCGCCATCGCCGTCATCACAGTCGCCGCCGACGTCAGTGGTCCCGGCGGGTTGCAGACACGCGAGGGTCAGGAGCGCGTCGTCGCCGTAGCCGTCGCCGTCGGCGTCGGCGAGCCAGGGGGACCCGGTGCTGGCGTCCAGCGAGTCGTCATCGTCGTCGACGAGGCTGTCGCAGTCGTCGTCGAGCCCGTTGCAGACTTCCGGCGCGCCGGGATTCACCCCGGGGTTGAGGTCGTCGCAGTCGGTGGCGTCCTCCACCCAGCCGCCGCCCGCTTCACAGACCTGCGCCGGGCTGGCGGGATCGCCGTACCCGTCCAAGTCGGTGTCGGCGTACACCGTGACACCGGCGCTGGCGTCGAGGGAGTCGTCTTCGTCGTCGATCAGCGTGTCGCAGTCGTCGTCCTGGCCGTTGCACGTCTCCAGCGCGTCCGGACGGACGTCCGGGTTGCCGTCGTCACACTCCTGGCAGGCGGCGAAGCCGTCGGCGTCATCGTCGGCGTACCCCACGCTGCCGTCGCAGTTGTAGTCGTTGGGGTCCTCGCAGTCCTCTTCGACCGCGCCGGGGTTGGTTGCGGTGTCGGCGTCGTTGCAGTCGCCGCCGAGCTCGACCATGCCCTCGGGGGCGGAGCACTCGAACAGCTCGGTCGCGTCGTCGCCGTAGCCGTCGCCGTCGGCATCCGTGTAGAAGGCCGTGGATTGGAGCCCGTTGTCGATCGAACCGTCGCAGTCGTTGTCGAGTCCGTCGCAGACGTCCTCGGCGCCGGGGTACATCGCGGCGTTGTCGTCGTCGCAGTCGTCGGCCACGAGGGTGTAGCCCTCCGGCTGGTCGCAGAAGCCCTGGGCCGTGGCGGGATTCCCGTGGCCGTCCCGGTCACCGTCGAAGTAGTAGGTGGTGGCCAGTCCGATGGCGGGGTCGGTCTCGTCGCAGTCGACGTCCTCGCTGACGCCGTCTTCGTCGCGATCGGGAACGTACTTGGTCGTGCCCTCGACGCGACACGCGACGAGGACGAAAGGCAACAGGCTCAGCTTGGCGATGCGCATGGCGACTCCGACGCGGCCATTCTACTCCAGCGCGGCGGCGTTGGTGGGGAAGGCGCGGTAGTTTCCCTCGGTGGATGCGGATTCGCCGCTCACCCGACGAGCGTGAGTCCGGCGCCGCCTACGAAGGCCAGGAACGCGGCTCGGAACCCGTCGAGGTCCTCCTGGGTCGGGGTGCGGCCCGCGGCGCGCAGCAGGAAGCGGAAGCTGTAGTTGGCGGTCAGACTGCGCTTCGGTTGGTAGACCGTGACGAACTCTCGGGCCTCGACCATCGGGTGCGCGAAGGTGTCGAGGGTCCCCACCAGCTTCGCGTAGCCCGGAGCGACCGGCCAGATGAAGGTAAAGTCCTGCCAGGAGCCGGGGAATTGGGGGGGCGCGACGTAGCGCGCGGCCGGGAAGAGTGATCCGGACAACGCCGAGGCCGGCAGCGCCGCGAAGGCGACGTGTCCCCCGTTGACGAGCAGCCTGGTGAGGGCGTCCGGCACGAGCCCGAGCTGACCGACCACCACCTCTTCGCGCAGAATCGAGAGCGCGCGACCCGCCTGCAACCACGGCCGTCCCGGGGTGCCGTCCCACGGCACGAAGCGCAGCGCGCCGATCCCCGCCGCGCGGGCGACATCTTCGATCGCCGACTGGAGCGCACGGAGGGAGCGCTCAGGCGACGCACCGCTCTGGTCGACCACGACCGCGCCCAACTCGTCATCCTCGTGTTTTGCGCCGGCCTCGTCCAACGAGAAGGTGCGACCCAACTCGTAGAAGCGGTAGGTCTCGGCGACGTTGCGGTTGTGGTGTGCCGCCCAGAGGAGATTGGGCACCAGTGTGTCCCGCATCTGCCGCCGGGTGGGGGTGATGGGGTTGGTCACCATCAGCGGCCGCACCGGCGTGTACCCCAGCGTCTCCAACCAGTCGTCGGCGTGCCAACTGTAGGTCTGCACCTCGATGTAGCGATGCGCGTGGGACAAGAGGCGACGGATGCCGTGCTGGTTCTGCGTCACGGCGTTCGGTGCCACCGGTCGTGCCGGCCCCAGGGCCGCTTTCGGCGTGATGTTGTCGTACCCGTAGAGCCGGAAGACCTCCTCCGAGATGTCCTCGGGAATGCTGATGTCGGCGGTGGACCGGAAGGCCGGCACGCTGACCGCGAGTCCCCCCTGCGGCGTGGGGTCGACGCCGAAGCCGATGGACCGGAGAATGCCCGCCGCGGCGTCGTCGCCGATATCGGCACCCGCGCGTTTCGCCAGCCAGCCGGGCGCGAGCGTGATGGTGCGCGGGGCTTCGCGGAAGTCGCCGACGGCGGTGTAGCGGCTCCGCACGGTGGGCGACAGTCCGCCCTCCCGCAAGAGCCGGAGAATGCGTCCGGCGGCCAGCTTCGTGTACAGCGGCGGCGGCTTCTTCTCGAAGCGGAGGCTCGAGTCCGTGCGCAGCCCCAGCCGCACCGAGGTGCCCCGGATCCGGGCGGCGCGGAAGGTGGCGCTCTCCAACACGAGGCTACGGGTGTCGGGGCGGATGCGGCTGTCGAGGCCGCCCATGATCCCGGCCAGCGCCACCGGGACGTGCCCGTTCCAGATCAGCAGATCGTCGGGGACGAGCGCCCACGCACGACCGTCGAGGGTGGTGAACGAGCGGGCGGCTCCCGCGCGTGCGATCCGGACGTCCGACAGCGAGCGAGCGTCGAACGCGTGGGTGGGCTGCCCGAGGTCGAACTGCACGTAGTTGGTGACGTCGACCAGCGCTGAGAGCGGGCTGTGGCCGAGGGAGTAGAGCCGCGCCTGCATCCACAGCGGCGACGCGCCGTCGGCGGTCACGTCGAAGGCCAGGGCGCTGTACAGCGGGCAGTCCGTCGTGTCTTCCACCTGCACCGGCCACGCGGGGAGTCGGCTGTCCTCGGGGAGGTCGTCCGCTGGCCAGGGCTTGAGCGGCCGGCCGAGGATCGCGGCGATCTCCCTCGCGAAGCCGTAGTGTCCCCAGAGGTCGGGGCGGTGGGTGAGGCTCTTGTTGTCGATCTCGATGATCGTGTCGGTGGCGGCGAGGAGTGAAGCGAGCGGTGTGCCGCCGGCGACGCCGTCCGGGAGCTCCAGCAGTCCCTCCCTGGTCGTGCCCAGACCGACTTCCCCCGGCGCGCAGAGCACCCCCTCGCTTCGGTGGCCGTACAACTCGGCGACGGCGACGGCGACGCCGCCGAACAGCGAGGTGCCGGCGGGGGCGAAGACCGACTTCATCCCGACGCGCACGTTGGGCGCGCCGCACACCGTCTGGAGGCGGCGACCGCCGCCGACATCGACAGTGACGGTGTGTCGGAGGCGTTCGCCCGTTTGGAACGGGGTGGCGGTCACCACCTCGGCGACCAGGAGGCCGGCGACCGTACGCTCTACCGTCTCCACTGCCTCCACCTCGGCGGTGCGCACGGTGAGCCGCTCCGCGAGGTCGGCGGGTGACACCCCGGTGAGGTCGACGTAGTCGGAGAGCCAGTCGGCGGAGATCTTCACGGGAGTCTCAGAAGGAAGCGGGGAATTGCTGACAGAATCGGAGGTCGGCCTTGTTGAAGAGCCGAACGTCGGGGATGCCGTGGCGCAACATCGCCAGCCGGGTGAGCCCCAGACCGAACGCAAAGCCGCTGTAGACGTCGGGATCGACGCCGGCAAGGCGGAGCACCTGCGGATGCACCATGCCGCAGGGCATCAGCTCCACCCACCGTCGCACGCCCCCGAGTGTGGTGCGGAAATCGAGCTCGAAGCCAGGCTCGACGAAGGGAAAGAACCCGGGCCGCAGGCGAACTTCGATGTCGCGACGAAAGACGGCGGCGAGGAAGTCGCGCATCACCGCGATCAGGTTGGCGACCGACACGTCGCGATCGATCAACAGCCCTTCAAGCTGATAGAACGTGTTCTCGTGGGTGATGTCGAGCGCTTCGTTCCGGAAACAACGACCCGGGAAGATCGCGCGCAGCGGGACGCCCAGTTGGCGGATGGCTCGGTTCTGCATCGACGAGGTGTGGGTGCGCAGGACCATGCCGTTGTCGAGCCAGAAGGTGTCCTGCATGTCCCGTGCGGGGTGGTCGCCGGGCATGTTCAACGCGTCGAAGTTCTCGAACTCCGAGACCGCCTCGTCACCGGTGAACACCGAGAAGCCCATGGAGCGGAAGATGTCCTCGATCTCGAGCTGGGTGGCGATGATCGGGTGGATGGTACCGAGGCGGCGGTCGTCGGCCGGCAGGGTGGAATCGAAGCCCGCGGCGGCGGGCTGGGTGGAGGACCGGGCCCGGAGCTGTGCCGCCTCGATCTCCGCCTCGGCGTGGGCGCGGAGTTCGTTGAAGGCGATCCCGAAGGCCCGGCGTTCCTCGGGGCTCATCGTCGAAAAGTCGACGGTGCGCCGTAGGTTGGTGACCACCCCTTCTTTGCCGAGGTAGCGGGCGCGGATGATGCCGAGCTCGGCATCGGTCGTGGCCGCCGCGAGGTCCGCGGCGAGCGCCGCGCCGATTTCGTCCAGTTGCATCGGTTCGCGCGGTATCCGCGAGCACGGTTCGGCGCCATGCTCCGACGAGCGGCCGGTTACCCGTGTGCGGTGCTGCTCCCCCTGCTCGTGGCGCTCGCTCCAGCCTTCTCGGGGTGCGCGGTCCCCCGTACCGTCGCTGAACTCGACGCTCGGCTGCTCGCGGCGGAGACGGCCTGGAGCGAGGGTCCGGTGGCCTTCGCGGAGACGACGGCCGGTACCGCGGCGCTGCTCGAATGCGTCAACACGCCCCTTCCCGTCGCGACGGTGGGGCGACTGTTGCGGCTGGAGGGCCTGTCCGCTTTCGCCCGCCGCGCGATGGCGGAGCGCGCGGCGGCGTTCGCCGGCGCCCGGCAGGCCGACCCGGCGCTCACGCTCGATGACGCCTACGCCGGGGAGGGACACCCGCTGCGCGCGCTCTGGGACACGCCGGCGCGCGCACCTCACCCGGCGCGGAACCCGCTGTTCGGTGTCGCGGGCGCCGCCGCGTTGGCCGGCGGCGTGCTGTACGGGCTGGCTTGGGTCGAGCACGACCGGGCCCTCGCCGCCGGCGATCTGACCACGCTGGACGACGCGGTGCAGGCGAATCACGCCTACAGCGCGGCGGCCGCGGGTGCGGGGGGCGTGGCGGTCTTCGCGCTCACCGGCGCCGTCGTCGTGGCGCGCTGGTAGCCGCGGCATGCAGGTCGACACCGGGCGCATGATCGAGCGGTACGTTGTGGAGGGCGTGCTCGGTAGCGGCGGCATGGCGACGGTCTACCTGGTCCGACACCGGCATCTGGGCACCCAGCATGCGCTCAAGGTGCTGACCCATCTCGGCCCCAGCGCCGAGCTGCGGCTGATGCTGGAAGGCAAGGTGCAGGCCGCGCTGCACCACCCCAACGTCGTCGCGGTGACCGACATCCTCGATGTGGGCGGGACGCCGGGCCTCCTTATGGAGTACGTCCCTCCGCCCTCGCTGGCCGCGTGGCTCGCCGAGCACCAGCCCAGCCTCGAGCAGGCGGAGTCGTTGTTTCGCGGGATCGTCGACGGCGTGCGCCATGCGCATCGCTACGGCCTTGTCCATCGCGACCTCAAACCCTCCAACGTCCTGCTCGCTCGTTACGACGGGGAGTGCCTGGTACCGAAGGTGTGCGACTTCGGACTCGCGAAGCTCTTGTCGGACGAACCGGCGGTGATGGGGCAGACGCGCTCCGGGCTGACGATGGGCACCCCGCTGTACATGGCGCCGGAGCAGTTCCGCGACGCCAAGAAGGTGGATCGCCGCGCCGACATGTTCTCACTGGGCTGCATCCTGTACGAGCTGCTTGCCGGCCGCCCACCTTTCGCGTGGACCGACTTCATCCAGCTCTACAACGAGATCACCGGGCGTGAATACCCGCGCCTCCCGGATCACGTTCCCGAGCGGATGGTCGAGGCGGTCGACGGACTGCTCGATCCGGATCGAGACACGCGCCTCGCCGACTGCGACGCCCTGTTGTCGGTGCTCGACGGGAAAGGACGGCCCGTGCAGGTGACGATGACGCCGAAGAACCTGGGCCGGGGGGGCGATGTGCCGATGTTGCGCGATCGGCTCTCGAGTCCGGTCACTCCGGTGCGGGGGCCGCCTCGGACGCAGCGGACCGAGACCCCGGCGGGCGACGCCTTCACGGCCTTTTCGCCCGGACTTGCCCCGCCGACGCTCGCGCTCGATTCCAGCGCCATTGGCGACGTGGGGCCGAACCCGATGCCGACGGTGTTGGCGGCGCCGCCCACCATGAGCCCCGAGGACCCCGCGCCGTCCCCGGACTCGGCTCCACCGGCCTGGCGTCTGTCGGCCGGCGTCGGCTTCGTGCTGTTGTTGGGCGTGACCTTCTGGTCGTATCTGCCTCGGGACGGGGCACCAACGTCGATGCCCACCGGTTCTCCGCAGTCGGCCGTGGCTCAGCCGCCAGCGCCGATCGCCGACCTGGTGCCCGTGGCGCCGCCGGTCACGGTTCCGCCGCCGGTCACGGTGATCGCGCCGCAGGGGCAGGACAAGCGCCCCGTCGACCGCCCCACCGGATCGGTCGTTCCGCCGCCGCCGGTCGACCTCCCCATCCACGCGGTGCCGCCAGCGGTCGCGACCACGGGTCACATCGATCTGGACCCCGGCACCGATGCTTCCCGAGTCGAAGCGCTTGGCCCGGCGGGGCGCGTGTTGCTTCCGGCCGAGCTGCCGGCCGGAGCGTACGAGATCTATGCGTGGTTTCCGGACGCCCCCAACACCCATACCGATCGGGTGCTCGTCGCCGCCGGGGACCGGGTTCGCCTGCGCTGCATGTCCTTCTCCATGCGGTGCGTGAAGCGATGAGGCCCGTTCTCCTTGTGGTCCTGTTCGGCTGCCCCTGGATCGACGACGCCACCCGCGCCGGTCTGCTCGATCGCGACGGCGACGGCGTGATCGGCACCTCGTTCGGCGGGGATGACTGCGATGATGGCGACGCTAGCGTCGGGGCGGCGGGCCCACCGCGGTATGCGGACGCGGACGCGGACGGCTATGCAAGCGATACTGCCGTCGCGATGATCGGATGTCCGGGCGGGGTGGGTGTGGTCACGCTGGGGGACTGCGACGACGGCGATGCCCTCGTGCACCCAGGGGCCCCGGAGAACTGCCTAGCCGCGTTGGACAACGACTGTGACGGCCAGCTCGGCGGGGCGGTGTGCTCGGTGGATGGGTTGGCCAGCGTGGTCGTGGGGATCGACCGCGGCGTCCCGTTGGTGGCGAGCCAGTTCCCCGCGGCGATGCTCCTCCAGGACGTCGATGGCGACGGCCTTGTAGAGGTCGTGGCGTCGGCGCCGTACGCCTACGTGGTGGCCGCATTCTCGGTGGAAACGCTCCGCGTCGACGGTGCGCACCCGCTGGACGACGCCGTCTTTCGGTTCGACGCGGTGCACCCCATCCTCGGCGCCGCGCTGGCGGCAGCCGATGTGGTCGGCGACGCGACGCCGGACTTGCTGATCGGCTGTCCCAGCACCGACACGGAGGCGGACACCGCGGGCGAGGGTGACTACGTCCTGGCCATCGAATTGCCGGCTGATCGGCGGGAAACCGAAACGGACGCCCTGCTCTACGGGGTGCAGGTCGGGGGCTACTTCGGACAGGCCATCGTCTCCGTCGGCGAGGTGGACGGGGTCGGCAGCGTCCTGGTCGGCGCGACCGTCGAAGGCGGGAGCGGGGCGGCCTGGCTGGTGTCGACGTCGTGGCCCGACCGGGAGGCCACGTCGGTCTCGGTCGTCGCTTCGGTGCGACTGCGGGGGCTCGAGAACGCGGACGGGACCGCAGCCCTGGTCGGAAACGCGGCGCAGGCGCTGCGGACCGAATCCGGGACGCTGCTGGCGATCGCCGGATCTCATGCCGACGCGGGGGTGCCGCTCGGCGGGGCGGTCGCGCTGTGGGCCCCAACTTCGCCGAGGCCGAGGTGTTGTTCAGCCGCGAGGCGGGCGCGGGGCGCCATGGCGCGCAGGGCTACGAGTCCTTCGGCTGGGCCCTGGCAAGCTGGGATGTGGACGGCGACGGGCAGGACAGCCTGGTGGTGGGGGCACCGTACGCGCTCGGTCAAGCCGCCGATGTGGGCGCGGTCTTTGTCTTCCACCAGCCCGACCAGTGGACCGGTTGGCGGGCCAGGGACGCCGACCTGAGCTTCCTGGGCGACGACCACAACGACCCCAGCCAGGCTGGTCCGCTGCTCGGTTGGACCGTGGTCAACGCCGGCGACATGAACGGAGATGGTCTGGCGGAGGTCGCGATGGGCGCCCCCGCGGCCGACGGCGTCACCCACGAGCCGCAGGCCGGCGCGGTCTACATCGCCCCCGGGGGCATCGCCGACGACGAGTGGGACGTCGAAACGATCACCTGGGCTCGATATGGCGACCGGGCCAGCCTGGGTGTTGGGGGCGTGCTCGCTGGTGGCGGCGACCTGGACGGGGACGGCCGCGCCGACCTCGCCGTGGGCATGCCCGGCTGGACCGAGGCTGGCGGTGCCGGCGTGATCGGCGCCTTCGCAATCTGGTGGGGCGACCTGCTTTAGCATCCGCACCTCTTGACGTACCAAGAGAAACGCGGTAATCACCTCCGATCCATCGCGAGTAAGCATGGCTCCACGGCCCTTCACCATCCTCTTGTTGCTGTCCGCCCTCGCCGGGGCGTACTTCACTGGCTTCTCGACCTTCGACTTCGCCGGCCACCTGGACCGGCAGGTGCACGACATCCACTGCTCGGCCATTCCGGGCGTGCTGGAGTCGGACGCCTCCGCGTCGAGCGGCTGCCACCTGGCGATGATGAGCCCCTACAGTTCGGTGTTCCGGGCGTTGGTCTGGGGCGGGCTCCCGATCTCGCTGCCCGGACTGGCCACCTTCGCGTTCCTGATCTTCCGGGCGCTGGACCTGTTCCTGAACCGTCGCGAGGGCGACCGCGAGGCGACCCTCTTCCTGGTCTTCGCCTCGATCGTGCCGGTGCTGGCGTCGTTGGTGATGGGTGCCATCGCCTACAACGAGATCGGCGAGTTCTGCAAGCTGTGCGTCGGCACCTACCTCTCCAGCGCGGGCGTTCTGGTCGCCTCGGTGGGGGCGTGGCGTGCGGCGGCGGCGCCGCGGCTGGGCGCGGACATCGGGATCGTGGGCGAGCCCGAACTCGAACCGGGACCGGCCTCGGGCTCCGGGATCATGGGCATGGTCGTCGGGTTCGGCACGCTGGGCGGATTCGTCGCGGTGCCCGCGCTGCTCTATCTGATCCTCGCGCCGGACTTCACGCGGTACATCGGGGCTTGCGGAAGCCTGCCCAAACCGGAGGACACCTACGGGATCATGGTCCCGCTCGACGAGAACGCGGGCGGCCGCGCCGCCATCGAGGTCTTCGACCCGCTCTGTCCGGCCTGCAAGGGCTTCGAGGAGCGGCTGGATGCCAGCGGGCTCGGCGCCCAGCTCCACCGCCAGGCCGTGCTCTTCCCCCTCGACAACACCTGCAACTGGAACGTGGCCACCACGCTGCACGCGGGAGCATGCACCGTCAGCGAGGCCGTGCTGTGCGCGGAAGGCAGACGCGATGCGGTCATCGAGTGGGCGTTCGCCCACCAGGAAGAGGTTCGCGTCGCGACCGAAGCCGACCCGGAAGCGGCTCGCCGTATGGTGGTGGCGCAGTTTCCAGAGCTTGACAAGTGCGTGGGCTCCCCGGAGGTGCGCACCAAGCTCAACCGCTCGCTCCGCTGGGCGGTGGCCAACCAGCTTCCCATCCTGACCCCGCAGCTCTATGTTGACGGCGTCAAACTCTGCGACGAAGACACCGACCTGGGAATGGACTGGGCGCTCTCCCGCCTTATCGCCAGGCCCGCCGCTCCCAAGGAGGCCAAATGAATACCGCGCTCCACGCCGCCCTCGCTGCCGGCACGCTCCTCGTTCCCAGCCTCATGGTCAGCACCTGGGTGAGGGCCGCGACGACCCGGCTGGAGGAGGCGGAGGCCACCCCGGTCGAAAAGGTCGAGGGCGGGACCGCCGCCGCTGCCGACGTCGGCTACTGCACCCCAGAGCTCAAGAAAGTGCTCCGGCGCGTGCTCCAGAGCTGTGGCCTGGCCGGGCCCAGCGGCGGCCGCGGCTGCCAGCCGCTCGACGCCAAGTCGCTGATGAATCCACAGGCGGTCGCGACCGACAAAAAATCCGCCAAGAAGGCCACCGGCACCGTCTCCGGCAACGACTTCAACGCGCTGTTCCTCCCGCTCGGCAAACGCGCCGGCATCCTCCAGTTCGACAAGGACTCGGCCGAGCTGGATTCCGCCGACACGGCGCTGTTGGACCGGCTCTTCTCCGAGCGAAAGGGCGCCTCGTACTTCTTCGTGGTGGCGCGCTCCTCGCCGGAAGGCAGCGTCGAGCACAACCGTGCGCTGTCGCAAGCGCGCAGCGGTGCCGCCCTCGATCACCTCCGCTCCACCTTCACGGATCCGGACTTCGATAAGGAGGTGGGGCTCTTGTGGCTCGGCGAAGAGTTCGCGCAGCTCGACGAGGAATTCTGTAGCTGGCAGCGCAGCGGCGACCCCACCACCTGCCAGCCGGAAGAGCTCAACCGATCCGCGTTCGTGGCGTGGATCGACTGCACCCTTTGAGCGTCGTCTTGCTGCTTTTGTGGTCCCTCGGGTGCGATACGGCGCCGAGCGCGAAGTCGGCGCCCAAGGCCAGCCGGGTCGATGCCGCGGTCGCGCCGGTGCGCAGGGCCGCCGATCCCGACGCGTTCTGCGACACCCGCGGGGGCAGCGCTTTTGCCTACCCGGAGCTCGACACCTCGGGATCCGGCGGTGCCGCACCCCACAACGCCGACGGTTGGACCTGGGTCAACGTCTGGGCCACCTGGTGCAAGCCCTGCATCGCGGAGATGCCGCTGATCCAGGGTTGGGCGAAAAAGCTCGGTGAGGCTGGCACGCCCGTCGTGCAGCAGTTCCTGAGTGTCGACACCAAGCCGACCGACGTCTCCAGCTTCATGCTCTTGCATCCCGAGTTCCCCAAGGGCCCGCGGCTCGCCGAGATCGACAAGCTGACCCCGTGGTTGCAGAGCATCGGGCTCGACGCCAACGCCGCGTTGCCCCTGCACCTGTTCGTAGACCCGAGCGATCAGCTCCGCTGTGTGCGCAACGGCGCCGTCGGGGAGCACGACTATGACGCGATCGCGGCGGTGGTCGCCGGCCGGTAGGGACCGCCGGGTTCAGCCCCTCCGGGGAGTGCCCGTCTTCTTCAGGGGGCGTGCAAGCTCGCGCTCCAGCTGACCGGCCCGGTGTGCATCCGCAGGCGCGGCGCGGAGGGATTCGAGCACGGTGTGGGCCGCGTCGTCGTTGCCAAGCTGGTGGAGCGCCATGCCGTACAGCACCAGCGACGCCCCCCGAGCCGAGCTGTCGGGCCATGCGCGCAGCATCGGCTCGATGCGGCCGACGACCGCGGGCCACGCCTCGCGACGCGCGTAGAACTCGGCGATGCGGAGTTCCTTGCGCGCCAGGCGATCCTGCGCATTCGCCAAAAGCTTCTCGACCTCGGGCCGGTGTTGCGACTCCGGGAACCGCGCGGCGAATCCGGCCCAGGTGCTGACCGTGCGCCGCGTCTCGGACTGGTCGCGGTCGGGTACGACCGGGGCGTTCTTGTAGATGACCAGACCCAAGCGGTAGATCACCAGGTCCAACTCGGGGTACCGAGGGTGAGCCCGCATGAAGTCCTCGTAGGCCAGCCGGGCCTCGATCCACTCGGTCTTCTGGTAGTGGATGTCGGCGATCGCCAGTTCGGCTTTGAGCGAGTAGGGATCGTCCCGATAGAAGGTGCGGACGCGCTGGAATTGCTCCAACGCCTTGGTGTAGGCCCGGTTGCGCAAGAACTTCAGGCCGAGCGAGTAGACCTCTTCTGCCGAGAGCGGCTTGGGCGCGGCGACAGCGCCGCCCGGGTGCAGGCCGGCGACAGCGACGGCGACAGCGAGCAGGAGGACACGCAGACGATGCATCGACCCGGCGGCTAACATCTCGTTATGTGGTCGCCCATGTCTGCCGACGCGCCCGTCAACTTCTCGACCTTCCTGGTTTCTCTGGCAAGCACCGCGCTCGCCCATCTCGGCCACGCCGAGGGGGTGGATGTGCCGACCGACGTGCGGATGGCCCGCGACACCCTGGCCGTCCTGGACCTTCTGGAGCAAAAAACGAAGGGAAACCTGGATTCGGAGGAGGCGCGGTTGCTCGACGCTCTTCAGGACGAACTCCGAGGCGCGCTGGCGCGCTGACCCCGTCGTCGCCGTGCGATGGTCGGCGTTGACTGGGCGCGGGGGGTGGGGTAGGGTGCGCGCCCCTACGCACCAGGAGACCAGCATGTCCCGTACCCCCTTCGCGCTCGCCCTTCTCGCCCTTGCTTGTGTCGCCTGTGATGGGGACAAGGACTCCGCCGACGGCGCCGACGAACCCTGTGGCGTCAGCGTCACCACCTTTCCGCTGCAGGGCGCGGTCAACGCCTACTACCGTAGCGACGTCGAGTTCAAGCTCACCAAGCCCGACGCCACCGCGCAGATCAGCACGGACATCCCGGGGTCGCAGGAGGTCAGTGCCGACGGCCTGACGGTCTACTGGCGGCTCAGCGCGCCCCTGGCCCCTACCACCACGTACACGGCCAGCCTCACCTACTGTACCGGTACGGTGGAGCTCGGCTTCACCACCTCCGCGCTCGGTACCGCGATTCCGGATACCGGCACGCTGCAAGGCCGCACCTACCTGCTGAACCTCGCCGACGCGCGCATCACCGAGCCCCCTGGCATCGGGGCCCTGCTGTCGTCGGAGCTTGACGGCGTCAGCATCTACACCGGGATCATCGACGTCACCGACACGGAGATCACCGTGATCGGCGGGCTCGGGCGGGAAGGCGCGCCGACGCCCACCCAGGAATACTGCGACCCCACCATCGACTTCCCCACCGCCGACTTCACCGGCAGCCCCCACTTCGAGATCAGCGGGGAGGGCGCCACGCCCATCACCGTCGCCGGCACCACGGTGTACATCGAAGACCTGCGCATCGCCGGTGACTTCGCCTCGGATCTCTCCTACTTCGGCGGTGGCGTGCTCGAAGGCACCATCGACACCCGCCCGCTCGACGTCGAGTTCGGCGACGGTGAAGAGGGCTTCATCTGCAAGACCGCCAGCGCCCTCGGCGTCGTGTGCGACCCCTGCTCCGACGGGCTGGCGTTCTGCCTCTCGCTCGTCGCCGACTCGATCGATGCCCAGGTCGTCGACGGTCTCGAGCTCGTGGCCATCGATGGGAACAACTGCATGGGCTGCGTGGAAGGCCCCCCGCCGGACGTCAGCGATGTCTGCGAACAGGATCCCGCCGCGCCGTAGGCCCTGGGCGCGATCGACCGGATCACGCCAATCGTGGGAATTTTCCTTGCGCCGGGCCGCGGCTCGGGCGATTCTACGCCTCGCACTCTCCGAGAGGTTTCCATGCTCCTGGCCCTTCTGATCTCCTGCGCCACTGAAATCGTCATCGGCGACCACCCGCGGGCCGGCAAGGACTCCGGCGAGAATGACGCCGACGCCGATAGCGACGCCGACGCCGACGCCGACGCCGATGCCGACGCCGACGCCGATAGCGACGCGGACAGCGACGCCGACACCGATACGGACGCGGACACCGACGCGGATCCGGTCGTCGCCGAGGACCTGCTCGGTCGGGTGTACGACTTCGACGTCGCCAACGCCACGATCGAGGAGCCGTCGGGCTTGGAGAGCGTGCTGTCCTCCAACATCAACCAGAGCGTGCTGATGGAGGTCGCGTACGCGGACGCCGCCAGCCTCGACTTCCTGGTCGGCCTCAGCATCGCCGACGACCCCACCGTCCAGGACTACTGCACCGCCACCACCACCGTCGAGGGCGCCAGTTTCGTCGAGAACCCGAGCTTTGACGTCGGTCCGACCGAGTTGAGCATGGTGGTCGCTGGCTATGCCGTCTACCTGACCGACGTTTATTTCTCCGGCACCTTCGCCGCCGACATGAGCGAGATCACCGACGGCTCGATCGCTGGGGTGCTCGACACGCGGCCGCTGGACGACCTCGCGGGCGGCAAGGAGGGCGCGGTCTGCCAGCTTGCGGCGATGATGGGCGGCGCGTCGTGCGTCGCGTGCGCCGATGGCGAGGAGTTCTGTCTGGAGCTGCTGGTCACCAAGATCCAGGCGCCGTGGCTCGACAAGACCGACCTTTCCGAGGTGGCGGGCAATCTGTGCGAGGGCTGTGAGGATGGCCCGCCGGCGCCCGACGCGGTCTGCATCTGACAGGAGCGGGCGGGTCAGGCGACGGGCGGAATCGCCAGTCCCGCGGCGGCGCAGGTCTCGATGAAGTCCGCGGGCGGCGGCGCGACGAAACGCACCCGCTCGCCGGTTCCCGGGTGGTCGAACGCCAAGAGCCACGCGTGCAACAGCGGGTGGCCGAGCGCCTCGACGCGCGTGCGCAGGTTGGCAGTCGCGACACAGTCCCGGCGATTGTAGACACGGTCCCCGAGGATGGGGTGGCCGGCCTCGGTCAGGTGGACCCGAACCTGGTGGGTGCGCCCGGTCTCCAAGCGGCACTCCAAGAGCGCCACACGATCCCCGCGCGCTTTGACCTCCCAGTGGGTCACCGCGCGCCGCCCGCCCTTTTCGACGCTGGTGATGCGCAGGCGACTGTCGGGGTCGCGGCTGAGCTGACTCCGGATGGTGCCGCGGTCGACGTTCGGCACCCGGTGGACCACCGCGAAGTAGTGGCGATCGACGCTGTGGACGGTGAACTGTGCGGTCAGGGCGCGGTGGATCGTGTCGTGTTTGGCAACCACCATCACCCCGCTGGTGCCGGCGTCCAACCGGTGCACGATGCCGGGGCGGGCGACGCCGCCGATGCCGGACAGGCCGGTGGCGTGGTGCAGGAGCGCGTTGACCAGCGTGCCGTCCCAGTGCCCGGGCGCGGGGTGCACGACCATCCCCGCGGGCTTGACGACCACCAGCAGATCATCGTCCTGGTAGAGGATCTCCAGGGGGAGGTCTTGGGGCAGGGGATCGGCGGGGGTGGCGTCCGGGAGCTCTGCGGTGACCGTTGCGCCGGGGCGGGGACGATCGGAGGGGCGCGCCGGTTCGCCGTCCACCCGGATGCTCCCCGCGGCCAGGAGCGCCTGCACGCGGGCCCGCGACATGTCGGGCCAGGCCAGGACCAGCGAGCGATCGAGGCGGTCGGCCTCGAGCCCGGCCACCCAGGTGCGCGCCTCGGCCACGCTCAACCCCGGGCGCGGTGGAACCGAGCCATGTAGGCCTGGACGGCCTCCTCAGCATCTTCCGCGCTGGTGGCCAGCTCCAGGGTGCGCAGCACGACCCGGACGTAGCCGCGCACGAAGGTGGCGGCGGGCAGGGCACCCCAGGTCTCGGTCTCCATCGCCCCGAGGAAGCGCTGGGCAACCTTCGTCGCCTCTGAAAGCCCGTCCAGATCGAGCTTGCGGGCCTCTCGTGCCGCGCGGAGCCAGGCGCCGGTGGGGCCGTACAGGTCGAACAGTCGCTGCACCTCGGCGGCGGGGAGGGTGCGGTCGATCGGGGTGGGTACGGCCTTCCGCACGGCCGGCGCCAGCGGTTCGGGCGACGCGACCGGCCGGCCGCGCGGGACGGTCTGGGCCACCGGGACGGTGGGCTCGGCTTCGGGCTCGGGCGCCTGGGCCTCCCCGGTGCCGTACGCGTCGCCGACCTTCAGGGTGGTGAGGGTGCGCACGGCGTCGAGGCCGGCGGCGGCGGCGGGGTCGACGAGCGAGGGAGCCGCGGCGCGCCACAGTTCTTCCATGTCGGCCGGGAACCCGGCCAGCGCCAGCTCACGGAAGCGGTCGTACCGGCGACGCCGGACGGGGTCGCTGAGGATGGCCATGGCTTCGGCAAGCGCGGCGCGGCGCGCCTCGAGGGTCGCGGTGTCCTGTTGGCGCGCTTCCGCGGCGCGGAGGCGCCGCATGGTCTGCGCCACCTGCTCCTGGTAGGCGGCGCGTACCCCCGCGACGTCGGCCTCGGCAGCCACACCCAACAGCTCGTAGAAACCCGTCGACATCGCTGCCTCTATCCCGCCGCCCGAGACGCTGCGAGCGCCGCGACCAAGGCCGCCTCCTGCTCCGGCAGCAGGGTGCGGAGGTCCAACACGATGTGGCCGTCCGCCACCCTCGCCATCACCGCGGGGGTCCCCAGCCGAAGCCGCGCCACCAGGCCGTCGGCGCCCCCGACCGCGAGCAGGACCGCCCAGCTTGGCAGCGGCTTGCCCGGTAGCGAGCCGCCGCCTGCTTGCCCATCGACCGGTGCGGCGGTGGCGTTCCACCCCTGGGCGCAGAGCGCGTCCGACAGCGCGGTGGCGCGATGGCGCAGCGTCGCCACGTCCGCGGTCAGGAGCATCACGGCCGGCGGCGGGGCGCCCGCCTCGTAGTCGGCCAGCGTCCCTTCGAGCGCGGCGAGGACCAGTCGATCGAGGCGCAGGGCGCGGTAGAGCGGGTGCATCCGGGCGGCCAGGACCAGGTCGGCGCGCCCGACGATCAGCCCCGCCTGGGGGCCGCCGAGGAGCTTGTCACCCGAGAAGGTCACCAGATCGACGCCGGTGAGCGCCTCGGTCACCGTCGGCTCGCCCAGTCCGGGGACCAGCGCGCCTGAGCCGAGGTCTTCGAGTAGCGGGATCCCCGCCTTCTGCGCGAGCTTCTGTAACCCGACGCGGTCGGGCGCTTCGGTGAAGCCGGTGATGCGGAAATTGCTGGGGTGCACCCGGAGGATGGCGGCGGTGTCGGGGCCGATGGCCCGTGCATAGTCGGCCACCCGGGTGCGGTTGGTGGCGCCGACCTCGACGAGACGGGCGCCGCACGCCGAGATCACCTCCGGCACGCGGAAGCTCCCCCCGATCTCGACGAGCTCGCCGCGAGAGACGATGACCTCCCGTCCGCGGGCGAGAGTCGTGAGCACCAGGAGCACGGCCGCCGCGTTGTTGTTGACGGCGAGGGCCGCGGGCGCGCCGGTCAGGGCACGAAGACGCCCCTCGACGCCGTGCAGGCGCTCGCCCCGTGCGCCCGTCTGGAGGTCCAGCTCAAGGTTGCACCAGCCCGTCGACACCGCCGACAGGTGGGCGCGGGCGCGGTCACCGAGGGGCGCGCGGCCGAGGTTGGTGTGCAGGATGACGCCGGTGGCGTTGATGACGGGTCGCAGGCGCGGGGCCAGGCGCGCGCCCACCTGCGCACGAACCGCGGCCGCCCAGTCCGAGGGCGGCTCGGCGCCGGCGCGGACCGCGGCGAGCAGGGTCCTGGCTTCCGCCACCGCGAGCGGGCGCGGAAGGTCCGGGAGGGTGTCGACCAGGCGCCCGACGGCCGGGAGGTGGCGGGAGTTCATCGCGGGACGCTATAGCCCCCTGCCCGGATGATCGTCCTCCTCTACGCACTGGCGACGATCGGCTCCGGGGCCCTGGGGATTCGGGCGCCGCTGGCCGATCGCGAAGATCCAGTGCGACGGCGCTTCGCGGTTCTGGCCTTGACCGTGGCGATGACGTGGCTGGGTTGGACCATCCACCTGATGGTGCCCGA
The DNA here is from genome assembly GCA_009692585.1 of Myxococcales bacterium. The sequence goes on from SHYX01000037.1 coordinate 34,655, forward strand.
GCTGCGGGTGGGCAAGCTGATCAACGGCGCCGCCGCAACCTTTCTACCCTTCAGTCTGCTTGGCTTCGTGGTGCAGTTCTTCGGGGGCCGCGACAACGCGCCGAGCGAGCCGCGCCTGGCGCCGCTGGGCGGTCTGGCCCCCTTCGTGGCCATCGCCTACGTCGCGGCGGAGCTCTTCGCGCCATGGCGGTTCGGGCAGGCGGGGGGCGGCGATCTCATCCTCGGACTGTGGGTTTTCGGGGGCGTGGCCATCTCGCTGCGACGGCTCTGGCAGCGCCATCAGGAGAGCCCGCACCGGGTCGAGCGCGCGCGAATCCGCTACCTGCTGGTGCTGGCCTCGGCGGCGGTGGGGTTCACGCTGCTGGAAGCGGTGGCGCGGGCATGGACGCCCGGCAGCAACCAGGCGGTGTCGTTTTTCACGCGGGAGGGGCTGGTCCAGGGAGCCATTCCGCCGCTGGGCGCGCTCCTGACCACGACGCTGCTCTACTTCCTGTACCAGATGATCTCGTTGTACCGCCTCCTGGACCTGACCGAGATCTTCTCCCGGGTCGGAGCCGTCTCGATCGCGGCGCTGATCCTCGTCCTGCTCGACAGCCTCAGCGCCGTCTCCCTGCTCGGCCCCTACCCTACCCACGGGTTCTTCCAGGCCTTCGTCGGGAGCGTGCTCTTCTTGCTGGCCTGGGACTCGCTGCGCACCCAGTTGGAACGCTGGCTAGGTGGGGCGCTCAATCCGCGCGGCCTGGTGCTCGCGGACGCGCTCCGCGACGTCGAGATGGCGCTGCCGCGCGCGATCTCGATCCCCGGCCTCTGCGACGCGGTGCTCGACCGGTTCGTCGCCAGTGGCCGGATTCCCGCCGCCGCCCTGTATCTGTGGGATGAAGAACGCCGCCTGTACCGCCTCGTGTCCGAGCGCGGCGCGGGGAGCCGTCCGGCCCTGCTCCACGTCGCGCGCCAGCCCTTCGTCGACGGCTTCGTCGATGGCGTGCCGGCCTACGTACGCGTGGACCTCGAACGACAGATTCGTCGCGACACCCGCAATGCGGGCGAGCTGCGGCGGCGCATCGACGTCATGGAGGGAATGAACGCCGATGTGGTGGTGCCGCTCAAGAGCGGGGATCTGGTGCTCGGCTGGCTGGCGCTCGCCGATGAGCCCGACAGCGACGGCTTTTCGGAGGAGGAGACCGCGCGGCTGGCCCGAATCGCCGTCCAGGCGGCGGGCACCGTGGAGAACATCCACGGCTTTGACGAACTCAAAGAAGAGCATCGCCTCAGCGCCCTCGGCACCATGGCCGCCGGGCTGGCGCACGAGATCCGCAACCCGTTGGCGGGGATTCGCGGGGCGGCGCAGTACCTCGACTCCGCGCGCGGGGGCGCCGATGGCGAAATGGTCAGGGTCATCGTCGACGAGACCGATCGTCTCAACCGGATCGTCAGCCAATTCCTGGACTATGCTCGGCAGCTCCGGATCACGCCCTCCGAAGTCGAGCCCGGAGACCTCGTCGCCACGACGGTCCGGGCTCTCGCCGCTACCGGGGTTGCCGAACAGGTGCGCATCGTCGAGGATGTGGAGCCGGGCCTGCCGACGATCCAGGTTGATGTCGACAAAATTCGGCAGGTGCTCCTGAACCTCGGACAGAACGGCCTGCACGCGATGCCCCACGGCGGCGCGCTGACTTTTCGGGCCCGCAGGGGCAGCCTCGCCGACCCGCGCTCGCGTGCCCGACCGGCGGTCGAGCTGTCGGTCGAGGACACGGGCGTCGGGATCACCCCGGAGGACCTTGACAACCTCTTCGTTCCCTTCTTCACCACCCGCCATGACGGCACCGGCCTCGGGCTCGCGATCAGCCAACGCATCGTCCAGGCGCACCGGGGTGAGCTGGACGTTCAGTCGGAAGCCGGCAAGGGGAGCGTATTCACGGTTCGGCTGCCGTTGGCGGCCGATTGAGGTTCGCGAGCGGCCCCACATCGGCGGCCACCGAGCCCGCTTCGTCGAGGAACGCGCGTACGCTCCCACCGCGTCGCGCGTAGGCCGCGGCGAGTTCGGCAAGGTGCGCCGGCAAGAGCGCCAGGAGCGGTTGTCCGGACGCGTGGATCGGAGCCGGCCCCGCGAGCAGTTTCTGTAGCGCCCCTGCCGCCAGGTCGGGGAGGTCCACCGGCAGCACGAGCGCGGCGCGCTGGTTGCGTGCGCCAGCCTCCGCCAGCGCGGCGGCGACGCCCCAGAGGGGGTGGCGGGGCCCGTCCGCCTCGATGAGCGTGGGCATTCGACCCGGTCTCGCGTGGCGGGCCACGACCGTCACGGCCACGCCGGCGTCGCCACAGACACGCGCGGTGCGCCCCAGCAGCGTCTCCCCGGCGACGGGGTGCATCGCCTTGTCCGCGCCGAAGCGCGTGGACAGCCCGCCGGCCAGGATCCAGGCCTGGGCCCGCCGTTGGATCACCACCACCCGACCGAGGAGCTCCGGCGCGACCTCGCCGTCGGGGACAACCAGCTCCAACCGCTGGGCCACCCCCTGGACCACCCGGATCCCGTCGCGGAGGCGCACGAACCCCTTGGTCCGGACCCCGCGTCGGGCGTGGATCCAGGACCACGCTTCGGCCTCGGTGAGCCCGTCGGGGACGTGCAACTCGGCCGATTCCCACTCGTCGTGATGATGGGGGTGGTCGTGGTGGTCGTGGCCATGCCGGGCGCGCTTCGGTCCGCTCGGAAAGCAGAGCTGCGCCGACACGGCGCCCCGGACAGAGCCGATGATCGGTGCGGTGTCGACGAGCGCCCTGATGCGCGCCTCGGCCGCGGCGCGCCCGGCGTCGTCCACGAGGTCGAGCTTGTTCAGGAGCACGAGGTCGGCGCTCTGGAGCTGCTCGGCGAAGAGCGGGTCGCTCTCGCCGGCGCGTTCGGCGTCCACGACCACCACGCAGGCCTCGTCGCCCACCCAGTCGCGCACCGGGGGCCGGAAAAGGTGGAGTTGGGTGTCGAAGGGCAACGCCAGGCCGCTGGCCTCGATCACGATGCGGTCGGGGTCGACGCGCACGCGCAGCTCCTGCAGGGTCTCCAGCAGCTCGTTGCTCAGCGTGCAGCAGACACAGCCCCCCGCCAGCTCCACCATGCGGGCGTCGCCGGCGCCGAGCAGGGCGGCGTCGATGCCGAGCTCGCCGAACTCGTTGGAGACGACGGCCATCCGGATGCCGGTTGCCTGGGCCTCGGCGAGCAGGTGGCGAACGAGCGTGGTCTTGCCGCTGCCCAGGAAGCCACCGACGACCAGGACTGGAATCCGCCGACTCACCGTCCGGACGCCCCGAAGTAGTTGGCCACCGCACGGTCCCAGGCGTCGGGGGTCGCGACCGCCTCCTGCTGTGCGTACCGGGCGTGGTCGGCCACCTGCTGCAGCAGGTCGCGAGGGTGGCAGAAGCGCATCGGCCGGTTGCGGTAGTGTTTGTCGATCAGCAAGCTCAGGGAACCGGGGGGAAGACGCACCTCCGTCTGGTGGGCGGTGTCGATGACCAGTTCGCCGAACTCCTCGCGGGTGGGGTCGGGCCCCGCGCCGATTGTCATGTCCTCGAAGGCGCGGTGGAGGTCGTCAGCGGGCATGGATCCAGGTATCATGAGGCGATGCGCGCGCGGAACTGGTTGGGCAGGGTACGGGAGCGCCTGGCTGGGGCGCCTGAGGGGCCCCCGACGGTCGGCGGGCGCTGGTCCCCCACGGTCGCCACGGTGTGGGCCGAGGTCGAGGAGCAGGTGGACGCACAGCTGAAGCGCCCGGGGTCGGCGGCGGTCTCGACGTGGGAGGTGTGCGCTGCAGAGTTGGCACGGCGGACCATCGGCGAGGCGGAGGAGGCCGCGACCCTGACCCGCTTCAGCGACGCGTTGGTGCCCCTGCTCGACGCGCTGCAGGGTCCCCACAAGGCCCTTCCTGCCGCGATCGTGGCCGGTCGGCACGCCGGGGAGAGCGTCGGCACGCTTGCCGCGGCGACACGGCCGCTGGTGCTGTTGCCGTCCGGTCTGGACGGCGAGGTCGAGGTGGCGTGGCACAAGGTCGTGGCCTACCTCGATCCGCTGTTCACCGGAGGCGGCGATCCCGATGGGTGCCGCGCCGTGATGAGCGAGGTCGGACCCCGCTTATCGCGCGGTGTCGCCGAGGCGGAGGGAACCCTGCGCGAGGAGCTGTCTCGGCTTCCGTCGGCGACGGATCCGCTCCAAGGCCTGCTGGAGCCCTTCGGGATGTGGGCCGATCAGGTGGCGCGGACGCTGGAGGTCGAGGTCTACACCGCGACCCGCGCGATGATTCGCCGGGTGCGATGAGGCCTATTCAAGAAAGATGCAAGGTCACCGGGGCGTGGTCACTCGCCTGAGGCTGGCCGCGCTCGGCCATGTCCACGGTGACGTCCACCAGCCGCGGCAGCAGCGAGGCGCTGAGCAGGTGGTGGTCGATGCGGACGCCTTTGTTCTGCTCGAAGCCGCTCTGCCGGTAGTCCCACCAGCTGAACTGGCGGCGGGTGGGGTGGAGTTTGCGGAAGCTGTCGGTGAGACCCAGGGCGAGGAGGCCCGCGAAGGCGTCGCGTTCGGGTGTCGTACAGAGCACCTGCTCCGTCCATCTGGCAGGGTCGTACACGTCCAGGTCGGCGGGGGCGATGTTGAAGTCGCCGCAGACGACCAGCGGGCTCCCGACATGCGGGGCGACCCACTCGTGGAGGTGCTTGAGCCACTCCAGCTTGTAGGCGTACTTATCACTGGCGGTGTCCTGACCGTTGACCACGTACAGGTTCACGATCCTGACGCCCGCGACCACTCCGGAGATGCCGCGGGCCTGCACGTCTCCGCGCCAGGGCAGGTCGATCTCGACCTCGGTGATCGGCCCCTTTGACAGGATGGCGACGCCGTTCCAGGACTTCTGCCCCGAGATCGCGACGTGGTAGCCGCGCTTTTCGAGCTCGGCGCGCGGCAGCTCCGCCTCGGTGCACTTGAGCTCCTGCAGACACATCACGTCGGGCTCGCGGTCGTCGAGCCAGGCCAGGAGCCGCTCCAGCCGGGCGCGGATGGAGTTCACGTTGAAGGTGGTGATGTTCATGTCCCGCTCACAGTCCGGCGCGGGTGACGAGCTTGGTGTTGAGGTACCCTTCGAGGCCCTCGGTGCCGCCCTCGTTGCCGTGCCCAGAGTCCTTGATGCCGCCAAACGGCAGCTCCGGGAGGGCCAACCCGTGGTGATTGATGGCGACCATCCCGCTTTCGACCCCGGCCGAGTACGCTTGCGCCGTCGTCAGCGACTTGGTGTACGCATACGCGGCGAGGCCGTAGGGAAGCCGATTGGCCTCGGCGAGGACCTCGGCGAACGAATCGAAGGGCTGGATGGGAACGAGGGGGCCGAAGGGCTCCTCGCTGAGGATCCGCGCGCGGGCAGGCAGATCCACCAGGACGGTCGGCGCGAAGAAGAACCCTTCGGTGCCGATCCGGTGCCCGCCGGTCAGGACGCGACTGCCGCACGCCCGTGCGTCGGCGACCAGCTCCTCCATGGCGCGGAGGCGGCGCTCGTTGGCGAGCGGGCCCATGCGCGTAGTCGGGAGCAGCCCGTCGCCAACCACGATTCGTTCGGCAGCGGCGACGAAGCCCTCGACAAAACGATCGTAGACGGACCGCTCGACCAGAAACCGCGTCGGGCTGGTGCACACCTGGCCGGCGTTACGGAATTTCACCGTCGCGAGCAGTTTCGCCGCGTACTCGACGTCGGCGTCGGCGAACACCACCGCGGGAGCGTGCCCGCCGAGCTCCATCGTCGCGCGCTTCATGTGGAGCCCCGCCAGGGCGGCGAGCTGCTTTCCGACCTGCGTGCTCCCGGTGAAGGTGACTTTGCGGATGATCGGGTGGGGGATCAGGTAGCTGCTCACCTCGGAAGGCACCCCGAAAACCAGCTGCACCACTCCGGGCGGCACGCCGGCGTCGACGAAGGCGGCGACGAGGTCGGCCGGGGAGGCGGGGGTCTCCTCCGGGGCCTTGATGATGATCGAGCAGCCGGTGGCGACCGCGCCGCACAGCTTGCGCACCACCTGATTGATCGGAAAGTTCCACGGCGTGAACGCCGCGACGGGACCGACCGGCTCCCGGATGACCAACTGCTCCACGTTGGGAGCCCGCGCCGGAATCACCCGTCCGTAGGTGCGGCGCCCCTCTTCCGCAAACCACTCGATCAGGTCGACGCCGAGCTTGACCTCGCCCAGGGCCTCGGCGAGGGGCTTGCCCTGCTCCAGGGTCAGGCGGCGCGCGATGTCGTCGGCGCGGCCCCGGAACAGGTCCGCGGCGCGGCGCATCAGCTGGTATCGGTCGTACGCACTCGTCCGACGCCAGAGCTGGAAGCCTCGCTCGGCCGCGGCCAGGGCGTCGTCCAGGTCTTCCGTCTCGGCGTGGGCGACCTGCCCGATGATCGCGCCAGTAGCGGGGTTCTGGACGGGGATGGTGCGGCCTTGCCGGCCCGGGCGCCAGGCGCCGTCGATGTGGAGGAGGGTGTCTGGGTACATCCGTACCGTCTACTCCACGTCGGTCATGCCCGGAAGCTCCGTAATGCGCTTGGTGTAGCCGAACGCGTTTCCGAGGTCGGAGGACAGGCTCCAGTCGTTGGCGTCGTCGGTGCCGTACTTGGCGAGGATGCCGGCGGCGGACCAGGTGACCAGCGTGCCGGCGCCGAACCGGTCGACGTCGCCGAGGTACGCGCCGCGCACGCGCGGGTCGGGCTGGATCTCGCTGACCGCGGTCATCGTTCCGGCTCCGTCGTCGAATTCCATGGTGACCACGCGCGAGTTGGCGCCGGTCGGGCGGTTGTCGTAGATGATCGCGGAGTTCTCGCCGAAAAACTCGAACTGATGCTGCCCGTCGATCGTGGAGTCGGCGTTGGCGGGGACGTAATCTGAGTGAGGCCCCCCAATCTGGCGGAGCACCGCTCCGGTCTCGAGGTCCAGTTGCACGATGGCGGACAGCCCGCGCAGTCCGACGCTGACCCGGCCGGCGGCTTCGTCGACGTCCAGGGCATTGGCGTGGGTCCAGTCGGACCCGTCGACCACGCCGTCGGTTTCGGGATCGAAATTCTCGAAGACGGACCACAGCTCCTGGGCTGCCGGGAGGTCGGCCGGACTGCCGCGCATCACCCGCTCGCCACAGACGGTTTCGCCGCTGTCCAACAGCCGGCAATCGTCCTCGAGCCAGACGAATTCCCCGCTGGCCAACACCACGAAGTCGTGGGTCCACCCCGGAACATGGTACTCGAGCAGCTCGATGCTGTCCCAGCCATAGGCCCGGAGGTACGCCGCGGCCGGCTCGACCGTCGACGCGCCGAGAACCCAGACCCCGTCGCCCTCGCTACGGAGCGCCGCGCGAATCGTCGGGTCCCCGGAGGCGAATCGTTCGGAGTACCAGGTGATGCGACCCTTGGCGTCCAGCAGCACGGCGCGGCGCCCCGAACCCAGGAGTTCGGTCAGCATCCAGCCCCGCCAGCCCGCGGTGCCGGCCACGGTCCATGATGGGAGCCTGGCGGGCGGGGGCTCGGTCACGAAATCGGTAACGGGGGAGTTGCTGCCATCTTCGAGCTCGACCCAGGCGCGATAGGGCGTGGCCGCGGCGAGACCGAGCATGTCCTGTTCGATCGCCTCATCCTCGCCGACCGCCCAGCTGGTGGTCACGCGGTCGCCGTCTTCTTCTTCGGCGACGACGCGACTGCGCTGGCTGGCGGGCGCGGTCCACTCCATGCGATTGAGTGGGGTTTCGGCCCGCTGGTGCACCGTGACCCTGCCCACCGGCGGCGGCGCTTCGACCGGCTGAATGCAGGCCGACAGTAACAACAGGAGTGCGGACAGGCGGCCTCCGAGGGTGACGTAACGTGGTGATTCCCGAGGGGCGCGGATTACACCGCACGAATGGCGCGACGTTGTCTTCCTTTTGGCCTGTATCTGCTCGTCGCCTGCCCGGCGCCGGACGACGAGCTGGTCGTCGAGGTCGATCCACTCTCGCAGGTCGATGCCTTCATCGGCTCGGGCGGCCTCGGCTACAGGGTTGGTTCGGCCACGCCGGCCGCGACCGCGCCGTTCGGTTTGGTGAAGCTCGGCCCGGACACGAGCAACGGCGGCTCCGGGCTGGGGGCCTTCCACTGCTCCGGCTACTGGTACCCGGACGATCACATCGAAGGCTTCTCCCACCTTCACATGCATGGCGTCGGGGTGCCCGCGTTGGGGGACATCCTGTTCATGCCCGGCGACGGGATCCCGGCGACGGCACGGGGGCCCGAGGACTGGCGTCAGCCGTTCTCCCACGATGAAGAATCGGCGGTGCCTGGGCGCTATGACGTCGTCCTCGCCGATGGTATCGAGGTGTCGCTCGCGGCGACCCTGCATGCCGGGCACCACCGATACGTCTTTCCAGCCGACGCCATCGATCCGAGCCTCGCGATCGACCTGGGCTACGTGTCGTATGGAACGAATCTGGGCGCGGCCATCGAGGTCGACGTCGCCGCCGGCGTCGTGACCGGGTTCATGACCAACGACGACAGCTTTGGTGGCAGCTTCCCGATCTACTTCTACGCCGTCGTCGACACGGGCATCGCGTCGGCGACGACCTGGTCGGAGGGTGAACCGCTGCCCGGGGCCCCGGCGGCCTCCACCGGGAGCGAAGTCGGAGCGATCCTACACTTCGCTGGGAACGAAGCCCGTATCCGCGTCGGTGTCTCCCTGATCGGAGTGGCCGAGGCGCAGGCGAATCTGGCCGCTGAACTGCCCGCCGACCAGTCGTTGGACATCACCGAAGCGGCGACGCGCGGCCTGTGGGCGGCCCGCTTCGACGGGTGGTCGATCGACGGCGCCACCGAGGACGAAGCGGCGATCTACTGGACCTCGCTCTACCACCTGCTCCAGATGCCCACGCTGTATTCCGACGTCGACGGGAGATACATCGGCTTTGACGGGGCGATTCACCAGGCCGATGGTTGGAGTTACCACAGCGATCTTTCGCTCTGGGACACCTATCGCACCGCCCACCCCGCCTTTGATCTGTACTTCCCGGATGACGCCGCCAGCTTCGCCCGGTCCCTCGTCGCGATGGCCGAACAGGGTGGGGCTTTCCCTCGCTGGCCAGTCGCGCAGACCGAAGGCGGGAGCATGATCGGCGCCCCGGCCGACATCGCGCTGGCGGACGCGATCGTGAAGGGGGTCCTTGGCTGGGACGTCGACGCTGCCTGGCCGATGATGGTCGCCCAAGCGAGAGGTGAAGGCGACTATCCGTACAACGCGAGGCCGGCGATCGCGGAGTTGGAGTCGCTGGGCTTCATCCCCGCGGACGTGCTCGGCGGCAGCGTGGCCTGGCAGCTTGAGCTGGCGTGGGCCGATGCGGCGCTCGCGGCGGCCGCAAATCATCTTGGTGACACGACGGCCGCGGCGCACTTCGCGTGGCGGGCGGGGCTGTACAAGAACCTCTACGATGGCGATCAGGGCTGGTTCCACGCGCGGTACAGTGACGGCACCTTCGGCCAGGATCTCAACCCCATCGGGTGGGAGGAGGAGTTTGTCGAGGGGAACGCGTGGCAGTACCTGTGGTTGGCACCGTGGGACGCCGCGGGCCTGGCGACGGTGCTCGGGGGCGAGGCGACCGCCCGGGCGCGGCTGGACGAATTCCTGGTCAACGCCAGGGGGGAGGGCCCGATCCTCGGCCCCGGCACCTGGTATTGGCACGGCAACGAGCCCGACATCCACGCCGCCTGGCTGTTCACGCTCTGGGGCGACGCCGCCGCCACCCGGTCTTGGGTGGCGTGGCTGATGGAGAGCCAGTACCACCGCGATCCGGACGGGCTCGCGGGGAACGACGACGCGGGTACGTTGTCGGCGTGGTACCTCTTTGCGGCCGCCGGCTTCTACCCCATCGCCGGCACCCCGACCTACATCCTCGGGGAGCCGGCATTCCAACGGCTGGAGCTTCCGGTGGGCGGCGGGAGCTTCGTGGTGAGCCGGGAGGGCGAGGGCGAACTCCACGTCATCGAGCTCAACGGGGTTGAGTGGACGGCGCCCACGTTTGAGCATGCGGAGCTGCGGGCGGGCGGGACCTTGATCTTCCGGTACCGCTGACGCGGCGCTACGCCAAGAGCGCGCCCGACTGGTCCAAGCGCCACTGCGGGTGGGCAAGGAGCGCAGCCTCCAACGACGCGTGCTGGTCGGGGGCGACATCCGTTGGCCACCGCGCCGCCGAGCGTCGCCACCGTTCCAGGAAAGCAGGCCCCAGCAGCGGCCTGCCATCGGGCTCGCAGAGGGCGATCGTGGTCTGCTGTTTGGGTCCGCTCGCGACCCCCGGGGCGACGTAGAAGCCGGCGAGCAGCAAGGCGACGCGCACGGCGGTGGAGTTGGAGTAGGTGTAGAGCGCTGTAGACTTGTCGCGACATGCAGCGCGGACGGTGCGGAACGCGGCAAGGGACCACAGGGGCGCGTCGACCTTGAACGAAAAGGGGTCCCAGAGGATGAGGTCGGGGGCGGGTACCTGGGGCAGCGCCTCCAGGGCGTCACCCACGCGCAGCTCCCAGGTGATCGCCGCGCGTTTGCTGCGCCAGCAGCCTTGCGCGAGGAGCGCGGCGGGAGCGCCGTGACGGAGGCGGGGGAACGCGTGCGGGTGCAGCAGGGCGAGGCGGAGGGCGTCGAGGTCGCGCTCGAAGCTGACCAGGTGCAGGGGACGGGTGGCCTCGGCTTCCTCCCACGCGCGGATCACCTCCATCGCGTTGGTGGCGGCCCCCAGGCCGACGTCCCAGACGACGAGCGCTTCTCCGCCAGCGCGCGCGCGCTCCCGCACGAGGGGTTGTTCGACGTAGAGCCGGTGCGCCTCGTCCGGCGGCGCGCTCACCGCGTGCATGATCTCGCCGGAGGTGCGGTCCTGGATGCTGGTGAACGCCGGACCGCCTTCGAAGCCGGGATTGCGGTGGAGGCGCCAACGGCCCAGCGCGGCGGGCGGCGCCACCGGAGGGGTCCGGGGCCGGGGGCTGCTGACCGGGTGCTCCAGGTCCGACGCGTCCAGCTTGCTCCGGGCATCGGTGTACAACGCCGAGAACCCGCCCGTCGACAGCGCCGCCCGGATCCTTGCCATCAGGCCGAGCCAGAAATGCAGGTTGTGCAGCCCGATGAGCGTCCACGCCAGCGGCTCCCGCGCCGCGTACAGATGGCGCAGCCAGGCACGACTCGTCGTGAGGCAGGTCTGGCAGGAACACCGCGGATCGAGCGGCCGATCCTGGTCGGCGTAGACCCCCCGGCGCAGCTCGACCCGGCCCAGGCTGGTGTAGGCACGCCCGCGTTGGGCCATCGCGGTGGGCAGGATGCAGTCGAACAGGTCGATGCCGCGATGCACCGCTTCGAGCAGGTCCAGCGGCGTGCCGACCCCCATCAGGTAACGCGGACGGTCGGCAGGCAGGAGCGCCGCCACCTGGGCGGTCACCGTCTCGCGCTCTTCCCGCGGTTCACCAACGGCGAGCCCGCCGATCGCGAAGCCGTCGAAGGCCTCCCCGGTCAGGCGCAGGGTGCTCTCCCGTCGCAGCGACGCGTGGCTTGCGCCCTGCACGATGGCAAAGAGGCCTGTCGGGGCGTCTCCGCGCGCGCCGAGCCCCCGGAGCGCCCATCGATGGGTTCGCTCCATCGCATCGCGCGCGGCCGCCTCGGGGACCGTCGAAGCCACGCAATGGTCGAGCACCATCGCGATGTCCGCGCCGAGCGTGAGCTGGGCTGACACGCTCGACTCCGGAGAAAGTCGCATCCGCGATCGGCTTGATGGCTCCGTGAGCTCGATGCCACCTTCGTCGACGCGGGCGTGCTGGCCGAGCGAGTACCCCTGAAAACCGCCGGAGTCGGTCAGGATGGGGCCGCCCCAGCCCATGCAGCGGTGCAGTCCACCGAGCGTCGCGACTCGCTCGACGCCCGGCGAGCGCGCCAGATGCCAGGTGTTGGCCAGGAGCATGGACGCGCCGGCCGGGGCGAGCGACTCCGTGCGTTGGGCACGCACGCAGCCCGCGGTGGCAACGGGCATGAACTGCGGCGTCTCCACGATGCCGTGCGGCGTGGTCAGCCGGCCGAGGCGAGCGTCGGTCGTCCCGTCGGGGCGGGTGACGGTGAAGGGGAGGCGGTTCATGCGCGCGCGGAGTGTAGCCTCCGCCCCTGTCTCTGGTCGCGCCGCGGCAACCGCTTCGCGTGGTGGAGGGCCTGCGGCCCGCAGCGAGCACACGGCGCTCGGGCGAAGCCGGGCGGCCGCTACCCCCGACGGCGTCGCACCATCGCACCGGCGAGAAGGAGGGCCGGAAGCGCCACGGCCGCCGGGCTGCCGGTGTCGCAGCCGCAGCCCCCGTCGTCCGTCTTGCCGTCGCCAGAGTCATCGGGGTTGCCGCCGATGTCGGGGCCGGTGTCGGTGCCGGTGTCGCCGGTGTCGTCGCTGCCGATGCCGCAGTCCTCCGGGGTGATCTTGGTGCCGTCCAGGTCGTTGCAGTCATCGCCGCCGGCCGAAGCCGCGTCGTGGCCGTCGCCGTCCTGGTCGTCGTCGCTGCCACCGGAGCAGTCCTGGTCGATGCCGTCGTACCAGGTCTCCTCCTCGCCGGGGTTGATGTTGGCGTCGTCGTCGTCGCAGTCGTCGCCGCCGACTTCTTCGGCGTCGTAGCCGTCGCCGTCGATGTCGGTGTCGGTGGTGTCCGAGTCACAGTCGTTGTCGATGCCGTCGTACGGAATCTCCGCGGCGCCAGGGAAGATGCTGGGGTCGGTGTCGGTGCAGTCCTGGGTGACGTCCCAGCTGTCGCCGTCCTGGTCGGCGTCGTTGCCGTCGCAGTTCTGGTCGATGCCGTCGTACCAGACCTCGGTGGCGTCGGGATTCACGCTGGCGTTGTTGTCGTCGCAGTCGGTGCCACCGGCCACGGCGTCGGTGTTGTGACCGTCGCCGTCGACGTCGAGGTCGGCCGCGGTGAGGTCGACGCCATCACAGTCCTGGTCGATGCCGTCACCGACGATCTCGGTGGCACCGGGGTTGATGGAGGCGTCGGCGTCGTCACAGTCGATGGCGCTGGCGTAGCCGTCGCCGTCGGCATCCTCGATCTGGCTGCCGGGGCCGCCGTAGGCGCCGATGTCGCTGATGCTGCCGTCGGGATCCGACAGCGCCGGGTCACCCGCGTTGATCAGCGGGCTGGTGCCGTTGGGGAGCAGGACGTCGTTGGTGCAGTCCCCATCGACCGTGTAGTCGTAGAGGTCGGGGTCGAGGAAGATGTTGCCGGCCATGGTCGCGAGGTCGGCGCTGGTGACGTACCCGCTGGCGTCGTCACTGACGTTGTTGTACCAGTCGTTGTAGGTGAACGTGGAGTTGGCGGCGGAGTCGCTGTCGTCCACCACGAGGCCGTCGCCGTCGGCGCTGTACCCCACGAGGTTGTTGCTGAAGGCACCGTGCACGCCGTACAGGTACAGGCCGCCGCCGTCGCTGGCGCCGTCGTTGCCCACCACGGTGTTGTTGGTCACAGCGAGCGCGTACTCGGTCACGAAGGCCATGCCGCCGCCGTAGTTGGCCACGTTCTCCTGGACGACGTTGTTCGTCCACTCGGCGTTGGTGCTGTAGCTGGTGTAGACGCCGCCGCC
>SHYX01000007.1 GCA_009692585.1 Myxococcales bacterium
GGGGCCGGAGGGTGAAGGTGTGCCTGGGACTGCGAGACCGGCCCGATCGCGGTCCTGCAAGGCGGCCTTCGGGGGTCGCAGGGCTTGCCGACGGCGCCCGCCAGGGTGTACGCTCCCGCGGTACGCTCACCGAAAGGCCGTTCATGTTTCCTTTCCTCTGCCTGTCTACCAGCCTTTTGTCCGCTCTCGCCGGGGCGGGGTGCGCATGGATCACGGACAACGACTTCGATGCCCGGATGGACCTGGACGGCGACGGTATCGCCAGGCCCGAAGACTGTGATGACGCGGATGGCGGCAACGGGGTGGCTGCGGACATGTACGCGGACCGCGATCTCGATGGCTTCGGAGCAGGCGAGCCCACGGCGAACTGCACGCTTCTCGAAGGGTACGCCCGCGATGGCCTGGACTGCGACGACGGTCGGGTCGCAGTGAACCCTGCCGCGGTCGAGTCGTGCAACGGCATCGATGATGACTGCGATCTCCAGGTGGACGAGCCGGGGGCCAGCGGCGAGGTTGATTGGTACCTGGATGCCGACGGCGATGGCTACGGTGCCATCGGCTCCGAACCGGAGAGCGCATGTAGCCCCCCCGAGGGGTACGTTTCTGCCGCCTCGGATTGTGACGACGGTGACCCGGCGATCTCGCCTTCCGCGGCCGAGGTCGGGAACGACGGCATCGACCAGGATTGCAGTGGCTCGGATGCGACCGACTACGCCAGTGACTACGGCGTGGACCTGTTGGTCATCTCCGCCGGCAGCTTCTCCATGGGGAGCGGCTCGGCGGACGCGACGGACGAATACATCGACCACGTGGTCACGCTCACGCACTCCTTCTGGCTTGGTCGCAGTGAAGTGACCCATGCTGAATGGTCGGCCTGGACCGGTGCTCCCGACCCCGCACCCTCCTTGCACGGCGCAGGATGCGACGACTGCCCGGTGGAGGGGGTGTCGTGGGAAGATGCGGGACAGTACGCGAACGCGCTCTCCGCCGCGGAGGGTCTGCAACGGTGCTACGAATCGGACGGTTCGGGTCTCCTGGCAGACTACGCCGGGAATCCGTACCCATGTCCAGGCTACCGCCTCCCGACCGAGGCCGAGTGGGAGTACGCGGCCCGGGCCGACGAGGACACGCCGTACGCCGGCGGCGAGTCCCTTGACGAAGTGGCCTGGTATCTCTCCAACGCCGGGGCTGACACGCACCCTGTCTGCTCCCTCCTGCCGAACGCGTGGGGCCTCTTCGACATGAGCGGGAACGTGTTCGAGTGGACGAATGACTGGCATGCCCCGAGCTACGGCGGATACGCCGACGGCGCTGCGGCCACCGATCCACCAGGGCCGGACTCCGGGTCGGAGCGCGAGGCTCGGGGGGGCTATTACTATGGCTCCGAGTCCTACGAGCGGGTGACCGCCCGCAAGAGCAGCCCGCAGGACTACCGCAATGGCGGCATCGGGTTCCGCCTGGCCCGGTCGGTCATCCCCTGACCCCAGCCTCGCCGAGCGCCGGCGGCGTCGCGGCCACGCGGGACGCTACGCGTCGCAGACCTCGAGGTCGAGCGCCGGCTGCGCCGTGCAGTCCACCCACCCCTGCGGCGGCTGGCATCCGGTGTACGAGTAGCAGGTGTCCGTCGGGTTGCCGTCCTCGTCGGCCGGTGCGGCGTACTTCCCGCCGGCGTCGCAGTCCGGGTCCGGGCTCGTCATGCACTCGACGGGGCCGCTGACGACGTCCGGCGGGATGCACCAGCCGGTGCCCTGCTGGTCGAGCTCAAAGCCCGAGAACACGCTGCACCCCTCGGTGTGGCCGCAGATCTCGGTGTCGTACTTCGCACAGGGGTCCGCGGTGTTGCAGGCGGCGAGCAGGGTGAGCTGAAGCGGGTCTTTAGCGACGGGACTGGAGCTATTGAACTTTCGCCTTGCGAATTCGTAGAGAAGCTGGCCGCCCTGATTCCTCCTCCTTTCGCGAATCTCGTGATCTACAGCGGCGTCCTCGCTGGAAATGCGGCGCTGCGCGCCGAGGTAGTGCCGAGGGTCGCCACGTCCACCCAGGCGCAGCAGGACGCGAGAGCGGCGCTCAAGCTCTCGAAGCAGGAGTGCAAGCGGACAGGCAGGATGAACGGCGGGGCACGCGGACATGATAGCCCCGCGCGCATGTCGACCGACCGCCCCGGCCAGTTCCCGTACACCCGCGGAATCCACCCGACCATGTACCAGGGCCGCCTGTGGACGATGCGTCAGTATGCCGGCTTCGGCGATGCCGCGGACACCAACCGTCGCTTCAAGTATCTGCTCGGGAAGGGGCAGACCGGCTTGAGCTGCGCCTTCGATCTGCCCACCCAGATGGGCTACGACAGCGACCACGCCATGGCGCTCGGCGAGGTCGGGAAAGTGGGCGTGGCCATCAGCTCGGTCGAGGACATGGGCACGCTCCTGGACGGGTTGCCGCTTGGCGAGGTCAGCACGTCGATGACCATCAACGCCACGGCCGGCACGCTTCTGGCGTTCTACACCGCGGTCGCTCGTGCGCGCGGGGTGCCGTCACCCGCGCTGCGCGGGACCATCCAGAACGACGTGCTCAAGGAATACATCGCCCGCGGCACCTACATCTACCCGCCCCGCGCCAGCATGCGGCTGATCACCGACATCTTCGCGTGGTGCGGCGAGCACGCGCCCCAATGGAACACCATCTCGATCAGCGGGTACCACATCCGCGAGGCAGGGAGCACGGCCGCCCAGGAGGTGGCGTTCACCCTGGCGGACGGCATCGCCTACGTCGAAGCGGCGGCGGCGGCCGGACTGGCGGTCGACACCTTCGCGCCGCGATTGTCGTTCTTCTTCAACGCCCACAACGACTTTCTGGAAGAGGTCGCAAAGTACCGCGCCGCGCGACGCATGTGGGCGCACATCATGCGTGAGCGGTTCGGCGCCACGGACCCGAAGTCCCAGACGCTGCGATTCCACACCCAGACAGCGGGCAGCACGCTCACGGCGCAGCAGGTGGACAACAACGTCGTGCGCGTCACGCTTCAAGCACTCGCGGCGGTGATGGGGGGCACTCAATCGTTGCACACCAATGGAAGAGACGAGGCCCTGGCTCTACCCAGCGAGGCCAGCGCCCGTCTGGCACTTCGCACCCAACAGGTGATCGCGTTGGAGTCGGGCGTGGCACGGCACCCAGATCCCTTCGGTGGCAGCTATGTCGTAGAGGAGTTGACCGACCGCCTGGAGGCCGAAGCGAGCCGACTCATCGCCGAGATCGATTCGTTCGGCGGCATGGTCGCCGCAATCGAGCGGGGCTTCCCCCAGCGCGAGATCCAAGACAGCGCGTGGCGGGCCCAACGGGACGTCGAGGACAAAAGGGCGATCGTGGTCGGCGTGAACCAATACGTCGAAGAGGAGGCCAGGGTCGAGGGACTGTTGCGGGTAGACCGCGCGTTGGAGCGCGCCCAGGTGGAGCGCCTGCGCCGCTTTCGGGATGGGCGGGACCCGGGAACGGTGACGGACGCGCTCGACGCGCTGCAACAGGCCGCCGCTGGCGACGCCAACACCATGCCCTTTGTCCTGGCGGCGGTGGTCGCGAAGGCGACCCTCGGTGAGGTCGCCGATCGCCTTCGGGCGGTCTTCGGTGTGTACCAGCAGAGCGTGGTGGTGTAGAATGCCCACGTGCTGATCCTCGCCCTCGTCGCATGCCATTCACCTTCTACGGGTGGTAACAGTGATGTCGTGGTTGGGCTCCCCGACTACGAACTGGACACCGCGCTGCCGGATTCGGGCCCGATGGGACACACCGGCCTGGCCGAAGACGACGTCCTGACCCGTCCGGATCCGGAAGCGCCGGCGCTCCTGATCAACGAGGTGGTCGCCCGCAACGAATCCACCTGGCCCGGCGACGACGCCTCGTGGCCCGATTGGGTCGAGTTGTATAACGCCAGCGAGGTGTCGATTCCGCTGTCCGATGTTGCCTTGCGCGATCCCTCGGACCTTCCGTGGCTGGGCGGGGAGGGGACCATCGAGCCCGGCCAGCACCTCGTGGTCGCGATTGACGACAGCCTCGCGGGCGGGCTGCACGCGCCGTTCCAACTCGACGGAGGCGGCGGAGAGCGCCTGGTACTCAGCGTCGCCGGGCTGGTGTCGGATCGCCTCTCGCTCGGCGCGATGCGCAAGGACGTCGCCTGGGCACGGATTCCCGACGGCGGGAACTGGGCGATCACCACCGACACCACGCCGGACGCGGTGAATCCCGACGCGGCCAGCCTCTCGTTGGACCTCTCGGCGCGGGTCTTCCAACTCGACGACGTGACCGACCTCAACCTGCGCCTGTCAGCCGATGCCATCCAGTCCCTTCGCGTGAGCCGGCTGAGTTGGGTCGACGGTGAGTTGGATGTGCCCGAGGGCGATTGGGGCGACGTCCGCACCCGCCTGAAGGCCTACGTGGGCTCGGCGCGCTCGATCGACCAGAAATGTGCGTGGAAGATCGACCTCAACGACATCTCTGGTCGCGAGTGGCGTGGGGTTCGTGGGCTCACGGTGAACAACATGGTCCAGGACAACACCTACGTTCATGAGTTCGCCGCCTACGAACTCTATCGGGCGCTGGATGTGCCCGCGCCGCGGGTGGGCTACGCCTGGCTGACGGTCAACGACGGCGACTATGGCCTGTACCTGCTCGTCGAGAGCATCGACGGCGCTTTCCTGGATCGGTGGTTCGGAGACGACAGCGGCAACCTCTACGAAGGGGCGTACGGCGTCGATCTGTACGCCGGCTACCTGGGCAGTTTCGACCTCGAATCGGGGAGTGACACCTCTCGCAGTGACCTGAGTGAGGTGATCGGCATCCTCGACGGGGGCGCGTCAGCGGACGCCTACGCCGAGATCTCGATGGTCTTCGACATGGAGCGGTTCTTGTCACTCATGGCGGTGGAGGCGCTCAGCTACCATTGGGACGGCTACTCCACCGCCAACAACTACCGACTCTACAAGGATCCGCGTACCGATCTGTTCACGATGATCCCGTGGGGGTCCGACCAGACCTTCATCAGCGCCTACTTCAGCCCGTGGACGGGTCGAGGCCGCCTGTTCCAGTGGTGCCTGACCATCGACAGTTGCGCGGCGCGCTACGACGAGATCCTGCTCGACGCGACGTACACGATGGACGCGCTGGACCTCGGCGCCCAGATCCAGGACCTCGAGGACTGGCTCTACCCCTACATCGAGGCCGATCCCCGCAAGGAGTTCGCCGTCGGCACCCACACCTACTACCTCGCCTACACCGTCACCAACATGGCGGCCATCCCCCAGTCGGTCCGGGACCAGTTGTCGGCGAGGTAGCCGCCCCGTCAGCCCCGCCGCTCCGCAAGGCGCTTCTTCCACCACGCCAGTCGTTCGGCGATCGCCTTCTCGGCACCCTGCTGGGTCGGCGAATAAAACACCGTACCGGCCAGCGCCTCGGGCAGGTGGGTCTGATCGGCAAGGTGGTCGGGCTCTTCGTGCGGGTAGACGTAGTCTCGCCCATGACCGAGCGAGGTGGCCAGGCCGGTGGGCGCGTTTCGCAGGTGGATGGGGACCGGAAGCGCACCTGTGGCCTTCACCGCGGCGATGGCGGCGTCTACCGCTTTGTAGGCCGCGTTGGATTTCGGGGAGGTCGCCAGGAAAGTGCAGCACTGCCCGAGCAGGATCCGCGCCTCCGGCATTCCGATTCGCGCGCACCCCTCGAGGGTGGCCACCGCCAGTGGCAGCGCCCGCGGGTCCGCATTTCCGATGTCCTCGCTCGAAAAAATCACCATGCGCCGCGCCACGAAGATCGGGTCCTCGCCCCCTTCGAGCATCCGCGCCATCCAATACAACGCCGCGTCCGCGTCCGATCCGCGCATCGACTTGATGAAGGCGCTGACCACGTCGTAATGTGCGTCGCCGCCGCGATCGTGGAAGATCGTGTTCCCCGCCGCGCGAACGGCATCGACCGTAACCGCGCCGCGATCCGCGAGGCGCTCCAACATCGACAGGGCCCGCCGCGCATCCCCGTCGCAGGCGCGGGCGATGAGGTCGAGCGCCTCCGCTTCGACGCGGGTCGCGGGGGGCAGGCCGCGCTCTCCGTCGGCAAGGGCGCGCTCCAGCAACTTGCCGATGGCGGTGGGCGCGACCGGTTCGAGAATCAGGAGCTCGCATCGGCTTCTCAGCGCAGGAATCAGGTAGAAGGATGGGTTTTCAGTGGTTGCCCCCACAAGGATCAGGGCGCCGCTCTCGACGTGCGGCAAGAGCGCGTCCTGCTGCGCTTTGTTCCACCGGTGGATCTCGTCCACGAAGAGCAGGAGCGGGCGCCGGTCGAGCGCCGGCCGCGTTTCCAGCAACTCCCGCAGGTCCTTGACGCCGCTGAGCACCGCGGACAGCGCCACCAATCGGAACCCTGTGGCCTCGGCGAGCACCCGCGCGAGTGTCGTCTTTCCGCAGCCGGGCGGTCCCCACATCAACAAGGAGCGCAGGCGGCCGGCGTCGAGCGCGCGCCGGAATGGGGCGCCGGGCGCGAGCAGGGCCTCCTGACCGACGATCTCGTCCACGTGGCGGGGCCGCATCCGTTCGGCGAGCGGCGGGCGGACCTGGGGATCGTGGGTCATGTCGGGCTGCCGAAGCTATATCGTTGACGCTCGCGGCTCACCCCGCTACCGTCGCCCGGTGTTCGATGTTGCCATCGTCAGCGACGTGCACTGCGATGGGCCCGACTCCCCCACCCAGCAGTCCTTTCTACGTTTCCTGGAGTGGTGTCCCGCTCCGACCCTCGTGCTGGGCGGCGACGTGTTCCACGCGTTCTGGGCGCCGGGTGGCGTCCCCTTTGCCGCCTACCAGCCGGTGCTCACTGCGCTCGCGCGGTTCGAGCTCGTCGTGCTCCCGGGCAATCACGACTTCCACCTCCCCGGGTATTACGGTCAGGTCGGCGCGTCGGGTATCGGAACGCTCATCCATCGTCGGCTCGGAGGGCTGACGTCGGTGCTGTCGCACGGCGACGAGGTCGAGGGCTCGATGGACTATCGCCTGTTCCACGCGGCGCTTCGCAGTCGGGCTTTTTCCTGGCTCCTCGATCGCGTCGGGAGTCCCAGGGCGTGGACGATCCTGCACCAACTTGCGGGGCCATTGGGCCGCGGACAGCCGGATGCCGTGCTGGTCGCCGCGCAGCTGAGCCTGGCCACGCGGCGCATCGCCGCGGGGGCGGAGCTGGTGGTGATGGGACATACGCACGCCCCGAGCTGCGCCCGGATCGACGGCGGCTGGTTCCTCAACCCCGGGGACTGGATCGCTCACCGCACCTACGGCGTGGTGAGAGGACGCGACGTGGAGCTGAGGTGTTTCGACGCGTAGGCCGCGACTGGAGCTAAAGCTAAAGCCGGCGCCACCCACACCGATGGCGGCGGGATGCGCGTCGGCTCCTGCGTGGTCTCCTGTCTGTGTCTGCTCGCGCTGGCCTGCCGCACGGAGAATGCGGGCGTTCGGGGCTCAGCAGTCGGGGATGCGCGACCGGGCGTTGAGGAGTCCGACAGCGCCGACACCGGGGCGCCGACAGCGCCGACACCGGGGGTGCCGACGACGAGGACGCGGAGGAGCCCGCGGACAGCGCCGATACCGGCGGCGGAGAGACCGGGGAGGGGGACCCGAGCGGCGACAGTGGGGACAGCGGCGCGACCGGCGTCGTCATCGGCGCCTGGAGCGAGAACACCGGCGGAGCCGCCGCCGGTGCGGCCTATCTGTGGCGAGGTCCGCTCTCCGGTGCCTACTCGTTGGGCGACGCCGATGGGAAGCTCCTGGGGCAGCATTCCTACGCGCACCTGGGCAGCTCAGTGAGCATCGCCGGCGACGCCGACGGCGACGGGTTCAGCGACGTGCTGGTCGGCTCTCCCGGGGGCGAGGCAGCCGGCGCCGAAGCGGGCGCGGCCTGGCTGTTCTACGGCATGGAGTCCTGAGTCTGCTACATTCACCCGGATGCAAGAACACCCCGAGGGCTCACCCGACCCGCTGCCGGGTACCGTCGTGGAGAGTTTCCGCGTCCAGAGTCCGGTGACCACGGCGGAGCGGGCGTGGAAAATGGTCGGCGACACCGACTTCATGAACCGCGCCGCTGGCAACGGCGCTGTCGTGAAGCTGGACGTCGCGCGGCAGACGGACGGCTTCATGATGCTGACCGGCGTAATGGCCGCACCGATGGGCATGCGCATCCCATTCGAGGAGACGTGGACGAGTTGGGTGCATCAACGTTTCTTCCGGCAGGTGCGCGACCTGACCTCACCGTTCGTCGCGCGCAGCGACTATCGGGCTTCGTTGGTGCCGGCGCCGGGAGGCGTGCGAGCGGTGGTGGACCTTTCGCTCACCGGGCCGGGCTGGGCGGCGATGGTCCGGCGGGGATTGTCCCTCACGACCATGCAGCGGCGATGGGAAACCGTCCTGCAACGCCTGGGAGACGAGGCGGCGGACGAAGACGGGACCGCCGCGCGGGTGCTGGGTGCAGAAGCCCAGGCCGCGGTGCGCCGGTGGAAGGACGGAGCGGACCCCGCGATGGTCGCCCGCCTCGAGAGCCACTACCGGTGCGGGCGTCCGAGCGACCTCTCGCGGATGCGGGCCTTTGTCCTTGCGGACCGGTGGGGGCTGCCCCGCGAGGCCCTGTTGGAGACCCTGCTGGCGGGCGTGGACGTCGGCGCCACCGAGCTGTTCTGGTCGGTCCGCTGCGTGCGGTGCTATGGGCAGGTCGCCGGCGGGCGGGTGCTGTCCGACCTCGCCGACCATGCCGAGTGCCCGGCCTGTGCGGTGACGACCGAGACGGACCTGGGTGAAAACGTCGAGGTGCTTTTCGCGCCCCATCCGGGCGTCATGCGCGATCTCGATGTCAACTTCTGCACGATCTATCCGGCCCAGGCCCCGGCCCAGTACGCCCTGTTGACCCTCGCGCCCAAGCAGGGGGTCGTCCTGGACGCGCCCGTCCCGCCCGGCGAGTGGCGGATCGGCCCCGGCGGCGGCCAACCCGACGTGGTGGTGGACGCGGGGGGCGAGGGGGTTCCGGTGATCCGGTGGCGGTCCGGCGACGTGGGGACGGCCCAGGTGCGGGCGGGGGACGTCACTCTCGACATCAAGAACGACACGGCCCGGCGAGGCCGAGTCCAGCTGACCAGAAGCGGGGGCGAGGTGGCGATCGTGCCGGCCAGCTACCTGACCACCCGGGAGAACTTTCGGCGCCGGCTCGGCCACCAGGTCCTCGCGCGGGATCTTCGGGTGGGCGTCCGCAGCGTGGCGCTGTTGTTCACCGACCTGTCAGGCAGCACGATGATGTACGAAGAACTCGGGGACGCGCGGGCGTTCGCGGTGGTTCGCGACCACTTCGTCATCCTGCGCGCGGCGGCCGCCGCCCAGGGCGGCACAGTGGTCAAGACCATCGGAGACGCAGTGATGGCCGCGTTCTTCGATGCGGCGGCCGCCGTCGCGGCCGCCTGTCAGATGCAGGCGCAATTCACAGCGTGGGCGTCGACATTGAAGATGGACAACCCCCCGTCGCTCAAGGTGGGCGTCCACGTGGGTTCGGCGTTGGTGGTACACTCCGACGCGGCGGGCCTGGACTACTTCGGCGGGACGGTGAACCTCGCGGCGCGGGCGCAGGGGGCGGCCGCCGCCGGCGAGGTCGTCCTGACCGATGCCGTCGCCCAACAGGAGCGCGTCGTGACGCTCCTCGCGGAGCTGGGTGTGGTACCCGAGTCCTTTCACACGCCGCTCAAGGGCCTCGGAGAGGTGCGCCTCTGGCGGGTCCGAGGACCGTTGACTCAAAAACTCGTGCCCGCCTCCGCGTAGAGTCCGTCGATGCTTCCGGGCTGGACTCCCGGGCCGAGCAGTGGGACCGCGTAGCCGAGGCGGCCGTACAGGCTCATCCCATAAAAGGCGATCGCCGCCACCCGGAGTTCGGCGCCGATCCCCACCAACGAGCGCTCCAGGGTGGCATCGTCCGGATCCTCCCAGGCGTTGCCGGCGTCGAGCACGATGGCCCCGCTGATATAGCGTAGGAAGATCGGGACGGTTCCGAGTCCGCGGTCCACCCGCCAGATCGGGAAGCGGTACTCGCCGCTGGCCAACCAGAACGCCTCGCCGTCGCGAGTGGACGGATAGAAGCCCCGGAGCGATCGCCATTCCGCGGGGATCACGGTGATGCCGTTCTCCGAAAAGCTACCCCCCAGGCGGAAGCTTCCGTAGCGGAAGGTGCTCCCCACCGAGAAGCCGCCCGAGAGTTTCCAGGCAAAGACGTGGTTCGCCGCCCACGGCGCCGGCACGTATTCGCGCCACTCCCCGTTGAGCTGCAGTTGGTCGAACGGCTGCGGAACGTTGTCCGAGTCGATCGCGTAGCTGCCGAGCCAGCCGGGCGTGTACTCGAGTCCGAGGCCGAAGCTGCGGGCCTTCTCGGGAGAGATGGAGAGGGCGTAGCTTTCGCCTTTGGCGTGCGTCCAGCCCACGGTGAGGGTGCCGAAGTAGCCGCGCGTGGGGAGCGCCGCATAGTACACATCGGCGGGCACCGGGTCCTTCGGTTGACGGGATTCGGCCCGGAAAGTCGCGCTGACGGAGCTGTTACCGTCGAGCGGATAGCCCACGGCAAGCGAACCACGGATACGATGATCCCAATACCGACTTTCGGTGTCCTGCACACCGGGGATCCAGGCACCCCCCGCCGGATCGACGGGCGTGTATTCGGACATCGTTCCGTACGGAGAGACGTAGGTCTGCACACTGCCAGAGAACACCGGACGCCATTTGTTCACGGCGAAGCTGCCGCCGCCGCCGAGGAAGTGCGCATCGGTGCGATACGTCGCGTACCCGCTGTACCCGTACTGCCGCAGCAGGTCGACGCCACCGGTGTACGCGCTCAGGTACAGACCGTAGCCCTGGCCGGTCGTAGTCAGGAGTGTGCCCGGCAGCCAGTACCGCGGGGGGAACAGGCTCGGCACCGGATTGTACGGGGTGATCCGCGGCGGGGGCGTGTCCGAGGCCAAAGGCGGCGGCGCGTCGGTGGGCGCCGGTGTCGTCGGCGCCGATGGCGCTTCGGCGGGGAGCACCTGCGTCGCCGCTGGGGCGATGATTCCCCGCTTCCGGGCCTCGCGGTCCGCCTCCCGCGCTTCTTTCTTCTCGGCGCGTTCGGCGCGTTCGGCGCGGGCCGCGCGACCGGCCACCGGCTCCGCCTCGGTCGCGACGCGGCTGCGGAGGGAGGGTGCGGGCGCCTTGCTCAACGCCGGTGCCCCCGTTTCGAACGTCGGGAGCAGGCCGAGGTCCTTCCACAACGTGCGATCGAGCGTCAGCGTGGCCACTCTGGTGCCGCCCGCGGCAACCCACTGCATCGCCAGCCGACTGCCATCGGGGCTGGGATCGGGCGCGAAGGCGCCCACGACCACGTTGGTCACCCGCCACAGGTGCTCCGTCGTCAGGTCGATGGCGTAGATGTTCGGGACCCCGCTCCGATCCGACGCGAAGTACAGCGTGCGTCCATCGGGACTCCACGCCGGGTGTACATCGAGCGCGCTGTCCCAGGTCAGTCGTCGCCACGGGTTGCCATCGGCCGTGTACAGCCAGAGATCGCGTTGTCCATCGGCCCACCGACTCACCGCGATCCGCGTGCCGTCTGGGTGATAGCGTGGCGTCGCGAACTGGGCGTGTTCGGGCGCGTCGGTGAGGGGGAGCACACGCTGGTCGATCGTCAGCTCGGCGAGTTGGGTCTGTTGAAGCTCGTTGGTGACGCACACCACCCGGGTTCCGTCCGGAGAGAAGCTCGCATCACGTGCCCGCTTCCCGTCCGTCAGCGCCTTGCTCGTGGAGCTGTTCGTGCGGGCCAGCATCACGTCGTCCACGAGGTTGTAGAGCCCGTCGGAGTGGGTCGTAGTGTAGAGATAGGCCTTCCCGTCATTGCGCCACTGCATGTCGGCGGCGAACTTTCCGGTCCGCCAGACCGTGGGCGCGGCGGCACCCGCCTTCTGCCTCCAGATGGCGCTGCCGCGCCGCGGATCGGAGCAGCTGAAATACAGGTCGCCGGTCTTGGGATTCCAGCTCGGCGCCCCGCAGGCCTGGTCGGCGGGACCCACGAGTTCGACCTCGGTTTCGCCGTCGCTGCGGATCGCGGCGGCCTGGGCGGCGTAGCGCGCTTCGAGCTCGGCCTTCCACTGCCGATGCAGCGCGACGAAGTCCTCGCCGAAGGTGCGCCGGGCCGCGAGGAAGAACGGAATGCTCGCCCCGTAGCGATGCACCCACTCCGTCCACTTGTCCTCGCCGCGACTATCGGCGATGAATTGGATGAAATCCTGGCCGAAGAGGTAGCGCAGGTTTCCCGAGGGCCACAGGGCCTGGAGTCCGTCCAGGTTCCCGAGCGGCGGGAAGCGCCCGCCCAGCACCGCGGCTCGCTTGATCATGTCGACCCCTGCCGAGCGCCCGCGCCCCCCGAGGGTGTGTCGGGTTTCCTCGAAGGTGGCCAGGCCCTCCACCGTCCACAGCGGAGCCACCTGGTGAGTCGAGATCAGCGACCCGAACACCCAGCGAGCCGCGCGAGGGAGCCCCTCGACGGTGTCGATGTGCAGGATGTGGGTCAGCTCGTGGGTGACGATGCCCTGACTCCAGTCTTCGTACAGCCCCAGGGTGCTGTCGCCGCCGGGATTGGTGGCGTAGATGGTGATCTGGTTGGTCGGCGTCGTCTGTGCCATACCGTTGGCGACGTCGGTGTGGTCGACCAGGACGATGGCGACCTTGCCCGCGGTCTGGTGGTCGAGCTCGACCGTCAGCGCCGACCAGGCCGCCTCGGCATCGACGGCCATCTCCGCGGCGAGGGCCTCCTCACCGTCGTGGAAGGTGATCTCGAAGTGCTCGGTGTGGAGCGTGCGCCAGCGAAGCTCGGGATCCCAGCTCGCAGCGAAGGCCGGCGCAAGTTGAGCCCACAGCATCAGCACCCCGCCTTCGTATCCGGAAAGCGGCCGCCCGGATATGCTCGCCGGGCCCATGCTCCGGTTCAGCAGCGAGTTCCGCGTCGGTCTGTTCACCCTCCTCGTCCTCGGCGCGCTCGGCTGGGCGATCACCAAGGTCGACGATCGGCCGGGCGAGTCGGGTGCACCGTACGCGCTCTACGCTGACTTCCCCACGGTCGAAGGAGTGTTCGTCACCACGCCGATCCGCATTGCCGGGGTGCGGGTGGGTCATGTGGACGAGGTCGAACTCCGAGGCGGGGTCGCGCATCTGACGCTCGCGGTGCTCGACCACGTCGAGTTGCCGGTGGACAGCGTCGCCAGCCTGAAGTCCGAGGGGCTGCTCGGTGACAAGAGCGTGCGCATCACGCCGGGTACCAGCACCACCTTGCTGAAGGCCGGTGACAGCATCATGGTGGGGGACCTTGCGCCCGACATGGAACGAGTCACCCGGCAGGTCAACGACATCGCCGCCGACATCAAGGTCATCACCAGCAACGTGCGCGCGCTCACTGAAGACGAGACGACCAAACAAGAGCTGCTGATCACCATCCGGAACGTCCGGCAGCTTTCGGAGCAGCTCAACGCGATCGCGGCGAACAACAGCGACGACATCAGCGTGATCGCTGCGAACTTGCGAGAGGTCTCCGAGGCGCTGAAGCTCCTGGTCGCCAACTCAGCCGACGACGTCGCGGCCGAACTCGACACGATCCAGTCGGCGACCGCGAAGTTGGACGCCACGCTGGCGCACGTGGAGTCGATTGCCGCCGGAATCGAGCGCGGAGAGGGGACCCTTGGCAAGTTGGTGAAGGACCCCACCACCATCGATTCGGTCAATGGGACGATCGAGTCCGTCAACGACACCATCGAGACCGTCAACGGCATCCTTGGTGACGCGCCAAAGCTTCGCACGGAAGTCTACTATCGCGGTGACGTCTACTTCGGTTCCGAGCCCACCGACGCCGTCTTGACCGAGAATCCGGTCGCGGGCCGGTCCCGCAACGGCGTCGGGGTGCGGCTGTTCACCGCCGAGGATCATTGGTATCTCTTCGAGCTCGCCGGGCACCCGCAAGGCGACATCTCGACGCAGACGCACGTCTTCCCCGATTTCGGCTCCAGCTACGAGGAGATCGTGGTCAAGCCGGGTTTCCGGATGTCGTTCCAGTTCGCGCGCCGTTGGCACGATGCGGTGCTGCGCTTCGGGGTCAAGGACAACGCCGGCGGCGTCGGCTTCGACTACTACCTGGCGCACGACAAGCTGGTCCTCGGAGTCGACCTGTTCGACTTCGTGTACGGCAGCTACCCGCTCATGAACGGCACGCCGAACCTCCAGGTCAACGCTCGGTTCAGCCCGTGGCGTCACGTGTATGTGGAGGCGGGTCTCGACAGTGTGCTCATGGGCGCCCGACACGGGTATGTGGCGGGGTACGGCGGCGGCGGCTTCTACTTCGACGACGCCGATGTGAAGTTCATTCTCGCGGCATTGCCGCTGAAGCCATGACAGAAGGCTTACCGAGAACCTCCCCCTGGCCGGAGACGCCGGTTAGGCTGCGAGGCTGTCGCCTTCAAGGAGTCCTCTATGTCGCGCAAGAACTCGAATGACCAGGGTTTTGGAGACCTCGAGGACGACTTCTTCAACTCCGACCCCGACTCCCCGGACGATGGGGCGGCCAAGGCCGACGCGGTGCGGGCCGAAGCCGCAAAGGTCGAAGCGGCCAGGGTCGAGGCTGAAAAACTGGCAGCGACCAGGGCCGAGGACGGCAAGCGCGCCGGCTCCAAGAAGGCCGAGGCCGCCAAGCGGGCCGAGGCAGACCGGCGCGCGGCCGAGGCTGCCGAGGCGGCGCTCGCCGAAGTGACCCTGCAGGCGGGGCTGGATGCCGAGGCCCGCCGGGAGGCGCGCCAGATCCAGGATCAGTCCACCCGGGTGTACAAGCGGAAGTCTCGTGCCGAGCTCCTCGCCGACGAGGATGCCGCGGATGCGATGCTCGAAGCGGTGACCTCTGCGCCCGCGGTGGTCGCGGGCCAGGAAGCGACACCGCTGGTGGTGGCAGACGACGCGGCGGCGCTCGCGGGTCCGGCGCCCGCCGCGGGGGCGACCGAGATCGAGGCCGCCTCCTCGATGGCCGCGGCGGTCGACGACGAGGAGGAGCCACCCCCTCCGGTCGTGTTGTCGAGCCCGACGGTCGTCCCCGACGTCGACCCCGAGCCGATTCCGGGCCCCTCACCGTTGTCGTTGCTTCCGCCCATCCTCACCGAAGAGAGTTTCCCCACCGAGGTGGTCACGTCGATGCCGACCGAGGAGCTCCCGCATGGTGCGCCGGTGTTGGGCCAGCCCCCGGAGGTCAACCCGGCCGCCATGCTCGCGTGGACTCCACCCACCGATGTTCGCGCCGCATGGCGTGCGGTCGTCGACGAGTTGGAAGCGGCTGCGGACGGCGCCTCCGCAGAGACCAGGGCCCAGATCCTGGGCGCCGCGGCGCACCTCGCCCGCACCCGGGCCGTCGACGTGGAGCTTGCTGGCAGGCTGCTCGTCGCGCTCGACGGCAGCGCGGGGCCGGCTTCCGCGCAGTGGTGGCGCGAACGTACGGCGGTCGCGATGGCCGTCGGGGACGCCGAGCGCGCTCGAAGCGCGGCGGAGGGTCTGGCCGCCCACTCGGCGGGGGGTGCGGCGGCCGAGGCGCTCGTGGTGGCGGCGCGCATCATCCGCGACCAGCTCGGGCAGGAACAACTGGCCCGCGCCGAACTCGTGCGGACTCACGCGGCGCATCCAACCGACGCCAGCGTGCTCGTGGTCTTGCGTGAGGTGGCGCGCGCGGCGCAGGACGCCGAGCTGGAGCTGCTTGCGCTCGACGGCCTCGCGACGATACAGACTGGCGTTGCCAGCATGCAGGCCCAGCTCGAGCGTGCCGAGCTGCTCGAGCGGAAGCTCGGTCGTCCGGAAGATGCGGTCGCGGCGACCGAGCTCGCCCGTGTGGCGGCGCCTGCCGATGGCGCGACGTTCCTCGCGTTGGAGCGTCGATATCGTGCCGCTGGACTCTGGGCACCGCTCGCGCAGCTCTACGCCGCCGAGGGCCTGCGCCTGGCGGCGCTGGGTTGCGGTGAGGATGCGGCGTGGTGGCACGCCCGGTCCGGACGGGTCCGCCGGGTGCAGCTTCTGGACGAGACCGGCGCCGGTGAGGCCCTGCGGGCCGCGGTGCTCGCGGCGCCCCGGGCTCACGACCTGCGCGTGGAATACCACGTCTGGTGTGCCGAATCGGAACAGTGGCCGGCGCTGGCCGAGTCTTTGCGCGAAGAGATCGCGCTGTCCGGCGCCGAGCAGAGCTCGTTCTTGTCCTACCGCCTCGGTAGCGTGCTGGAAGAACGGCTGCGTGACAAGGCGGGCGCGCTCGCCGCGTACCGCGCCGCTGCCGTCGATGCTGCCGCGTCTCCCGCCGCCGAAGCCGTGCTGCGCCTGCTGCAGGACACCGCGGCGTGGCCCGAGCTGATCTCCTTCCTGGAGGAGCGGTTGACCCATGTGGACGATCCCTCCATCCAGGTCGTGGTTCTCTTCCGGATGGGCGAAGTGTGCGAGGGCCCGTTGGCCGATTTCGCCGGCGCACGCAAGCACTATGAGCGGGTTCTCGACATCGCCCCGGGCTACCTGCCCGCGCTCGAAGGGTTGGAACGCGTGTACACCTGCACGCAGGCCTGGGCCGAGCTGGCTGCCGTGTACGAGCAACGTGCCATCCTCGCGGAAGACCCGGCGGCGGCAGCGTTGCAGCGCCATCGTGCCGGGGCGGTGTACGAGTTTCGCCTTGGGGAAGGGGCGCGCGCACACGAACAATACCGCCTGGCGCTCAGCGCCGTGCCCGACTTCTCGCCCAGCCTGGACGGCTACACCCGGGCGATGGAAGCCAACCAACAGTGGGCTGAGCTGGCCCGCGTCCTGATCAACGCGGCCAATGGGACGCGGGACTCGAATGCGGCGGTGACCCTCGCCTACCGCGCCGGTCGTGTCCTCGCCGACCGCACGGACAAACTCGCCGACGCCATGTCGGCATTGCAGAAGTGTCTGGATGTCTCTCCGGGCTTCTTGCCGGCGGTGCTGTTGCTGAAGGAGCTCGCGGCGCGGCAGGGCGACTGGTCCACCTGCTTCCGGCTCGAGCGTACCCAGGCCGACATGGGCGAGGACATCGCGCGGCGCCATTGGCGCCTGTTCGCAGCGGCCGAGGCGGCGCAACGCCTGCCCGACGCGGACCCGGCGGAACTCGTGCGCGAAGTCCTCCGAGACGACCCCGCCCACTTCGGCGCTGGGCAATTGGCCGAACGGATGGCGTGGTCGCAGAGTGACCTCGCCGCGTTGGTGGACCTTCATGTCAAGCGGGCAGCGGCCTCACAGGACGAAGCCGAGCGCGCCCGTGGCTACGCGCGCGCCGCCGAGGTCGCCGCCGACGCCGGAAACGCCGAGGTCCTGCTCTTGGGACTCGGGGAGGTGCTCGCCGCGTCGGGTGTCGCGGGGCGGCCGCTGGGCGCGCTGGCGCGGGTGGCGGAGACCGCCGGTTACCCCGAAGAAGCACTGCGCGTGCTCCAAGCGGCCGGCGAAGCGGACAGCGTCGACGCCGCCCGTCTGCGCCAAAACGCGCTGGGCGACGCGGAAGGGGCGGCCAGGGTCCTGGGTCGGGTGCTCGAAGCGAGCGACGATGCAGGGGCTGCGGCCATGCTCCTGCGCGTCGCGCGGGACGCGGGCACCCGGGCAGCGGCGCACCGCGTGCTCGCGCAGACCGCCACCGACGACGGCATGCGCGCCGTGCACGCGATCGAGGCGTCCTCGCTGTACGAGACGATCGGCTCCGGTGACGAGGCCCTCGCCTGTTGGCGACTCGCCGCGGCGGCGGCGCCGCGGCCGGGGCGCGCCTTCGACGGCCTGCGTGGCGCGCTGGTGCGGTCCCAGGACAGCGAGGGTCTGCGCGCCCTGTTCGCGACGGTAGACGCCGACGCCCAGAGTGGGCTCGGCGATGCCCTGGAAGAGGCGGGGGACGTCGTCGGTGCCATCGCTGCCTGGCGGGAGCAACTGGGTCGGACCGCGGTCGCGTTGCCCTGGCAGCTGCGCCTGGAACGGGGGCTGGAGACCGCGGGAGACTGGCGTGGGCTCCTGGAACTGGTGCAGGGGCGGATTGCCGCCGCGGTTGGCCCGACCGCGGATCGGTTGGCCGCCAAGGCCCGCTGGCTGTTGGCCGAGAAGCTCACCGAAAGCGAGGAGGCCTGGGAGTTCTACCGCACCCTCGCCGAACAGCGCCCCAACGACGTCGAGGTGCTCGAGGCGCTCGCCCGCATCGCGGGTGCCCGTGGCGACGAGGTCCTCGCGGTGTCCTATCTGGACCGGCTCTCCGAACAGTCGACCTCGCCGGACGAGAAAGCGCGGCTGCAGCGCCGCCGCGCCGAGGTGCTCGAGCGGAGTGGCAACCTCGAAGGCGCGCGGAGCGCGCTCACCCGCGCGCTGGACCACGCGCCCGACGACCGCGAGGCGCTCGCCGGGATCGAGCGGCTTGCCGGCGCGATGGGCGATTGGCAGGGGGTGGTCGGGGTGCTCGCCCGCCTCGCCTCGCTTGCGAGCGGTCGGGAACAGATGGAGCGCTACGCCCAGATTGCGCGAACGTGGGAGGACCGCGTCAAGGATCCGGCGGTCGCCATCGAGGCGTGGAAAAAGGTGCTCGACATCGCGGCGGACGACCGCGAGGCGCTCGGTCATGTCGCGGCGCTCGCCGAAGGTCGTCGTGATTGGGGCGCCTTCGTGGAGTACGGGCGCGGCCTGGTCGCCCACCTCGAAGGAAAGGATCGCACTGCGTTCCTGCGCCGACTCGGCGAGGTCAGCGCGCAGTTTCTCCGTCGTGAGGACGACGCGATTCTCTTCCTGGAGTCCGCCACCTCGGGCGCCCATGCCGACGTGGCGGCGTTCGCCACCTACGAGCGCCTGCTCGGGGCCCGCGGCGACAACGTCCGGCTGGTCGACCTCCTGATCCGGCGTGCCCGGGCCAGCACCGATCAGCCCGAGCGCATCGAGCTGCTGGCCAGGGCCGCCCGCAAGCGCCTGGAAGCGCTTCAGGACAAAGTGGGGGCGGCGGCGATCTACGACGAGATCCTGGCGGCCGATCCCTCCCAGAGCGACGCCCTCAGGTTCCGCGGCGACTTCCTGTTCGACAATGGCGATGCCACTGGCGCCGCGGAGTTCTTCGCAAGGCTCGAGCCCCAGGAGCTGGAGACTGATCGCGACGATTTCGACGCGCAGATCGAGGGTAGCAGCTTCTTCTACCGGTTCGCCGAAGCACTTCGGCAGGCGGGTGACGCCCCAGGTGCGATCGTTCGGTATGAACGGGCCCTGGGGCTCAATCCCACCCACCTGCCCACCCTGGAGGCGGTCGGTCCGCTCTACCTGGCCGCTCGGCAATGGGCGACCGCCGAGAAGGTGTACAAACAGCTGATGCAGCTGACCGGCGGCCTCGGCCAGAACGAGGCGCTCGCCCGGACCTACGCGCGCCTCGGGATCGCCGAGTTCCACCTCGGGCACATCGATCGGGCACGCAAACGGCTGTCCAAGGCCCTGGAGATGAGGCCCAACGACATCGACGCGTTCAAGGGCCTCGGCCTGGTGATGGCCGCACAGGAAGACTGGAACAACCTGTTGAATATTTATAACAACATCATCTACCACACCCACGAGCCCGCCGACGTGACCGAGGCGTACCTCGCCAAGGGGCTCATCCTCGATGTGCAGATGACGATGCCGGAAAAGGCGGGGCAACACTACGAGAAGAGCCTCGCCTTCGACGGGGCCCAGCCGCTCGCGCTCCTGCGGCTCGCCGAGCTGGCGCTGCGCCGTCAGGACTGGCCGGAAGCGGCGTCCTTCGCGGACCGGGGACTGGCCCTGCAGAGCCATCGCTCCGACATAAGCTCAGCGTTACACCTGGCACGTTCCATCGCCTGCCAGGCCTGTGGGGACGGCGACGCCGCCAAGGCGGCGTGGACCGCAGCGGTCAACGCGGATGGGGCCTTCATCACCGCGCTCGAGGTGCAGACGGTGGAGGATCACGACAAGCTCCACGAGGCGCTGCGGGCCCGAATCGCGGCAGGCGCGCTCTAAGCCTGCATGGTGCGAGTCGGCGGCTGGCTGTTTCGCCACCGAGGCTGGTTGCCGGTGCCGCTTTTTGCGGCCTGCCTGGTGCCCATGCCGCAGGCTCGACCGGAGGGCTTCCTCTTGTTGGCGATGGGGGAAGCGCTTCGCGTGTGGGCCGTCGGGCACATCGGGCGGAAGAGCCGAACCCGCGATGCAGGCGTCGGCGCCTTGTCGGAAGCGGGGCCGTACGCGCGCCTCCGAAACCCGATCTACGTGGGGAACCTGCTCATCTGGAGCGGCATCGGTGTCCTGTCTTGGCCCTCGGTGCTCTGGGTCGCGCCGATCCTGGTGGTCTACTACGCCGTCATCGTCAGGTGGGAGGAACGGCAGTTGGAGGCGCAGCTGGGGGCGCCCTACCTTGCGTATCGTCAACGGGTGCCGCGGTGGCTCCCGCTCGGCGCCCCGCGCGCGGGTCGCTGGAGCGGCCGCGAGGCGCTCCGCTCCGAACGCGGCACCTTCGTCGTTGTCGCGTTGGTGGGCGCCGCGCTCGCGGTGCGATGCTATCTTGGCGGCTAGGCCCCTTTGGAACGCCCACCCCGCCTCCGCCGGTACCTGAAGAAAGACTACACCTCGCGGGTGGAGTTTCCCGTCGAGATCCTCGGCCGCGACAATCAGGTGCGACGCTACCCGTTCGACGACGCGGTGAGGCTGTACCACCGGCGAATCGAGACCGCGTCGTTGCGGTATGCTGATGCCGACACCGTCGACGCCGAGGTCGGACACTGCCGCCTGCGCATCGACCAGCTCCGCCGTAGTTACATCGCCGCGGCTGGCGCGGGGCGGCCGTCGGCGGCGTCGGGGCTGCTCGGGGGTCCGATGGCGGCGGACATCCTGTTCTTCTTGCGGCGGATGCTCGGAGAGACCGACGGTGACGCGGCCTCGGCGGCGTTGGTCGCCCTTCCCGGAGACGGGACGGGCGAGCTCTGGTGGTGGAGCGGGGCGGTCCCTACCGGCGGCTGCACGCTCTATGCCTTTCGCCTGGACGGGGAAGGCCCGCCCGGTGCCCGCCTCGCGTTGGAACGCGAGCTGGCGCGACTCCGTGCTGCCGAACGGGAGTGTGGTGCGGAGCACCTCTACGCTGGACTCATCACCGCCGATCTGGCGCTGTTGATGGCGGGAACGGAGCCATGGGCGGGCCCGAGCGGGATCCTCAACCTCGCCACGTCCACCGGCGACGACGCCGATCGCCCCGTCGACCCGTGGCGGGCGGCGATGCTCGCGCTCCAGGAGGGGCAGGTGCACCACGCGCTGCGCACCCTCGAAGACGCGCTCGACGCGGACCCGACGCGGCGCGTCCTGGCGCGCAGCGGGGCGGTGGTCGCGGTGATGGCCGGGGAGCCGGGTCGGGCCGAGTTCATCGCCCGGTTCGGGCTGTGCGCCGAGCCCGGCGATGGCCTGCTGCGGTACCTGCTGGCGCTGTCACGCTGCATGCAAGGACAGCGCCTCGACGAAGCGGCCTTCGGCCCGGGCACCCCCCGGGGCATACTGGCGATGCTCGGTGCGCTCCACGCGCTGGGAGACGGACGGCCCCTGCGGTGCCTGTCGGCAGGGGCACGCGCCCGTTTGCAACTCGGCGATACCGACTGGTTTGCGCTTCGGGTGGCGAGGGCGGCGCGCTTCTGCGCGTGGGCGATGGTGCTTTCGCGCTCCAGCGCCGCCGCGGTCGTCGCGATGTCCCTGTGGTTGGCGACCTCGGCGGAGTGGGTGCCCAGCCTTGGTGCTGCCCTTCTGGCCGCCGGGTTGGCGGTGGTCGCCGACCTTCGGTGCCGGCGGATCGCCCGGTCGGCGCTGCGTTCGGGGCAGATCGGCACCGTGCGATTGTGCCCGCCGGAGTTGCTGCCGCGCGAGGTCGAGGCACGGGGTATGATCCCCGGATGCGCCTGAACTCTCTGGTGGAGATGCCCATCCTCGTCTCGCTGGTCCTTGGGGCGTGTGACGCCGACGTCGTCCAGCACAAAGACCCGGCCGCCGACAGCGGCAACGACTCAGCCGAGGACACGGCCGGGGACACCGGCGACGCCCAGGACGAGGACAAGGATGGCTTCGACACCACCACCGATTGCGACGATCACGACTACCGGGTTTTTCCCGGCGCGGTCGAGGAGTGCAACGGGCTGGACGAGAACTGCGACGGGGTCGCCGACGAGAGCTTCGACCAGGACCAGGACGGGGCCACCGACGCCGAGGCCTGCGTCGACGGCACCGACTGCGATGACAGCGAGGCCACGATCGGGCCGGCGGCGCCGGAGATCCCGTATGACGGGATCGACCAGGACTGTGATGGTGCCGATCTGATCGACGTCGACGGGGACCGGTACGACTACATCTTCGATTGCGATGACGAAAACGCAGCCGTGAACCCCGGCGCCGCCGAGGTGCCCAAGAACGGCCTCGATGACGACTGTGCAGACGGCGACGCGCACGACGGCGATGGTGACGGTTACGACGACGAAGAGTGGTCGGGCGACGATTGCGACGACGCGGACCCCGCGGTGCACCCAGGCGCGCGGGACCTCTGGAACGACGGCATCGATCCGGATTGCGATGGGTTCGACGGGGGGATCGAGCCGCTCGCCGACGCCTCCGCGACCATCGAGGGCGATGGAGCTGACCAGGGCCTCATCGGAGAATCGGTGGCCTGGTGCGACATCGACGCCGACGGGCTCGACGACCTGGTGGTCACCGCTCCCTTCGAGGCCACCTACGCCGGGCAGATCGGCATCTGGTACGGGAGCGGGCGCGCCTCGTGGGGACCGGGCATGTTGATGACCGACGCCGACACGCTGATCGAGAGCACCGAGCTATTCCTCGGCTTCGGACTCTCCTGTGACGACATCGACGGTGACGGCAACCTGGACCTCGTCGTGAGCCGCGGCGAGATCGACTACACCGTGACCTACCAGGCCGACTATGAGCTGGTCTTCTTCTATGGGAGGGGGGGCACCTTCGCGGCCACCCTCGATGACGGCGATGCCGACGCGTTCCTGAGCTATCCGCTCGGCGTCGCCTACGGCGCCACGGTCTACGCCCAGGCTTTCGTCACCGGCGACCTCGATGGCGACGGCGCCGCCGAGATCATCGTCAATGACGGCATGCAGTCCACCCTCGCCGACGCGACCGGAAACCTGCTCGTGCTGCACGGGGAGCGGTACAGCGGCGACATCGACCTCGATGACCAGATCATCGCCATCATCGACACCGAGACCGAGGGCGTGGACCGGGTGCGGATCCTCGATGACATCGACGCCGACGGGACCGTGGACCTGTTCTTGGGGTCGGCTGGCTACGACGCGGACACCGGTGGCGGGGGTGCCAGCGCCCACACCGGCAGCGACACGGGCGCCGCGAGCTTCCCGGTGTCGGCCGGCCGCGCCTTCTTCGCCGACTCGGCGATGGTGGACGCCGCGGTCTCCGAGCTGGTCTGGCGTACCTGGAACGGTCGCGACGGTGATGGATACGGGTGGGACCTGGTCCTCACCGACATCAGCGGGGACGGCGCCGACGACGCCACGGTGACGGCCATCGGCGTGGGCGAGTACGACGGTGCCCTCTATCTCTTCGACGGGGTGCCACTTTCCGGGTCGCCTGCAGATGCCCAGGCCGAGCTGATGGGGACCACGGACCAGGGCTACTTCGGCTACGAGACCATCGCGGCCGGCGACGTGGACGGCGACGGGAACGGCGACCTGCTGGTCACCGAGCGGGACGGCGGCGCGTCCAAGGAAGGCCTGGTCTGGCTGGTGAGCGGCGCGCTGGCGTGGTCGGGGGTGGGCGACGTGGAGAGCGCGGCCCTGCTCGCCTGGTCGGGCGAGGCGGCCGAGGCCTACACCGGCAATTCGCTGGCCATCGGCGACCCGGCCGGGACGGGCGGGAGCACCGTCGCCGTCGGCGCGTACCAACTGCTCAACAGCGCCGGTTACA
This sequence comes from Myxococcales bacterium, assembly GCA_009692585.1. Next base: position 24,018 of record SHYX01000007.1, read on the forward strand.
CCGAGGGCAAGGTGTACATTCTGGAGTAGGCGCCACTACGCCGGCAAGAACCGGTAGATGCACTCGGCCACGCATCCCGGCTTGGGCGAGCCCTCGAGCTCGATCGTAGCCAGGAACGGTGCTTCCAGCCACCCGCCGCCGACGTCCCTGACCTCGCCGAGCTTCATGGCCAGGCGCCAGCGGGCCCCCTCCTTCATCGGTGAAGGAAATCGGACCTTTCCGCATCCATAGTTGATGATCATCTTGAAGTTGTGCAGCTCGAGCAGCTCGAAGAACTGACCGGCCACCAGCGCCAGGGTCAGATACCCATGGGCGATCGGCGCGCCGAAGGGGGATTCCTTGGCGATGCGCTCCCTGTCGACGTGGATCCATTGGTGATCCCCGGTCGCGTCGGCGAAGGTGGTGATCTGGGTGAACGCCAGGGTCTGCCAGGCCGCGGCGCCGAGGTCGGCTCCGGAGAGCGCGCTGAGCGCGGGGCCACCGTCGATTCGGGTCTTGGTCATGGGGGGGCGCCTAACCCCGGGAGCGCCCGCTCGCGAGCGAACGGCGGCACCCGCGTCCCCGCGGCGATGTCCTCGGCACCCGCCCTGACGTCGTGCTCGAACGTGGCAACGCTCGTCGCCATCCGCGTGATGTCAGCGGGGTCGTGGAGCGAAGGAGCCCACGCCCTGCCACAGCCGAAGGCGGCCCGGCGAGCCTGTCCAGGGGGGAGCAGCGCCAGGTGGCGGGCCAGGCAGGCGCCGACCACTGCGACCTCGCTCTGGGGCGCGGCGGCACAGCGCGCCACCAACGCCGGGCCGGCAACCGCCGCCAGGGCGCCGCCTCCCAGGGCCATCAGCGGCCCGAGCGTCTCGAGCGTGGCGGTGCGGCGCTCCTCGCACAAACCCAGCGTCAGGGCCATCCCGCGGCCTACGTCGAGACGAGCAGGCTCGGGGACCTGCTCGACCACCGCAGCGACGCGCGCGAGCTCGGCGCATGGCTCAACCAGCGCCTCACCCACCCCCGAGCGCACGATCGGATCGTCGCCGGCCCGCTCCAACGCGCCGCTCAGTGCGTACTCACGACCGAGTCGCAGGCCGCGGAGCCGGCGCAACAGCGCGTCGGCGCGCGGGTCGTCGGACCGGCCGAGCGCGTCGCTCGGCACCCGCGGCGCGACCGTCTGGACGAAGCCCGCCAGATCGACGACGGGCGCGCTCCAGGCCCGCGGATCGCTCCGCCACGGCAAGCGCGCGAGCACCAGTCCGTTGCCAGCCAGGAGCAGCGCCAATCCGAGCGCGGCGCTCCGGCGCCAGCCGCGCTGCCACGCGGTCCCGAAACCGACGGCCACACCGAGCGTCAACAAGAGCGCCCAAGGCGCGTGGTAGCGGATGTTGTTGACCGGTACCCGCGCGCTGACCAGGAAGATAGGGAAGGTAGTGCCGCAGTAGGCCGCGACCCACGCGACCTGGAGCGCGAGGACGAGGCGAATACGGCCCATGGCGGCCAACGCGGCGCCGCCTAGCCCCGCGACCAGCCAGAGCGCCCCGAGGGGTGCGGCGTCCCGGGCCGGCAACCACAAGCGCGCACCGAGCGCACTGGGCGACAAGAGCGTCATCGCACGCTTGGGGACCCCGGCGACGTCGACGGCGAGCGCATCGCCGAAGCGGTACCACCCCGCGTCGCCACCCCCGGCATCGACGAGGACCGGCGCGGCGCCGAGCGCCATCGCCAACAAGAAGCGTCCCCGTTGCCCGTGGAGGCTCAAGAGCGCCGCGGGCGCCAGGACGACCATCGCGTACGCGCTGGTCCGGGCGAACCAGAAGCCGAGACCCAGCGTCAGACCCAGCAGAACGCCCCGCCGGGCCGCGAACGCCCAGGCCGCCAGCAGGACGAAGAGGCCGCTCTCCTGGTGGTTTCCCCACAGCATCAGCGAAAGGTCGAGCGCGCCGACCGGGGGAAGGCACCAGAGCGCCACCCAGGCCCACGCTGCGGCGCGACCGGCGATGCGCCCAAGCGCGAAGAACCCGGCCAACATCGCGGCCACCCCCCACAAGAGCGGCGCCGCTTTCCAGGCCCAGAGCGCGTCCCCGCCAAAGCGGAGGAAGGGAACGCCGAGAACGCTGACCGCGCTGCAGCCCCCGCAGAAGCTTCGATATTGCAGGTCGGGAAGCAACTCCCACATGGGCGCCCGAGCCAGGAGCCAGGCGACGGTGGCGTTGTAGGACTCCTCGACGTTCACGAAGCGGAACGGGGCCGCGTTGAAGCGCGCCGTCCCGAGCAGGACGCGACACACGACCGCCGCAAACAGCAGCGCTGCGTCCCGATGAGGAACGCCCCGCCCGACCACTACCGACTGCGACCACCGCCCCGGCGACCGCGGCGTCGGGGCAGGTCCCCGTCCGGGGCATCGGCGGCGGGCGGCAACTCGGCCTGGGACCCGCCGGACTCGGCGGGGTCAGCCTCGGCCACCCGGGGAGCCAGGCGACGGCGGGGGGCGCGCTTCGGGGCCGGCGGGGCCGTTTCTTCGGGTGCCGGGGCGGGCTCCGCGTCGACGGTCGCCACGCCGCCCTCGGTCGAAGGGTCCTCGGACGACTCGTCGTCGCCGCCGGCCGGCCGATCGGCCTCGGGGTCGCCGAAGAGCACCAGACGGGCCTCGGCATCGAGCTTGACGAGGCGTCCACCGAGGATTTCCAGGGCCCGCTCCTCGAGCAGCGCATTGAGCTCTCCCAGGGGCGGCGGCGGCTGCATGGGCGAGGTCGGACCGCGCACCGGGTCCCCGTCGGCATGCAACAATGCCCCGAGCCTCCCGAGCGACCCGAGCACGCCGCGCACCAGCTCGGGCTCGTACCCCGACTGCACCAGGTCGCCTTGGAGGTACTGCACCGCCAGCCGGCGCCCGCGGGCGACCCGTTCGTTGCAGGCGCTGACGAAGGCCTCCAAGATCCGGCGACGTTCGGCGGAGGTGCCGATATCCAGCCCCTCGTCGCGCAAGAGCGTAAGCGCGGCGGCCGCTTCGCCCGTGGGCTGGTCACGCTCGATGAGGGTGACCTCCGGCGCCGGGCCCGGATCCTGCTGAGGCTGGGGTGGCGCCTGGCTCACCGCGGGACCAGGGCGATCTTCGCCGGGGGCCATCGCCAGCTCGACCCGGTAGCCACCGGCACGACCGTCGCGAGACAGGGTCACGAGCCCCTCGGCCTGGGCGCGCTCCAGGAAGCGCGCGAAGGTCCGCACGCCCAGGTCGTTTTCGTTGAAGGTCGACAGCTTGCGTTTCATCGAGGTCTTCACCACGCTGGCATGCACGGGACCGGCTTCGTCGCGGGCGTGGTTCTCCAACGATTCGGTGAGCAGGTTGAACGCCACGTCCAACTTCAGCTTGCCGGGGCCGGCCGAACCGCGCTCGTCCTCGTCGTGCTCGTCGACGATGCCCATACGCTGCTGTCGAACCAACGTGTCGTAGAAGAAGAACTCGTCGCACACATTCGCGATCAGTCGCGACGTGCTTCCGCGCGTACCGATGCCGATGACGGAGCGGTTGAGTTCCTTGAGGCGCAACACCAGCGGGGTGAAGTCACTGTCGCCGCTGAGGATGACGAAGGTGTCCAGGAAGTCGCGGGAAAAGGCGATCTCCATGGCGTCGACCACCAGCGCGATGTCGCCTCGGTTCTTGTCGCCATGACCGGTGGCCGGCAACTCGATCATGGTGACGCCCTGTTCGGCCAGCATCTGCCGGTGCCGCGGCCATCGGTCCCAGTCGCAGTACGCACGCGCCACCAGCACCCGGCCGATGTCCTTGAGCCGCCGCATGACCAGGCGAATGTCGAACTCACCCAGTCCTTCGAGGCGGCTGCCCTTGGCGATGTTGTCGAAGTCGATGAGGACGCAGAGATTGTGGTCCAAGGGGGCAGTCCGGGGAGGGGAGAACGAGGATGGCGGGGGCGGCGCGCATAACCCGCCGGCATCGGATAGCGGCGCCGCCATGTCCAGCTTCGAGGGCTCAGCCCGCTATATCGCCGACGACGGCCTCCTCGCCGACGTCAATGCCGCGGTGGTACTGGGTCGCCCTCTCCTGGTGAAGGGTGAGCCCGGCACCGGCAAGACCGTGCTCGCGGCGGCGGTGGCCGAATCGTTGGGCATGACCGTGGCGACGTGGGCGATCAAGAGCACGACCAAGGCGGTGGAGGGACTCTACACCTACGATGTCGTCCAGCGCCTGAACGACGCCCGATTCGGCGAGGGCGACGTGCGCGACATCCGCCGCTACATCCGCTTCGGGGTGCTCGGCAAGGCCTTCGTCGCCTCCGAGCGAACGGTGGTCCTGATCGACGAGATCGACAAGGCCGACCTGGAATTTCCCAACGACCTCCTCCGCGAGCTCGACGAGATGGTCTTCCACATCCCCGAATTGGACGAGACCGTCCGCGCCGTACACCGGCCGGTGGTGATCATCACCAGCAACGCTGAGAAGGAGCTTCCCGATGCGTTCCTGCGCCGCTGCGTCTTTCACTACATCGCGTTCCCGGACCGCGAGCGGATGAAGAAGATCGTCGAGGTGCATCTCCCCGGCCTGCCCGACCGGCTCCTCGACGCCGCGTTCTCGCGCTTTTACGGCCTTCGTCGCCTCGACGGTCTCCGCAAGCGCCCGAGTACCAGCGAGCTGTTGGATTGGCTGACGGTGCTGGTGCGCGCCGGCATCCCGCCCGAGGATGTGTTGGCGAAGTTTCCTTTCCCTGGCGTCCTGCTCAAACAGGAGGCGGACCTCGACGTCGCGAAGATCCGCCGCTAGTGTTGCTGAACCTGCTCTTCAACCTACGCAATGGGGGCCTGAAGGTCGGGACGGGCGAGTGGATTGCTTTTTTGCGCGGTCTGGAGCTTGGCCTGGCGGTCTCGCTCGACCAACTCTACTACCTCGCTCGGACGGTCCTGGTGCACACCGAGGCCCACTATGACGCGTTCGACGTGGCTTTCAAGGGCACCTTCGACGGAGTCGAGCTTCCCGCCCCGCTGAAAGACGAGCTGAGCACGTGGCTGGCGCAGGCGCGGCAACTCGAGGAGGGTCGGGTCGGTCATCACGATTTCGATTCGTTGGAAGCGCTTCGCAAGGAGCTCGAGAAACGCCTGACCGAGCAGAAGGAGCGTCACGATGGTGGGAACCACTGGGTGGGGACGGGGGGAACCTCCCCCTTCGGCAACTCCGGCCGGGCCGACCAGGGCATTCGCATCGGCGGCGAGGGGGGTGGGCGGACCGCGGTCGCGGTCGCCGGCGAACGACGGTGGGCCGGCTACCGCACCGACGTCCAGTTGGACGTGCGCGATTTCAAGGTGGCACTTTCGATGTTGCGGCGGTTTGGTCGGGAGGGCGCCGAGCACCTGGACATCGACGGCACCATCGACAAGACCGCCAGGAATGCGGGGGAGCTCGAGCTCGATATCAAGCGGGAGCGCATCAATCGGGTGCGGCTCGTCCTGTTGATGGACACGGGGGGCAGCATGGAGCCGAACGCGGCGCTGGTCAGCCGCTTGTTCACCGCGGCAAAACAACTCAAGACCTTCAAGACCTTCGAAGCCTGGCACTTCCACAACTGCCCGTACCAGTGGTTGTACAGCGACTATCGGACCTTTCAGCGCCGGCCCACCGCCCAGGTCCTCGACGAGCTCACGGCGCAGCACCGTGTGGTCTGGGTAGGCGACGCGTCGATGGCGCCCTGGGAGCTTTTCCAAGGCGCCGGATGGGGCGAGGCCGGACCGACCGGGTTGCAGTGGTTGCAGCGGTTCTCGCAGCGTTGCCCGGCCAGCATCTGGCTCAATCCGGACCCCGAGCGCTACTGGGACCACCCGACCGTGCGCGCAATCGGCGCGACGGTGCCGATGTTTCCGCTCACCGTCGACGGTCTTCGCCGCGGCATGCAACGCCTCCGCGCCGCGAGTTGACCGGCCCGGTCAGTCACACTCGCGCACGAGGCCCCCGAAGCTGACCCACTGCCAGGTGAGGTCCTTGCCCTGCACACACACGCACGCGATCGCCCCGGCATCGCGCATCTTGACGTCGAAGTACATCCAGCCGGCGCGCACGGCCTCGCAGTAACCCGGGGGGGACTCGGCCATCGGCAGCGCCATCGCCACCGTCGCGGCGGGGGTCTTCCGGAGCTTCATGATCTCCTCCGGCGAGAGGGCGAAGGCGGTTCCGGCGGCACCGAGTACGGCGGCGGCGGCGGCCAAGGTGAGCGGACGAAGGCGAGACATCGGGTTTCCGGGAATGCGCCACTGCTAACTCGCAGCTGGCCGCTGGCGAGCCTGCGCGGGCGGGGCGCGCGAGGATCGACGGTGGCCACCTACCCGGCGGACCGACCGGCGATTAGAGGGGGGGCACGCTGGGGCGTCGTCAAGCGGTAAGACACGAGCCTTTGACGCTCGCATTCGTAGGTTCGAATCCTACCGCCCCAACCACATTGATTGTACGGGTAGAACGGCGGTAGTTTTGGGAGACGTGTCCCCATCTGCACATCTCGGCGTTCACGCTGCATATCCGGAGTTCGAATCCAGTCAGCCGCCGGAGCCGCTGGGTGGTGGGCAGGGCTTGACGATCCCGGAAATCTCCCTCATATCGGAGGGGAGGATCTGGCCATGCGCGTCGAAGCCACACTCCCTCACAGTCGCGGTCTCGCCGTCGGACAGCTCGCGGAGGAGCTTGGGTTGAGCCGAAGCCAGATCGGGTGAGGCGGCGGCGATTCCGCGGGCGGCCGCAGACTCAGCCGCGCCGGCGCCGCCCGACCAGCAGGGCTGCGCCCACCAGGGCGGCCACCCCCGTGCGGCTGTCGACGCCACACACGCCGACCCCCACGGCCACGTCGTAATTCTGATCGACCTCGTCCGGAGCGTTCGGCTGGTCGAACGGGGTGTCCTCCGCCGCGGTGTCGGTATCGGCATCGGCATCGGTATCGGTATCGGTATCGGTATCAGTATCGGTATCGGTATCAGTATCGGTATCAGTATCGGTATCAGTATCGGCATCCCCGCCGTACATCTCCTCCCAGCTCTGCACCGGCGTAAATTCTTCGATAAAGCTGATGAAGTGATCGACGCGCGCGCCGCCGGTGGCACCGTCGGTGCACGGATTGCCCCCAGCGATGGCGTACACGAAGCCGTTGACCGCGGCAAGTTCATACATGCCATCGCCGAGGATCTCGAGGCCGGCCCCACCGGAGTCGCCGTAACAGACGTTCTGGTCGTCGACCGGGTCGTAGGCGTAGAGCAGCGTGGTGTCAATTTCGTACAACGGGAGGTCGGCGGTGCGCTTGCGACCGCTGTCGCTCGCGTTGTCAGAGGTGACGCCCCACCCGACATAGCGGAAATCATCCCCGATCTGGGAGTTCCGGACCGTGTCCTTGTTCACCGGCATGGGATCGATCGAGGTGATCCTGCTGGAGAGTTGGACGACGGCGATGTCGTAGAAGCTGTTGTCGCCATCCCAACTGGAGTGGGTGGTCCACTTCGCAACCGCCGCGTAGTCGTCGATCCCGTTGTCGGTCGCGATGTTGTCCCCGACCATCACGTAGTGTTGGTCCAGGCCGTAATCCTCTTCGTTGTCGGTGAATCCGTCGGCGCAATGCGCGGCGGTGAGCACGAATTTCTCCGCGATGAGCGTGCCCGAGCAGAACGCGGTGCCCTGGCCCCGGCTGTCCTGCGAATAGAGAACTACGACCTGCGGGTAGTCCTTGGTCGTGTCGCCATTGACGATGGGCGGCGGCGCGGCGTCAGAAGCGTGGGCGAACGCGAATGCCAGGAGCATGGGCCCCTCCGAAGCGCCGATCATAGCTCGCTCGGTGCGGTCCCGCGGGGACTCGCGGGATAGGTACCGAGGCCTGGGGTGCGCCGTGGTCCTGTTCCTTGCCTCCTGCACGGCGCTAAAGCCGACTTGGATCGAGGCGCCGGCCTGTGATGCCGAGCCATACGCCTGGTCCGACGACCTGTTGTCATGGATCGGTGAAGGGGCGGGAGATGGCTCTTTCTCGACGGACCCGCCCGGTGATCCGGCGACGCTGATCGAGGGGAACTACAACCCGTACTCGGGCTCATTCTCCTGGGAGCGGTTCTATGGCGAGGAGTACTACCTCACCGTCGACGTGGTCCAGGACGGGTTCGGGACCGCGTGGCACAACGGCGATCTCGACATCGAGTACGTCACCACGACGACAGACCGCCTGGACGAACGAATGCGTGTCGCGAGGAGAATACAACGGGAGGGCTGCGACCAGCAGTGGTGGGTCTGGGACCCCGACGCCGACAGCCTCACCTACACCCGATTCAGCGGGACGTTCTCGGGGGAGGCTCTTTCCTGGGCGGCGGACATCGCCGATGTCGAGTGGTCGGGCAGGCAGGCACCGGATGGCTCGACGGTCGAGGACCACGTCGCGGCCGGGCTGGCGGAGCACATCGAGCGTGGGGCGGACGGCACGGCAGAGCGCAGCTTCGTCCAGGAGGGGACCGACTACACCTACGACGGCACGGAGTCCCGCGCCTGGAACGGGGACCGCTCGCAAGCCTACGACATCCTCCAAAACGACAAGGTGGTCTGCTCGGTCCAGGCGGAGTTCGACTACTCGGGCGACGGCCAGGCCCACTACGACTGCGGCAGCACCGATGTGGACTGCGCGTACGTCGTCGACGCCGACGGCGCCTGCGCCTACACCTGCACCGACGGGCAGAAGGGCGACTGCTGAACCCTGCGGTTAGCTGATAGTACCTGCTAGTACGGCGCCGACGCGCAGCGTAGGCCGATCGTTCCCTTGAAGTCAGGGGTGTGCTCATGCAAGTTCGCGGCCATCGTGCAGGCCAACGGCGAACCGGTGTAGTAGGCGCATCCGCGCTTGCTGGTAAGCGGCATGCCCTCGCGGACGTCGTCCAGAACGAACCGCACGATCTCGGCGTCGTCGATGGTGAGGGTCACCGCCAGGTAGGTGTCGGCGAGCGTGGACGACGGGGAGTTGTTCATCAGGTACCCGGCCATGGAGATGTCGTCGGACCGAGCGAGTCGGCTGGCGTCCAGGCTGACCAGGCCGTCGGCATCCACCTGCGGCTGCAGCGTAAAAAACACCACGCCGCGATAGACGAGCCAGGACACGTCGCCGTCCGTGGACCGGAGCTGGCCCTCCGCTCCGAGCTCGACGCCGTGGCCCTCGGCCGCGGCCCGTGCGAACCAGGCGTCGCGATCGCTGTCCTCCTGGGGATCGACCCACTCCCACGCGTTGCCGATCTGATCGTACACCCCGAACACGCTCACACAGCCCGGCGCGGACCCCGTGAGCTGGAGCGCGTCGAACTGAGGCACCCCGAGGCTGTCGGGAAGCATGCAAACGCCCTCTTCCGGCGCGTCGCCGTAGGGGAAACGCCGTCCGCCATCACCGACGATCCCGTCCCCGGCGTCCTCCCATTCGGCGTCGGTCGCCAGGTGTTTGAAGCCGACGACGTCCCCGGCCTCGGACAGCACCGGTGTCGCTTCGCAGGCCGCCCGGGCCTCGACGAAGGAGATATCCACCGCGGGCAGGACGCCCGCCACGCTGGTGTAGGTCCCGTCCCCGCTCACCTCGTAGGCGTCGATGCAGTAGAACGGGTCGTCGGTGGGCACCGGCACCATTCCCGACGCGCAGCGCGGGCCCGGCTCGGCGGTATCGGCCGAGTCGTCGGAATCCGTCGCAGTGTCCCCGGTCTCCGTCGCAGTGTCCCCGGTCTCCGTCGCGGTGTCGCCCGTGTCGCGGTCGGTTTCGCCGGTGTCCGTAGACTGCGGTGGGTCGCGATCACCGGTGGGTGTCGCCACGCAGCCGGGCAACAGGGCAAGCCAGGGCAACGCGGCCAGAATCCACACTTCCACTCCCAGCGACGCGATGATACCTCCTCCCGAGGAGAGGTCATGTCCCGCGTCGTCATTACGTACTGCACCGCCTGAGGCTACCTTCCGCACGCCAGCCGGGCGCTGGAATCCCTGCGGGAGGAGTTGCAGATCGAGTCCGAGCTGGTCCCGGGGCGGGGCGGGGTATTCACCATCGAGGTCGACGGTCGCACCGTCGCGAAAAAGACCATCGAGGGTTTCCCGACGACCGAGGACATCGTCCGTAGCGTCGCGCAGGCCTTGGCGCAGGGGTCGGCGTAGGCCGGCTATCCGCACGGCAACCGGCGTATCCAGGCCCCATACACGGGCTGCCCCGCCCTTTGGAACTTCGCCTGGTACCCGGTCACGATGTCATCGGGCCAGGGCGCACCTGCTCTGCCGATGTCGTCGCTGGCGCCAATGATCGTCCAGGTCGGCGAGGCCGCCACCGCGGCGAGCAGGGCCCGATGATGGCCGTCGAAGTCCGTCTTGAGGCGCAGCTCGCCGCCGGGTGCCACGACGCGGCCCGCGCCCTCGAGAAAGCCCGGCGTGATCAGGCGGTGTTTGGCATCGCTGGGATGCGACCAGGGGTCGGGGTGGTTGATGTGGATCCCGGCCAGCTCCCCGGTGGCGAAGAGTCGCTCCAACTCGAACCAGGAGTACCGTGCCACCCGGGCATTGGTCGCCCCCGCTGCACGCAGCTTCTCCGCGGCCTGGACGCATCGTTTGTACCGGATTTCCAGACCGATCCAGTCCCCCGCCGGGGCGCGGGCCGCCGACGCGGCGAGCCAGCTCCCGTTGCCGACCCCCAGCTCCAGGTGCCGGGGAGCATCGCGACCAAACTCCGTGAGCCAACGCCCCTGGTACGATGGTGCCTGCTCCGCAGCGATGATCTCTTTGCCGAAGCGCTGGTGTTCGTCCCGGTAGGGGTTCACCTCCGGCCTGCTGCCGCGGCCGTGCGCGCGGGTGGAGAAGGGGGCGGCGCTCGGACCGGGACGGCGGTTCATCGCCACCATGGTTATCGCGGCAGATCAGTCGCCCACGCCGCCGCTCGCGGCTCCCAGGCCCATGAAACGCCCATGCGGCAGGGGGGGCGGTCCGGGGCGCGACCGTCTTCCCCCGTTTCTTGTTAGGTTACGTCAGCCCTCCCATGATCGACGACATTCTCAGGGCCAAGCGCGCCGGCCAGCCGCTCTCCGACGCGCAGGTCGCGGCCTTCGTGCGCGGTGTCGTCGACGGCACGGTCTCACGGCCACAGGCGGCCGCGTGGCTGGCGTTCGTTTTTATTCGCGGCATGGACAACGGGGAGGCGGTGGCCCTGACGCGGGAGATGACGAACTCTGGCGCGCGCCTGACCTGGCCGGACATCGAGGGGCCCTTCGTGGACAAACACAGCACCGGGGGGGTTGGCGACAAGGTCAGCCTGGTGCTCGCCCCGCTGTGGGCCGAGTTGGGGTGGCGGGTGCCGATGATCTCCGGCCGCGGCCTGGGACACACCGGCGGCACCCTGGACAAACTCGAAGCGATCCCCGGTTTTCGCACCGATCTCGATGACGCGGAGCTGCGCACGGTGCTCGGTTCGGTAGGTGCCTTCATCTCCGGGCAGACCGGGGAGCTCGCCCCGGCCGATCGGGTGTTGTACGGCTTGCGCAACGAGACGCAGACGGTGGAGTGCATCCCGCTCATCGTGGCCAGCATCCTGTCGAAGAAGCTGGCCGAGGGGCTCGACCGGCTCGTACTGGACGTCAAGGTCGGGGCCGGCGCGTTCATGAAGACCGAGGCCGACGCACGCTCCCTCGCCGAGGCCATGGTGGCGGTGGGCAACGGGGCCGGGGTGGCCACCAGCGCCGACCTCACCGACATGGAGCAGCCCCTCGGCATCGCCGCCGGCAACGCGAACGAGGTCAGGGAGGCGATGGACACCCTCCGGGGCGGCGGCCCCGCCGACCTTCGGGCGCTGACCGTGTCGCTGGCGCGCCATCCCGACGCCGCCCGGGTGCTCGCCAGCGGCGCCGCCTTCGCTCGATTCGAGCGCATGGTCCATGCGCAGGGCGGCCGCCTCGACGAACTTCCCCGGGGGGCCCCAGCCGAGGAGGTGCTCGCCGCCTCGGCGTCCGGAGTGGTCACCCGCTGTGATGCGCTCGCCATCGGCCGCGCGGCGTTCGTCCTCGGCGCGGGGCGCCTGCGCGCCGAGGACGCCGTCGACCCGCGGGTTGGCGTGCTGGTGCACAAGAAGGTGGGCGAGCGGGTGGAGCGCGGCGAGCCGCTCGCGACGCTGCAACACGCCGAAAAGAACCTGGAAAGAGCGCGCCACGCCCTGGCGGCGGCCTTCAGCATCGGTGACAGTGCCGCGCCGCGCCCCCTGTTCTACGCCCGCATCGAGGCTCCGTCGTGATGCTCCTGCTCGCTGCCCTGACCGCTCTCGCCGACGACACCGCGCCGGCGGCCCCGCCCGCATCGGTGCCCGCCGAGCCGGCGCCGCCTCTTGCCACCGGCGAAGCCGCTCCGCCGCCTCGTGCCGGCTACGTTCCGCCCGTCCCCCACCCGACGGTCGATGCGCTGATGCCGCAGTCCTACCGCACCGTTCCCCGTGGAGACTACCTCTGCAAGGTGCGGATCCTGGTGTCGGAATCGGGCACCGTGAAGGACGTCGAGAACCTGGAGTGCGACGAGGAGGCCTACTACGCCCTCGCCACGGCCATCGTTCAGTGGAAGTTCGATCCGGCGCTCCAGGACGGCCAGCCGGTCGCCGGCGAACTGCTCTACGACAACACCTTCTCCGTTCAGAGTTACCTGCCGCGAAAGCACATCGTCGGCTTCGTGGGCGCGGTCGCCAGCGCGGGCGGTGCCGGGTGGTTCGGCGCCGAGGCGCGGGTTCACTTCGGGGAGCAGCTGAGCTTCTCGGGCGGCGTGTCGTTCGACCAGGATTACCTCCCCGGCAGCAACGACCCCCTCTGGGTGCCGAACGTGCAGGTCGACGTCGCGATCTCGAGTCGACGCCGACACTTCGAGCATCGCGGCATCTTCGGGTTCGCGGTGGGCGGCTTCGGCGATGGGTACGGCTCGGTGGGGATGTTGGCCGCCTTTCGCGGCGAGTTGATGACCCCGCTTCCGGGTCTGTCCCTGGGCGGCGACGCGGGAATCTCGCTGTTGTTCGCTGACTCGCTCACGATCTCCGACGTCGGGCTGTGGCAGCGCGACGGGAGCAACCCCGTCTATCCCTGGCTCCGCGCCTCGGTCATCTGGTACGCGCCCCTGCCCAAGGACCGCTTCGTCGTGGTGCCTCGCGAACACGATCCCACCGTCTACGAGGCGGTGATCCCCCCGCCCGACCCGCCCATCGACACCGGTCGGGCCTTCGAGGGCGTCCACAGCCTGCACTGGTCGGAGATCGAGGCGAGCGAGGGGCAGAACACCCCGGTAAGCGACGCGTTTGCCCTGTACCCGCCGGGGGTCTATCGCTGTGACATCCGGGCGCTGATCAACAACGAAGGGGCAGCGGAGGTCACCCGCGCCGAGCTCTGCCCGAAAGCGGCACGGGCGGCCGCGGAGCAGAACGTCAAGGAGTGGACGTGGGCAGAAGACCAGGCCTACGAGGCCCTCAAGAAGGTCCGCAAAGCGCCGGACGCCCGGGGCGACGCCCGCGTGCAGGCCCTGTTCCCCGCGCCAATCTTCGTCCGGCGCGACGATGCCGAGCCCGTGCCAGCCGCCTCGGTGCTGGTGCTCGAGGACGGAATCGCGCGGCCCCTCCCGCGGCGTGTCGCGACCCCTACTGTGTGGGTTTCCACCTTCGTCCCGCCCGACTGGGGCCAGACGCGGCCCTCCGACGCGTGTTTTGTGGACGTCGACCTGGACGACACCGGTGCCGTCCAGAAGATGCGCTGGGCGTCCGGCGAGATCGAAGTGAGCGGGCAGGTGCTCCAGGCCCTACAGGGTTGGGTTTTCTTCCCGATCATCGTGCAAGGAGAACGGGTGGCCGCTCGCGTCCGACTGTCGATGTGTGAGTACTAGTTGGTCGGCTACCCCGACAGCCGCGTGATCCGCGAGCCCGACGAGCTGTCGGGATGAACATGCGCCTGATGTCGGCGGTGGGCCTCCTGGTCATGGTGCTGCTGGCGTGGTTTCTGAGCGAGAACCGCCGCCACGTGCCGTGGCGGGTCATCGGCTGGGGCCTGTTCTTGCAACTTGCGTTCGGCCTGGTGGTGTTGTCGCCTGCTGCCCAGGAGTTCTTCTTCACCTGGATCGACACCGGCGTTCGCACGCTCATCGGCTTCTCCGAAAAAGGCGCCGACTTCGCCTTCCAGACGGTCGAGCCGCACCAGATCGCGGGCCCGGACGGCCAGCTGAGCTTCTACGCCGGCCACATCTCGCCCCCGATGAAGAGCTTCGCCTTCTGGATCTTGCCGAGCATCATCTTCTTCTCGGCGCTGATGGCCGTCACCTACCACATCGGCCTGATGCAGAAGGTGGTCCACGGCATGGCGTGGCTGATGTTCCGGACGATGGGGACCAGCGGCGCCGAAACGCTGTCGACCGCGGCGAACATCTTCCTCGGCCAGACCGAGGCGCCTCTCCTGGTCAAGCCGTTCCTGGCGCGGATGACTCGGAGCGAGCTGTTTTGCGTCATGCTCGGCGGCTTCGCCAACACCGCCGGCGGTGTCCTTGTCGCGTATGTCGCCTTCCTGCACGACGTGCCGGGGATCGCCGGCCACCTCGTCACCAGCAGCATCCTGAGCGCACCGGCCGCGTTGGTCGTCGCCAAGGTCATGGTGCCCGAGTTGCACACCCCGGAGACCGCGCGCGACCTGGGGTTGCACGACGAGCGTCCCGACGGCAACGTCATGGCAGCGGCCGCGCGGGGCGCCACCGAGGGGATGCAGCTGGCGATCAATGTCGCGGCGATGCTCATCGCCTTTGTCGCCCTGATGGCCATGGCCGACTGGGCGCTGGGGCTCGTGTCGTTCGGGGCCGAGCCGCTTTCGCTGTCGCGCATCCTCGGCTGGGCGTTCACGCCGATGGCTTTCGTGATGGGGGTTCCCTGGGGCGAGGCGGGCGCGGTGGGGATCTTGCTTGGCGAAAAGCTGGTGCTCACCGAATTCATCGCCTACATCGACCTGGGCAAGCTCCAGGCCAGCGCCAACCCGCTCTCCGCCCGCAGCGCGGTGATCGCCAGCTACGCGCTCTGCGGGTTCGCGAACTTCGCGAGCGTCGGCATCCAATTGGGCGGAATCGGTCCGTTGGCACCTCACCGAAAGGACGAGTTGGCCACCCTTTCCATCCGCGCGATGCTCGGTGGCTCCCTCGCCACGTTCATGACGGCCTGCGTTGCGGGCATGATGACACCGTGATCATCCGATGAACGACCTCGTCCAGCTCCACACCTGCGAGCCCATCGACGCCGAGCGGCTCGTTCGGGAGCTGCGCCCGCGCATCGACCCGCAGTGGCTGCATCGATGGGCGCGCCTGAGCGTGGCCGTCACCGGGCCCTGGCGGCCGGCCGACGTGTGGGCGGGGGGGCTGGAGCGACTGGTGTGGTCGGCGACCTTCTCCTACCCGGATGGTGGCTTCTTCACCGAGGCCGGCGAACGCGCGGCGGGGGAGCGGAATGGGCTGGCGCGGCGGCAGGCGCCGATCCACCCGGCGGAGATCCTGGGGCCGGCCTTCTCCGCGGCGCTGGTGCTCTGGCACAGCGATGCCGGGCGCACCACCTGCGCCTCGGTGTGGAGAGAACGCCACCTGCGCTGGAGCCTGCGACTCGACGACGGACAGCGCCTGGCGCGGTGTGATGGCGAGCGCGTGGTCATCGAGGCCCCGCCGCGGCACCTGCCCGAGGTCGATCGGGTAGGGGTGCTCCTCGGCGGCTGGACCCGACTGCTCGGCGAGTTCCCTCGCATCGAGGGTCGTGATCGATTGATGTTCGTCGACACCTTGGAGGCCCTGACTGCCGAGGCGCCGGCGGAGTCCCTGTATGCCGAGGGTAGCTGGGCGGGGGAGCGGGTCCGGGCGTATGCGCGGGGGTAGCGTCGCCCTCGGCGTCGCGCTGACCGTTGGCGGGTGCGAGGCCGGTCCGCCGACGGTCGGCCCGCCGACGCTCACCCCCGACGAGACCATCCCCGCCGTCGTCCACGCCAGCTGGACCGTCGCCGCGGGCGCCTCCACGTGGTTGGAGATCGGCCTCGACGGCGAGCTCGTGCGCACCACGTCGGCAGGGGCAGCGCCCGAGGCGATCGTCCTCGGCCTCAAGGCGGGCCGCACGTACGCCGCGCGCGCCGTCGCCGAGAGCGAAGCTGGACTCCGCGCCTGGTCCGAGGAGGTCGCGTGGACCACGGTCGGGGCGCCGGCCCAGCTGCCTGACCTGACGGTGACCGAGGCGGACCCGACGGCCTGGGCGGGGGAGGGGCCCTTCCTCGTTCCGGTGTTGCAGGCGAAGGCGACGTTCGTCACGTTCATCGATCGCGCCGGCGACTACGTGTGGTGGGAGACCATCGAGTCTGGCCTCATCATGCCGAGCGTGCGCATCACCGCCGATCGGCGGCACGTGCTCTACGAGGTCAACGACGTGACCTACACCCACCCCGACGCCGGTGTCCATGTCGTCGCGCTCGACGGGTCGGCGCGCAGCTTCACCTCCGCGCCCCTCGTCCACCACGATGGCATCGACCTTCCGGACGGACGGGTGGCGTGGCTCGAGCACGAGGAGCGCGAGATCGTGGACGAGGACGGCACCCTGCAGTGGTACTCCGGCGACGTGCTGATGGAGGCGGAGCCTGGCGGGGCGGCGGGGACGGCGCAGCGGGTGTTCTCCTGGCTCGACGACTGGGGGCATTCGCCATGGCCCGGCTGCACCCACATGCAGGAGACCCCGTACGAGGGGCTCTCCTTCGATTGGACGCACACCAACTCATTGGGCTACGACGCCACCTCTGACAACTACTTCCTCCTGTCGCACCACAATGACGCCCTGCTGCGCATCGACCGCGAGGGCGCACTGCTCTGGCAGCTTGGCGGAAGATTTGGTGAGTTCGCCGACGAGGCCGGGGATCAGATCGATCCCGAGCAGCCCTGGAAGGTCGACGGCCCGGCGAATACCTGGTGGAGTCACGGACACATCGGCGATTTCTGGGAGGGCGGCTTCGTGCTCTTCGACAACGGGCCGCACCACGTCCGCCCGGTGTCCCGCGCCGTCGCCTACCGTTACGACGAGGAGACCCGGACTGTCGAGCAGACCTTCAGCTTCGAGTCGGAGAACGAGAGCTTCTCTCCGGCGCTCGGCGATGTTCGCCGGTTGCCGAACGGGAATTGGCTGATCGTCTGGTCGCTCGAGGGGATGCTCACCGAAGTGACCCCCGACGGTCGGGTGGTGTGGCGGGTCCGCGCGGAGTTGGGGAGCGCGCTCTTGCGTTCGGGGTTTCTCGACACCGTGGAGATGGTCACCGAGGGGGGCGGATAGGTGATACCGCCACCACCGGCCGTCTTGCCGGCCGAGTTCGAGCGCTGCGTCGGCAGGCTCGCCCGTCGTTCACGAGTCCATCAAGGGGTCGTCAGTCGGATGACGACCGGCGGCGCGAAGCTCAGGCAGGACCGGCAGCCGAGCCACAGCAGCCAGGTGCCCTCTCCCGAAATGCCGGGGAAAGCCCCACCCTCGACGGTTTGAAGTCTCGCCGACGCGGCCGACGTCTCCCCTTTGACGCTCATCGACCAGATCTCGCTGGCCAGCAGTTCGAGGTGGGCGAAGTCCGCTTCCAGCGAGGCGGCATCGGCGTCGAAGCGGGCGATCGTCAGCTGGTCGAAGCCGTCCGCAACCACGGCGGCCCCTCGTGCGTCGACCGTCAGCCTCGACCAGTCGAAGCGAGGCGTCTCGCCCGGGGGGATGGCGACGGGCGCGCCGCGATCGAGGTCGGCCGCGAACGTGAGGGTGGCGCTGTCGTTGGCAAAGGCGAGCCCCGTGACCCCGCCTGGTTCGGGAGTCAGCAGTTGGAAACTCGAAGCCGCTTCGGCATCGTTCTTCAACAGCAGCAGCCACGTGCCCGCGCCGCCCACGAGGTACTCCTCGGGCTCGAACCGGCCGGCGCCTGATGCAAGCTGGTTCAGGTGCACCGAGACCGTCCCGAGCGGCGGCTTTCCAAAGGCGCTCAAGGCGATGTCCCCCTGGGTGAGCGGGCCGCCTTCGAGCGCGCTGAGCACCTGGGCGGGCTCGAGCGCTTGGAGCCACCACAGCTCGATGGTGCGGACATCGATCGCGCTGATCGCGGTGCCGCGCAGGTCCACGCTGAGGTCCTCCCAGCTGACGAGGCTGTCGTAGCGCTCCGCGACCGCGATGGGTTCGGCCGCGAGCTCGAGGGTCAGCGCGTAGTTGTTCGCGTCGTCAATGGGGACCGGTAGGGTCTCGGAGTCGACGTCGGCCGAGTCAGGCGGGGTGTCGTCCGGGCAGGCCAGAAGCGCGACCAGGATCACGGCACTCCCGAGAGCGCGACCACGGGATGGGCGAACCCGAAGGCACTTCCGAGCGGCGAAGCGGCGTCCCACGTCGGCATGCCGTCCGCGCCGAGGACGGTCAGCCGCCCGGCACTACCCCACCCGATGAACCGGCCCTCGTCGGCCATCGGCTCGACGTTGCCGAAAACCGTGGTGAACAGGCTACGATCGGCGTCGTAGCTCGATCGGCGGGAGGACTCGCGCTTGTCCATGTCCAGGGTGAACTCCACCGCCTCGCTCCACAACGGGGGCGTCTCGAGGGGCCGGTTGTTGAACAAGAGGAAGCCCGCTTCGGTTGGGATTGGCGAGTGTTGGGGGCCGAAGCCCTCGTCCCCGGCCAGGAGCACATCGGCGTCGGCGCCGCCGATCTGCCCGACCAGCGCGCCTGCCTCGCCATCCACCAGAAACAAACAACGGAGCTGGTAGCTCGACAGCCAATAGATCCCGTCGTCATACGCGATGCTGTTGAGGTGGGTCCAGTCGGGGCCGACCCCCTTCACCATCGGGTACTGATCGAGGTCGCCGGGCTCTCGGTCATCCCAGGTACTCCACACCGGGGTGGTGGCGCCGTCGGCGTCCACGGCGACGAGCACATCGCCCCGCACATCTTGCCCCTCGAGCGGCCGGGTGTCGTGCTGCAGCGTCGCGTAGCCGCCGCCGACCAGCTCGATGAAGTCGTGATGCGCGTTGCCGAGAGGGGTGATCGCCGCGTCGCCGCCCGCAATCGGGAAGCGGTGGAGCGCGGTCTCGGAGCCGTCCAGCGCCGGGTCGTCTCCCATCGCCACCACCGACCGGCCGTCAAGGCTCAGCCGCGCCTGCGTCAGGAGCACCAGCGCGTCGGCCAACTTGCGCCACCAGACGACGCGCCCCTCGCCGTCGTACATGGCCACGAAGGTCCCGAGGCCGAGGAGCGGCGTCACCACGAGGCCGTCGTAGTCACCCGTGACCGTGAGCTCCGGGATTTCGGGCGGAGCCCGCTTGGGGAGGAAAAGCTGGTCCGCTGAAACCTCGGTCGCCGCGCCCGTGGAGACCGCTCGCCAATGCCACTCATGGCCCGCGGCCAATCCGGCCAGCACCACCGCATGCTCCCGGCCATCCTCCGACGACCAGCCCACCACGAGGTCCCCGTACTGGTCGTCCCCGCCGTACTCGATGGCCGCATCCGCTGGCTTGTCGGTCGTCCACCTGGCAGTCAGCGCGGTTTCGCTCTCGGCATCGAGGGTAACGGTGGGGGTGAGGGCGCCGGCGGCCTCACCGGTGTCGGGGCGGGTGCAGGCGAAAAGCAGGACGAACATCTCGTGTCACTGCCCGGTGAGGGGGCGCGAGACCCCGGGCTCCACGCGGGCGCGGTGCTTGCCGAGCGCCTGGACGACGGAAGGTCGCAGCGCTCCAGCCGCCCCGGCATCCACGAGCGCCAAGAGCTCCCGCCGCATCCGCGGGTCCCAGAAGCGGCAGAGGTGGTTCGCGATGCCTTCGAGCACGGCGTCCGGCTGGGGCTCGCCCTCGAAGAACGCGGCGATCTCGTTGGCCATCTTCACCAGCTTGTCGGTGTTCATCTTCGGTCCGCATGGGGCACCAGCGCCGCCTGCGCCTGCTCGACGTCGGCGAAGCGGCGCTGCCAGGTGCTCGGCGCCTCGGCCAGCGACACCTGCACCGCGGTGACCTTGTACTCAGGGCAGTTGGTGGCCCAGTCGGAGTTCTCGGTGGTGACCACGTTGGCGCCGCTCTCGGGGTGATGAAAAGTCGTATAGACGACCCCGGGCTGCACCCGCTCGGTGATCTCCACGTGCAGCGTCGTTTCTCCTTGGCGAGAGACCACCCGGACCCGGTCTCCAGCCTGGATTCCCCGCTGTTCGGCGTCGTGCGGGTGCAACTCCAGCACATCCTCGTCGTGCCACTCGATGTTGCGCGTGCGGCGGGTCTGGGCGCCGACGTTGTATTGGCTGAGGATGCGCCCGGTGGTGAGCAACAACGGAAAGCGACGGCTGGTCCGCTCTTCGGTGGGCACGTACTCGGTGACCACGAACCTGCCCTTGCCGCGCACGAACCGGTCGATGTGCATGACCGGCGTTCCGTTGGGCGCCGCATCGTTGCAGGGCCACTGGATGCTGCCGAGCCGATCGAGCTTTTCGTAACTGACTCCGGTGAAGGTGGGCGTGAGGCTCGCGATCTCGGCCATGATCTGCGCCGGGTGGTCGTAGTGCATGGGGTAGCCCAGCGCCTGCGCGAACCGAACCGTGATCTCCCAGTCGGCGAGGCCGGTCAACGGGGGCATGACCTTGCGGACGCGCGAGATGCGGCGCTCAGCGTTGGTGAAGGTGCCGTCCTTCTCCAGGAAGGACGAGCCCGGAAAGAAGACATGCGCGTACTTGGCGGTCTCGTTGAGGAACAGGTCCTGGACGATGACACACTCCATGGCTTCCATTGCGGCAATGACGTGCTGGGTGTCGGGATCGGACTGCACGATGTCTTCGCCCTGGACGTACAGCGCCCGGAAGGAACCGTCATGCGCGGCGTCGAACATGTTCGGGATGCGCAGCCCCGGCTCCGAGTCGAGGGTCACGCCCCACACGCCCTCGAAAAGGCCCCGCACGGCGCCGTCGCTGACGTGTCGATAGCCGGGAAGCTCGTGTGGGAAGCTGCCCATGTCGCAGGCGCCCTGCACGTTGTTCTGGCCGCGCAGGGGATTGACGCCCACGCCGTCGCGACCGATGTTGCCGGTGGCCATCGCGAGGTTGGCGATGCCCATCACCATCGTCGAGCCCTGGCTGTGTTCGGTGACACCGAGCCCGTAGTAGATCGCCCCGTTGCCAGCGCTGCCGTAGAGGCGCGCCGCCCCGCGGATGTCGGCCGCGGGGACGCCGGTGACCGACTCCATCGCCTCTGGCGAGTTGCGGTCGAGCGAGACGAAACTTTTCCACTTTTCGTACTCGGCCACGTCGCAACGCTGCTGAATGTACTCCTCGCGGACGAGACCCTCGGTCACCACCACATGGGCGATCGCGTTGATGAGCGCAACGTTGGTGCCGGGACGGAGGGGCAGGTGGTAGTCGGCTTCGACGTGGGCGGAGCGCACCAGGGCGGTGGCGCGCGGGTCGATGATGATGAGTCGGGCGCCCTGGCGGAGGCGGCGCTTCATCTGCGAGGCGAAGACCGGGTGGGCGTCGGGCGGGTTGGCGCCGATGACCACGATGACGTCCGCTTTCATCACCGAATCGAACTGCTGGGTGCCGGCCGACTCACCGAGTGTCGTCTTCAGGCCGTACCCGGTGGGCGAGTGACAGACGCGCGCGCAGGTGTCGACGTTGTTGTTGCCGAAGGCGGCGCGCACCAACTTCTGCACCAGGAATGTCTCTTCGTTGGTGCAGCGCGAGGAGGTGATGCCCCCGACCGAACCCCGCCCGTAGGTCGCCTGGATGCGCTTCATCTCGCCGGCGGCGTGGGCGAAGGCCTCCTCCCAGCTGACCGAGCGCCAGGGATCGGTGATCTTCGCCCGGATCATCGGGAGCTTCATCCGGTCGGGGTGGGAGGCGTACCCCCAGGCGAAGCGGCCCTTGACGCAGGAGTGTCCGTGATTGGCGTGCCCGTCCTTGTTCGGGACCATGCGCACCACCTCGTTGCCCTGCATCTCGGCACGGAACGAACAGCCGACCCCACAGTAGGCGCAGGTGGTCACCACGCTGTGATCGGGCTGACCGGCGTCGATCAGCGACTTCTCCATGAGCGTCGCGGTCGGGCAGGCCTGGACACACGCACCACAGCTGACACACTCCGAGGACAAGAAATCTCCCGCCCCCGGGGCAATGGTCGAAGCGAACCCGCGGCCAGCCACGGTGAGCGCGAAGGTGCCCTGAACCTCCTCGCAGGCGCGCACGCAGCGCGAACACACGATGCACTTGGTGGGGTCAAAGCTGAAATAGGGATTGGATTCGTCCTTTTCTGCCTTCAGGTGGTTTTCGCCCTCGTAGCCGTAGCGGACCTCGCGCAGACCGACGACGCCGGCCATCTCCTGGAGCTCACAGTTTCCGTTGGCCGGACAGGTGAGGCAGTCGAGCGGGTGGTCGGAGATGTAGAGCTCCATCGTGTTGCGTCGGAGTTTGGCCAACGCTGGCGACTGGGTGTGCACCTTCATCCCGGGCTCGGCGAGCGTGGTGCAGGAAGCGGGAAAGCCGCGCCGACCCTCGATCTGCACGACGCACAGCCGGCAGGATCCGAAGGCCTCCAGGCTGTCGGTGGCGCACAGCTTGGGTACGCGAACTCCCGCCTCGACCGCGGCGCGCATGAGGGAGGTCCCACGGGGAACCTCGACCATGACCCCGTCGATTTCGACGCGGACGCCTTCCGGGTGCACGCGGAGGGGAGTGCCTGAGTCGGGTTCTTTGACGGAGTACATGGAACCTCGCTACGAGGGGAGGGGAGCGGCCCTGGGCAGCCCGAAGTCTTCCGGAAAGTGCTGTAGCGCGCTTCGGACCGGGTAGGGGGTCATGCCCCCCATGGCGCAGAGCGAGCCCTGCTCGAGCGTGTCGCAGAGATCGCGCAACAACGACAACTGCGCGTCGCGACGAGGACCGCCGGCCAGGAGTCGGTCGATGACCTCGACTCCACGAACCGACCCGATCCGGCACGGGGTGCACTTGCCGCAGGATTCCACGGCGCAGAACTCCATCGCGTACCGGGCCATCGCCGCCATGTCGACGGTGTCGTCGAAGACCACGACGCCGCCGTGCCCGATCATGCCGCCGGCCGAGGCGAAGGCCTCGTAGTCCAACGGCGTATCGAGGGCGGAAGCGGGAAGATACGGCCCAAGTGGTCCGCCCACCTGCACCGCCCGCACGGGACGCCCCGTGGCGGTCCCGCCCCCGAAATCGTAGATGAGCTGGCGCAGCGTGAGCCCGAACGGCACCTCGATGAGGCCGCCGCAGCGGATGTTTCCGGCAAGCTGGAACGGGAGGGTACCACGGGAGCGCCCCATGCCAAACTCGGCGTAGAACGCCCCCCCTCTGTCGAGAATTGTCGGAACGGCCGCCAGCGTCAGCACGTTATTAATCACCGTCGGCTTCCCGAACAGCCCCGCGACCGCCGGCAGGGGTGGCTTCGGGCGCACCATGCCGCGTTTTCCTTCGAGGCTCTCGAGCATCGCGGTCTCTTCGCCGCAGATGTACGCGCCGGCGCCGCGGCGGAGGTGGAGCGCAAACGGGCGGCCGCTCCCCGCCACGTTCGCCCCGAGGAAGCCCGCGGCGTTCGCCCGCCGGACGGCCTCCGCGAAGACGCGCTCCGCATCGGGGTACTCCGAGCGGATGTAGATGAAGCCCTGGTCCGCGCCGACGGCAAGCCCGGCGATGAGGATCCCTTCGATGAGGAGGTAGGGGTCGCCTTCCATGACCATGCGGTCCGCGAAGGTGCCCGAGTCGCCCTCGTCGGCGTTGCAGGCGATGTACTTCTGGTCAGCCGGTGTCGCCAGCACCGTGCGCCACTTGATGCCGGCCGGGAAGGCGGCGCCGCCGCGGCCACGAAGTCCGGACCGCACGACCTCCTCCACGATCGCGGCGCCATCGAGCTGAAGGGCGGCCTTCAGTCCCTGCCAGCCGCCGGTGGCGGCGTAGGCGTCGAGGTCCAGCGGGTCGTGGAGCCCGGCGCGCGCGAAGGTCAGCCGGCGTTGGCCGGCCAACCAGGGGTGGGCGGCGATGAGCCCTTGTCCGAGCGGATGCGCGGCGCCGGTGCGAAGCGAGTCGATCAGAGCAACAATGTCTTCGGTCGCGACCGGTCCGTAGGCCCTCCGCCCGTTCGGCGTGTCCACCTCGATCAGCGGCTCGAGCCAGAACATCCCGCGCGAGCTGGTGCGGACCACCTCGACGTCGCTGAAGGCAGCGAGCACAGTCGCGACAGCATCCGCGCCGACGGCCCGCGCGGCCGCGTCGATGGGCACGTAGACTCTCACCGTTCCTCCGCGAATCCGCTCAGCACCTTGTCCAGGCGCGCGGGCGACAGGCGGGCGACGAGGTGGCCGTCGATCATCCCCGCCGGGGCGCTGGCGCAAAGACCCAGACAGTAGACCGGCTCAAGCGTGACGTCGGGCGGCGCCACCCGCTTCAGCAACAGCGCCAGCGCCTCGCCCCCCATGGCCTGACAGGCCTCGGCCCTGCACAGTCGGACCACGTGCCGTCGCGGCGGGGCGCTGCGAAAGTCGTGGTAGAAGCTGATGACACCGTGGACATCCGCCTGCGAGAGGTTCAGCGCCCTGGCGATGCCCGGTACTGCGCCCGGGGGCACGTACCCGAGCGCGTCGTGGAGGTGATGCAACAGCGGCAGACAGGCCCCGGCAAGCGCGGCGCAGGCGGCGATGGCATCGTTGACCGCGTCGGTCTCGGGGGCGGACAGGCTCACGTTCGGCTCACGCGCGCAACGTACCCGATGGCGGGCGCCCCGGCTGGCCGGGCTCGTTACCCTGGTCGAGATGTCGAAGCTCCCGGCCAGCGTCGTCCTGTTGGGCTTCACCAGCTTGTTCGCCGATGTCAGCGCCGAGATGATCGTTCCGTTCCTCCCCATTTTCGTCACAGTGACCCTCGGTGCGTCCCCGGCGCTGTTGGGGGTGGTCGAAGGGGTGGCCGACACGGTGTCGAGCCTCCTGAAGCTCGTGGCCGGCCGCCTCTCCGATCGACTCGGCCGACGAAAGCCGCTGGTGCTCTTGGGCTATGGACTCGCCGGTGTATTGCCGCCCCGGTGCCCGCGGACGATGCCCACGGCCGCGGCCAGACCCAGTCCATGGCCGTGCGCGTTGGTGGTGAAGACGGGATCGAAGATGCGCCGACGGGTGCGCTCGTCCATCCCGCAGCCGCTGTCGAAGGCCTCCACGCAGACGTAGCTGCCGGACAGGAGTTCGCCGTCCCCCTGCGCGTGGGCGCCGCATCCGCACGTTCTCGACGATGCGTTCCAAAAGGATCGCGGTCTCTCGCTCGTGGCGCTTTACCGGCCGGCGGCCGTCGCTGTCGCAAGGAAACCGCGGATGAATGGTTAAATGCGTCGCATCAAGAGGACATCCGAGGCTATCATCCGTCGGGTCCGGCGCGGGGGTGGCGCCCCCAGCGGCGGGTGGTGTCGAGCATGCAGTCCGGCAGTCGGTGACGTCCGTTGCCCTCCCCGGTGCAGACCGAAGAACCAACCTTTCTGCCCTAGTTCGTCCCAATCGCAAACACCTTCATGGTGTTGGTCGCCCCCTTCATCGGGGTGTTCCCCGCCAGCACGACGACCTCCTGTCCCCGCTGCACCAGCCCCTTGGCCAGCAGGCGCTCCTCGCCGAGGGCGATGAGGTCGTCGGTGTTGTGCACGCTCGGCGCCATCAGCGGGGTGACCCCCCACGCGAGCGCCAGGCGGTCGAAGGTGGCGCGGTTGGGGGTGAGCGCGAAGATCGGGCCGGGCGGACGGGACTTCGAGGCCAGGATCGCGGTGGCGCCGCTCCACGTGAAGACCACCAGCGGTCGCGACACCTCCTGAACGGCATAGCAGGCCGATCGCACGACGGTCTGGGCGGGACCGGCCAGGACGCTGACCTCGTCGATCGGCGCGCGCATCCAGCGGCTGCTCTCGACCTCCCTCGCGATGCGGTCCATCGCTTCGACCGAGCGCACCGGGTAGCGCCCGGCGGCAGTCTCCCCTGAAAGCATGATGGCGTCGGTGCCGTCGAGGATCGCGTTGGCGACGTCGGTGGTCTCCGCGCGGGTGGGGCGCGGGTTCCGCTCCATCGAGTCGAGCATCTGGGTGGCGGTGATCACCAGGACGCCCGCCTTGTTGGCGGCCGCGATCAACTCTTTCTGGAGCACCGGAACCCGCGCGAAGTGGACCTCGACGCCGAGGTCGCCACGCGCGACCATGATGCCGTCCGCCACCGCGAGGATCTCCGGCAGATTGACAACGGCCTGCGGCTTCTCGATCTTGGCGATGATCGGCACGGTCGGATGTCCGAGCTTCTCCAACTCTTCGCGCAGGCCGAGCACGTCACCCGCCTCCCGCACGAAGCTCAACGCCACGTAGTCGACGCCGGCTTCGACCCCGACGACCAGGTCCTGGCGGTCCTTTTCAGTGAGCGACGGCGCCGAAACCGCGACGCCCGGTAGGTTGATGCCCTTGTGTGAGCCGAGGTCGCCGCCGTCGACGATGGTGATGTCGACCTCGGGAGGCAACGCCTCCAGCCGAACCGCACTGACGGTCCCCGAGAGCGCCCCGTCGGCGAAGAGCACGGCGTCACCCACACGGACGTCACCCGCCATCCCGACGTAGGTGGTGCCCATGCGTTTGCCATCGGCGACGTAGTCTTCGTCCATGACCAGGGTCACGACGTCGCCGGTGACGAGTGAAATCGGGGACGGGAGATGACCGGTGCGGATCTTGGGACCCTGCAGGTCCAGAAGGATGGCGATGCTGACGTCGGCCAGGAGCGCGGCGCGCCGGACCCGCGAGACCGACTCGCGAATGCTGTCGGGCGTCGCGTGGGAGCAGTTGATGCGGAAGACGTTCACCCCGGCGACGATGAGGGCGGCAACGATGTCGGGATCGCGGGAGGCGGGGCCGAGGGTGGCGACGATGCGGGTGCGGCGGGGGAGCATGCGTGCCCTGTATCCGCGGCGGCCCCGGTGATACGCCGCGGCATGCTCCTCGCCGCCAGAATCGCCGCCGCGGTCGTCGCGCTCTTGCATGTGCACTTCCTGGTCTTGGAGATGTTCCTCGGGGAGAAGCCGATCGGGCTCCGGACCTTCCGGCAGTCGGCCGAGCAGGCGGCGCGCACCGCGGTGCTCGCCAAGAACCAGCGGCTGTACAACGGGATTCTTGCGGCGGGCCTCGTCTGGGCCCTGGCGCTGTCGGTGCAGGGGGCGCCGCACGCGCGGCAGGTGCTGACCTTCTTCCTGGGGGCGGTGGTGGTGGCGGGGCTCTTTGGCGGCGCCACCGTGTCGAAGGGCATCTTCTTCATACAGGCCGCACCCGCCGCGCTGGCGCTCGTGTGGTTGGCACCGTAGCCCCCGGCGACGGGTCGCGGTGCTGAACTGGTATGACTCCCCGCTCCCCGCTGCCCGCCGAGGACTTGCGCACCGCCGTCATCTGGGCGCTGCAACGTGAGTCACACCTGTTCGCCGCGGGCGAGCGCGTCGTGCTGGCGGCCATCCTGGCGCTGAGCGACGACGCGGCGGAGCTCTACGCCCGCCTCAACCTCCGGGTCGGCGATGTCTTCCGCGTCGCGGGGCTCGCCTATGCCTGCGCCAGCACCGCGGTGCTCCACGAGCTCGACGCCGCCGAGTTGATCACGCACGCCTTGCCCGACGCCCTGACGCTGCCGGCCTTCACCGCGCACCACCTGAGGGCGGTGTGTGCGCGCCTCGGCTTGCCCAGGAACGGGCCGCGAGCCGACCTCGAGGCGCGGCTCGCCGGTCGACGCTGGCGAGGCGCGGACGAGGACGCCCTTGTCGTTCGTCATCGTCAGCTCCTGGAACGGGTGGAGCGGCTCGGCGGGTACGATCGAAGACTGGCCCCCCTGGAGCGCATCGCCGGCACGCGGTGGGCCGAGTACGGCCCGACCTCGGGTGCCGGCGCCTTCGCGGACCGCCGGGCGATGTTGACGTACGAGCGCGCGCGCCGGGGCGAACTCGCACCGGACGAGGCCCTCCGGATCGCGCGGACCGGACCCCCGCCGTGGGGTCGGTCCCCCTTCCGCTACGCCGTCGCCGCCGTGCTCGACGCGTCCCCGGACGCCGACGTGCTGGCCGGCATCCCCGGCCTCGCCCTCCAGACCGTCCGAGCGTTGGAGCATCAAGGCCGCCGGGCCGAGGCGCTCGACGCCTGCCGGAAGCGCGACATCGACCCCGAGACCGCGCTGGCGATCGCGCGCACCGGGAAGCGGCTGGCGCGCGCCCTCGGCCAGCCCTGGAAGCCGGCGGAGCCGTTGCGTGCGCCACCAGAGCGCCGGTTGTGGCTCGTACGCGAGGGCATCGGTCCCGATGGCCGCCCCACCTGGCGCGGCCCCGGCGATGGGGGCGCGGCCACGATCGAGGCGGCGGTCCTTCGCCGCATCGCCGCCGCCGGACGCGAGGCCATCCACGCGGAAAACTGGCTGTGGTCCAGCCTGTTTGCCCTGGTCTTCCGCGAGCTGTACTGGGCGCCGCTCCCGGGTCGACTCCCAACGGCGCGTCGCGGGGGCCCCACCGACCTCGGCACGCCCGCCTTCTACGAGGCGCGCCGCGCGCTTGCCGACGCGACCCTCGGTCGGCTCCGGACCGAGGGCTTCGCTCCCTTCGCTGCCGCCTGGTCCGGCGAGCGCCTCGACGGGCTCATCGCGGCCGAACTCTCCCTGTCGATCGGGCGTCGTTTGGATGGTGAGCTGATCGCCACCGTGCTCCACCGCATCCTGCGGTTGGGGTGGTCTGCGGCGCGGGGACTCCCCGACCTCCTGGTCTTGACAGGTCCGACGGCCAGGATGGAACAGGCCATACCGAGCATCCTGCCAGAGTGCTCATTCTTCGCCGAAGTAAAGGGGCCGACCGACACCCTCCGCGACGCCCAACGCCTGTGGCATGACAATCTCGTCATGTCATCACAACGTGTGGAAATATGGTATGTTACGGAGCATAAGATAACGTGATACATAGCAGGTGGATTCGAGTCATGAATTTGTGATTCTCCGTGCATTGACACGTCAACGGGCTGGTGTATGCTGTGCCTGCGGGGTGTACAGACCCCGGTTGGGAACAGGACCAGAAACCGAGGGAATCATGCCAATTGCATCGACCCGCAGCCGAGAGCGCGTCGCACGAAACTTCGTCAAGAGCTACGGGCGCACCCGCTTCCGCCGGCTCCTCGAAGCGCTCGCCCAGTCCGAATCCGGGCAGACGCTGGCCGACGAGTTCAACGTCAGCCGCGAACGCATCCGCCAGTGGAAGAACACCTTCGGGACGGTGATCACCGTGTACCAGGTGCACCCCGAGGTCGAGCGCCTGCTGCGCGAGCGTCGTACCGCTTAGTCCAACTCCAGGCGCATCAGGTGGTACTCCTGGCCATTGTTGAACTCGTTCGGCAACAGGTCCACCGAGACGAAGCCGAATTTGGCGCGGTACACGGCGATGGCGCGGTGATTGTTGCTGGCGACCGCGAGGACGATGCGCCTGACAGCGTGCGCCTTGAGTTTTTCGATCACGCCGCTGAGGAGGCGGGTGCCGAGCCCGTGGCCCCGCCAACCGGGACGCAGCGCCATGTTGAAGATCACCACCTCGTCCGGGTCGTCGAAGTTCCGGAAGGTGTGACAGGCACCGATGACCAGGTTGTCTGCCTTGATGAGGAACAACCGGCCGAAGCGCATCAGGCCGCCGAGGGTGTATCGGCTGAAGGTCGGCTCGGTGTAGCTGTGGAGATCAAGCTCGGTGAGCACCGGGATGAGCGCCGGATCGTGGATGTCGCCTTCGACGATCGAAAGGTCGTACCCGTCACTGTTGAGCGAGCGGGTGAGGTGGTATCGATCCATCGGGGCGGTGGTTATCATGAAACGGATAGCCTTCCGAATGTTGACTCCCATCGACGGCGCGGCGTTCGCGGCCCGGCGCGCCCGCTTTCTTGACGGCCTGGGGCAGGACGCCGCGCTCCTCCTGGCGCCGCCGCACCACCATCGCAACGCGGACACCGAGTATCGGTATCGGCAGAGCAGCGATCTCGTCTACCTGACTGGGTGGGAGGACCCCGAGGTCGTGGCGTTGTTCCGGCCCCGGAGCGATCAACCCTTCGTGCTGTTCGTCCAGCCCAAGGACCCCGAGCGCGAGGTGTGGACGGGAATCCGCGAGGGCGTCGCGGGCGCCAGGGAACGCTACGGGGCCGATGCCGCCTACCCGATCCACGAGTTGCCCTCCCGCCTGCCGGCGCTGTTGATGGGCTACGGAACCCTCCACTACCGGCCGGGCGACGACCTAGTCATGGACCGCTCCGTGTTCGGCGCCATCCGCGGCATGGCGAAGCCGGCCGCGCGCAACGGCGGTGACATTCCCTGGCGTTTTGCCGATCCGGGCCGCCTGGTCGGTGAGCTGCGGCTGAAGAAGGAGCCGGCTGAGCTCGCGCTTTTGAGGGAGGCGGCGCGCATCTCGTGCGACGCGCACATCCGCGCCATGGCGACGGGACGGCCCGGTGTCGCCGAGTACGAGGTCGAGGCGGTGGTGGACGGTCACTTTCGCCGTCAGGGCGGCAACGGACCGGGGTACACCACGATCGTGGGCGGTGGGAAGAACGCCTGCATCCTGCACTACGTCACCAATCGGGAGCTTCTGCGTGACGGCGACCTCTGCCTCGTCGACGCGGGTTGCGAGGTCAACTACTACACCGCGGACATCACCCGGACGTGGCCCGTAGGTGGGCACTTCTCGGGCGCGCAACGTGAGCTCTACGAGGTCGTGCTCGACGCGCAGCTCGACGCGATCGACGCCGCTCGCGTGGGGCGCCCGTACCGGCAGATGCACGACATCGCCGTGCGCCGGCTGACCGAGGGCATGGTCCGGCTGGGCATCCTGCACGGCGACGTGGACGAGAACATCCATAACGAGAGCTTCAAGCGGTATTACATGCACGGAACCGGCCACTGGCTGGGCCTTGACGTGCACGACGCCGGCGTGTACTGGCATGGCTTCAAGAGCCGCACCCTCGAGGCCGGCATGGTCCTCACCGTCGAGCCCGGACTCTACATCCCGGCTGACGACGCCCTGGCACCCGAGGCCTTCCGCGGCATCGGCATCCGGATCGAAGACGACATCCACGTCACCGTCCACGGCCCTGAAAATCTGACGGCGGCGTGCCCGAAGCACCCTCGGGAGGTGGAGGCCGCCTGTGGCTCCTGAGTCAGCTATCCTGTGACAATGGTCCTGCTCCTCTGGCTGTTGGCATGCAATCCGGTGTCGTCGGTCGCTCTGGCCCCCGGCGCCGATCCCGCCGGCCAGCCCGCCGACACCGCTCCCGAAGCCCTCCCCGGCGACAGTGATCCGGCCACGGTCGAGTTCGGCTGCGCGCCCCAGGCCAAGGACCAGGACGTCGACGAGCGCGACGCGGTCGTGCTGAGCTTCCACTGCACCGGGAGCACCCCGGCGGACGCCTGGGAGCTCGTTTCCGGCCCCCCCGAGGCGGCGTTCGACGGGGCGACCGGCGCGCTCACCTGGCAGACCGACCTTGCCTCGGGGGGCACCTGGCCGGTGGTCGTGCACGCGGTGCATGGCACCGACCGCGAGGAGGGGACGGCCACGATCTGGGTGGTCGACGCCTGGGATGCGCGCGGCAACGAGGAGATCAACCCCTCCACCTACACCATGGAGCACGGAATTCCGGTCATCCACCTCGAAGGCGTGGACGCGCTCGAGGGGGTCGGGATGCAACCCCTCGAGGTCACCTACCGCGGGCGCCCGTTCGTCGGCGCCGAGGGGCAGTACCGCGGGGCGGCGTCGAGCTACTACCCCAAGAAGTCGTACCGCATCGATTTTGCACCAGACGACGAGTTCGAGGACGAGGAGGAGGGTTTTCCCAAGCGCCGAAGCATCGTCCTGACCACGCTGTTCGACGACAACGCCTACTTCCGCCAGATGATGGTGTTCGACATCTGGAACCTGTTGGGTGAGCCCCGGCCCGTCGTGACCACATTTGTGATTGTCTACCTGGATCGGCAGTACCAGGGGCTGTACCTGCTCGGGGATCACCTCGATGGGGAGTGGTTCGAAGACCAGGGGTATCCAGAGGACGGCAACCTCTACAAATCGGTCGATCACTCGGCCAATTTCTACGAGACCTTCAACGGCGGCGCCAAGTCCAGCTGGCACTCGGGGTATGAGAAGAAAGACGGCCTGCCCGATACGGACTTCTCCGACCTCGACGCCCTGGTGGAGTTCGTCTCGACCGCGTCCGACGCCGAGTTCGACGCCGGCATCGCCGACCGCGTCGACCTCGAGGACGTCTACGACTGGTGGGCGCTGGTGGTGTTCACCGAGGCCGACGATTCCGGCGGAAAGAACTGCTACCTCTACAATGATCCGGCGGCGCCCACGTTCCGCTTCGAACCGTGGGACTACAACCACTCGCTGGGACAGACCTGGCAGACCGAGCGGGAGTCGGGCCGCTACGACTACGACTTCGGGGGCAACAACGGACTGTTTGCGCGGCTCATCGGCTCCGAGACCTACGGGCCGGAGATCAGCGAGCGCTTCCGCACCGCACGGCGGACCGTGCTCGCCAACGAACAAATGCAGACGCTCATCGACAGCTACATCGAGCGCATCGACGACAGCGCTCGTCGTGACTGGGACAAGTGGGGGTCCGAGTACCGGGCCTATGCGGGCTGGAACTGGCGAACCGATTGGACCAGCCATGACGAGGAGGTTCAGTACGTTCGGGACTGGGTCGAGATCCGGACCGACTTCATCGACCAGTGGGACCCGTAGCGCGCCCCCGCAACCAGCGCGCCACCTCGCTCGGATGGCTCAGATGGGGCCGGTGCCCGCCGGGCAGCTCGTGGGGCTCGTGCCCCGCCTGGCGAACGCTCGCGTGGTCCCAGGTGACGAAGGGGTCGGTGGCTCCCCACAGCCAGGCGGCCGGCACCGGCGGAGACGGCGGCAACTCCCACCCGCCGATGGCACGCAGCCTGGCGGCGAGGACCGCCTGGTCCGGTTCGTAGACCCGCAGACGCAGCTCGGCGTCGGCGCCGTCGGCTTCGAGGGAAGCCCGGAGGCGCCGCCGAACCCACCGCCGGTAGAGCGCTGCTGGGAGCGCCGGGAGCGCGCAACCGACCCGCCCGCTCCGGGTCGCGGCGGGCGTCCGGTACGGAAGGGTTCCGATCGTCGTCAGTGAACGCAGCCGACCCGCCGGCAACGCCCAGGCGACGAGACCGCCGAAGCTGACCCCGACGAGGTCGTGGGCCCCGGGCGGCAACGCCGCGTCGACGAGCGCGGCGATCGCGGGGAGCGTGTCGGCGGTGGCGTCCGGCAACGCGAGCGCGAGGTGCTCGCCCAGCAGCGGCCGGAGTCGCTCGAATTCGGCGAGACCGGCCTGGATCCCGGGAAGGAGGACCAGCATCAGGGCTCAGCGAGGGCGACGACGCGCCCGGCGCTCGCGGCGGGCCCCGGCGCGCCGATGTAGAGGCGGCCACCGCCGACGGCCAGGGCGGTGCCGGCCTCGTCCAGGGCGTCGCCGGCGTGCAGGAGCTCCGCTTCGCCGAGGCGCATCAGGCGGAACACCGCACCGGCATGCAGGGTCCCGGTGGCCGGGGCCCCGACGTAGAGCGCGCCGGGAGTGCTGCCGCAGGCGAGGGCCGCGCCGAACCGGCCGGTGCCCGGTCCGTGCGCCTGCCCGTCCACGACGATCACCCCCTGACCCGGCGCGCCCACCACCACCTCCACAACACCGTCCCCATCGACATCGCAGCGCAACAACGCGAAGCCCGCCTCGTCGCCGGGCGTCAGGCGCGCACCGGGAGTCGCACCTCGCCAGGTGCTGGTCTCGCCGAAGGCCGCCCCCGCCACCACGACCCCCTGGTCGTCCAAGAGGGCGTCCGGGCGCCGGCCGAGCGACCCGCGCGATCCGTCGGCGGCCAGCCATCCCGTCGGCGTCGACGCGAGCCAGCGGCCGGCATCCGCGGCCAGGACCCCGCCCAGACCCGTCTCCTCGGCAATCACCGCGCCGTCCGCCCACACCCGCCCCGGGAGGGGCTCGCCGATGAGGAGGGCGCCCTCGTCGGTCGTGAGTCCGGCGCCGAAGAAGCTGCCCGCCGCTCCCGCGGCCACCAGCACCGGGCCGGCGTCGTCGAGCCGATACACCCGGGCCGCGAACGGCGC
This sequence comes from Myxococcales bacterium, assembly GCA_009692585.1. The sequence continues at coordinate 58,161 of SHYX01000007.1, forward strand.
CGCCGCGTAAACCGCGCCCCCCCCGGCGGCAAGCCGAGCGCCGAAGCCGCCGTCGCGCCGCGTCCCAGCCCACTGGGAGACCGGCCGCGCTGTGGCGTCGTGTTCGCGGTCGAGGGCGACGCCCGCGCCGTCGCAGGCGATGAGGAAGCACAACGGGACGCAGCCGCGCAGCATTCCCGAAACGTAGCCGGCGCTGCGTCCGATGGCGGGCTAAGACACCCCCCCATGGCCACTGTACGTCGTCAGATCATCATCGACGCGAGCACCCGCTCCATCTGGGCGGCGCTCACCACGCCCGCCGGCCTCACGTCCTGGCTGGCGGACGACGCCACGGTGAACCTGTCGGCGGCGGGGCGCATCGGCATCACGATGGAAGGGGAGGATGGCCCGATCACCGAGTCGGGGCGCTTCCACACCGTGCGGCCTACGTCGAAACTCGAGATCCACTTCGAGAAACACAGCCCCGGCCCCTGGAAGGACACGGCCCTGGAGTACACCATCGCCCGCGAAGGCAAGCAGTCGGTGCTCAGCCTCGTACAGAGCGGCGGCAACCTGGACGATCCGGCGATCTTCAAGGAGGTCGACGACAGCTGGCGGCGCGCGCTGGTCGCGCTGCGGGACGGGTTGGAGGGGTAGTTGGGGGCTCACCGGAGGTCCAGCGCCACCACCGACGCCGCGGTCGACAGGGCAGGGGACTCGCGGCGAAGGTCCTCGGGTCCCGCACCCAGCGGGTAGGCATCGACATAGAGCCCGACCCGGACCGCCTCGGGCTTGCGACTGATCTGCACCGTCACGCGCACCACGCCGTCGCGTGCCTCCGCGGCGGCGACGGGCGCGCTTCCCAGCGCCACGGCCCCCGGAGTCGCGGCATCCCGAACGTCGAGCACCATCGGCGACGACATCGCGGGCACCTTCACCTCCAGGACCAGGGCCTCAGGCCGCTGGGCGGCGGCCTCCCTCACGGTGCCGTGCCCCTCGAAGCGGTCGGTCACGGGCGGCGGCGCGCCCACCGGGGCCCGGACCGACATCACCTCGTCCGGCCACGACATCGCCAGCAGCACGCTCTCGACGAGGTTGGCGAGCAGGCGGTGCCCCTCCGCGGTGGGGTGCATGAGGTCCAGGAACAGCGCGTCGGCGCTCTGCCCGCTGGCGCGGAAGGCTGCGGGACCATCAGCCAGGGGGGCCCCGCAACGGTCGGACGCCGAGCGCATGGCGTCGCGATAGGGCTGCCACGCCGGATCGGCCGCCTCCGCCACGATGTCCTCACGATTGGGCAACAGCACGAACACCACCCCCCCGCGGCGCGCCGCCATGATCGAGCAGAAGGTCTCGAGGTTGCGCGCATAGTCCGCGATCGCGACACGCCGGGCACCGGACCGGGGGTCGTCGCCACCGACCTGCCACCCGACCGCCCGGGCGCGCGCCGCCGTCCACTTGACCCGTAGCTGGTAGTCCAGCCCCCGAAACAACGCCGAGCCCGTGAGCGACTGCCGCACCGCCGCCGCCGGCGTATCGCTCCATCCGGCGTAGGATGCCAGCAGATCGACGTCGGAGAAACTGTCGAAGTTGTTGTCGGACCACAGGGTGCCGATCAAGAGCAGGTCCGGCTCCAACGTCAGTCCGCGGCCCCGCAGAAGGTTGAGCGCCTGGAAGCTGGAGTAGCCGGGGACGCCTCCGTTGATGAAGTCGGCGTCGAAGGCCTGTTCCAAGCGTGCGGTGAACACCTCCTGGTCGTCGTTTCCAAACCCGTAGATGCTGCTGTCGCCGAGCGCCAGCGCCCGCGGCCGGGTCTTCTCTCCCCGCTCCCGGTCGCGAAAGCCGCGCTTGTTGACGTGGACGTGCCCGCCGCGTTCGAGGTGATCTCCAGGGATGAGCTCCCACAACAGCCACGGGTTTCCGTTCATGATCGTCTCGCCGCTGGCCCCTTCCGCGGGGAGCCCTCCGAGCCAGGGCGCGGGGAAGGCCCGGAACCAGCCCTCGCCTGCCAACAGTACTCCGGTCGCGACCGCGAGCCCGGCCAGGGCCCGCCGAGCGCCGGCCCGCGCCCCCAGGCTCATGTCACTCCCTGGCCCGCACGACGCGGAGCTCGCCCCCGAGCAAGAGCGTGTGGGCAAGGCCGGACACCTGGGTCGCGGTCGCCTGCAGGCCGACCACCCCGAGGCTCTCTTTGTGGGCAGCGGGGAGGGTGCGATCAAGGTTGGTGGCGATCGCTTCAAGAATCTTCGCCTGGAAGAGCGCCGCGAGCGGATCGACCAGTCCGGCGCCGGGGGAGGCGCCGACCTGTTTCACCAGGCGCTCGTCGGTGCGCAGGTGCAGCTTCCCGTTCTCGATGGCGAGCGTCCCCTGGACGTCGTAGTCCCGCCACCAACCCTGCCCTTCGAGCCGCCAGATGCGCAGCGCCAGGCCGAAGCGGTCACCGTCGACGGTGACCGCGCGGGGATCGACGGCGATGTTCATCTCGTGGAGCCCGGAGGCGAAGGCCTCCCTCCGCAACAGGCCCGCCAGCGCGGTTTCGGAGATGCCAACAATGATGCCCTCGCGACCGGGGTTGGGTGCGATGGCCGGGAGCGCCCCGGGGACATCGGTCAACACCTCGATGCGCACCGCGTCGATCCCGTTTCTGATCCGCACCAACCGGATGGGAAGCCCACTCTCGGCCAGGTCGACCAGCGGCACCGGTGGCAAGGCCTCGCCGATGGCGGCCCGGACGTAGTCCTGGAGCAAGGCCGAGGGATCGACGCGCAGGGCGCCGAAGTCGCCGCCGGCGATGACCACCTTGCCGAGACGGAAGGGACGGGCGACGACCCGCGTGCCGTTTTCCACGACGAGCTTGAGTTGCCCCCCGACCTCGACGCGCACGGGGAAGCTGCCGCCCAGGAGCCCAAGTGACCACTTGACCTCGCCGCGGATGTCGAGGTCGAAGTGCAGGCAGCTCTCACAGCCTTCGCCGGGTTCCAACTCGGCCCTGGTCACCCGGAGCTTGGGCTTGAGCTGGACGGCGGCGCCGAGGGGCAGACTCAACGACAGGAGCTTGGAGGAGCGCTCGAGCGCTTCGGTCCCCGCGGCGTCGACGGCGTGGCCAAGGGCGGTCTCTCCGATGCCGATCACCAGGTCGGGCTCCCACTGCGTCGGGGCGTCGGTCGCGGTGATCGCCGCCCGCGCTTTTTCCTCTTCGTAGAGCGGTCGCACATCGGGAACGCATCCCCACAGGCCGAGCACGAGCAGCATAGGCTGAGCGTAACCGCCAGAGTGTCCATGCCCGAGACCGAAGACCCGATCGCCGCGCTCGACGCCAAGGATATCCCCATCCGCGCCGCCGGCGCGCGCGACCTGTCGCTCGCGGGGACACCGGCGGCGATCCCGCGCCTTCTCGCATCGGCCGTCGGCGACAAGTCTCCGGGGGTGCGGCTGGCGGCGGCGGCGGCGGTCGCCGACATCCTGAGTCGACACCGCTTCCCGCCGCGCCGCGCGGCGATCTCGCCCGAGCTGCGGCAGGAGTGGTTTCGGCTGGTGGCGGGGCTGGACCCCATCCTCAACACCGGACTGTTCGCCGTGTGTGGTACGCTCGCGACCCCGGAGGCCTTCACCCGGGTGATCGTGGGCCTCCGCGATCCGCGCCAGGACGTGCGCGCCGGCGCATGCGTCGGGCTCTGGCGCGCGGTCGCCAGCGCTGCCTACAACGGCGATGTCGCGACCGAGGCGAGGGTGGTCGCCACGCTCACGGACACCCGCATCCGCGTGGAGACGCGCGTAGAGATCGCGCGCATCTGCGTCGACGTCGGGTACGTCTCGGCGCTGGAGTCGGCACGGCCGCTGGTCGAACAATGCGTGCGGCAGAACCTCGCGCTGGCGGAGTCGCTCATCCAGCGGCTGGAGAGTCCGCCGTCCGCGGTGGGTCTCTGGGTGTGCACCGGCCTGGACGTGGCGGCCGTGGACCCCACCGCGTCGCGCTGTGACCTTCTCTGTGTGCTCGGCCTGACTGACGCGGTGCTCGCGCCCGAGTCGGGTGCGGTCGAGCGGCTTGTGCCCACGGGTGCGTTCCGGGTGCTCCGCGCGCGGGCGGTCGACAAAGAGGCCGAGGGGCTCGTGGTGCAGGTCGGCGAGCGCTCCTATTGGCCGGCTGGCAACGAGCATCTCTGCACGTTCGGCGATCGGCTCGGCGCGGCCGGCCGTCATGATCTGGTCGACCTCTGCGATGAGGTCTTCGGCGGCGGGGCCACCGCGCTGCGGGTACGCGGCGCGTCCTTGTTGGCTCGTGGGGATGTTGCGGGCGCGATCCTGGTGTTGGAGGCGGCGATCGATGGCAAACGGGTGCCCATCGACACCTGGTGGTTCCTGGCCGATGCGCTCGACCGGGCGGGTCGGCCGCAGGACGCGCGGCCCCACCTGGAGAAGTATGTGTCCCGGGCGGCGAAACGCGCGCCGCACATGGAGGCGGCGCGGCGGCGCCTCGCCCTCTGATCAGTCCCGCCGTGGTGGCGGTCCTGAAGGCAGGTCCTCCCAGCTGATCACGCCCGGCTCGTAGATGGTCGCGGTGAACTGCCGGTGCACCACCTTCTCGTCACGCGCCGTCGGGTCTTCCGACGGATGTCGGTCCACAAACGCCGTCCGGGCGGCCTCGTCGTAGGGGGTGAGGGGAATGCCGAAGGTCGTTGCCATCGCCCCACCGTCGACGGCGCTCGCATACGAGTAGTGCTCAGCCAACGCCCGCGCGTGATTGCTCCAGCGCCGACCGAACGGCCGGGCGACCGCGGCGAGCGCCCGCAGGCCCGCGGGAGGGAGCGGCCAATGGGACTCGGGGAGGGCGTTTACCCGGCACATCCGCGAAAGGGCATCCCCGATGGTCATCCGCTCCGGGCCGCCCACTCGGAGGGTGGCGTTCTTCAAAGCCGGGAGCTCCAGGCTCGCGAGCGCCATCAGCGCCAGATCGCGGGTGTGGATTGGGCTCACCGGCGTGGCCGGGCTGCCGGGCAGAAAGACGTTGCCGTTGGCTTCGACCCGCCGCGCCAGGTCCGCGAAGTTCTGCACGAACAGGCCGGGCCGCAGCACGGTGTAGGACAGCCCGCTCGACGCCAGGGCCGCTTCGGCGGCGCGCTTGCTGGACAGGGCCGGGGTGTCACCCTCCGACTCGACGGCCGCGCAGCTGATGTAGACGAGGTGTTCGACGCCACGCGACCGTGCCGCCTCGAACAACGCCGCGCTGCCATCGGCGTTGACAGCCCGGTGGTCATTCCCGGTGCGCTCCACCCGGACGCCGTGCGCCGCGATCACGTGCTGTACGCCCTGCATCGCACGCCCCAGGCTGGCGGCATCCCGCAAATCGCCGAAAAAGTAGGCGGCGCCCGTGTCGTTGAGCCAGAAGTACTCGCTGCCTTTGCGGACGAGGCAGCGCACGTCCAGCCCGATCGAGCGCAGGACGCGCACCACCTGCGTGCCCAGTCGTCCGGTCGCTCCGGTCACGAGGATCATGGACGCGGGCTAACATCGAACCAGAAACGGGGGAACGGGCTCGCCGCCCTCTCCCTCTACGGCGCCATGCCCTCCGGCGCCCAGCGCGTTGAGTAACGCGCCGACTCATCCCATCTCTCCCCCTCACCGCAGTACCCGATGCCGACTGGGCGTTTCATGCATCTGGGAGCCGCAGACATCGGCATGGGCGACTGTCATGCCGTGCCCCGGGGACGATCGCGCGGCGCCCCCTTGACCCGTCGCCCCCCTGCACTTAGGAGGCGCCGCGTCTTGGGGCTGTAGCTCAGCTTGGGAGAGCATCAGAATGGCATTCTGGGGGTCACCGGTTCGATCCCGGTCAGCTCCACCACTTCGCACTCAAACCGCCCGCCAAGGACTTTCCGAGGCGGGCGGCTTCGCTTTCGGAGTCTCCATGTCCGACAAACCGCCCGATCTCGCTGACTTCGTCGGCAAGTTCTTCAGCCGCGCCCAGAACGAGGCCACGCGGGCCGCCCGGTACGGTCGGGAGTTGCTGTCGCTTCGACAACTGCGGACCGATCGCGACCTGATGTTCGTCAAGCTCGGCAAGGAGGTGCGGCAGCTCGTCGATGCCGGCGAGGTGACCCATCCCGGGCTCGTGCGCGGCGTGGCACGGATCGCCGAGTTCGAGGAGAAGATTCGACTGGGGGAGGACGCGTTGCGCACCCAGGGACTCGATCCCGACAACAATCCCTCGGACGGCGGCAGCCACAGCGGTTAGTCACCCAAGCGGCCGGCATCGTGATAGCCCCCGCGCTCCCCGAGGGCGGCCCGTGTTCAGCCTCACCGAAGAGCAGAGGGCGTTGGTGGAAGCGGCGCGCAGCGCGAGTGTCGACGCCATCGGCCCGACGGTGAAAGAAGACGACGAGAAGGAGACCTTCCGTCCCGAGATCTTTCGCCAGCTCGGCGCCGCCGGACTCTGCGGAGTCCCCACCGCCGACGCGTGGGGTGGCCTGGGCCTGGGCTACGTGGAGTACGCCCTCGTCCTCGAAGAGATCGCCAAGGTCGCGCCCAGTTGGGCGGTGTGCGTGGCGGTCAACGGCCTCCCCCAGATCATCCTCGCGCTCTTCGGCAACGACGCCCAACGACGTCGTCACCTGCCGCAGCTCGCCAGTGGCGAACAGCTCGGCGCCTTCGCGCTCTCGGAGCCGGGGAGCGGCTCCGACGCCGCGTCGCTGCGCACGACGGCGGTGCGCGACGGGGACCACTACGTGCTCAACGGCACCAAGTTCTGGATCACCCACGGCGGCTACGCGGACGTCTACGTGGTCATGGCTCGCACGGGGGGTGCCGGGCCGCGGGGCATCAGCGCCTTCCTGGTCGAGAAGGGGACGCCGGGTCTCAGCTATGGCAAAAAGGAAGAAAAGATGGGGCTGCGGGCGTCGCCCACCGTCGAGCTGGTCCTCGACAACGCGAAAGTTCCAGTGGAAAACCTGCTTGGAGGTGAGGGGGATGGTTTTCGCGTCGCGATGAGCGCGCTGGACTCGGGGCGCATCACCATCGCCGCAACCAGCGTGGGTCTGTCCCAGGCAGCCCTCGATTGCGCCGCAGCGTACGCGTGCCAGCGTCGGCAGTTCGATACGCAGATCATCGACTTTCAGGGCGTTGGATTCATGCTCGCCGACATGGCCAGCAAGGTGGAGACCGCGCGCCTGCTGGTGCACAAGGCGGCGTGGCTACGCGACCAGGGGCAACCGTACAGCCACATCGCGGCCATGGCGAAATGTGTGGCCACCGATGCAGCAATGGAGGTGTCCACCGACGCCGTCCAGGTCCTCGGTGGATATGGCTACACCCGAGAATACCCAGTCGAACGCCTGATGCGTGACGCCAAGGTCATGCAGATCGTGGAGGGGACCAACCAGGTTCAGCGCGTCGTCATCGCCCGGCATCTCAAGCGCACGTACGGAGGTGGTTAGGTGCGCGCTCCCGCCTCACCCGGTAAGCTGCGCGTGCCGATGATCTGGTGCCCCCCATGAAGGCCTGCCCGCTCTGCAAGAACTCCTACGAAGACTGGGTGGAGTTCTGCTTCCACGACGGCATGCCGTTGGTGGTCCACGCGGCGTCCAGGCCCGCCGCGGCGCCGAAGATGCCGACGCTGGCCTCGGCGCCGACGTTGCCGCCGAGCATGTCCGAAGGCGGCGGACCGTCCTTCGACGCCTTCGACGCGCCGGAGCCGACCCTCATCCGGATGGCCAAACTCAAAGCCGCGGCCGTCGTGACGCCCGAGGCACCGACGCTGCCTCCACCGTGGACGCGTGCCGAGGACTCCGCGGATCCCCCCGACGCGCGCCCGCGCGCGGAAGACCTGCCCCCCAGACGCGCCGACGCCGTTGGCGTCGGCGCGTCCCCGCCTCCCGCCGCCGCGGTGGTCCGCCGTCGCGACGTGGCACCGGTCGCCGCGACCGCCAGCCCCGAGGCACCCGCAGCCGAATTCGACGAGTTCGAGTTTCCGCACCCCGACGAAGACAGCCGCGGCACCGTTCCGATGTACACCGCCGAGCCGGCGCCCAAGCGCGACAAGGCGCGGGACACCGGGGTGGGGGTGGCCCCCGCCGCCGCGGGGATCGGCGTGTTGATGATCGCCACGATCTCCATCGCCTTCCTCGTCGTCATGGGTGGCGGGTACATGTTCTGGAGTGGCCAGAAGAAGGCCGCTCCGCCGGTGGTCGTCGACACCAGGTCGGTCGCGACACCGACGCCGGTGGTGCCCGAGCCGGTCGCCCCGCCGCCGGAGCCGGTCGCCCCGCCGCCGGAGCCGGTCGCCCCGCCGCCGGAGCCGGTCGCCCCGCCCAAGCCCGAGCCGGTCGCCCCGCCCAAGCCCGAGCCGGTCGCCGCGCCCAAGCCCGAGCCGGTCACGCCGGCTGCGGCGCCAAAGCCGGTCACGCCGCCGCCGAAGCCGGTCACGCCGCCGCCGAAGCCGGTCACACCGCCGCCGAAGCCGGTCACGCCGCCGCCGAAGCCGGTCACGCCGCCGCCAAAGCCGGTCACGCCGCCGCCCGTCACGACGGCGACCACCACCTCGGACAACCCATGGGGTTCGGAGTCTGCGGCCTCCAAGGGCAAACTCACCGTCACCAGCGACCCGGCAGGGGCCACCGTCACCATCGACGATCGTGCTCGCGGCGCCGCGCCGGTGACCATCGAACTCGACTACGGCAAACACAAGGTGAAGGTCTCCGCGCCCGGGCACAAAGCCGAAACAAGCGAGGTCAGCCTGAACGTGCAGAGCATGTCGGTCCCGTTCCGGCTGCAAGCTGAAAGAGTCACCGGGCTGGTCACCGTCTTCGGTCCCACCGGGGGCGCCGCGTTCGTGGATGGTCGCGACATGGGGCCGTTGCCGGTCTCTTCCACCCTGGAAGAGGGCGTCCACACCTTCAAGCTCGTCCAGGCAGACGGTGGCTCGTGCCAGACCTCCCGGGACGTACGTTTCCCGGCGGGGGGGCGGCCGGTTCAGGTGAACCTCTCCGCTTGTGAGTAGCGTGGGGCGCGGCGTCATCGTCGGCCTGGGTGGTGTGTTCCTGACGTCCGCGGCGGTGCGGCGCCGGTGGGCGGACGTGGCCGCGATCGCGCCGTTGGCGACGCGGCTCCGGGGGTCGGTGTGGTTGTCGCCGCTGCCGAAAGCTGATGCGGTGACAGGAGCCATGCGTGCCCTGGGCGGGCATCCGGGCACGCTGGTCGGCCAGCCCGGGGCGGTCGCCGCCGCTGGTGCATGGGGTCGGACGCTCGGCCTCCCGGGCGACGGGCCCCTGGTCGCCCTGCTCGGCGCTTCCGACGTCGAGGCGGCGATCGACGAGGCGCTGGCCGCCGGCAGGCGAGTCGGCGTGGCGTGTGGAACCGACGGCGGCGAACCGATCGAGCCGCCGCCTGGCGGCGTCTGGATCGAAGATGCCTGGGCCGGGGAGGGGACGCGCGGCGTCCTCGGCGCGGGCGTACTGGTGGCCGCGGGGCTGGCCGGACTGGACGTTGGCGCCGCCCTGGCGGGGGCGAAGGCGATGCGGGAGTCCTGCCAGGCTCCCATCACTGAGAATCCCGCGTGGTCGCTCGCGCGAGCGTTGCGGGGGCTGGCGCAGGAGGGCCGGATCGACGTCGTCGCCCACGTCGCCGGGGAGCCTGCGCTCGCCGCGTTCGCGGCGTGGGCGGCGCGAGCTCAGGCGACGATGCTGGCCAGGCCGAGCCCGACGCACCCGGCGCGTCCGCTTCCCGTCCACTTCTTGGAGGGCGACCAGGAGTGGCTGCACGCCATCAGCGAGGGGCGCGATCGGGTCCTTCTGGTGTGGGAGACCGGCACGGGAGTGCTCCCACGTGCCCTTCACGAGGGGAGCCTCACCCGCATCCGGGTGCAGCTTCCGGGCCTCGACGCCGAGGCGCTGGCCGGCGCGTTCGTCCTGTGGCTCCGGGCGTTGGAATTCCTGGCGGCGCTCGAAGATCGCGGGGCGTAGGCGGCGCGAACCAGTGGCAGCGCCCCGCGGTGTTGCCGTCGAGGAGCGCGGCGGCGACGGGCCCACGCGCGTGCATCGTGTTAGCCCGGCCGCCCGCCGAGTCCGCGTTGGCCACCACAGACGACCCCCAAAAGCCCCTTCCGCATCCCGAACCCCCCGAGGCGCGGGACGAAGACTACGTCGTCAAGGCGCAGATGGCGTTGAGCGAGTTCATGCTCGGCCATTGGCACTACTTTGGCTACGCGCTGGTGCTGGTGCTCGTCGGCTCCGCGGCGTACGGCGTGTGGGGTTCCTGGGCCGCTGAACGCGCAGAGGATCAATACGGGGCCATCGCCGAGATCGACCACCGGATGCCGGTCGTCGACCAGATGGCGATGTTCGGCATGGCTCCGAAGGACGATCCGGCCGACGTGGCGCGAACCGCAACCCTGGAAGAGGGTGCGCGCCGCTACGAGGCCCTGGCAGCCTCCACCTCGGGCGATGCGGCGGTCGTCGCCTGGCTCAAGGCCGAAGAGGCCTGGATGCGGGCGGGCAAGCCGGAGTCGGCACGATCGGCCGGCGATAAAGCTCTTGCCACCGGTGGAACGTCCGTGATCGCCTTCGCTGCTGATACCAGCGCCGTGCGCGCCCTGTGCGACGCGGGCAAAACCGACGAGGCCGAGGCGCGCCTGCGGGAGATGACGGACCGATACAGCGGCTTCTTCGCCGAACAGTCCCTCATCCGCCTCGCCGGGGTGCAGCTCGACGGTGAAAAGACGGACGCCGCGATGGCAACCTACGCGGAGCTCGAGACCCGCTTCCCGAAGAGCGCGGACCGCGCCGCGCTCGGCGCCCTCGCGTCGCGACTGGGCAAACCCAAGCCCAAGGTGGAGCCCCCAGCGGCTCCCGCGGGAACCCCGTGACGCTGGGCGTCGGCGCGGCATTCACCGCGGCCTGGCTGGCCTCCGGCCTCGGCAGCCCCGTCCCGGCGCCCGCGGCGGAGCCGTCAGGAAGGCCGTTGTCGGCGATGCCCGTGATTCGCTGGGCGGTCCACCTCCCGGGCCTGGTCCCGAACGTGGCCACGCCCACCGAGCCCGGCGGGCCCGCGGTCTCGATGCAGGAGATCTTCGTCGGCTACAGCGGCCAGAGCGGACTCCTGGTGCTGGACCGCGCTGATGGCCGCGTCCGGAGCGTGCTCGCCGCGCGCGCGCCCGTGGGCACGACGCCCATCCTCGTGGGCGAGGACCGCGTGCTCTTTTCCGACCGCGCCGGCTACACCAGTGCGTATTCGCGTCGCGACGGAGCCTGGCGTCGCGACTGGGAGCACTACAGTGGCGCCCCCGTGGTCTCCACGCCGACGCTGGCCGACGGGGTGCTCTACGTGACCAACGTCGACGAGTTGGTCTTCGCGCTCGACGCGACAACCGGAGAATTACGCTGGCGATACGAGCATAAGCTGGATATGGCGCGTGCCGCGTCCTTGGAGTTGTTCGGCGCGCCGGCGCCCACGCTGTCCAGCGACACCGCCTTTGTCGGCTTCTCAGACGGGTTCCTCGTGGCGCTGGACCGGGCGACCGGCAGCGAACGCTGGAAGACCCAGGTGGGGGAGGGCACCTACCCCGATCTGATCGCTCCTGCCGTGCTTGTAGGCGACGGCGCCGTGATGGTTGCGGGCTACACCAAGCCGTTGGTCCACCTGGGCCTCGAAACGCGGGCGCCTTCGTGGCGCATCGACGTGGGGTCTGCGGCCGCGCCCACGCTCACCGGCGACACGTGCTACCACCCGGGCAGCGACGGGAAGCTCCGCCGGATCGACACCCGCACCGGCACGCTGGCCTGGACGTGGGATTCGGCGACGTCGGGTCCGCTGCTGGGGCCGCAGGTCACGCCGCTGGGCATCCTCGTCGGCAGCACCGACAGCACGCTGTTTCTGGTCGATCCCGAATCGGGGACGCAGCTCTGGACGCTCGATCCGGAACCGTTGCTCACCGGGTTCGGGGTGGCGCCGGCCTTGGTCGGCGACGAGATCTACGCACTGAGCAACGGCGGCGTGCTCTACGCGCTCGCGGGACGGTCGGGCACCCCACCGCCAGCGCCGGCCGACTGGGTCACGCCGAGGCCGTGAGCGGTCGGGAGCGGGGACGAAGGAATCCGCATCGAGTGGTGTCCCCTCGCCCCATTCATAACTTCTGATAATGTATATTATGTCAAGTAAGCGATGCAGATACGCGGTCGCTGCTCAGTGCGGCGCGCCAGGACCGGACGTCTCGTCACCACAGCACACTAGCCTACACCGCGAGGCGGAAGCGTCCGATCACTTCTTTCAGTTTCACGGACAGCTCATCCATTCCGGTCGCAGCCTCGCGTACCTGCTCGGCACCGTGCGCGATGCTGTCGGTTGCGCGCGCCACGACCCGGATGTTCTCTGCGATGCGCGACGTGCTCACGGCGGCGTCGCTCAGCGTCAGCGTGATCTGCTGGCTGGTGATGTCCTGCTTCTCGACTGCGGCAGCGATGTCGGATTGCAGCGCCTCGATCTGCCGGATGACCCCGGCGATGCCGTGCATGGCCCGGGTGGTGCCTTCGGTGTCGCTCCGCATGCCCGCGATCCGACGCTCGATGAGCTCTGTGGCCTGCTCGGTCTTGCCGGCCATGGCCCTGACGGCGCTCGCGACGACCGCAAAGCCCCGCCCGGCGGGCCCGGCGCGGGCCGCCTCGATGGCGGCGTTTAGCGACAACACCCTCACCTGGGCGGAGATGTCGTTGATGACACCGACGACATCCTCGATCTCGCTGCCGCGCTGGCTCAGCTTCTGGATGGCGACGTTCGCCTCGCCGGACAGGACGACCGCGGTCTTCGCGACCTGACGTGCCCTCCCCGCGTTGCTGGCGATCTCGGTGATGGCTGCCCCGAGCTCCCCTACGCCGGTGGCGACGTCGTCTACGCTCAGGCTGACCCGCTGCCCATCGGTGGCCATGGCACTCGCCTGGGTGTTGGTGTGGCCGATGCTCCGCTCCAGCTCGGTGCTCACCGCGGTGAGCACACCCGAAGCGGCGCTGAGGCTGCCTCCCACGTCCTGGATGTCCACGACCATCGACCGCAACGCCGCGAGTGCGGTGTTCAACGCGGCCGCCATCCGTCCGAATTCGTCCCGTGACGTGAAGGTCAACTGGCCGGTGAGGTTGCCGTCCGCCACCTGTTCCAGCACCAGCACCGTTGCGTTCAGTTGGCGTGCGATGTTGCCGGTCGCGAGGCGGAGGACCAGTGCGACGAGCGCCACCCCGAGGATCAGGACGAGGGAGTTCTCCAACGACGACGTCTGTACATCCGACTGAAGCCGGGCCGCCGCGGTGATGGACCGAGCGGTGGAGAGGTCCACCAGCTCACGGATCTTGGCATCGTAGGTCTGCCGTGACGGTTCGTAGGCGCGGAAGTACAGGTCCTGGGCGCCCTTCTGGTCTCCCCCGAACAGTAGCTCCAGCACCTGGGTGTCGGCCGGCGCGAGTTCCTCCTGGTCGATACGCGCCAACTCCTCCACGACAGCGTGGATCTCGGCGGAGCTTGCCATCTCATCCAGCCGCTTGAGGGAGGCCTGCCCCTGGTCGTAGGCTGTGAGCTTCGCCTGCACGAAATCCATGTTCGACGGGTTGATGAGCATCGCCTTCGAAACGTCGTCCTGCCGCATCCTCAGCACGAGCGACTCCACGGCCAGCCACCGCACCTCTGCCGACCGAGCCAGATCGGCCATGCCGTCCGAAAGGCGCAGGTTCAGGTAGGTGTACTGGTAGAACGCCAGGGCAATCAACGAACCAAACACCCCGGTCAGGACCAGATTGACCTTCGCAACGAGCGAATCGGGAGTGAGTCTGCGACGGACGCCGCCGGGACGGCGAACCTGCACGCTATTCGACCGTTACGGCAAACGTCATCTGGGGATGGATCGCGCACCGGACCGTGTACTTGCCGGCGTTGGGGAAGACCACGTCCACCTCGTTGCCCGGCTCCTGCAGAGCGTTGAGCGCGATGCCCTCAGCCTTCAGGAACAGGTTGTGGGTCACGGTGTCCGCGTTGCTGAACCGGATCGTCTCGCCCACCTTGATCGCCAGCGCGAGGCTGGAGAATGTCTTGTTGACCTGGGTGATGGTCGTCACGGGCTCGCCGGCCACCGCTGGCAGGGCCAGCCCGAGCAGCATGCAGACTGCCTGAGACTTTTTCATGGGAACTCCTGGATCATCGAGGCAGCGGCGGGACGACGAAGGACGCCGAGGGCACCGCGAAGGCTGCGCTGAGGACTAGGAGCAGGTGGATGCGGGAGAGGGTCAAGGATCCTTGCCTGGGCCGTGGGGAGCCCCTTCGAGCATAGCGAAGGCCCGGAGCCGGGTCAAGGACGAGCCCACTCCAAAGGATCTCCGTCTCGCAGTTTGGCGTCCGGTGGCCGGGGACCCTATTCGCCGGTGTAGCCGAGCTCGCGGAGGAGCCGGGGATTCGCCGTCCAGTCCCGTTCGACCACCACGAACAGCCGGAGGTCGACCTTGGCGTCCAGGAGCGCCTCGATGCGCTTGCGGGCGTCGGTGCCGATGCGCTTTATCATCTTGCCGCCAGCCCCGACGACGATGGCCTTCTGGCTCTGCTTCTCGACGAGGATCCGCGCGTGGATGGTGACGTAGCCTTCCGCCCGCCGCGCCTCGTCGAAGCCCTCGATCTCGATCGCGGTGACATACGGGATCTCCTGGCCACAGAGCAGGAACACCTGCTCACGCACCAGCTCGGCGCAGATGTCGCGCTCGTGCGCGTCGGTGATCTGGTCGTCCGGGTAGAGGGCCTCGCCCTCGGGGAGGGCCTTCCGCCACTCGGCCAGCAGGGTGTCCGTCCCCTCCCCCGTCAGCGCCGAGATCGGCACCACCACGCCGTTCTGGGCATACGCGGCGATGAGCGGCAACAACTTCGGCTTATCGGCGAAGCCGTCGACCTTGTTGAGGGCGACGACCACCGTCTTGCCAGCGAAACGCGCGGCGAGCTCTTCGTCATGGGGCCGGAACGCGTCGACGATCCAGCAGAGCAGGTCCACTTCGGCCATCGCCGCCTCGGCCGCCATCACCATCCGCCGATTCAGCTCGCTCTTGGCTCCGTGGAGCCCCGGCGTGTCGACCAGCACCGCCTGGAGTCCGGGTACGGTGACCACCCCCATGATCCGGTTGCGCGTCGTCTGCGGACGCGGGGAAACCGCCGCGATCCGGGCGCCGACAAGCTGGTTGAGCAGGGTGCTCTTTCCCGCGTTCGGGCGCCCGACCAGCGCAACAGTACCGGTGCGGTAGTCCATGGCGGCGGGGTAACCCCGATGCCACCTGGATGGGCGACTTCCGATCGATGCGTCTCGGCATCGCGGCGACGGGCGTCGGCATCGGCGCGCGCCTCGAGGTCGGCCCGTGCGTCGTCGACGACCGCGGCGCTCATCGGCCGACCGGGTCGGGCACGTGGCCCGGCAGGAGTGTCGCGACGGCAAGGGTCGCGGCGGCGGCCATCGCCGTGCGCCGACTCGTTCCGGAGGCCGGTCCGAAGACCTCCCCGGCGACGTGGACCTCGTAGTCGAATCGGCGCGAATGGGGGGGACCCTCGGCGCCGAGGTCCCGGTACTCCGGCGGACCGAGACCCCTCCCCGCGGCCCATTCCTGCAGCGCGCTACGAGGATTGACCGCTTCGTCCGCGCGCTGTAACCACGGCATCAACGCCGGGATCACCAGGCCCCGCACCTTCCCCAGTCCCCCGTCGAGGTACACCGCGCCGAGGACCGCCTCCAGCGCGTCGGACCGAACGTTCACGCTCTGCCGGGTGCCGTCTCGTTGGGCCCCGGCACCCAGGCGCAGCGCGGCCGGGATCTCGAAGTGGTCTGCGAGCGCCGCCAGGGTCTCCTTGCGCACCACCGCGGCGCGGGCCTTGGACAGGCGGCCCTCGGTCCAGCTGGGATGGGTGGCCACCAGCCAGTCGGTCACGAGCAGTTGGAGCACCGCGTCGCCGAGGAATTCGAGGCGCTGGTTGTTGGCGGCCCCGCCCTCCAGAACCGCGCTGGGATGCGTCAGGGCGAGCGCCAGCAGCGCCTCGTCGGCAAAACGGTAGCCGAGGGTCACGGCGCGCCCGCGCTCGCCGAGGTGTCGACCGCCCGGCGGATGAAGGCGCCGAGCACCACCTCGTCCCCGTCGTAGACCACCACCGACTGCCCCGGCGTGACCGCGCGCACCGGCGCCGCCAGCTCGATGTGCAGCGGGTCGGTCGCGACGATGGTGCAGGGAGCGAGCGCGCCTCGGTGGCGCACACGGGCGTGGAGCGGGCGCCCGACGAGCGCACCCGGCGCCCGCAACCAGTTCGGCCCGCGCGCCAAAATGTTGGTGGACGCCAGCCCCGCGTCCGGACCCACGACCACCCGGGCCCGGGCGGCGTCGACCTCCAAGACGTACCACGGGCCGCCCGCGAGGCCGAGGCCGCGACGCTGACCCAGCGTGTAGCGCCAGTAGCCGTCGTGCCGCCCCAGCACCCTGCCGGCGGCGTCCACGATGTCCCCGGCGCCGTCGAGCTCAGGCCGCGCTTGGGCGACGAAGCGGGCGTGGTCGTGGTCAGGAATGAAGCACACCTCCATCGACTCTGCCTTTTCGGCGGTGACCAGCCCCAGCCGCCGCGCGTGCTCGCGGACCTCGGGCTTGGAGAATCCACCGAGTGGGAACCGGGATTTCCGGAGCGCATCGGCAGTGACCGGGTGCAGGAAGTAGGACTGGTCCTTGTCTTTGTCCACCGCGGCGAACAGTCGACCGTCCTCAGTGCGTGCGTAGTGACCGGTGGCGATCGCCTCGGCCCCCAACGCGGTCGCACGACGCAGCAGCACGTGAAACTTCAAGACACCGTTGCACTGCACGCAAGGGTTGGGGGTGAAGCCCGCGACGTAGCTCTTGACGAGGTCGTCGACGACCGCTTCCTGGAAGGCCTGGCGCAGGTCCATGACGTAGAACGGGATTCCAAGTGTATCCGCAACCCGACGGGCATCCCAGGCATCGTCCAGCCCGCAACAATGGCCCGGCCCGCCGCCCTCGGCCTCGTGGAGTTTCATGTGAACGCCGATGACCTCGTGCCCCGCTTCCGCGAGCAGCGCCGCCGCCACCGAGCTGTCGACGCCGCCGGACATGGCACACACGATCCGCATCAGGGCTCCTCGACGGGGACGTACTGCAGTTCGCCCCGGTCGTAACTCGCGAACACCACGCCGAGGTCTCCCTCGTCGTCGCGCGAAGCGAAACCGGGAAACCCCCACGGCGCGGGCTCGGTCGCCACCGCCGAGATGGTTGCCCGCGTCGCGTCCATCCGAATGACCTGGGATGCGACGGACGACCACCCGATCAGACCGTCCTCACCAGAGTCGTGGAGCACCAGCACATCGTCGGTGAGCGACTCGGCCTCCGCCAGGTTCACGGAATCGAAGGCCCAGGGTCCGGACCAGACACGGGCGCCGGCATCCGAAAGGGTGAGGCTGTCGAGCGCATGGCCTCGGAGGACGAATCTGGTGGAGCGCGCGTCGGCCATCGCCTCGACGACAGCGCCGCTATCCGGGTCCAACCTACGTAACTCGCCGTCACTGTTGCGCAGCGCGATTAGGCCGCCGGCGGCCACGACAAGCTCCAGGCGGCCAGGCCTGTCGACGTCGGGGGGCGTGCCGAGAAGCGACCACGTGCCGGCGACGGCGCCGGAGTCGATGTCGAGCGCGGCGACCACGCCGGTGCCGCCGTTGCTGACGTAGAGCCAACCCCGGTCGGCGGCGGCGAGATCGGAGAGGGTCAAGGTCGAGTTCGGCCCCAGCCCGACATCGAAGGTCCCGATCACCGAGAGCGAGGCGGGGTCGAGCTCGGCGACGGTGCTGATCAGCTCGTCCAGCATGAACAGTCGCGACCCGACGAAGCATGGGGAGACCGGCCACGTCAGGACGTCCTCGACCACGAGCAACTCCCCGCTCCGGAGGTTGACGCTCCCGTACGAGGACGAGAGGCGCCCGGTGAAGACCACCACGTCCGGGTCGGAGGGGTCGATGGCGACGGACTCGACGTGCGCGCCCAGCTTCACCCTGGCCTCCACCTCGCCCGTCTCGGGGCGCAAGGCCCACACCTCTCCGGCGCCCTGCGAGTTCATCCACACCAGCCCGGTGAGGGGGTCGCGCCGTAGCCGCTGTTCTTGCCCAACTGTACGGCGTCCCGCACTTGGGTCAGGTCCCGGCCGAAGGTGCGGGCCAGGCCCCAGTGGCGGTCGGCGCCCCCCACCCGGTCGAGTGCCAGAAAGACGCCGTCCGCCAGCCCGAACACCGAGTAGTTTTCGCCCGGCAGTCGCAGGCTGTTCCACTCCCCGCTCTCACAGTCCAGCACCGCCACCGACGGGCCAAGGGTCAGCGCGAAGCCGCGCCCCGGCAGTTCGTCGAACCAGGAAAAACCCGACTCCACCTCCTGCCCGTCGGCGAGCGCGCATCGCGCCAGCTCGACGAGCGTGTCGCCCGACAGCGTCACCATCGCCCCGGGCGCGGCGGCGTGGGCATCCGAGAAGAGGGCGTTGACGCCGCCCCCGGTGGCTGCGTCCAACCCCAGGACCAGGCCGGCCAGGTCGAGCTGGAGCGGCGGGCGATCCCGGCCGAGCGCCAGCAGCACGTCGTGCTCGCCCTCGATCGCCACGGGCGCATGCACCTGGTCGAAAGGCGCCTCGACGACGGTGTAGAGCCCGGCCACCGGGTCGAACGCGCCCAGCGGCGCACCCTCCGCGAAGCCGAGCCAGACGATTCCCGACTCGTCCGCGGCGACCAGCGGATGAAGCGCGCGCATCTCGGGGATGGGGTGCACAGTGACCAGGGCCATCGTGTCGAGGTCCACTTCAGCCAGGGTCGGCAGGCCGTTGCTGCTGACGTACAGCCGGCGCCTGACCGGATCGAGGCCCACCTGGATCGGGACGAGGAGATTTTCCTGCCCGTCCGGCAGCAGGCGCACGGTGGTGGCCGCGAGCGGGACCACCGGGGGGCGGGCGCTGTCGGCCGCGTCGTCGGGCTCCTCACACCCGACGCTCAAGAGACAGGCCGAGGCGAACAAGACGCGAGTCATCGGACACCAGCGTACACCACCGTGCTCATCCGTCCACGAAACCCGGGAGGATCCGGGCCATTGCCAAGAGGGTGGCCTCGATCTCGGCCTCGGTGGTGCCGCTGCCGAGCGAGAAGCGAACCCCGCTGCCGCCAAAAGCCATCGCCGCAAGGACCGACGACGGCCGCGCCGCCCCCGATGCGCAGGCGCTTCCGGCGCTGGCGGCGATCCCGGCCAGGTCGAGGGCCGCCACCAGGTCAGGCGCCAGGGCGCCGCCGAACGAGACGCAGGAGGTGTTCGGCAAGCGCGGCGCCCCTGCCCCCGCCACCCGGCCACCAAGGGCGACGAGGCCGCGCTCAAGTCGATCCCGGAGGGTGGGCGGGAGGCAGCCGGCACCGGCGACCACCCCGGCGGTCCCGAAGCCGACGATACCCGCCACGTTGTGGGTGCCGGCGCGCCAACTGCGCTCCTGGGCGGCGCCGCGCACCAACGGCGCGGGCGGGGTCATCCGGGCGACGCACAGCGCCCCCACTCCCTGCGGCCCACCGAGCTTGTGCGACGCCAAGGTGACGAAGTCCGCCCCCGCCAGCGCGTCGAGCGGTACGCGCCCCGGGGCCTGCGACGCATCGACGTGCACGCGCAGACCACGCCGGCGCGCCAGGGCGATGACCTCCGCCACCGGTTGGATGACCCCCGTCTCGTTGTTCGCGAACATCACGCTGATCCCGTCGACCCCTTCGAGCTCGGCGAGCGCCGCCACGTCGATGACACCGTGCTCGTCGACGGGTACGATCGCCGCCGCCCACGCGCGGACGGAGGGGTGCTCCACCGCCGAAGCCGCCCAACGACCGGTGGCGCAGACGGTCGCGTTGCTCTCCGAGGCGCTGCTGGTGAACACCACGCCGTCGCGCGGCCACCCCACGAGGTCGGCCACCTGCTGGCGCGCCCGGTCCACCGCCATCGCCGCGTCGCGCCCGAGGCGATGCGCGGCGCTCGGGTTGGCGGGGACGCCCCACCAGGGCTCCATCGCGGCGCGGGCCTGCGGCAGCAGCGGCGCCGTGGCGTTGTAATCCAGGTAGATCAACTCAGAGGTCCAGAAGGGGGGCGAGCCTGGCGTAGGTGCGCGGCCCGATGCCACGTACCCGATCCAGCGCGGCGACGGTGGCGAAGGGCCGCGCGGCCACGATGCGGGCGGCAAGGGCGGGGCCGATGCCGGGCAGCACCTCGAGTTCCTCGGCCGTGGCGCCATTGAGGGAGAGCCGCGCGCCCAACGCGAGGGCACTCGGCGCCGCTGTCACCTCGGTGGGGGCGAGCTCGACGCCACGTGAGGGTGCTTCGTCGACACGACGGAGCGCCCACGCCTCGCCGTCACCCGCAGTCGCCGGCAGCCCGACCACCGCCTCAGCGTCCACCCACCCGAGCCCGGCGACGTGGACCACCCGCCGCGGCACGGCGGGCGCCGCGCGGGGCAGCATCAGTGACCCCGCGAAGAGCGCGACGAGCACGCCCACGGCCACGCGCTCGGCGCCCGCTCCCAGGCGGTAGGGGGTCACCGCGAGGGTCAGGCGTTCGACCGCCTGCCGGACGAGCGCGGGCGCGGGGCTGGGCGGGACGGGGTGAGGGAGCACGGCGCGGAGGATGGACACCGCCGCGCGGCGGTCAAGCGGGCAGAGGAATCAACGCTCGATGCCGCGCGTCCGTCGCCGCGAACGATACCTGCCTCCCCTCCCCGCCCCCCTCGATCCGCACCTCGAGATGCGCCTCGGGCCACGCCCCCTCGAAGCGCTCCGCCCACTCCACCAGCCAGGCGCCGTCGATCCCGATGCGCTCGGCGATGCCGGCGGAGATCAGCTCGTCGGGGTGCTCCAGCCGGTACACGTCGGCGTGCCTCAACGGGACGCGGGCCCCCGGATATTCGTTGACCAGCGCAAAGGTGGGGCTGGTGACGGCCCCCGTCACGCCGAGCCCCCGGGCGACCCCCTGGGCGAACGTCGTCTTGCCGGCCCCGAGGCCGCCATCGACCAGGACCACCGCCCCGACGAAGAGCCGGGCACCGACGCGCTCGCCCAGCGCCTGCATCTGGCCGGCATTCGCGATGTGATGGACCAAACTGACGCCTCGTGACCGCCTATCCCTTGCCGAAACGACACGGCCGCGACATGTTCGCAGCCCTCCCGGTCTCCTCGTTGTTGTCGAAGTACTTTTCTGGCTCGATCGCGTTCACCGTCCTCGCGCTCGCCATCGCGGCGTGGGTCGGATGGGAGAGTGGCGGCACCGGCGGCGCCGTGCTCCACACCCTGTTCATCGTCGTGGTGCTGGGCGTGCTCGAGGTCAGCCTCTCGTTCGACAACGCTGTCGTCAACGCCACCGTTCTGCGCGACATGGACGCGGTGTGGCGTCGCCGCTTCCTCACCTGGGGTATCGCCATCGCTGTCTTCGGGATGCGCGTCGTGTTCCCGCTGGTGATCGTCGCAGTGATCGCGCAGATATCCCCGTGGGCCGCGGTGCTGATGGCCGCCACCGACCCCGCCCAGTACGCCCGGGTACTGACCAGCGCGCACCTCACGGTGTCGGCTTTTGGCGGCGCGTTCCTGGCCATGGTGGGACTCAAACACTTCGTCAGCCACACGCGCAACGAGTTCTGGCTCTCCACCATCGAGCGGCCGCTCAATCGGCTCGGGAAGATCGAGGCGGTCGAGTTGGCGCTGGTGATGCTGGTGCTCCTCGGGGTGTCGCGGTGGTTGCCGTCGGCGGGCCAGCTGGAATTCATCGTCGCCGGGATGTTCGGTCTGCTCTGCCACATCGCGGTGGACGGGATCAGCGCCCTGCTGGAGCACAGCGGGGACCGGACCTCGGGCGTGGTCGTGCGCTCGGGACTCGGTTCCTTCCTGTACCTTGAGGTGCTCGACGCGTCGTTCTCCTTCGACGGCGTCATCGGCGCGTTCGCGCTCTCGACCAACCTCATCGTGATCGCGCTGGGCCTCGGGATCGGCGCGATGTTCGTGAGGAGCCTCACCATCTGGCTGGTGGACGAGGGCACTCTCACCGCGTACCGCTACCTCGAAGCGGGCGCCTTCTGGGCAATTCTGGCGTTGGCCGTAATCATGTTCCTACAGCCCGTGGTGCACATCCCCGAAGTGGTGACCGGATTGATCGGCGCCGGCTTCATCGGCCTCGCCTTTGCAAACTCGGTGCAATACAATCGGCGTCCCCCCGGACCCTGAAATGACTATCCCCCAGATGGACGCACTCCCTGGTTACTCCCCCCCTGCCGAGACGAATCCGTTCGCGATCGCCTCGCTGATTCTCGGCGTCGTCGGCACCATCGTCTACTGCTGCGGCAGTTTTTTGTGCCTCGGCTGGCTCGGCTTCTTCCTCTGGTTCGCCGGCGCCATCTGCGGCGTCGTCGCCCTGGTGCAGAAGGCAGAGGGAAACAGCAAGATCATGGCCTGGGTGGGCCTCGCGCTCAACCTGGTCTTCCTGCTCGCCGCGTTCGGGCTGGGCATGGTGTTCATGGGCCTGGGCGCGATGTCGGAGATGGCCGGCCAGATGTAGGGCGGTCCGCTGGCTGCCCGCTGCGACGGGGCGGTTGGGAGCGGTGGCCTGGGTGTTGAGCGTGCCCCGCGAGGTGACCGCGGCGCCCGAGCCGCAGGAGTGGACCCCGCTGCTCGTCGCCGGCCTGCTCGGACTCGAATGGCGGCGGCGTCGACTGGGTTGATCGATGGCCATGGCGCCCATGGATACGTTAGCTCCCGCGCCATGCGCGCCGCCCTGTTGCTGTTGAGCCTCGCCTGCACCTGCAAGGACGATGGCGCCTCGTCCAAAGCGTCCGTCGACTATGCGCCGCCGGCCGCCCCGGCCACGCCCGCCGCGGTCACGCTGGACCGTCCCGGCGGCGCCGGCGCTTGGCACCTGCTCGATCACCTCGACGAGGGCAGCTATACCTTCGCGCCCGGCAGCACCCCGGTCAGCGCCGGGCGCTTCGTGCTGGAAGGAAAGTGGAAAGACGAAGGGGTACGCAAGCGCGGATGGCACGCGTACAGCACGCCCCTCCCCTTCGCCACCGCCATGCCCAAGCCGAACTACGCCCCGCTCGGCGCGCGAATGGTCCGGGGTGAACGGGAAATTCCCTTCGAGAGCACGGTGTCGGGTCCCGCCACCGAACCCGCAATCCTGTGGTGGGTCGACCGCGGTCGGCTGATGCTGCTCGCGCCGGAGAACCCGGCGAGTTGGCCCACGGCCGCGGTGCTCCAGGTCGATGAGCTCGCCGCGTTGACCAGGAGACTGTCGTTCGCCACCGCCGGCGTCCCGGCACCCACGTTCGCGCGGACGACCCTCACCCGCGACCGCGCGACGCGGCCAGGCCTGTACCTGCCAGCGCCGGCCACCGCGACGTTCACGGTGCCCATCCCCGACCGTGGGCAACTGCAGTTTGGCCTCGCCCTGTTGGACGATCCGATATCGGGGCGGACCACCGGTGACGGCGCGACCGTGCAGTTGAGCCTGGACGGCGTATCCATTTGGGAGGGACACATCGGCGGTGATGAGCATCAGGACGTGGTCCTGGAACTTCCCAACGGCCCCGCACGGTCGGCGACACTGACTGTCGCGACGATCGCGGGTTCCACCGAAGCGGGGGACCATGTCGTCCTGACCGCGCCAACCATCGTGGAGACCGGAGGCACCCCTCGTCACGTCGTGGTGGTCGGGATCGACACCCTGCGCTGGGACGCGCTCGGCATCAACGGAGCCACGCGGCCCACTTCCCCTGAACTGGATGCCTGGCTCGCGCAGAGTGTCCGATTCGACAACGCGTACGCGCCGGCGCCGCGCACCAAGCCGAGCTTCCGGACGGCCTTCACCGGCGCCTGGCCCAGCAGGCCTGACCCGGTGAACATCGCGGAGGTGCTCTCGGCGGAGGGGTTCGCGACCGCCGGCATCTCGGGGAACGTGCACCTCGTGCCGCGCTTCGGATTTGCCAAGGGGACGGACGTCTGGATCTACGAAAACGGGGCCAAGGCCAACGATCAGGTCGATCGTGCGCTCGGATGGGCCGAAGCCCATCAGGGTCAGGACACCTTCCTGTTTGTCCACATCATGGACCCTCACACCATCTACGAGGCGCCCGACCCGTTCAAGGGCAGCTTTCAGGGCCTGGCGACCCGTCCCAAGGGCGTGCCGGCCCGGTTCAACCGGTGGGCCATCTACGGGTTGATGAAGAAGCAGCGTCTGGGCGAAGCGGGGAAGGACTGGATCCGCGCGGCGTACGACGAGGAGGTGGCCTTTGTCTCGCAGCAGGTGGCACGCCTGTTCACCGGGCTCGAAAAACTCCCCGGCCAGACCCTCACGGTGCTTCACGCCGACCATGGCGAGGAATTCTGGGATCACGAAGCGTACGAGCACAATCACTCGCTCTACGACGAGCTGGTGCATGTTCCGCTCGCGATTCGGTTCCCGGGTGGGTGGCAGGGTGCGCCCGTCGTCACCGACAATGTCGGTCTCGTCGACATCGCCGGCACACTGTACGACGTGTTGGGTGTCCCCGAGGCGCGCCGCCCCCGCTCTGACGGGACGAGCCTACGAGCCTTCTTGGATCCGGCCGCCGGCTCGGGCGTCGACGCGCTCAAGGCCGCGCTCTTCGCGAGGCCCCTCTTGCTCGGCCATCTGCGCTACAACCGCGATCGCTGGGGGGTGGTCTATCAGAAATACAAGTACATCCTCCACAGCTCGGGCGGAAACCAGGAGCTCTACGACCTGGAGGCCGACCCCGGCGAGAGCCACAACCTGGCGATAGAGGCCGACGCCCGGAGTCTCCGCTTGATGCAGGAGGCGCTGTCCGAGGCCAGTGGCTGGCCCACCCGCCCCGGCTACCGCATCCGCGTTCCGGCCAATGCCACGCGCACCACCTTCACCTTCGGTGCTCCCATCTTTTCCGCCGAGGTCATGGATCCCGAGCTCAAGGCGACGATCAGCGCCAACGTGGAATGGGGTGAACAACCCGAGCAGGTGCCCCAGGACATCGGCGCCATCGTGCTTGCAGCCGATCGTCTGTCCTTTGTCTTCGAGCCCGGACCCGAGCCGAAGGGCGGCACCCTCTTCGTGCAATGCCAGGCCGCCCCCTGTCCGGTCGGTCGCTTGGACATGGGCGGGAAGGGCGGCAGCGTCGGCGGCGTCGAGCGCTCCGGCGGCTCCGGCTACATGGTCGAGCCGGGCACGGTGATGATTCCCCGGAACCGCAGCGACGATCCCGATCGGCGCGGCGAGCTCAGCGTGAGTCATCGGGAGCGCGAGCAGCTCGAGGTGCTCGGTTACCTTCGCCCGGAAGACGGCGAGGAGCACGACGACGAGGACCAACCGTAGGAGCGGGCGGACGGCCCGCGTCCGCCGCTACCCCAGCCCGTCCAGGACCCGCTCCACCCCGGCGTAGCTCCACGGCTCGAGCGTGTAGGCCGCCGGCGCCCTCAGCGGGTCGACTCCCCGGGCGCGGCAGGCCGCGGCGACGAAACGACGGCGTCCGCCACCCACCGGGAACCTGAGCAGCAACGACGCGCGCAACTCACACGGAAGCTCCGGGTACAGGAGCGCGATCGACATGTCGGCGCGACCCTGAACCAATACGGTGCGCCGCCCGGCGGCTGCGCGTTGCCGCAGCAGCTCGCCGATGAGCCTCACCGCCCCGTAGCGGCGGTGGAGGCAATCGACGCCGTCCAGAAGGAGGCCCGGGCTTTCCAGGAGCGTGTCGCTCCAGACGCCATGGCGAGCGGCATGGTTCAGCGCCTTGCGCATGCAGTCGCCGTCGCAATCGTGGCTTCCCGCACCCAGCAAGCGCCGCGCTACGGTGCTCTTTCCGGCGCCGAGCTCGCCGAGGACGAAGACCACCGGCCGCAGCCTCAGCACCGTCGGGAGTGCCCGCTCGCCCAGAAGCTCTCGGGAGGTGCGGGTGAGCATCGCGGCCTGGGGGCGCGGCTCCGCCACACGCGGTGCTTGGTATTGACCGGTCAAGCGTGTATATCTCTTCCTTCAGCTACCGAGTTGCGGACCGTCCCGCAACCGATCGTCACCGGTTCGCGAGCCGATTCTTGATCTCACCCACAATCGTGGCCACGGCGGTCCCGGGCCCGAAGACCAGGGCCACGCCGGCGGCGTGCAACGCCGCGACGTCTTCGTCAGGAATGATGCCCCCGACCAGCACCAAGGCATCGCCACGGCCCTCTGCACGAAGGCCGCTGACGACCTCCGGCACCAGGCGATCATGGGCCCCCGACAGCACCGACAGGCCCACCACGTCCACGTCCTCGTCCACCGCGGCGCGCACGATCTGCTGGGGCGTGCGGTGAAGCCCGGTGTACACGACCTCCATCCCCGCGTCGCGAAGGCCCCGCGCGACGACCTTGGCCCCGCGGTCGTGACCGTCGAGGCCCGGCTTGGCGATCAGCACGCGGATGGGGCGTTCCATCGCCTACGACAGGTAGCTGCGAGAGATGACGATGCGCTGGATCTCGCTGGTGCCCTCGTAGAGCGTGGTGATGCGCGCGTCACGGAAGAGTCGCTCCACTTCGTACTCCTTGGAGTAGCCGTAGCCGCCATGTATCTGCAGCGCCTTGTCCGCACAGAAGTTCGCGGTCTCCGAAGCCGCGAGCTTCGCCATCGAGCAATAATGGCTGGCCCTCGCCTTGTCGGCCCGGTCCTTGGCGACGGCCGCCCGCCACGTCAAGAGCCTGGCGGACTCGATGCGCGTGGCCATGTCGGCGACCATCCACTGGATCGCCTGGTTGGCCGCGATGGGTTTTCCGAAGGCCTCGCGCTGCTTGGCGTAGGCGACGGCCAGATCGAACGCGCGCTGGGCGATCCCGAGCGCCTGCGCCGCGATCCCGATGCGCCCACCGTCCAGGGTGGCCATCGCGATGCCAAAACCCTTGCGCTCGTCTGCAAGCCGGTTGGCGACTGGTACGAAGAGCTTGTCGAAGTGGAGCTCGCTGGTGGCCGACGAGGTGATGCCGAGTTTGTCTTCGGGCTTGCCGATGCCGTACCCGGGCCAGTCGGCCTCGAGGATGAACGCGGTGACTCCTTTGTGGCGTTCTTCCACCGCGAGGTTGGCGTAGGCCACGCAGATCTGGGCCTTGGGCGCGTTGGTGATCCAGATCTTCGACCCGTCGAGTTGGTACCCTCCGTCGACCGGTGTGGCCTTGGTGCGCTGCGCCCCTGCGTCCGAGCCGGCGTTGGGCTCGGTGAGGGCGTAGCAGCCGAGCTTGCGGCCCGAGGCGAGGTCGGGCAGATACGTTCTTTTCTGGGCCTCGGTGCCGTAGGCGAGGATTGGCCAGCACACCAGCGAGTTGTTCACACTCATGGTGACGCCCACCGAGGCGTCGGCGTAGCAGATCTCCTCGAGCGCGACGACGTAGGCCAGGGTGGACATTCCGGCGCCGCCGTAGTCCTCGGGGACACACATGCCCAAAAAGCCCATTGCACCCAGGCTGGCCACCTGCGCCGCGGGGTAGCGGTGCGCATGATCGCGCTCCTGGGCGCCCGGCAGCACCTCGCTGCGCGCGAAGTCCCGAGCCAGCTTCTGAATGTCCTGGATGTCGTCCGGGAGATCGAACATTGCAGCCTCGCGAGGCCCGCGCCTTATCCTGAATGGCGCTTCATTTCCACCGGACTCATACCTCTTCGGCTCGCTTCATCCACTTGATGTCCGCCGGAGCCGTCCACGCCTCCATCGCGTCAAGGAGCGCTCCGGGCTCGGTGCCCCGGATGAGTCGGCGACCATCGACCGGACGGACGAAGCCCTCGTCCACGAGGTGGTCCACCGCGCGCAGAAGCGGGGCCCAGAGGCCGGCGACGTCCAGAACCGCGACCGGCTTCTGATGCAGTCCCAGGAGCCCCCAGGTGTAGACCTCGAACAGCTCCTCCAGCGTGCCCACGCCTCCCGGCAGCGCGACAAAGCCGTCGGCGAGCTCGGCCATGCGGGCCTTGCGGGCGTGCATCGAGGGCACCACCTCCAACCGGGTGAGCCCACGATGACCGACCTCCTTTTCTTCGAGATGGGCGGGGATGACCCCCACGACCGGCACCCCGCGCGCCATGGCCGCGTCGGCGAGGAGTCCCATGATGCCGACGCCGCCGCCGCCGTAGACGAGCTGCATGTCGCGCGACGCCAGTTCGTTCGCCAGGGCCGCGGCCGCTTCGGCGTACACGGCGCGGTTCCCGACCAGGGACCCACAGAAGACCGCAAGCGTGCGCATCGCGCGGTCCTATCCCTCGACGCAGTGCCGCGACAGGGCCGCGTCCCACGCTGCCTCGGAGGCCAACGACCCCTCCGGAATCCACCCCGGTGTCGGCCGCTCGGCCGCGCACGGAATGGCCAACGTGTGCACGGTGGCCTCGATCTCGCGGCCACCGGCGTCGCGACACACCCTCGACGGGCAGGCCTCGATCGCCGGGGCGTCGCCGCGGTCGATGTGGGTGCGCCAGAAGCCGCGCCAGTAGTCGAACGCGAAGCGTTCGTCGGTGTGGGTGGCGAGGCGCGCCCAACGCTCGCCCGCATCGATCACGGTTTCGGTGCGTCGCGCCTGTTGGCCGGCCACGTGGGTGGCGCAGCCGACTTCGTACACGGTGGAGTGGCACAGCGCGAACGCGGCGGGGCCGTCGTCCGTCCGCTCGACCGCCTCGGCGTGTCGAAAGCGGCACTCGTCGTCCCAGGGGTGCGGCACGTCGGCACAACGAGTCCACTCGGCGAAGCGCACGACGGCCTCCATCTTGCAGGCGCCGGCGGGCTTGGGGCAGGTTCCGAACGCGGTCGGGAACTCGGTGGCGGCTGCCGACGCGCGCACCCGTTCGGCGTCAGAGAGGCCCGCACACGCCAAGAGCACCAGCGTCACCGGCGGAGGCGCCGGCGCCACCGCCCCGCCGTCGTCAGGACGAGGAGCGCCGGGGCTCCGGCGCACCCGGTGGTGGCCGCGGCGGGGTCGTCGCCCACAGGCGCGGGCGGCTGACCCCAGACCTCGCTCCCAGCGGTGTCCGCATCGGGCTCCGAGCAGTCGTGCTCCCCGACCACCCCCTCGCCGCAGACCGGGTACAACCCATCCAGTTCCTCGGTGTAGGCCATGAACCAGGTGCTTTGTGGTTCGTAGAGCCCGCTCGGGTAGATGACCAGGTCCTGCGTGGCTTCTTCCGGCGTGTAGCGGAGATGGAGCCGGGTGAGGAAGGGCGAGGCCACGTTCGAGCCGGCGGCGATGACCTCTTCCTCGGTCAGGGGCGGCGCGCTCGCGAACACGTCCGCGTCCCCCGTGGTGCCGCCGGCGTACTCGGTGAGCCAGGTGCCGCTCTCGAAGGCCTCGACCAACTGTTCCTCGTAGAAGGCAGCGAAGCTCTCGTCGCGCACCATGCACCCGACCTCTACCGTGGTCTCGACCATGTTGCTGATGGCCACCCGGCTGTCGGCGAGGTCGCTGAGGACGTACACGACGAGGTCCTGCTCGCCGGAGGAGACGGTGGCGCCGAGTCGGATGGGGAGGATGAAGCTGTCTCCGGTCGCGGCGTAGCGGAGCTGAATCGGCTCCAACCAGATCGGCTCGGTGTCGGGCGACAGGTCAAGCCGGACCCGCGCGGCGAGCAGGTGCTGCCCCCCGTCGAGGTACTCCTGAACAATGGGCTCTGAACTCTCTGGAATCACGAAGCCTTCGCTGTCGAGCCACGCCACGAGGCCGCCGGCATCGGTCGCGTCGAGCACGAAGAACTCATAGGCGCCGAGCACGAAGGTGGACACGATGGTCACCTGCTCGGACGCGTCGGCGGCATCGGTGCCGCCGGTGTCGGTGCCGGTGTCGCCTCCAAACGACTCGCAGCTCAGGGACCCGATCCGGGGTGCGGTGTAGGCATCGAAACGTGCGAACAGGTCGTTGCTCACGACGCTGACATCCTGTGCCGTGACCCCGGCCGGTACCGGCACGATCAACGCGAACTCGCTCGGCGCCAGCAGGGCGTCCACCGCAATGGTGACGACGCGCCGATCCGCGTTGAGGGCGACGATCACCTGCGCGCTGCTGGTGAGCACGGGCGTGCCCGGCGGGGCGGCCCATGCGCCGCAGCCGGCCTCCGCCGCCGTCACCAACCAGGACAACCACATCGGGCTTCGCTATCCGCTACGGTTCGATCGTGCTCTGGAACAACCCGGCGATGGCGTCATGACCGGCGTTGTTGGGGTGGAAGCAGCTGGCGTCGAACCACAGCTCGGCGGCGGGGGAGCGGTGGCAGCGGGCGTCGTTCTCCGCGGCCCTCTTGACACGTCAACCCCGCCATGCGATCATGCTCGGACTTCAGGTGATGGCATGCGCCTTTCGATGGGTTCGGTCGGCTTCGTCAAGCGGGAGGCGGCCAAGTCGCTCGCCCCGGGGAAGAAGCAGGCGGTGGTCATCGCCGTCGCGGCGCAGAAGGGCGGCGTCGGCAAGACGACGACCACGGTGACCCTGGGAGCGGCGTTGGCCCGCTATTTCGAGATGGAGGTGCTGCTGGTCGATCTGGACGCCCAGGCCCACGTCAACCTGGCGCTCCGCCACATCGTCAACGCCGGTGGGGACTCGCTCGCGGAGCTGCTGGAGGAGCCGACCACCCGTGAGGTCGCCGAAATCTCGGTGGGGACCAGGGTGCCGGGGCTGGAGATCACCCCGGGCTGCCCCGAGCTGGCGCGTGCCGAGAATCGACTCTCCACCCGCATCGGCAAGGAGCTGGTGCTGCGGGAGCTGTTGACGGTGAGCCGCACCCACTACGACATCATCCTGCTCGACTGCCCGCCCAACCTGGGTAATCTCACCATCAACGGGCTGGTCGCTGCGGACTGCGTGCTGGTGCCGTGCAATCCGGCGATGCTGGCCGTCTCCGGCGTCGAGGGACTTCTGGGTGCGGTGGCCGAAGTGCGCACCGCGCTCAATCCCGGGCTGGAGGTGCTCGGGCTGGTGCTCACCCGGGTCGATCAGCGAAACGGAGCGACCAACGAGATGATCACCCAGCTGTTGCGCGAGAACTGGGAGGAGCTGTTGGCGCCGGTCCAGATCAGCGCCGACTCGGCGCTGGCCAAGGCCCAAAACGAAGGGACCGACCTCTACAGCTTCGACCCCCACAGCCGCGCCGCCGGGCAGTACGTCGAGCTGGCCGAGTGGACCCTGGCCCGTCTGGGCGCCATGGGGCTGCGTCGTGAGGACGCTGCGACGGATTCTGGTGAACAGCAAGCTGGCGTCCTCGCTTCGGAGGGGTAAGCCGGCGCCGGGCCCGACGGCCGACGGCTCAGGCTGCCCGACGCCGCGCCGCCAACAGGCCTGCCGCCACGAGCGCACCCAGCCCGGCGCCGCCGCCGGCATCACAACCGCAGTCCGGCATCGGAGTGTTGACGCTGTCACCGGCCCCCTCGCCGGCGCTGTCCTCTTCGGCGGTGTCCACCGTGTCCCCGGTATCGAGCGGATCATCGGGCACGCCCTCGTTGCCGAACTCGAAGGCGCCGATGTCCCAGACGTCGCTGACCAGGTTGCGCGGCCATTCGTTGGCGGGGTGGACGTACTCGGCCTGGGGAGCGTTCTGGCCGGGGTCGGAGCCGGCGTCGATGAGCAGCGAGGTCGCCGCCAGCGTGAAATCGAGCTGCGCGCCGTTGGTGAACTCCGGATCTCCATCGGTGTCGTCCCAACTGGTGGTGAACACGGTCGTCGCCTGTGCGCTGATACTCCCCGGCCCCGAGAACACGGTGTTGACGACCTCGGCGGGGACTTCCATGGCGGCGCCGATGCTCAGGAACAGACCGCGGTTGTGGTGGTTCGCCAGCGTGCTGTTGATGACATGGAGGGCGTGGTTGGGGTTCATCCCGCTGGGCTCCAGCCCGTAGGAGACCAGGGCGTTGTTCGACGTGGTGCTGACCTGCTCGACGATGCTGCCGATGATCCACGCATCGCCGGCGTTGGGCAGGTCGATTTCGTAGCTGGCGGTGCCGCCCTCCTCGTCGGTCAGACGGCTGACGAGGATGACGTTGCGCAGGGCCCGCGACTTGAACAGATGCCCCACGTTGCCGCGATGGCTGTAGGACGAGCGGAACACCACCGACGCGTAGTGACCGAGGTACAGATTGTGGGAGTACCCGTCCCCGGCGCCGTTGTGGTCGAACTCGCTGCGCACGATCTCCACGTTTCCGGTGCCATCTTCGGCTGGTGACCCGAGGATGCCGTTCTGGTTGTCGCGGAACAGGCAGTCCCGGACGATGAGGTTGGTCCCCTGGTGACGGATGCCGGCGCCGTTCTGGTCGGCGACGGAAGCGCCGATGAAGTTGAGGTTCTCGATGGTGGCCGTGGGCGCTTGGATGACGAAGATGCCCTTCTCCTGCGCCATGGCGGCGCCGGTGCCGTCGAGCGTGGCCCGCCCGTTGACCCCGCGCACCGTCAAGTTGTCCGTCGACCAGGCGCAGCTGTCGCCCGCGTACTCGCCGGCTGCATCGACATCGATCACGTCACCGGCGGCGGCGGCGGCGATGGCGGCACAGGGCGTGGGGTAGACGCCCGCGGGGCCGACGGTCAGCGTCGCGGCCAAGGACGAGGCGACGAAGAGGATCATCTCCGCAGCTATCATCTGACTGGGGGGAGAAGACCGCTACCCCCCGACGAATTCGGGCCTTCGGCGCGCCAGGAACGCGGCCATCCCCTCTTTCTGATCGGCGGTGGCGAAACAGAGCGCGAAGAGCTGCCGCTCGCTGATGAGCGCGGCGCCGAGGGCCTGCCCGTCGTTGTCGAGGATGGCGCGCTTGCACAGGCGCACCGCGACGGGGCCGTTGGCGGCAATCTGCTCGGCGAGGGCAAGCGCCTCGGCCACGACGTCATCCGCGAGCCGCAACGCGAGGCCCAGCTGCACGGCTTCCTCTGCCTTGACGTTGCGTCCGGTGAAGCAGAGCTCCCGCGCGCGCTGGCTGCCGACGCGGCGCACGAGGCGCTGGGTGCCACCGAAGCCAGGGATCACGCCGAGCTTCACCTCGGGTTGCCCGAAGACCGCCGTCGGCGAGGCGAGGACGAGGTCGCAGGCCATCGCCAGTTCGCACCCGCCGCCGAGAGCGAAGCCGTTGACCGCGGCGATCGTCGGGATGGGAAGGGCCTCGAGCTGGTCGAGCACGCCCTGCCCGTAGGCGGCAAAGCGGTGCGCGTCCAGCGTGTCCATCTCGACCATCGACGCGATGTCCGCGCCGGCGACGAAGGCCTTGTCACCCCCCCCACGCAGCACCACCACGCGGGCCTCGCCGGTGTCACCAAGGATCGTGGCGAGCTCTTCGAGCACCTGCCGGTTGAGCGCGTTGAGCGCCTTGGGGCGGTCGATGGTGATGAGGAGCACGGCTCCCCTGAACTCGCTGCGGACGAACTCACCCACGGCGCTTACCGCGCCTCGTAGGTGTAGAAGCCGCGCCCGGTCTTGCGCCCGAGCCAGCCCGCTTCGACGTATTTGCGTAGCAGCGGGCTGGGCCGGTACTTGCTGTCACCGAGGCCGTCGTGGAGCACCTCCATGATCGCGAGGCAGGTGTCCAGGCCGATGAAGTCGGCGAGGGTGAGCGGCCCCATCGGCACGTTGGTACCGAGCTTCATGGTGGTGTCGATGTCTTCGCGCGTACCGATGCCCTCGTACAGCGCCTGCACCGCTTCGTTGAGGTACGGCATCAGGATGCGGTTGGCGATGAAGCCGGGAATATCGCGCGACAGCGTCGTGGTCTTGCCCATCTTGAGGGCGGCGGCCTTGACGGCGTCGTAGGTCTCATCGGTGGTGGCCATGCCGCGGATGAGCTCCACAAGCTGCATCAGGGGCACGGGGTTCATGAAGTGCATGCCCATCACCCGTTCGGGGCGGTCGGAGTGCGCGGCGATCGCCGTCACCGAGATGCTGGAGGTGTTGGTGGCCAGCAGCGCGCCGGCCTGCACCCGCAGGCTGAGGTCTTCAAAAATCTTGTATTTGAGCGCTACGTTCTCGGTGGCCGCTTCGATCACGAGATCGCCGTCGTGGTGCAACGACGTTTCGGTTCCCCAGCGGATACGACTCACGATGCCCGCCGCGGTGGCTTCGGTGATGGTTCCCTTCTTGACGAGGCGGCCCAACGAGTTGTTCACCGTGCCCAGGCCCTTGTCGAGGGCGCCCTGGCCGATGTCGCTCACGGTCACGTCGAATCCCGCCGCCGCGGCGACCTGCGCGATGCCGTTCCCCATCTGCCCCGCGCCGACGACCCCGATCCTGACGATGTTCATTCGCTGCCCCTGCCGCGCGGGGGATTAACCGGTGACGCCGCCGAACGTTCGTTGAACGCGGGTCCGGACGACGTTGGGGGGGTGTGCGAGCACCCGGACCGACCGCGACCACCGCCGCGTACCGCCCTCGTCGCCGTCGGCGCAGGTGCTGCTGTCGAAGTTCGCGGCGGTCCCGCTGTGACCATGCCGGGCGACCACGAGGGGCGGCGCCGTGCTGCCGTCCCAACTACCGGGAACATGCACCAGGACCTCACGGTCCTCCCAGCCGTCCACCCGCCACCGCGTGTCGTCCCCCGCCGCCAGCGGCCGCCGCTCACAATCAGCACCGCACCCGAACCACAGAACGAGGAGCATCCCTCGACGTTAACCGTCCCGGGTGACCCCACCCTGGCTGCCACTCCCCACCGAGCTCCCGGGCCGCGAGGACGAGCTCACCGCCTTGGCGCGGATGCTCGTGGACGGCGGCGTCGTCGGGGTCGCCGGGGCGGCGGGCGTGGGGAAGACGACGCTTGCAGGGGCCGCGGCGTGCGCGTCCGGCCGGCCCATCTTCGCAGTCAGCATGCTCTGTTGTCGCGACGACGACGACGCGCAGCGCGCGCTGGGAGATGCGGCGGGGACCTCACCGGTTGGGGATGAAGGCGCGCTCGTCGCGGCGATGCGTTCGCGGCACGGGCTCCTCGTGGTGGTGGATGACGTCGAGTGTGTCGCGGTGCTGGCCGCGGTCGAGCGCCTCCTCGCGGCGGTCCCCGACTCCGGCGCGCTGGTACTGTCCGAGGAGCCGGTGGTCGCATCGAGCCTCACGCTCGGCGAGGTGGGGGGGCGTCTCGCGGGAACGGCGCTCCTGACCGGCCTGGGGCAGGCGCTCGGCATCGAACCCGCGGCGGCGTTGGCCGCCTTGGGTCCCGGCGCGGCCGCGCTTGCCGCGTGGCCCGCCGGGCTTTGGGGCGGCACGATCGACCGGGTCCCGGCCGCGGCCCTGCGCCCAGCGGTCCGGGATCGTGCCGTGCTCCGCCGAGGGATCGCGGCCCTCCTCGCACCCGCCACCGGCAGCTCGGACGCGGCGCGCCGGTCGGTGCTCCCGCTCATCGAGCTGGCGCGCGGAGCCCATCTGGCCGTCGTCCCCGACGTGCGCGACGTCTTCGTTCTGCGGCAGCTCGCCACCCTCGCATCCGAACCGACCGGCCGCGGCGAACTCGCGGCCGCCGAAGCGCGTTGCCTGCTGGTGTTCGGCCAGCCCGATGCCGCCGGAGCCGGCCTCGCCGCCGCGAGCGGCGGCGGACCCGGCGGGGACGCGCTGCTGGCTGCGGCCCGGAGCGAGCTGGGCTTCCACCTCGGCGACCTCGACGCGGCCTGGGTGCACGCCCTCGCCGCGGCGGACGCCTTCGGCGCCGCGGGCGACGCGGCCGGGCGGGCCAGCCTCTGGCGGCGGGTCGCGGAGCGCCTGACCGAGCGGGCCGAGGTGGAGCGCGCCGAGGAAGCCTGGCGGCGCACGCGCCAGGCCTCTCGCCTGCTGGGCGACCGGACCGGCCTGGCCGCCGCCCTCCGCGGGGCGGCCAGCCTGGCGCTCTCCCGCGGCGAGTGGATCGGCGCCGGGGCGCTGCACGAGGAGGCCGCCGACGCCGACACCGCCGTCCACGAACGCCTGAACCTGCGGCTCGGCGAAGCCGCCCTGGGCCTGGTAAGGGGGGAGCACGCGTCGGTCCGGCGGGCCCTCGACACGCTCACGCCCGCCGCGGAGGACGACGCCCTGTTCCGCGCGAACCTGGCGCGGCGCCGCGCCGACACCCTGCTCCGGGGCGGAGACCACGACCCGGCGATCCTGGAGGCCGAGCGCGCGGCGGCGCTGTACGCCGCGCTCGGCGAGACCGTCGCCGCCGGCTCTGCCTGGCGGGTCAGCGCCGATGCGCTGGCGTTGGCGGGACGCCTCCGCGAGGCCCATGAGCACTATGAAAAGGCGCTCCGGATGCAGCTCCGCTGTCGCGACTGGAGCGGTCTGGCCCGCACGCTCGACCACGCCGCGATCCTGGCCGACTCGCAGGGGCGGCGCGAGCCGGCGCGGCGGTTGCGCGAACAGCGGGTCGCCGTGGGGCGCGCCCGCGGCGCCGGACCCTCGTGACGCCGGACCACGGGCCCCCGCCCGACCCTCGCGAGCTGGTCGTCCCGAGCGGGCTCGTCGACGCGCCGATGGCGTGGGGCGTGTGTGTGCTGGTCGGCGTGGCCCTGTGCCTGGTCGGTCGCCGCAGCCGCCTCGCGCTCGCCGCGGGCGTCTCCGTGCTGCTCACGGCGCCGGCTCTCGGGATGGTCCCCCTCGCCGTCTGGGGCGCCTACCCGACGATCGACAAGGCGGGCTCGCTCCACTTCTACGCGCTCGGCGCCCACCTCCACGCCTTCGACACCACAGCGGTCGCGACCCAGCTCATCGGGGTGTCGATGGGCCACTTGTGGGTGACTGCGCTCTTCGACCTGGTGCTCTCGCCCTTCGCCGCCAATAATGCCCAGGCGCTCCTCAACGTCGCCCTGGGGTGGTGGCTGGCCGCGGCCCTGGCGACCGCGACGGGCACCCCGGCGCGGTGGTCGCTCGTCGCCGCGTTCCCCATGGGGCTCGGCCTCCATACCTTCCGCGACATCCAGTGGTACACCATCGAAAAGTCGGGCACCTGGCCGCTGACGCTGTACGTCCTGGCCCTGGTGCGGGCCTCGCAGCGGGGCGGATGGTGGATCCCGGCGGCTGGGCTTGCTTATTCCTGGGCGTTCTTCTACAACGCCTACTGGGGGGTGCTCGGCGCGATGGTGGGCGGAGCGGCGATCCTGGCCGGCAACCGGAACACACGTCTCGCGGTGGCCGCGGCGGCACTGGGGGGCCTGCCTTTTCTGCTCCTGCAGCTACCGGCCCTGCGAAACAGCCAACTCCCCGCTCCCGACGCCTTCGCCGCCCGTGCGGCGCTCGACGTCTTCTCGCCTTTCGGCGACGCGATGTGGCCCCCCAACTGGAACCGCCTGGAGCTGTGGCGCGCCCTCGACCTCGTCGTGACCGTAGCCGCGCTCGCCAGCGTGGTCGCTGCCGTGCGCGGCTGGCGGGCGCCGTCATCGCGACCGACCTTGGTGCTCGCCGCGGGCATGGCGCTGGCCGGTGGGCTCGCGATGGGACCGGCCACCCCGCTTTGGGCAGCCTTCGCCTCGCTCCCAGGGCTGTGGCGCTTCGCAAAACCGGAGACCTTTTTTCACCTCGTGGTGCTCGGTTCGGTGGTGCTCGCGGGTCGTTGCCTGGGGAAGGAGCGGGTGCCGCGGTGGGCGGTCGTGCTGGTGCAGCTGGGATTGTGGCTGCTGTTGGTGCGGGGACACCCCGTCTACCCAGGGTTTTCGGGGTGGTTGGGTTAGGCTCCCGCGGTGATCGTCATGCCACCCATCCACCTGCGAGCCAGTGTCGCGGGCAGAGCTGCTCGCCGAGGTGTGGGGCTACAAGGCCACGGTCGAAACCCGCGCGATCGACGTCACCATGCGGCGCCTCCGGGAGCACGTGGAGCTTGACCCCGCCCGGCCCGACCACCTGGTCACGCGCCACGGCGACGGGTACGCGCTCGTGGGCTGTCTGGCGGCTCCGGCGGCTCCCCCCATGGGACCCGACGTGGCGTTCCTGTTCACCGACACCCAGGGTTCCACCGCGCAGTGGGAGCGCTTGGGCGAGGCCTATCAGGGCGTGATCGACCAGCACACGAGCCTACTGCGGACGGCGATCCAGGCCCACCACGGGTACGAGGTCAAGACCGCGGGGGACGGCTTCGCGTTCGCGCGCGGGTGATGGCGTCGGCACACGGCGGACAGGTGGTCGTGACCGACGACGTGGCCGACGCGGGGTACCGCGCTTCGAGCCGCTGAGGCGCTCCAGCCGCGGAGCTGTGCGTCGCCCGTCGGACACTCCCGCGCTACCCTGTGGGCGATGGTCTACTACCGGCCCCATGGCAACGAGATCGCGGTGTTCGAGACCGCGGCGCGGCGGCGCCTCCCCGTCCTGCTCAAGGGGCCGACCGGGTGCGGCAAGACCCGGTTCGTCCGCTACATGGCGGAGCGCCTTGGCCGGCCCCTCATCACCATCGCCTGCCAGGAAGACCTCGCCGCCGCCGACCTGACCGGCCGCTTCCTGCTTGAAGGCGGCTCCACGGTCTGGCGTGACGGGCCGTTGACCCGCGCCGTGCGCGAGGGGGCCATCTGCTACCTGGACGAAGTGGTCGAGGCCCGCAGCGACGTGATGACCGTGCTGCACCCGCTCACCGACGACCGCCGGACGCTCCCGCTCGACCGGCTGGGCGTCGAGTTGACCGCCCCCGAGGCCTTCCTGGTCGTGATCAGCTACAACCCTGGCTATCAGTCAGTGTCCAAGGAGCTCAAGGAGAGCACCCGACAGCGCTTCGTGTCCCTGGCCTTCGACTACCCTCCGGCCGAGGTCGAAGCGGAGATCGTCGTCGCCGAGGCGGGTTGCGGGGCGGACGTGGCGGCGTTGCTCGTCAAGATCGGCCGTGGCAGCCGGAATCTTCGCAGCCACGGCCTGGGCGAGGGCGCCAGCACCCGGCTGCTCATCTACGCCGGACAGCTGGTGGTGGCGGGCTTGCCGCTTGTCGACGCCTGCGAGGCGACCCTCGTGGGGTCGTTGACCGACGACGCGGAGATGACCAAGGCCCTCCGCGAGTTGCTCAAGAGCGTGCTCGGACCCCTGCCCGGTCGTTGAGGCGATGCCCGCGCCCATCCTCACCCCCGAAGAACTCCTCAAGGCCACGATGGAGGAGTACGGCGTGACCGGGGCCGAGTTGGGGCTGGGCCCCGAGGACGACGAGGAGGCCGAACTGGCGCTCCTGCGGCGCTTTCTGTTCGCGGCCCCCCAACGGCAACTGACCTCGGGCGAGCGGCACGGCCTGGCCCTGGACCGCGTGCAACGCCAACTCTGCGCCCTGTTCACGATGTGGGACGGCCGCCGGGTCCACATCGGCCACAGCGACCCCGCCTGTACCGACAACCAGCGCATCTACCTGCCCAAGGCGATGCCCGCGCCCGAAGACCCCGACGATCTCGTCCTGTTCCAGGCCGCCGGCCTGGTGCAGCTCGGCTTTTCGCGGCACGGGCTGCTCGCCGACCGGGCGGTGCTTCGCGAGCTGTACCGCGACTGGGTACTTCGCAGTTGTTTCCACCTGCTGGCGATGCGATACGTGTTGCGACGGTGGGTGGAGGAGTTCCCGGGGCTCGCCGAGCCGCTCGGACGGGTGCCGTACTCAGAAAAGGCCGGCTCGCTCCGGGTGAACCTCACGACCGTGCCGCGCGATGGCCTCCCGGGCGCCTTCGTGCCCCTGTACCAAGGGCTTGTCGCCTGTCTGAACTGGGAAAGCCCGGGGGCCGAGGGCGACCCGGCCCGGCAGGCGGTGCGTACCGTCGATCAGGCAGGTCCCATCGGTATCGCAGCGGTGCTCTTGGGCCAGGCAGAGCGCCTGCGCGAACATTTTCGCCGCTTGCGCCTCGGGCCGCCCCCCCTGCCCTTCTGGGGCGGCATCATCCGTCCGGAGTGGATCCTCTCCGACCTGGCGCGGGACCTCGCCGCCGAAGACGAGTGGAAGAAGGGCAACCGTCCGCTCCGGCAGCTCATCGACGCCATGGCGCGCCGGGGGACCATGCCCGGCCAGAAGCCGGCGGCCGAGGCGCCGCGGTTGGGGCTGAAGCAGCGGGTGATGGCGCGGTTGGGAGGGCCCGCGTCGGCGGCAACCGGTCCCGCCTACGGTCGGCTCCGCGACGAAGCCCAGGTCGCCTCCCGCGAGGTGCGCTACGGCGCCGCCGTATGGACGGCGACGGCGCCTCCGGACACGCTCACCGAGGGTGGGCTGGCCAAGCCGGGAGACGACGGCGGCCGCTTCTGGGACGAGTGGGACGACGCCGCGGGGGTGTACCGCTTCGAGGCCACGCGGGTGTACACACCCGAAGGGCCCACCGGTCCGCTCGCCGCCTACGAACGAATCGTCGAGGCCAATCGCGCCCAGATCCAGCACATCCGCCGCCGCTTCGACGCCCTTCGCGTCGAGGAGCGCTGGGTGGGCGGGCAGCCCGACGGCAGCGAGGTCGATCTGAACCGCGCCATCCTCGCCCTCACCGACCTCGCCGCCGGCCAGGAGCCCGACGATCGTCTTTTTCGCCGCTTCGTGCGTCGGAAGCGCCAGGTCGCCATCCTCACCATGGTCGACCTGAGCGGCAGCACCGTCGGCCACGTGCTGCACCTGGAGCAGACGGCGCTGGTGCTGTTCGCGGAAGGACTCAAGACCCTTGGTCTGCCGCACGCCTTTTACGGCTTCGGCAACACCCACCCGCTGGAGTGCACTCTTTTCCGGCTGAAGGGCTTCGACGAGCGCTACGACGAGGCCGTCTACAAGCGCCTCGCCAACCTCCGGGCCAACGGCGCCACGCGGATGGGCGCGTTCATCCGCCACGCCGCCTCGCTCCTGGGCGACCGCCCCGAGACACGACGCATCCTGATCGTCGTCTCCGACGGCAAACCCGAAGACCGCGCCGAGTACCGCGGCCGGCACGGCATCCGCGACACGGCGATGGCGGTGGCCGAAGCGCGTCGTATCGGCGTGCACATTTTCTGCCTGTCGATCGACCCCGAGGAGGGCGCTGACGCCTACCTCACCGAGATCTTCGGCGTCGGCCGTTTCCTGAAGCTGGACGACGTGGACACGCTGCCGGTGAGGCTGCCCGAGGTGTTCCGGGACCTGGTGTGAACCCCGCCCGGCTACCCCCGCCGCCGCCGCATCCCCACCGCCAGGGCACCAACAAGGAGCGCCCAGCCGACGGTAGAACCACCGGTGCCGCACTGGCACTCGTCGTCCTTGCCCTCGCCATCCCCGCTGTCGTCGCCGGTGTCGGCGCCGTCGCCGGCGCCGGCATCGACGCCATCGCAGTCCTGGTCGATGCCGTCGCCGATCAGGTCGAGACCGCCGGGGCTTATGGCGCCGTCGGCGTCGTTGCAGTCGTCCTCGGTGGCGGCGGCGTAGCCCTCGGGGGCGGCACACGCGACCAGTGAGACGGCCGGGTCGGTGTAGCCGTCCTGATCCGCGTCGGCGTACCAGGTGGGCGCGTCGGTGGCGCCGACGTCGACGGTCCCCTCGCAGTCGTCGTCGAGGCCGTTGCAGACCTCGGTGGCGCTGGGGTTGACGGCGGCATTGCTGTCGCTGCACTCCTCGCAGGCCGGGAACCCGTCCGCATCGGAGTCGGCATAGCCGACGGACCCGTCGCAGTTGTAGTCGTTGGGGTCGGCGCAGTCGTCCTCGCTGGCGCCCGGGGCGTAGAACGTGCTGGTGTCGTCACAATCACCCGCCGGGTCGAGGTCCGAGGCCTCACCCGCTCCATCGCAGTACAGGTCAGCGCTCACGACGGTGGCGGGGGCGTCGGCGGTGTAGCCGTCGTCGTCGGCGTCGGCCAGGCACAGTTCGGCGCCATCGCAGTCGCCGTCGATCTCGTCGCCAGCCACCTCGGTGGCGTCGGGGTTGGCGCCGGCCTGGTTGTCGTCACAGTCCTCGCACGCGGTGTAGCCGTCGCCGTCGACGTCCTCGCTGCCGACGGAGCCGTCGCAGTTGTAGTCGACGGTGCCGGCGCAGTCGGTCTCGGCGGCGCCGGGGTAGACGGAGGCGGCCGCGTCGTCACACTCGGTGCAGGCGGTGAAGCCGTCGCCGTCGGCGTCCTCGCTGCCCACGGAACCGTCGCAGTTGTAGTCGATCGGGTCGGCGCAGTCGGATTCCTCGGCGCCCGGATGCACCTCGGCGCGCGTCTCGTCGCAATCGCCGGCGCCGTGGAGGGTGGTGGTCGCCGGGTCGTCGCACGCGTCCACGGTGGCAGAGCCGGTGTAGCCGTCCCCGTCCTGGTCGATGACGAAGGCGGTGGTGCCGGACGGGCTGGCATCGAGATCGTCGGCGAGTCCGTCGCAGTCCTCGTCGGTGTTGGCGGCGTCGCAGGCCTCCGTGGCGGCGGGGTTGACCGCGGCCACCGCGTCGTCGCAGTCGGTGGCGCTCGCAGCGCCGCTGCCGCTCACGCAGTCCTTCGACGAACCGTCGACGACAGCGGAGGTGCCATACCCGTCGCCATCGTCGTCGGTGTAGCAGGCGTCGACGTCGTCACAGTCCTGGTCGATGCCGTCGGCCACCACCTCGGTGCCCCCGGTGTTGACGCCCGCATCGGTGTCGTCGCAGTCGGTTGCCGTCGACGCGCCCGTGCCGGACAGGCAGTCCAACGACGATCCGCCGACGATCGTCAGGGTGCCGTAGTTGTCCCCGTCGGCGTCGGTGTAGCAGGCGTCCACCCCGTCGCAGTCCTGGTCGATGCCGTCGGCAACGGTTTCGAACGCGCCGGGGTAGACGGTTGCCGAACCGTCGTCGCAGTCATCGGCCGTGCTGGCCCCGGCGCCGGTGGAGCAGGAGAGCGAGGAGCCATCGGTCACGACGCTGGTGCCGGTGTTGTCCCCGTCGGCGTCGGTATAGCAGGACTCCACGCCATCGCAGTCCTGGTCGACGCCGTCGGCCACGGTTTCGGTGCCGGCAGGGTTGACCGACGCGTCGGCGTCGTTGCAGTCGGTGTTGACCGGGGCGCCGCTGCCGCTGACGCAGGACAGGCTGGACCCGTCCACGAGCGCGGCGGTGCCATAGTCGTCGCCGTCGCCGTCGGTGTAGCAGGTGTCGACGCTGTCGCAGTCCTGATCGACTCCATCAGCGGTGACCTCGGCGGCGCCCGGGTAGACGGTGCTGACGGTGTCGTCGCAATCGGTCCCGGTGGCGACGTAGCCCGCGGAGGCGCTGCCGCGCGAGATCGCGGGGGCGAAGGCGTTGCCGTCGCCGTCGCCGTCGGCGTCGGCGTACACGGTGTCGCCGAGCGTGAACACATGGCCCGCCATCGACTCGCCCGAGCGCCCGCCCAGGAACCAGCTGCCCCAGCCCTGGGTGCGCCCTTCGGCCGGAAGCGCCACGACGCGCGCGCGCCAGTGGTAGCCGGTGCCCGCGTCCAGCCCGGTGATGGCCTCGTCGATCGCCACGCCGGTCAGGCCGGAGCTGACGCTGGTCACCGAGGTGACCAGGCCGGTGCCGTCGAAGGCGGTGCCCAGATCCTTGACCTCGATCTGGAGCTTCACGCGGCTGCGCCCCCACGGGCCCCGCGCCGTCGTCATCGCGACGTCGAAGGCCGAGGCCGAGGAAGACGACAGCCCCGCCGAGATAGGGGTGCTGGCCCCGGACTGACGGGCCTGCCCGACACGCGCCAGCGGGACGGCGCCGTCGGCCCCGTTGCCGAGGTACACGGCCGCCTGCCCTTCGTTGGTGGTGCCGTTGTCGTACAGGAACGCGCCGACGATCAGGTCACCGAATCCGTCCCCGTTGACGTCGCCGGCCGCGGCGACGGAGGTGCCGAAGTAGGCGAAGTTCTGATCCGCCTCCGCGGTCCATGACGCGGTGGTGGCGAGTCCGGCGGACGATCCCATGTACACCGACGCCCGGCCTTCGTTGGAGGAACCGTTGTCGTAGTAGGCCGAGCCCACGATCACATCGGCGTAGCCATCGCCGTCGAGGTCGCCGGCCGAGCTGACGGCGGCGCCGAAGTAGGCCGACGCCTGGCCGGATTCGGCCGACCACGCCGAGGTGGTGGCGAGTCCCGAGACGGACCCCAGATACACGAAGGCCGCACCTTCGTCGGTGGAGCCGTTGTCGTAGCCGTCGGCGCCGATGATGACGTCGCTGTAGCCGTCCCCGTCGACGTCGCCCGCCGAGGCGACCGAGGTACCGAACCCAGCCAAGGTCTGGCCGGACTCCGCGGTCCAGGCCGCGCTGGTGGCGAGGCCGGCGACGGAGCCCAGATACACGAAGGCCGCGCCCTCGTCGGTGGAGCCGTTGTCGTAGCCGTCGGCGCCGACGATCACGTCGGCATACCCGTCCCCATCGACGTCGCCGGCGGTGGCAACCGACGCGCCGAAGTTGGCTGAGGCTTGATCGGGCTCGGCGGTCCAGGCTGCGGTGGTGGCCAGCCCGGAGACCGAGCCGTAGTAGACGTACGCCCGGCCTTCGTCGGTGGAGCCGTTGTCGTAGTCTGGTGCGCCCACGACGACGTCACCGTAGCCGTCCCCATTGACGTCGCCCGCGGCGGCGACGGTGGTGCCGAAATGAGCGGAGGTCTGATCGGGCTGGGCGCTCCACGCGGCGCTGGTCGCGAGGCCCGAAGACGAGCCCAGGAAGACGAAGGCGCTGCCCTCGTTGGACGAGCCGTCATCGTAGC
Source organism: Myxococcales bacterium (assembly GCA_009692585.1). The sequence goes on from SHYX01000007.1 coordinate 102,700, forward strand.
TATAGGCGCCCACGATGACGTCGCCATACCCGTCGCCGTTGACGTCGCCTGCCGACGCCACCGCGGCGCCGAAGTAGGCCTGCGCCTGATTGCCCTCGGCCGTCCATGCGGCTGTGGTCGCGACACCCGTGGCGGTACCCAGGTAGACGTAGGCGATGCCCTCGTCGGTGGAGCCGTTGTCGTAGCCGTAGGCACCGACGATCACGTCGCCGTAGCCGTCGCCGTTGGTGTCGCCCGCCGAGGCCACCGACGCGCCCGCGTAGCCCGAGGTCTGGCCCGACTCGCCGGTCCAGGCCGAAGCCGTCCCGAGGCCGGCGCCCGAGCCCGGGTACAACGAGACGTACCCCTCATCGGCGGAGCCGTTGTCGTAGGCGTACGCGCCCACGAGCACGTCGCCGAAGCCGTCGCCGTCCACGTCACCGGCCGAGGCCACCGAGAAGCCGGCGTAGCCCGCGGCCTGGCCCGACTCGGCGCTCCAGCCGGCGGTGGCGGCGAGACCGGCGGACGAGCCGTAGAACGCGAAGGCCGCGCCCTCATCGGTGCTGCCGTTGTCGTAGGCGTAGGCGCCCACGATGACGTCGCTGTACCCATCCCCGTTGATGTCGCCCGCCCCCGCGACCGACCAGCCGAAGTAGGCCGACGCCTGATCCGATTCCGCCGTCCACGTCGCGGTGCTGGCCAGCCCCGTCGATGAACCGAGGTACACCGAGGCCTGACCCTCGTCGGTGGACCCGTTGTCGTAGGCGTAGGCGCCCACGACGAGATCGCCGTAGCCATCGCCGTTGACATCGCCGGCCGACGCGGTGGAGTACCCGAAGTAGGCGCTGGCGAGGTCGGACTCGCCGGACCAGCTCGACGTCGTGCTGAGGCCCGAGGCCGAGCCGTGGAAGACGGTGACGCGCCCTTCGTCGGTGGAACCGTTGTCATAGAGATGGGCGCCGACCGCCACGTCCCCGTAGCCGTCGCCGTTGACGTCACCGGCCGAGGCGACCGACCAGCCGAACCACGCCGAGGCCTGGTTGGACTCGCTGGTCCAGGCCGCGCTGGTGGCCAGCCCCGAGGACGAGCCCAGGTACACCGACGCACGGCCCTCCGCGGTGGAGCCGTTCGCGTACAGGTGCGCGCCGACGATCACCTCGGAGTAGCCGTCGCCGTTGGTGTCGCCCGCCGAGGCGACCGAGATGCCCATCCGCGCGCCCGCCTGGTCGGACTCCGCCGTCCACGCCGAGCTGGTGGCCAGACCCGAGGCCGAACCGAGGTAGACGTACGCGCGCCCCTCGTTGGCGGAGCCGTTGTCGTAGAGATCGGCGCCGACGATCAGATCGCCGTATCCGTCGCCGTTGACGTCCCCCGCCGAGGCGACGGACCAGCCGAAGTGGGCGAACGCCTGATTGGCCTCGCCCGTCCAGGCGGCGGTGGTGGCCAGCCCGCTCGGCGCGCCGAGGTACACGTACGCCCGGCCTTCGTCGGTGGCGCCGTTGTCGTAGAGGTACGCGCCGATCACTACGTCGCCAAAGCCGTCGCCATTGACATCGCCCGCCGACGCCACCGAGTAGCCGTAGTACGACGTCGCCTGATCGGAATCCTCGGCCCAGCCCGCGGTGGTCAAGAGCGGATCGACGGTGATGGTGCCGGTGGCGCCGGTGTCGTCGACGACGATCCGGAGCCCGGCCTCGGTCACCTCGAAGCCGGCGGGGAGCACCCGACCGCTCTGGTCCCACGCGGCCAGCTTGGAAACGCGGAGGGGCGCATCGCCTTCCCGGACCAGGAGTACGTCGTCGCCGTCGAGGTCGGCGCTGGCGCCGGTCAACGCAAGGTCGAAGACCAGGGGCCCGGCACCGTCCGGCGGAGCGGTGACCGTGAAGCCCTGTTCGAGGCCCTCAGCGCGGTTTTCCCACCACTCGACGAGCCCCGGGCGCGCGTACTCGACGCGGCGGAGACACGCGCCGAACGCATCGATCTGTCCACCGGCAACGCACGCCCCCGGCTCGGGGACCACGGCCTGTGCGGCGACGAGCGCGCCGTCGCGGCCCCAACCCGACAAGGACCACGACACCTGGCCCGTGCCCGCGCGCGTGGTGAGCGTGAGCCCCTCGGCGTCGAAGCTGCCCCGCAGGTCCTGGGCGCGGTTGGTGACGCGGAGCCTGGTGCCGTCGGCGCGCGCCGCGTACTCCCCGGCGGCGATGCCCTCTTGGGCGGTGGTCACCCACTGCTCCGACGCCGCGCGCGCCGGGGTCCCCTCGCCGCCTTCCGGGCCGGGACCCGCACACGCCGCGAGCAACACGAGGGCGAACGCCGCAGGGACCGGCGGGAGAAGAGCGGACAGAGACATGGCGACACTCCGGAGCTTGAGCGCCCGCAGTATAACCCAGAACGCCTAATCGTCGCTGGATGCGCCGGAGTCTTTGGGCCGATTGAGTTTGGCCCACTTGATCTTCGCGTCGGGATCCGGGACCCCCGGCCGTTCCATAGGCGCAATCTCGTCCGGCGCGGCCGACGAGTGTTCGCCGCTGAGGCGGTTGACCACCCCCTGGACAGACTTCTTCAGACGATCTCGGAGTCCCATCTGGTCCTGGTAGCCTGCGGCCTTGTGGTATGACAGTCCCATGGCCACAATCACCCTCGAGCAGATCATCACCTTCCTGCTGGAGGCGCCGATGTTCGGCGACCTCGATCCCACCCAGCTTTCGGAGGTGGTGCACATCATGCAGGTCCGTCGGGTGCGCAAGGGGCAGCCGATCTTCCGCGAGGGTGACCCGGGCGACGCCTGGTTCGTCATCTTCGAGGGTGGCGCCGACGTCACCAAGGCCACCGACTTCGGCCCCGACAAGGTGATCGCCCAGCTCGGCCCCAGGGCCTGCTTCGGGGAGATGGCGATCCTGGACCACTCTCCGCGGTCCGCTTCGGTCGTCGCCTCGGGCGAGACCACGGTTTTCCGCTTTCCCCGCACCGAATTCGAGGCGTTACTCGAAGCCGACAACCTCGCCGCCTACAAGCTGGTCTACCAGATGGCGAAGGTCCTGACGGTGCGCGCGCGCCAGACGACTCAGCGGCTGTCCGACGCGCTCGCCGACCGCGACCGGCCCCAGCAGCTTCGGGAGACCAGCCGGTCGTTGGTAGAGGGTCAGTCCGTCTCCGAGTGATACGCTTGGCGGCGATGCCACTGCCGCGAATCGCACGAAACGTCGCCCTCGCCGTCGCCCGAATGGTCGGGCACGACGACCTCTTCGAAAAGCCGGGCGAGCGAGCGCGCACGCCGTCGTTGGCCCCGCCGCGCCCCGAACCGGCGGCGATCGCCACCGCCGCGACGCCGACCACCGCCAAGCCGAAGCGGGCGCCCGCGAAGGCGATCCCATCTGAAAAGACAGCCATTGCCCTGCTTGATCCGCCTCGACCCACCTCCGGGTGCCGCCCCGTCGATCTCGTCGGTCTCCGTCGGGCGTTGGCGCCGACCGGGAAGCCGCTGGTCATCAACCACTGGGCCAGCTGGTGCGATCCCTGTGTGGACGAGCTGCCGCGTCTGGTGCGCGCCGCCGCGGGTGTCGCCGACATCGGCGAGTTCATGGGCCTGAGCTGGGACCTGTTCGACCACCCGGGCGACCCCCACGTCGTGGCAAAGAAGGTGGCGGCTTTCGCCGATAGTGTGGGCGTAGGGTACGCCAGCGTGCTCTTCGTCGGCGAGCCGGCCGAACTGTTCGCCGCCCTCGGCCTTGATAGCGAGCTGATCCCGCAGACGGTGGTCTACGCGCCCGACGGCACGGTCGCCTGGAAGAAGGTCGGCGTCCTCGAACACGACGACGTGTTTCCCCTGATCCGGGCGGTCAAGGCGGCCGCAGGCGTCGCATGACACGACGGTGGGTCGCGACGTCGGGTGGTTCCGTCCTCGCGCTTGGACTCCTCGCGCTCGGCTGCCCAAAAAAGCCGCCGGAGCCCCTCTCACCACCGGGTCGCATCACGATCATGCACACCAACGACCTGCACGGGCACTACCTGCCCGAGCGCGCCGACTGGCTGACCGGTGAGCCCGAGATCGGGGGTTTTGTGCGCATGGAGCAGGAGGTGCGGGCGATCCGCGCCGAACGCGGCCACGACAACACGCTGCTCCTGGACGGGGGGGACATCCTGACGGGCACCCCGCTGACCGCGTTCAAGGAAGAGGGCGCGTGGGGCACGCCGATGCTCCGCTTCATGGAGGCGGTCGGCTACGACGCGTGGGCCATCGGCAACCACGAGTTCGACCGCGGGCTGGACAACATCTCCCTGCTCTCGTCCAAGGCCCCCTTTGCGGTGCTCAGCGCGAACGTGCGTGCCAAGGGGGGCAAGGCGCCACTGCTGCCCAACCAGGGGTACAGTCGCGTATTCACCGTCAACGGCCTGCGGGTCGGTGTGGTCGGCGCCACCACCGACAGCCTCCGTTCGCTGGTCTCCCCCGCCGATTGGGCCCGGATGCACGCCATCCCCGCCAGCGACGCGCTGCGGGACGAGGTCGCGGCGCTCGACCCGCAGACCGACGTCATCATCGCGTTGACGCACCTCGGCGTCGACGCCGACAAGAAACTGGCGGCTGGCGTCCCGGGCATCGACCTGATCGTCGGCGGACACAGCCACACCCGGCTGACCCAGGCGGTCAAGCAGGGCGACACCTGGATCGTGCAAGCGGGCAGCTACGGACGCAGTCTCGGCGTCGTCGAACTCGATATCAGTAACGACGCGGTCGTCGCCATCCACTACGAGCTGCGCGACCTGGTGCTGGACACCGCCACCGTCGAGCCCGACCCCTCGCTGGTGGGCCTGGCGGACCACTACCGCACCAACATCGACAGTCTCTACGGCGAGGAACTCGGCAAGGCGCCTGGCAAACTCGACAAGGAGTACGCCCACGAAAGCGCGCTCGGGCGGTGGATGAGCGATGCGTTGCGCGTCACCACCCACAGCGACGTTGGCGTCTACAATGGCGGCGGATTGCGGTCGGAGATCGTCGCCGGCGTGGTGACCCGACGCCACCTCTTCGAGTGTTTCCCCTTCGAGAACGCGGTGATGACCTTTTCGCTGCGCGGCGACCAGATCGTGGGCCTGGTGCTCAAGAACATCGCGGCCGACCTCGATGGCAAACACGGCTTCCTGCCGCTTGGCGGGGTCACGTGGACCTGGCGCGACAAGGCGGGTGCGCCGGAGATCGTGAGCCTGTCGGTGGGTGGGCAGCCGGTCGATCTGAGTCGTACGTACACCGCAGCCTCGACCTCCTACATCGTCGAGCAGGGCGAAAAGCACCTCGGTTTCGTGCCCAGCGATGCCGTGCCCGCGGGCTTGAACGACTTCGAGGCGGCGCTGCAATACGCACGACAGGCGGGTTTCAGCGATTCGGGGCAGAAGCGGGGCGTGCGGGTGGAGTGAGGGGGCGGTGGCTACCAGACGCGCTCGACGGGGTAGCCGTCGAACTGCTCGTCGGCGCTGAGGATGGGCAGGTCGCCGTCCCCCCCCACGCTCAGCCGCCCGACTTGCGCCCCTTCACCACCAGGCGGGGGCGTCGACGCGCGCTGCGCCGAGGCTACACCCCCGTCGCGACCCGACACAAGGGCGCGGCCCACGATTTTCGCGCGCCAGTCGCGACCAGATGTCGCACCTCCGTCAAGAGGGCGCGCGGCAGCGAGCGAGTGGAGGGCTTCGCCCGGAACGAGGGCGCGGCGCCCACAGGGCGGCCGCCAATACCGGCAGCAATTCCCCCCGCTCCCCGTCAGTGCCCCGATGTCTTCCCCTGGGGCCGGGCGTTCCAGATCCGGGTGCACAACAGGAACCCCACGGCCGCGACCGGGAGCATCGCCCCCGGCCAGATCTTCCAGTTGGCCGGGTCCTTGGCCGCGTCGCCCGTCGGGAGCATCGCCCCGTACAGGAACGCCTGTGTGCCCGTGCCCAGGTACACGAACCCGTCGATGACGCCGGTCACCATGCCCGCGTTCTTGCTGCCACCGAAGTCCATCGACGCGGTCCCTGACAGCATGCCGTGCACGCCGATGACGCAGAGCGACATGAGCACGACGCTCCAGCCCAGGAGCGGGTGCCCGAGGGTCCAGAAGGCGCCCATCGCGCCGAGCAGCAAGCCGCCGTACAGCACGCTCGACACCGGTCCCCGGCGACTGCCGAAGACGTGATCGGAGATGAAGCCCGCGAAGACGCCGCCGAGGATGCCGGCGATGCACAGGAGCATCCCCCAGTTCTCGTAGACGAAGCCGTCGCCGTCGCCGATCGCTTTGGCGTAGAGGCGGTACTGCTTCATGACCGCGGCGCGCAAGAAACCCGAGCAGAACTCGATGGCGATGATGAGCCAGATGATGCGGTTGGAAAACATGTTCCGCAGCACGTCGAGCACGGGCGTCGAGCCTTTCTGTCCTGAGGTCGCGTCGCCGGTGTCGAAGTCGACGTGCCCGGCAAGCGACGGGGAGTCCCGGACCAGCAGCGCCGTCGCGATCACGCACAGGCCGATGATGATGGCCGGCGTCCAGAAGGACCAGGCCCAGCCGAGCGAGGACTTCCCGATCGCGAGGCTCCAGTCGTAGCTGAAGTAGAGGCCGAGCGAGATGAGCACGCCGAAGAGACCGCCGAGCACGCCCCGCTCGCGTACGTGGAACCACGGAGCATTCACCTTGACGATGCTGACGGCGCCAAAGCTCTGGAAGTACATGTTGGCGGCGTTGAGCAGCATGAGGTCGTCACGGGTGCCCGCCCCGTCCGCGCCGGGGGCCATCGCCCGCTGCATCGCGAGCGCCATCCCCACGTTGACCACCGCCGAGCCGGCGGTGCCGACCAGCATCGTCAGTCGACCGCCGAACCGGTCGGCCAGCGGGCCGTTGATCAGGAACGAGATCCCGTACACCCAGGCGCCCACCCCGTCGATCTCGTTGAAGGTGGCCCTGGCCAGGATGCCGGCCTTGTCGAGCTCGCCGGCGATGGCCGAGAGATTGTAGCGACCGAAGTACAAGAAGGCGTAGGTCAGCCCCAGCGGCACCCAGTTCATCAACCGCCGACGCTTGTACGCCTGGCTGTGGCCGAGATCGACCTTGGGAAGCAGCGAAACCACGGCGCCGACCACCACCAGGAGGATGCAGATCGGGAGGAACTTCTGGAGCCACTCGGGCATCGGCCACCGTGTCGAGGCGGGATGTCTACCACACTCAATCCAGCCCGAACTCCTCGGCTGCGGAACGAAGCTGAAGCGGGGGCTGATCCTCCTTGTGCATCACGAACGAGCCGCACACCAGGGCGTCCATGCCGGTGCGCATGAAACACCGGTAGGTGTCGTCGGCGGTGTTGACCATCGGCTCCCCGCGCACGTTCATCGAGGTGTTGATGAGCACCGGCACCCCCGTCCGTTGCCCGAAGCGCTCGATCAGGTCGTAGTACAGCGCGTCCTCGGCGCGCGAGATCGTCTGGATGCGGGCGCTGTTGTCGACGTGGGTGATGGCCGGCAGCGGCGTCTTGTCAGGCTTGACCTGCGCCACCAGGAGCATGTAGGGGGACGGCCGATCGATGTCGAACCACTCGCTCACCCGGTCCTCGAGCACCGAGGGTGCAAAGGGCCGGAATCCCTCGCGCATCTTGATCTTGCGGTTGATGGTGTCGCGCATGTCGACGTCGCGCGGGTCGCCGAGGATCGACCGGTGACCGAGCGCGCGCGGCCCCCACTCCATGCGTCCATGGTGCCACCCGACCACCTTTCCGCCTTCGAGCAGCTGGCACGTCTGGTCGAGCAGGGCGTCCCGGCCGAGCTCCACGTAGTTGGCACCGTACCGATCGAGCGTGGCGCGAATCTCCGCGTCGGTTTCTTCCGGACCAAGGTACGCCGTGGCCAGGCGTGGGAGCCGCGGCTTTCGGAGCAGGCCGTTCCAGAGCTGCAACGCCGCGCCCATGGCCCCGCCGGCATCACCCGCGCTGGGTTGGATGTAGAGGTCCTCGACCGGAGCCCGTCGTAAGATTTCTCCGTTTGCCACGCAGTTGAGCGCGACGCCGCCGGCCAGACAGAGCCGCCCTAGCCCGGTGCGCTGCACGATGTGGGTGGCCAGCCTGACCATCACGTCGTCCACTACCACCTGCAGGGATCGGGCCACGTCCTTGTGGAACTGGGTCACCTCCCCCGCCTCCAGCGGGCGGGTGGGCTGACCAAACAGCGCCTCCAACTTCGGCTTGTACATCCGCTGGCCGCGCTCGAAGTCGAAGTAGTCCATGTCCAGCCGGAAGCTGCCGTCTTCGGCGACCGCGATGAGCTTCCGGATGTGCTCGACGAAGTTCGGCTGCCCGTACGGCGCCAGCCCCATGACCTTGTACTCGGCGGAGTTGACCTTGAAGCCCAGGTAGAAGGTGATGGCCGAGTACAAGAGGCCGAGCGAGTGGGGAAACCGGGTCTCGCCGAACAGCGTGATGTCGTTGCCCCGGCCGGCGCCCCAGCTGGACGTGGTCCATTCCCCCACGCCGTCCACGGTGAGGATCGACGCCTCGTCCCACCCTGAGCAGAAGAACGCGCTGGCGGCGTGACTGAGATGGTGCTCGGAATAGAGCACCGGTCCGCGATAGTCGATCTGCTCGCGAAGCAAATTCGGCAGGCGCAGCTCGGTACCCACCAGCTGTGGCATGCGGCGGACGAACGGGGCGAGGCCGAAGGGAAAGTTGTCCAGATGCGTGCGGAGCGTCCGGTCGAACTTCCGCAGCGGCTTGTCGTAGTAGATGATGGCGTCCACGCCGCCAATGTCCGTACCGCCGGCGCCGAGCACGTAGGCGATTGCGCGTTTGGGGAATCCGGAGTCGTGTTTTTTGCGGGAGAACGACTCCTCCGTCGCCGCGGCGACGATGCGCCCCTCGTCCACGAGGCAGGCGGCAGCGTCGTGGTAGAAACAGCTCAGGCCCAATACGCGCATCGGGGCGAAGCTATATCAGCGCTGCGGCGGCGGCACCGTCTCGCGCCGCAGGGTGGTGCCGAAGCCGGGCCGCTGGGATAGACTCGGGGGGTCGGAGTCCTGATGCCGAAAATCCTCACCTCGTTCATCCTGCTGTCGCTCGTCGCCTGTGTCCCCGTGGTCACCGACTCGGAGTACGCGAAGGACACCGCCCCCACCATCGACGACCCGATTCGCGACACCGGTGAAGCCGATGCCGACACCGATGCCGACACCGATACCGATACCGATACCGATACCGATACCGATACCGATACCGACGACACGGCCGATACCGGCGACACGGCCGATACCGGCGACACGGCCGATACCGGCGACACCGGCGATACCGCCGACACCGCGGATACCGGCGACACGGCCGATACCGGCGACACCGCGGACACCGGCGACACCGCGGACACTGGCGACACCGCGGACACTGGCGACACCGCGGACACCGGCGACACGGCCGATACCGGCGACACCGCGGACACCGCGGACACCGCGGACACCGCCGACGTCGTCGTCGAGGCCTCGGCCTGCGTCCTCGAGGACGGGCCCTGGACCATCGAGATCACCTGGGGCAGCGACGGCTGCGGCCTTGCGACCGGCGCCACCGACACCGTCGCGGCCAGCGTCGCCTGCACGGACACCGCCAGCGGCGCGTTCGAAGTCGACCTCGACAGCTACACCACCCTGAGCTGCACCAGCGGCGCGGGCGACGCGTACACCTGCGACGGCTCCTACACCGACCCCACCTTCGGCTTCACGGTCGACGTCGAGCTCGACGGCACCGGGGCCACCGACAAGCTCTCGGCGGACGGTAGCCTGTTGGTCAGCGCCAGCGTGTGCAGCTCTGACGGCGTCACCGCCGGGACGCACGACTGAACGCTCGGCGCGACGCTCCGCCGCCCGAGACGCGGGTGGTGCAAGACCGTTTCGAAGCGTGCGTGTATCGCACGGGTCAGATCGCCCGCTGTCCGGCGCGCGCACCGCTGGAGCCGCTGTCCCCGGCGCAGCTCGACCAGCTGCTCGAAGCAGGCGACCAGCGGGTGGGGCAGACGGTGTTTCGCACCGAGTGCCCGTTCTGCCAGGCCTGCGAGCCCGTCCGAGTCGATGTCGCCGCGTTCTCCCCCTCGCGTTCGCAACGACGGGTGCTCGCACGCAACGCCGATCTGCGGCTGGAGATGGGGCCGCCGTCCCTGACGCGGCGTCGCGTTGCGCTCTGGAACCGCCACCGCCGCGCGCGGGGCCTGTTGACGTCCTACTCGCGAAAGGACCCTGTCGGCTACCAGGAGTGGCTGGTCGAGAGCTGCGCACCGACGATGGAGGTCCGCTACCATGAGGCCGACAGGCTGTGCGCGCTGAGCATCCTCGACATGGGCGTCACCTCGGCGAACTCGGCCTACCACTACTACGATCCCGCGGAGCATCGCCGGAGCCTGGGCGTGTACAGCGTGCTGCGCGAGATCGAGCTGTGCGCCTCGTTGGGCATCCGCTGGTACTACCTGGGCCTCTGGGCCTCCGACGCGCCGGCGTTACGGTACAAGTCCAGCTACTACCCGCATGAGCGCTTGATTCGTGGGGCGTGGACGCCCATTTTGGCGCCGGCGGACGACCCCGCGGTCGACGATCCGTACGGCTATGCGCGCGACGCCGCCGCGGTCCGCACCCCCGGACTGGCGATGGCGACGATGGCGCCCATGCTCGCCGACCCCGCGCTCGACGACGACAGCGAGGGGCTCTGAGCAGCCGTCGGTGCCGCTCACCGATGTGCGTTACGGACTATCGGTGTACGAGCGCCAGACGCTCACGACACTGGTCGACTGTGGCGATCGGGCGACCGATGTCGCGCAGCATCCGCGCCGCCTTGTCGACGAGGTCGCCGTTGGAACGCGCCATCTGCCCCGGCGACAGGTAGAAGTTGTCCTCGAGGCCAACCCGCACGTTCCCGCCGAGTGCGGCGGCGGCGGCCAGAAGGCGCCACTGATCGAGCGACAGCGCCACCAACTCCCAGTCGGTGCCCGGCGGAAGCTGAAGCACGGCGTGGACGAGGTTGGCGACCGTGCCGGGAATGCCGCCGATGACCCCGAGGATCAGCGAGACCTGGAGCGGGGGGACCAACAGCCCCATCTCCAGGAGCGGCGCCAGCGTGCCCACGTGTCCAAGGTCGAAGCACTCACACTCGGGGCGGATGCCGGCGGCGTTCATCCCCACCAACAACGCGCGGATCTCCGAGATCGGATTCTGAAACACGAAGTCGAAGACGAAGTCTCCGCGCTTTTCGGAGTACTTCGCGTAGTTCATCGAGCCCATGTTGAGCGCCGCGACGGCGGGCCTGACCGCGTTGAGGTAGGCGAGCCGCTTGTCGACGGTCACGCCGACCGCGCCGGTGGAGAGGTTCACGATCACCGGGCACGTGGCCACGATCGCGTCGCGAATGGCCTGGTAGTCGACGATCTCGAACGAGGGCCGCCCATCGGGCGAACGCGCGTGCACGTGCACGGCCGCGGCGCCCGCTTCGTAGGCCCGCCTGGCCTCCTCCGCGTACTCCTCGGGCGTGTACGGGATGGCGGCACACTGGGAACGATCGGCGACGACACCGCTCAGGGCGCAGGTGATCATCGCCGGCCGCGAGGGGTCGGTCTCGGTGCGGAACATCAGCGGGAGCTATCATGTGGCGGGGGTCGCTACCGGCGGAGGAGCGGGCGCCGCGCGCGGGGCGGCAGCGCGGCGCCGGAGGGGGCTGCCGCGGAGGGGGGCGCCGGAAGGCGGCGGCGGCGCGGCGGCGGAGGGGACTGCCGCGGAGGGGGGCGGCGCGGCGCGGCGGCGCGGCGCCGGAGGGGACTGCCGCGGAGGGGGGCGCGGAGCGCCCCAACCGAAGTCGCTGTTCACCATGTTGAACCTGGACTCCGGTTGCGAATCGAAACCGGAGTCGATGTTCATGCCCATCAACATCGAGAGCGGTTGCGTGGTGCAACCGAACTCGCCGTTTGTCCTGGTGAATATCGACTTCGGTTGCATCAGCAAAAAAAGCATCCCGACGCTTGCCACCGGCCGCCGCGCGCCTATCCTCCGCCGCCATGAAGACCTACCACATCACCTGGGCCACCCAGGGTCGACAACCCGCCTTCCCCGCCGAAGATGCGCGCCGCTCGTTGCTTCGGGCGCTCGCACACGTAGGTGGTCGCGACATCGTTCTATTTGCAATCGTCGATGATCACGTTCATATCGTTCTCATCGTCAGCCCCGCGCGCCTCCGCCGCCTGCAAGGTGCGCTGAGCAAGGTCGTGAGAAACCGCGCGGCGGTGGCGGTCTCGCCCCCATACGTCCGGCCCGTCGCCACGCGCGCTCACATGGTCTCCCTGGTTGGCTACTGCCTGAGCCAGTTCGCTCACCACGGCCTCGCTGCCGACCCCGCCCTCGCGACGGGCTCCTGCTTCCATGACCTGGTAGGCGCGCGGCGGCTCCCCGGGCTCTCGCTGCAGATCGCGACGGCGCTCCCCCGCTTCCGGCTCCGCGATGCCTACGAGGCGGTCGGGTTGGCCCACGAGGTCGCCCCGGCCGAAGACGCCGAGCTGCGGCGCCTCGGGTCGGCACGGCTGGCCGAGCTGGTCGCCGAGACCTTGGGTGTAGGTCCTGGATTTGTCGGGAACACCGCCTGCGTCGCTACGGCCCGTCGCGTCGCCTCGCGGCTTGCGCTCGACGTCGGGTTCCGACCACGCGACATCGCCGAGCCGCTCGGCATCACCGCGGTGGCCGCCGCTCGGCTCGCCGGTCGCCCGGTGGAGAATGCCGACCTTCGAGCGGTGCGGACGCGCGTCGCGCTGGTCGCTGCCGCGGCGGCGAGAACGTCCGCACCCATCGTGGTTCGGGAGCCTTCCGCGGCGCCGTACGTCGTCGTCGAGGGCGCCGTGACCTTCGGGGCGCAGGCAGGGCCGGCGTAGCAACCGGAGTCGCTGTTCAACGCGACGAACACGCAGTTCGGTCGCGAATCGAAACTGAAGTCGATGTTGACACCCGTGAACATCGAGAGCGATTGCGTGGTGCAACCGAACTCGACGTTTGTCTCCGCGAACATCGACTTCGGTTGCGCCACCGCCACCGCCACCGCCGCCACCGCCACACCGCCCCGCGAACATCGACTTCGGTTGCGCCACCGCCACCGCCACCGCCGCCGCCACCCCCACCCGCGCCCCGTGAACATCAACTTCGGTTGCGCCACCACCGCCGCCCGCCGCGGTTCCCCCTACCCGGCCGCTACCCGCGTAGGAACGAAGCCACGCGCGCGGCGGCCTCGGGCGTCCGCGCCAGCTCGTCGAGCGCGTCCGCGAGACAATGGAGCCGCGCGCGAAGCGACTCCGGGCCCGGGTCCTCCACCGTCCGCCACGCGGCGCGCCCCGCCCGGATCGCTCCGTTGGCTCCCTTCTGCACGGCCCGTACCAGCTCATCGGCCGCAATATCCGCGCGCGCTCCAACTCGCGACGCCAGCCCCAGGGCGAGGCACTCGGTCGCCGCAAGGACCCGCCCGGTCAGCGCCAGGTCCATCGCCACCCGGGGCGCGACCACGCGCGGCAGGAGCGCCCCCACCATCATCGGCCACAGGCCCACGCGCGCCTCCGGCAGGCTCACGGTGGCGCCGAGTCCCATGGCGACGAGGTCCGCCGCGCACAGGAGCCCCACGCCCCCTCCCCTCACCGCTCCCTCGACCTCGGCGACGATCGGCGCCGGCGACATGACCATGTCCGCCAGGAGGTCGGCGTACTCGTGGATCACGCGGCCGCGCGGCGCGGCGTCGGCCGCGAGCGCGGCGAGATCCGCCCCGGCGCACCAGGTGGGCCCCTCCGCCGCCAGCACGATGACGGCAACGGAAGGCTCGCGCGCGTCCGCCAGCGCCGCGCGGAGCGCCGCGACCAGGGCCGCGTCCAGCGCATTGTGCGCGGTGGCGCGGGTGAGCGTCATCCGGACCACGGACCCGAGCCGCTCTACCCGCACACCCGTACTCAAACGTACCGCTCCAACACCGCGGGCAACATCGTCCGCCAGGTGGGCCAGTCGTGCCCGGCCGGCGAGCGCCACCGCAGCACCGTCACCGGCACTCGCCGGCGATCCAGCACCGCCGCCGCCTCATCGGTGTAGGACCCGTTCTCGTGGTTCTCGCCCAGCCCGAACACGAACTGGTTGCCGCGCAACCGCTCCAGCTCCGGCCCCTCCGGCGCGTTGCCCACGAACTGCCGAGGGTCGTGGTGGTACCAATGTTCGTCCCAGTATCCGCCAAGGCGTCGGTCCATGCTGTAGGTGCCGGACATGCCCACACAGAGGTCGATCTGGTCCGGATGCCGGGCCGCGGCCGACCATGCCTGGAACGCACCCAGCGACGCGCCGGCGACGGCGAAGGGCTGGTCGGTGCCGCCGCAGTCCGCGCGGATGGTCGCAAAACACACCGCCTCCAGCCACGCGGCGTAGGCGGCCTGCTGCCGCACCTTCTCCCGCGGCTCGTTGTCACCGAGCCACCCCTGGCGGCAGACGCTGTCGACCGAGTAGAGCTTGATCCGCCCCGCATCCACCAGCGGTTGCAGCGCCCGAACCAGCAGGAACCGCTCCACGTCGAGGTGGTCGGCCCCGCCGGTGGGGAACAGAATCACCGGCTTCCCGTAATGGCCCCAGCGCGCGAGACCGAGGTCACGTCCCAGCTCGGGGGCAGGCAGGCTCCAGCTCTGTTTCATCTGTCGCGGATTGTCGCACTCCGTCGACCTCCGCGGTAGCCCCACCCGCCCTGGTTTGCGCGCTCTTTTCACCCGTCGACGTCGAGGGGCTCGAGTTCGTTCAGCTCTTCGCCCACCAGGCGGGCGTTGGTGACCCGCAGGCGGTGACCCAGGACCTTGAGAAGCTTCCAGAGGACCTGATTGCCGAGGACCGGCTCCATCATGCAGAAGTCCCGAAGCGCGTCGGCAGAGATGCTGACCGCGCTGCCAAAGGTGACCGCGGTGACCGTGGCCGAGCGCGGCCGGTGGTCGGTGAGCGTCAGCTCGCCGAAGTGTTCGTTCTGGATGAGCCGAGCCAGCGGCACTTCGCCCGCGGTCACCGCAACTTCGCCCTCGGTGACGACGTACATGCTGTTGCCGGGATCGCCTTCGGTCACGAGCACATCGCCTGGGGCGAACCAATGTTCGACCATGATGCGCGCCACCTGCAGCCGCGCTGCGTACGGCATGTCTTCGAACAAGAAGAGCCGTTCGAGCGTACGCGCCCTGACGACGGATTCGTCGGTGCGGGGGCTCCCCAGCGGCTCCACCAGTTGCACGGTGACGTTGTCGGGGCCGCCCCGATCGAGCGCAGCCTGGATAAGCTGGTCGCTGGCGGCGTCGGGGTCCCACGCCGAGACAATCTGTTCCATCCGCTCGGGCGCCACGACGTCGGAGAGGCCGTCGCTGCACAACAGGATGCGGTCCCCAGGGAGCAGATCGAAGGAGCCGAGCGACGGCTGCACGGTCGGGTAGAGGCCGACCGCGCGGGTGATCACGTGCCGATGGCGCGACGCACGCGCTTCGGGCCAGGTCATCTTGCCGCTGCGGACGAGCTCGTTGACCATCGCATGGTCTTCGGTGAGTTGCCGGACCTCCCCCTCGCGGAAGAGGTACGCGCGGGAGTCGCCCACGTGGACCACGAAGGCGGAACCCCCGCCGATGGCGATGGCGACCAAGGTCGTGCCCATGCCCTTGCGGTCCTCGGACTCAGCCATCTCGTAGATCCGGCGGGTGGCGGCCTGGCACATGTGGTCGAGCTCGGCGAGCACGGCGTTGCGCAGCTCGCCGCTGCGTGATTCCGAAAACCGTTCGATCGCCGACTTCAATCCGTCGGCCATCTCCTCGAAGGTCTCCACGCACGACGCGCTGGCGACTTCGCCAGCGGCCCGCCCACCGACACCATCGGCCACGAGGAACAGCCCATGTTCGGGAAGCGACAACAGGCTGTCCTCGTTGTGCTCACGCTTCTTGCCTACATCGGTGCGCGCGGCCCAGCGGATCATCCCGGCCGCATAACGCCGGCGGACCGCCGGAGCGACGTCCCGAGGCCTACGCCTGCCCCTTCTGGTAGAGCACAGCGTGCTCGGGCCGCATGCGCTCGGCGCCGTCGTCCCAGCGCTCCACGGTGGCGCGGGCGACTCGCACCAGCCCCTCGGCGTGCGCCGATTCGCCCACCGGACCATAAGAATCCACCGGCCGACCGCCGACGATGCCGTCGCCGACGACCACCGCCAGATGCCCGCCCGGGACCAGCGCCCGCGACGCGACGCGCACCCAGCGCTGGGTGTCCGAGCGCCAAGCCGCGATGGCCGTGGCCCGATCGGCGCGGAAGGCCCGACGACTCCCGACCTCGTCCCGCAAGGAGCTGCCGGGGTCGATCCCGAGCCAGGCGTGGCGGAGCTGCTGCAGCGGCACGTAGTCGTAGACCCCGGGGTAGGGCGGCGAGGTCGCCACCATCCCGAACTCGTTCCGTTCGCGCAGCTCGCGGGCATCTTCCCGGTGGACACGAGCGCGCCCGGTGGCGCTGGCACCGAGCCGCGCCGCGAGCTCCTCGAGCTGCCGGGCGAACTCCCGCGCCCGCTTGTGGAACAGCGTGGCCGTGGTGGTGGGGGGGCGCACGTCGGTGCCGCAGCGGTTGGCGGTCTCGCTCTCCCGTTTGCTGACCTTGACCAGGATCGACGAGAGCACCGCCCTCGCCAGCGGGTCGTTGCCGATGGTGGCGCGGATGGCGTCGAGCTCGACCACCGCCCACGGATCGAACCAGTCCCAGGCGAGGTCGGGCACCGGCGCCCTGAGCATGCTGGTGTCACGACCCCCAGCCAGGAAGCAGGCCTGGCCAGCCACCCGCGCCGCATCCGCCGCCCGACGCGCCAGAGCACGAAGCGCGGTGCGCTCGGCTTCGGTGGTCAGCGTGGTGCGGGCACGCGCCACCAGTGTCGCGACCGGATTTATGTCGCATCCCAGGCTGTCGCGACCAGCGATCAGCGCCTCGACGAGGATGGTGCCACCGCCGCAGAAGGGGTCGAGCACCGCGCCCTGGCCGAGAGAGAGAAGTTCGGCCGCGGCATCGGGGTGCAGCCCCGCCGGGTAGGCGTGGAAGCCGTGCGTGGCACGTTCGACCCGCTCCCGATTACGCAGCGCGCCCTCCAGCACCGCGGACGCGGTGGGGTCCCCCTCGCGCAGCACGTCTCCCGAGCGCTGCGAGAGCGCCTGGCGGAGGACGCCGGTCTCCGCCCACTCGGGGCTGGCGGCGTTGATGCGACGATCACTGCGGCGAGAGGCCATGCCGGGCGCTTAGCCCGGCGGGGACCTGGGCGCGCCGCCGACCACCTGCGGCGCTGGCTCGCAACGATCCTCGGCCACCGAGAGGGGGAACCAGGATAGGCCACGCCATGGAAATCCACGCGTCGTCGGTCGTCCGCCACTCTCGAAACCGGGTGTTTTGCGCCTATCGGGACGAGCTGCCGCGCATCGCCGTGTACATGCCCAACGTCAAGTCGGTCGAGACGGTGCGTCGTGA
This sequence comes from Myxococcales bacterium, assembly GCA_009692585.1. The sequence continues at coordinate 120,171 of SHYX01000007.1, forward strand.
GGACCTTCCCGGCCGCTGCACGCTGCACAACGTGTGGACCGGCAAGGGCGAGATTCCCAAGGTCGCGCAGCAACTGGTGCGGCCGGAAATCCTGCTCTGGGACGACTACGCCACCTGGCATGACGACGGGACGTGGTGTGAGTGGCGCATCGGGCTGCGGATCTTCGCCGACAAGTTCCAATGTAGCGGCACCAACCACATCACCGACGAGGGGCCGTACGCGCGGGTGACGCTCCGTGGCGAGCTGCGGGTCGACCTCGCCGACATCCCCGGCGTGCCGCGGCTCCTGGCCCGGCCGCTCAAGCCGCAGATCGAGGCGTTCATCATCAATCTCGTCCGGCCCAACCTCGAGGACACCAACGTGGCGCTCGGGAAGTACCTGGACGCGAATCCGGCTATGCTGCCGCGGTGAAGCTCGTCTGCCTCCTGGCCCTGTGCGCCTGCTCCGATCCCTTCGCGGACCCCGCCGACAAGGACGGCGACACCGGCGACAGCGGCGGCAGCGGCGGCGACACCGACAGCGGTCCGCCCGAGGACAGCGACACCGACGAGACCGGCGACTCGGGCCCCTACGATCGGGATGGCGACGGCTTTACCGACGAGGTCGACTGCGACGACGACGACCCCGACACCTACCCGGGCGCCCCTGAGACCTGGTACGACGGCTTCGACAGCGATTGCGCGGGCGACAACGACTACGACCAAGACCAAGACGGCTACCTGGCCGAGGCCATCGGCGGTGACGACTGCGTCGACACCGAGGCCACCATCCATCCCGACGCGGCAGAGCTCTGGTACAACGGCATCGACGAGGATTGCGCGGGCGGCAACGACTACGATCAGGACGGCGACGGCGATCCCCTCCCCGCCGCGGGCGGCCTCGACTGCGACGACACCGACAGCGCCGTCAACGGCCTGTTGATGGAGACCCTCGGCGACAGCGTCGACAGCGACTGCGACGGCGCCGTGGACGGTTTCTGGCTCAGCCGGCTGGACACGACCGGGTCGGCGGGTCTCCAAGGCCCCCGGATCGCGGCGGACAGCACCTCGGTGATGGTCTCGTTCCTCGCCGACACCTTCACCAACCCGGTCTCCGGTGACTCCGACACCACCGGCGGTTTCACCTACGACCTGGCCGAAACCGACCCGTGGAGCGGCATCGTCGGCACCAGCACCTGGGCCTGGGGCGTCGACTACACCTACGGCCAAGGCTTCGATTTCGTCGTGAGTGATGACTACTACAGTTGGGGCCACAGCCTGCACTACGACGGCAAGCGCTACCTGTTTGGCAATGTGTACGACGTCGCGACCGGCAGCTTCGGCGGCACCGGCCTCACCTACCCGACCAGCGTCCAGTTCCTGGACGTGGAGCTGACCGAGGCCGGCGACGGCAGCCTCCACCTGGTCGGCTGCGACCTGCGCCTGGGGTTCTTGTCGTGGCTGCACGGCACGCCCGACGAGTACCTGACCGCCGGCTCGGGACTCGCCGGGGACGACCTCGCCAATGTCGAGGCCACCACCTGCGTGGCCGACGTTCCGGAGCGCGTCATCCTGGCCGGCGCGTCGACGACCGCCGGCATCGAGAGCTTCACCTACTCCGACACCAGCGGGCTGAGCACCGACGACAGCTTCGGCGAGTGGGCACCGTACGACATGCAGTCGTACCTGACCGGCCTCGCCTCGGCGCGCGTCGTCGCCGTGGGTGCCGACGGCGTGTACGTCGAAGTGGACGGCGACGCAGCGCTACTTACCGCGGCCGCCGCCCACACCGTCCGGGGCAGCCTGTCGGCGACGGGAGCCATGGCGCTGGTCTACACCAACGGGAGCGACGTGGTCCTGGCCTGGGGGGATGTCACCACCGGGTTCACGGAGGTGCTCCTCGACACAGGACTTGCGACGGTCGACGACGCGGACGTGTACCGGAGCAGCGGCGACCAGCTCCTGGTGGTGGTGCGCGGCGGGGACGAGGCGGTGCTGGGGGCGGTGGGTATCTGACGGGGGTGGCGGTGGGGCCGACCGACCGGCGGAAGCTGACGGGGGACGACGAGGCGGCGGTGGGGGTCACGGTGGCGCATCTGGTGCGCGCGAAACGGGACTGGTGGGGGTGTGGCGCGATTCGCCGGCCGGCCGGCCGACGAAGTCGTCGACGGTAGGGCTGTATGATCATACTATTCAGCATACCCGCGAGGCTTCCGTGGTGAACACCGAACGCGTGACTGTGACCCTCCCGTCGCACCTTCTCGACGGTATCGACCGGTTCGAGAAAAACCGAAGCCGCTTCATCGCCCAGGCCGTGGAGCACGAGCTTGAGCACCGCCGTCGTGAGGAATTGCTGCGTTCCGTCAGCTCGCCGCACCCCGGCGGGGCCGACCTTTCGGAACTCGGGACGGGCGACTGGTTGCCCGATCTCGTGGAGGACGCAGCCGAGTTGGTCGACCTCGCCGGTGGGACGCCCGTTCGCTGGGTCAGCGGCGACGGATGGAAGGCGGGGAACCGATGATCCTGAGTCGCGGATCGGTCGTGCTGGTCGAACTCGATCCGACTGTGGGCAACGAACAACGGGGAGTGCGCCCCTGCCTCGTCGTGAGCGACCCCGTCGTCAACCAGGACCAACGGTTCCCCGTGCTTTGCGTGGTTCCGGTAACCGGCACGCTCGGAGTGGGAGCGCTCTACCCACAGCTCTCCCCCACCGGCAGCGGACTCACCAAGGTGTCCTGTGCGCTCGTGGATCACCTGCGCTCCATCGACAAGCGCCGAATTCGTCGCGTGTACGGTGTCCTGCCCGCCAACGAACTCGCCGCACTCGACGAGGCGCTTCGCCTGTTCCTCGGGTTGCAGGGTTCGGGCGCGCGCTGAGGCAAGCAGGCGCCGTTTCGTGAACCGCCACCAGCGCCCGCCGCGGCCCCGCCAAACCGGCGCTGCCGAACCCTCGTTCAACCTACGGCGGCTCTCGCCGAGCCCGGCGCCGGTGATCGAGCGCGGGTGCTGCTCGTGCTCGACGCCGTCCGCAGCGAGCGGCGCACCTGGCGGGCCGGCGCTGATCGATGAGCGCAGGGGAAGGGCTGTCGCGGGCTGGCCGTCATCGGCACCCTGGGTGTCCTCGCCGGAGCCAAGCGGTCAGGGGCCATCGACCGGGTCGCTCCGGTCGTCCAGGCACTTCGAGTGGACGGCTTCTGGCTCTCCGAGTCCCTGGTGATCGCGTTCCTCAGCCCCGTGGGCGAGGCCCCGGGTTGATCGCATCACGGGCCACAATCATTGATACATCAGTGATTCACCAAACGAAACGCCGGGTTTCTCACCAGCTCTCGTTCGGCCCGCTGTGGGGTTCTTGGGGACAATGGACCGAAGCGATGAACGCTCCCGACGTACTCGCTCCGCGAAGCCGAGCCTGAAGGCATCAGATCGTGTCGTCCGGACCGGGCGCACGGTCCTCGATACGGCCAAGCGCTGCCTCGAACTTGCCCCGGTCGCCGCGACGAGCCCGGGCGGTGAGGTATTCCTCGGTGGCCCAGGCCGCAAGCTTCTCGCCCGCGGCGCTCGCGATGAACTGGTTGATGGAGATGCCCTCCCGACGAGCGGCCTCGCGGATTCCGACGTGGAGTGATTCGGGGAGGCGGACGCTGATCGTGCTCATGGGACTTCTCCGATCTCTTGAAGATACTCACGCGGGGTGAGGGCGCGGATGCCGAAGCGGTCGACGCCCACGAAGTCGCGAAGGTTGAAGGTGACGATGACGGGGGCTCCGGCATCGACCGCGAGCTCCAAGACCATGTCGTCCTTGGGGTCGAGAAGCGTCGGACGCCAGAGGAAGAAGATGGGGCGGTGGATGGCCACCGAGCAGAGGTAGTCGAGGATGTCCGAAAGGTCGCCGGCCGAGACGGCGAGGTCGGCAAGCATCCGGTCGGCGACGCCTCCATACTCGAGAACCAGCGGCACCGAGAGCGCGATGTCGAAGCGTCCGGTGCCGACGAGCGAGAGCAGCCGGAACGATGCGCCCCGCCGTGACCGGAGAGCCGAGATCAGGACGTTGGTGTCGACGACGACGACCACAATGGTATCGCAGGCGATACCGGATTGACGGTCAAGCCCGAAACGGCAGTGATTCTGGGACGTTTGCCATGATCCGGTCGGATCATGTAGACTCTAAGCTATTAATCCGGATATTTTCGGCCACTCACCAGCTCCCGTTCGACCCGCCTAACGGTTCATGGGGACAATGGAGCATTGAGGTGACCGACAAGGCGATTCGCGCACCTCGCCGGAAAGTCAGGTCAGATCGAGCGCAGCCTTGATGCCAGCCTCGACCGCCGCCAAAACGTCAACCGGCAGCGCCCCGAGTCGTCGCGTGAGTTTGGCTCGATCGAGCGTAGTGAGCTGGTGGCACACGGCGATGCCGTCCCCCCGGAGCCCCCCGGCGCCGTCGGGGATCAGAACCGCCGTCGGTCCCCGGCGCGCCTGATTCGCGGACGTCGTCAGCGGCACCACCGTGACCGACTTCCATCCGGGCACCCGGTTGAAGCTGTCGTGCGACACGACGAGCACGGGGCGGTCACCCTGAATCTCCGCTCCAGAGCGGGGATGTAGCGCGGCCAGGTACAATTCCCCGCGTTTCATCAAGTGTCTCCGGCGAGCAGGTGCTCCACACCCGCCTGCTCGAGCTCCGGGTCGATGTCGAGATCAGTTCCCGCGTGGTCCAACGCGAATCGGTGGATCTCCCTGGCCACGCGCTCGCGCTGTCTCGCCTGAAGCCACCCGGCGAGCGCGTCGCGAGCAATCTCGGTCGCCGGGCGGTGATCCGCCGTCGCCTCTCGGCGCAGCGCCTCGTGGAGATCGTCGGGGAGGGGCAGGTGGAAGGTGCGCATGGGTGCTCCGCCGTTGGCCGTTTTTTCGGCCATGTTCGATGGCCATATAGTCGGCCATCGGCGGATCGTCAACGGCCCCCAGCCGCCACCGCGCAGCCGAAGCGCCATTGCCGCCATGCACCGAGCAGCCGGTACAGCGAGAGGAAAATCACCGAACGTATGGACGACCGCCGGCTATTCGCTACCAGCTCCCGTTCGGCCCGCCAAAGGGATCATCGGCGCGCTATCGGGTGCGGGTGGAGGCGGAGGGGGTGAGGAGGCCGAGGGTGCGGAGCACGGCCCTCAGGCGAACGGGTTGACGACGCGCACGGAACCGAACCGCCTACCCGCCTGGAGATCCTCGGA
>SHYX01000085.1 GCA_009692585.1 Myxococcales bacterium
CTCCTCGGCCCTCCTCGACCGCTTGCACTCCTGCTTCGAGAGCTTGAGCGCCGCTCTCGCGTCCTGCTGCGCCTGGGTGGACGTGGCGACCCTCGGCACTACCTCGGCGCGCAGCGCCGCATTTCCAGCGAGGACGCCGCTGTAGATCACGAGATTCGCGGCCGATCTCGGCACCGACCCCGACCTTGCGGACTCGGACGACGACGGTTGGGACGACGGTGACGAGGTCGCGCAGCACACCGACCCGCTCTCGACCGAGGACCACCCCTACCAGTCCGGCTGGCCGATCGACGCCTGTCGCGAGGACGTGGAGGGTACTGGCCACGCGGTTGGCGACGTTGCCGAGGACTTCGCGATGCTCGACCAGTTCGGGGAGACCGTGGACCTGTACGACTTCTGCGATCAGGTGGTGTACATCCAGTTCAACACCATGTGGTGCGGTGCCTGCAGCAGCTCGTCCGGGGGCGCCGAAGCGGAGTATCAGGCCCGGATTCCGCAGGGCGGCATGTACCTGTCAGTCCTCATCGAGAACCTCGACTCTCAGGTGCCCAGCCAGGAGGATCTGACGGCCTGGGCGACCACCTACGGGCTCACGATGCCCGTGCTGTCCGATGCGGAAGAAGTCGTGTACGACTTCGCGTCCGGTTCCATCGGCTTGCCGTACACCGTCCTGTTGGACCGCGGCGAGGTCGTGAGCAACGTCGGGAGCGCGAGCTTCGCGGACATGGACGAGCTTCTGGCGCAGGATGCGCCCTGACGGGCCTCACCTCAGGATCCGCTCCCGCTTCGGATCCACCGGCGCTTCCATCAGCACCCGCGCGGGCCAGGCGGTGCCGTCCTGCACGACCGTGTAGCTGCCGCTCGTGAGGTAGGCCTTGTCGACAGGCCCGCCCTCCGGGCGCTTGACAGCGCCCATCGCGAGGGGAGCCTTCAGCGTCGGGGAGAAACACCCGCTGCTCGTGTAGCCGACGAGGACGCCGTCCCGGAAGATCGGCTCATTCCCCCAGAGCGTGACGGCCGGATCCGTGACGTCGAGCACGAGGGAGACGATGCGTTTCCGCAGGGGCTGGCCCTTCGACGCCGACAAGCGCTCCCGACCGAGGAAGTCCTTTTCCCAGCTGACGGCGAAGCCAAGGCCGGCCTCGAACGGGGTCTCGTCGACCGAGAGCTCCGTCCCAAAGGCGCGGTACCCCTTCTCAATCCGCATCGCGTTGATCGCGTATGTCCCCGCCGGAACCACGCCCTCCGGCGCGCCCGCCGCGAACAGCGCGTCCCAAACAGCAGCCATCCCGGCCGCCGGGCCGTGCAGCTCCCAACCGAGCTCGCCGACGTACGTGACCCGCAGGGCACGCACGATGTGCCCCGCGATCGGGATCTCGGCGCTGTGCCCGAACGGAAACGAGCCGTTCTCGAGATCCGCGGCGGTCACGCGCGAGAGGATCGTCCTCGCCCGCGGCCCCATGATCGAGACCACCGCGATCTCCTCGGTCAAATCCCGCAGCGTCACGTCGGCGCCGGGCGGGATGTTTCGCAGGATCCAGTCCGCGTCGTGGGCAGCTTGCTGGGTCGAGGTGATCACCCAGAAGCGGTCCGCGGCGAGCCGCACCACCGTCAGGTCGCTCTCGAACGTGCCCCGCGCGTTGAACATGCCCGTGTAGACAATGCGCCCGACCGGAACGTCCACGTCGTTGCCACACAGCCACTGCAAGGTCGACAGGGCCTGGCTCCCCGACACCTCGAGCTTGGCAAATGTCGATTGGTCGAAGATCGCCGCTGTCGCGCGGCACGCGTTCACCTCGGCCGCCACGAAGGGCGCCCAGTTCTGCTTCTTGAAGGAGTAGCCCAGCTCGGGCCGGGTCCCCGCCGGTGCGTAGAACAACGGTCTCTCCCACCCTGCGCTTTGTCCAAAGCACGCACCGGCCCCCGCCGTGCGCTCGTGCAGCCCGGTGCGACGGGCGTCGCGCGAGGTCTCCATCTCGCGGTTCGGCCACGCCATCTGGTAGTGCAGGCCGAGCACCTCGGCGGCGCGGGCCATCACGTAGCCGCGCTCGTTCTGGAGCGGCACGAATCGCCGGACGTCCACGCTCCAAAGGTCCATCGGCATCTCGCCGCCCTGGAGCCAGTCCGCGGTGAACTTCCCGGCGCCGCCGGCGCTCGCGATCCCGACGCTGTTGAACCCAGCGAGCACAAAAAGCCCTTCGGTCCTGGCAGGGGGGCCCATCAGAAAGTTGTTGTCGGGCGTGAAGCTCTCGGGCCCGTTCACGAACTTCGGGAACTGTGCCGTCCGAAGGGCCGGGATCCGGTGCTTGCCCGCCGCCCAAGGCTCGGCGAACTTCGCCCAGTCGTCCGGGAGCAGGCCGAATTCGAAGTCGTGCGGCACGGCTTCCGGCACGTCCCAGGGCTTGGAGCGCCACTGAAACGCGCCGAGCTTGATGGAGCCGTCGTCGAGGGTGCGAAAGTAGATGGCCGCATCCGGGTCACGCGCGCAGGGGAGATCGCGTACAGCGCCGGGGATCGGCTCGCTGAGCACGTAGTGGTGCTCGACCGGGAACAGCGGGAGGTCCACGCCGATCCCCTGCGCGAGGCCACGCACCCACATGCCACCCGTGAGGATGACCCAGTCCGCCGTCACCTCCGACGAGACGCCCGCCCGATCGGTGATGTTCACCCCCGTGATCCGGTTGAAGTTGTGAGTCCCGTGCCCCGACGGCGTGGCCCGCAACGAGGTCACCCGCACTTGATCGAACAGCTGCGCACCGTGCTGAAGCGCGCCCTTTGCGAGCGCGACCGTGCACTCTCCCGGGATCACCCGACCGTCTCCTGGCAGGTAGACCGCGCCCAAGACATCCTCGATTTGGATGAGCGGCCAAAGGTCCTGAGCCTCGCGTGGCGAGACGAGATGCGCTTCCACACCGAACACGTCCGCCATCGCGGCCGTCCGCCGGAGCTGCGTCATCCGCTCCGCGTTGGTGCCCAGCGTGAGCCCGCGGGTACGAACCCACCCCACGTCATGGCCTGTCTCCGCCTCGAGCTGCGGGTAGAGCCACGCCGAGTACTTGTTGATCTGGGTCATGCTGTTGCTTGCGCGAAGCTGCCCGACCATCCCTGCAGCGTGCCAGGTGGACCCGCTCCCGAGGCGGCCCTGCTCCAGCAGCACCACGTCCTTCCACCCCGCCTTGGCGAGGTGGTATGCCACGGAGCAGCCCACGATGCCTCCGCCGACGATCACGACGCGTGCGTGCCGGGGCGGCATCCCGGCTGGGAGCTCGAACGTGGACCGGACCGGGGTGTTGGTGACAAGGGTGCTGGGCATTCGCCGACTTAGCGCTCCCCACCCCGTCTGGCCTCCTCCCTCGGTCCATAGCGCCTGAAGCGCGGGTTACCCCCTGGGCGTGTCCGGCCACGCGAATCCTGATTTTCCCGCTCCCCGCGTGGGAGTTGGGCCGACGGTTGGGCTGTGGCGGATGTTCTTCGCACGGGCCCTGCGCCGTCCGCTGCCGTCCCCGCTCGATCTGGTGGTGGACGCCGCCCGCGCAGGGGACGTCGCGCGTTGGCGTTTGGGCCCGCGACCCGTCTACCAGGTGAATGCCCCACATCTCGTTCAGGAGGTTTTGGTGGAGCGCGCGGAGGAGTTTCCGCGGACCGCGCATTTGACCCGAGCGTTGTCGCCGCTGTTCGGACGCGGGCTGTTGATCTCGGATGGAGAGGTTCACCGCAGCGAACGGCGGCGGCTGGCAGCCGCGTTTGCGCCCGCGGCGATGCCGGTGCACGGCGAAAGCATTGTGGAGCTGACTCGGCGATGGATGGACGGCGTGCTCATCGACCGCCCGGTCGACATCGAACTCGAGTTCCGGTCGCTCACGCTGGCCATCGGGGCCAGAGTGATGTTGGGGGAGGGCGCCGATGCGGAGATGGTCAAGTTTGGAGGCGTAGTTTCCAGACTCTACCCTCACGGTCAGCGCGCAGTCCGCTCCCTTGTGCATCTGCCATCCTGATTGCCAACGCGAGCCTTTCGTGAACGCCGAGCGCTCGTCGCTCAGGTGGACGAGACGCTCTACCGCATCGCCCGTGCCCGGCGCACCAGTAGCCCGCCTCTTGCCCTGGACCTGCTGCTCGACTCACGCAGCGCGGAGGACCCGCTTGTCCGGGATGGGCTGTTCTCGCTGCTGACCGCAGCGCAGGAGGGCACGGCGGCTACGCTCGCGTTCGTGCTCTACCTGCTCGCCCGGCACCCGCATGCAGCGCGGGCGCTCCAGACCGAGGTCGACGGCGTGCTGGGTGGGCGGACGCCCACCGCCGCGGACGTCGAGAGCCTGCCGTTCATGGACACGTTGTTCAAAGAGGCCTGGCGGCTGTACCCGCCAAGCTGGATCACGACGCGGGCTCCCCGTGAGTCCACGACCATCGGTCCTTACCGGATCGCGGCGGGTGCAATGGTGGCAGTGTCGCCGTACGCACTGCATCGTGACCCACGCTGGTTTCCGGAGCCTGAGGCGTTCCGCCCGGACCGGTGGACCCCTGAATTCGAGCGCGAGCTCCCCCGGGGCTGTTGGCTGCCCTTTGGTGCGGGACCGCACACCTGTATCGGCCGGAGCTTTGGCGTCCTCGAATCTCGATTGATCCTCGCGCTGCTCGTTCAACGCGCGCGCGTGGAACCGCTTGAGCACGGCTCGATCGCCCTGTCGGCCGGCATCACCCTTCGGCCGAGGAAATTGCGGCTGGCGTTTCATGCTCGCGCCGCAGGTTGATGTCGGGCGGCGCCGCTACCCAGCCGCGCCCAGATCCCCATACCCCGAGGACGGTGTCACCCAGTCCTCGTCCGGCCCCTCCTCGGGCAAAACCAGCGGCGTCCCGTCGTAGTTGAGCCGGACGCCGGGCCAGAAGAACGAGTGCCAGATCCATACCAGCATGTTGGGCTGGGCGAGATTGGGGTGCAGGAACGGCGCGATCTCCCGGTCGTGGGCCTCCCGCGCGAGGCTCCAGTGCAGGTTGGGGTGCAAATGGTGGATGCCATGCAGCCCGTTGTTGAACGTCAGCCAGTTGACCAGCCGCCCGGTGAAGTTGCGCGAGTGGTTGTACGGGTGCGTCACGTCGCACCCGTCGTGCTGCGCGAAGTTCATCCCGACGATGCCCCAGGCCGCGTAGTTGTGTGGGAGGAAGATGAACAGCAAGAACCGTTGCCAGTCCAGCCCGAGCATCACGGCGTTCATCGCAATGAACACCGCCCACTCGATGCAGAACTGCTGGAACCACCGCGGCCGCTGCTTGTACATGGCGCGGGCGAAGTCCATGTCCGCTTTGATGATGGCCGGTGCCACCCCCGGCAGGAAGAGCAGCTGATTGAGCAGGTTCCAGCGATAACGAAGCTTGGTCGTCCGCATGACGTCTTTGCGCGTCTGGATGTAGCGGTGGTGCGAGAGGTTGTGCCCGGGCACGTAGGCGGAGACGGGGTGCCCGTAGCACAGCGTCAAGACCACCTGAAACACGAGGTTCAACGGCCGTGAAGTGAACATCGGCACATGGATCGTGTTGTGCGTGATCACCGCACACAGGAACGAGAGCACGCACATCGTCGCGACAAGCGGGACCGTCCACCAGCCCAAAGGCAGCGTCCAGCACATCGCCAGCAAGCCATACCAACTCGCGACGAACGCGAGGGTACGGACGTCGGCGAGCTGCTTCAACATTCCCAGCAGCTACGCCGGGCCGACGGGCTTCTGGAACAGGGCTACGCGGTAGGTGTCCGTGCCGTCCACCATGTTGTTGTACAGGCGGGTGCCCGGGTTCCGGTAGAAGTTGAGCAGGGCCTGACGGGCCTGAGCCTCACGGCGCTTGCCGAGCACGGGGATCTTGAACCCGTGGAACGTCGTCAGACACTGATCGACGTAGGCATCGGCGCGCGCCTTGTCCAGATCGCGGGCCACGACCGCTTCACGCGTCACATCGTGCTGCTTGACCTGCCTCATCCCGATGGACTCGAGGTGATCGAAGCACGGCTTCCAGGTCGAGTCCGGAATGGCGTTGCCCCACACGAGGAACCCGCCGGGCTTGAGCGTGCTGAGCACCTTGGCGAAGAACTTCTTGTCCTCCTCGGTCACCCGCCCCGGCATCTCGGTGATGTGGGTCTCGCAGATCACGACGAAGTCAGCGCTGCTCGGCGCGATGTCGAGCTTCGTGACGTCGCCGTGCGTCGCCACGAGCCGGCCGTTGAGCTCGGGCACGAACTTGCGATTGCAGGTCGCCACGCCGGCGCTCTGCATGTCGAAGGCCTGGTAGGTGCACTCGGGCCAGACGGTCTTGCAGATGTGATGCGCGCCAGCACCCGTGCCACAGCCCATCTCCACGAGGTGGATCTTGCCCTTGCGCTCGGCCGCGTAAGCCTTGACCTCGTCGAACTCGAAGAGACCACGGTAGGCGTTCTTGCCAAACCGCTGCGGATCCTTGCCGTGCGGGGCAGGACCCCAGGTCGCGGGCCAGTCGTACCCCCAGGTGTTGAAGGTGAACTCGTAGGGCTCGCCGTGCTCGCTCTTGACGGTGCCGACCTCGCGGTAGATCGAGTACAGCAGCGCGTAGATCGACTGCTTGGAGTACTCGCCCTCGTCGATGTTGCCGTCGTCCAGCGTGACCTTGGCCTGCCGCTCGAACGCCGCGCTGGCGACCCAGGCACCGATCACGAGCTGGAGTTTGTTCTTCGAATACTGGGTTTCGGGGTTGAGGGCGGTGAGGATGTCCATTCAATCTCCAAAGGGGCGTTCGCGGCGAGCGATCAGCGCCCGGGCGGGAAAGGCGCGGGCCTATATCTCATTGGAGGCCAAGCGGCTCTCCTCCCCGCAGGCGCCGCCTCCGCCGCCCGGCCGAGGCCGCTCCGCGGTAAAGGCGGGCGATGCTTGCGCTGCTGCTGCTCCCAACGTCCGCCCTGGCCGAGCCCGCGCCCTGGAGCCCGCTGCGGGTCTCGCTCGACTGCCAGTCCGACGCCCGGGTGGACATCTGCACCTACGTGCAGGGATCGCTCGACGCCCTGAAGGTGGTCGCAGTGGTCCCCTTGAGCGATGGTCAAGTGGTGCTCCACCTCAACGCGACGCGGGAGTCAACCTCCGACTTCATCCAGCTCCGCGCGGTCAGCGACGCGAAGTCACCCGTCCCCAGGGCGCCCGCCAGCTTCGAGCAGCAGGTGGAGATCGACTATCGGCTACCAGTGGACGAGCAGCGTGAGCTGCTTGAGCCCGCGCTCTACCGCACCCTCGCGCCGTTCCTGTCACTCGCGGTCCCCGGCGCAGTGTCCGTCACCCTGACCGCACCGGAGGGCACCACGATCGCCACGAAGACGACGCCCTACGGGTTCGCGATTTGGGCCGGTGGCTACGGCAACTGGTCCCAGCAGTACCCGAGCCTGAGCATGTGGTCCGGTGTGTCCGTGTCCCGCACCACGAACGAGAGCGAGCAGGAGCTCTGGGTCAACTACGACCGCAGCATCGAGCTGCAGCCCTCACTCGTCGTCAACTCCACGGACGTCGCGTTGACATCCGATTCGTCCGCCCTGATCGGCGCAACGACGGCCTCCTGGAACCTGTCGAAGCACTGGTCTGTGGGGGGAAATGTGCGCGGTGGACACGACGACCCTGAGGGCCAATACCTCGGCACCGTGCGCGCCCAGGCGGGCGTGGAGTACAACCTGTTCCCTAGCGACGATCCGCGCGGCAACGTGCTCGCCATCGCCTGGATCGCCGGCGGGCAGGCCGACTGGTACAACCAGACGAACACTCTCGGTCAGGACAGAGCTTTCTTCCCGGCCGACGCGGCGCTCGCGTCGGGCTCTGTCCGCATCGACACCGTCTCGCTGGGCATCGATCTGGCCCTGAAGTCCCAGCTCTGGCCGTTCTTCGAGCGCTATGTGCTCTATGCCTCGATCGACACCGACATCACGCTGGGCGATCACGTTGACTTCTCCATCCAGATGGAAGGCCGCCAGCAGGCGATCCCCGGGCCCGCGGAGATCGACACGTCCAGCTACGAAGAAGTCACACGAGCGTCCTACGCTGAGCCGCTCGACATCTCCGGCTTCGCGAAGCTCAAATTCCACTGGGACAACACGAACAGTGCGCGGAACAACCGCTTCTCCAACACCGTCCAGGATATCGACGTGACGGAGGGGCTGTAAGACGACGCTATCGGGTGACCAGCACCGGCACCTTGGAGCGGCGCAGCACCTGCTCCGCTACGGACCCGAGCAGCAGGTGCCGAACGCCGGTTCGGCCGTGGGTGCCAATGATGACGAGGTCGTAGTCGCCTTTGGCGATCTCTGCGCTGATCGCCTCGGCCGGCACGCCAAGCACCGCTTTCGGGGTCCAGTTCAGGCCGGCCGGGATGTCCTGCTCGCCCTGCTTCTGCAACAGCTTGCGGCTCTCCGCAGCGAGCTCGTCAGCGTTCGGGAGCAGGATTGGGACGGGGAGCGGGCCGAAGTCAGCCGCATACGGCGCGGGCATCAGCGCGACGTGCAACAACGTGAGCTGCGACCCATCCGCGGCGGCGAAACGCACGGCCATCTGGAGCGCGTGATCGGAGGATTCCGAGAAGTCGGTCGGAACGAGGATGTGGTTGAATTTCATTCGGACACCTTCGGATTCTCCCTGAGTAGGCACGAGGTGGCGGGCGCGGGGGGATCCGGATCCGCAGGACGACGGATGGCAGGCGATGGCGGATCCGACGGACCGGTTTCGGTTACCGGTTCGGATGCTGATCTTCGTCCTCGCGTCCTGCGGCCTCCCCACGCATTGCAAGGACTGCGGGAGCCAGAACGACACGTCCGACGCCGACACGTCCGACGCCGACACGGCCGATTCCAACACAGCTGATACCGCGGTGACCCACCGCACCCCCGTCTGGATGTGCAGCAACGGCGAGACGATGGACTTCGATCCGCTCCCCGTCGATGCCTCCGTCCCACTGACGATCTTCATCACAGGCGCCACCGGCTACGTCTACGTCGATCTCGTCCTGACCGGTCCCGGCACCGCGACCGTGGAATGGCAGGGGGTGACCGGCACCGGCCCGTACATCTGGCAGTACGGTGTGACCAACCTTGTGGAGGGCAACTGGTTCGCCAACTTCACGGCCGACTCGGGCGCCACGACTGTGTGCACCTCGTCCCTCCCCGTCTACGATCTGGGCACCGTCGATACCGGCCCGCATGACACCGGCGCCGGGGCTGGCATCGCCGTGTCGGGCACGTCCCTGACGCTCGACAGCGCGCCCTTCCGCTTCGTCGGGTTCAACACCCGCGGGCTTGCCCACTACGGCGGCGGCGACATTCTGCCGTACACCTCATCGGACGATGTGGCGACCACGCTCGACGCGGTTCAAGCTGCCGGCGGCACGGTGATCCGCGTGTTCGCGGCCAATCACGACGTCTCGGATGACGTTGCAGCGGACCGACTCGCCACCCTGCTCGATGCGTGTCAGGCCCGCGGGCTCCACGTCATCGTCGCGTTGACCGACGAGTACGCCACCGGCTTTTCGCCCGAGGGCGACGACGGGGCCTACTATGTCGATGGCAACGGCTACACCGTGCTCTCGCCCAGCTGGTATGCGAGCGGCTGGCACGATCACTACGGCGGGTGGGTGGACACCGTGGTCGGCCGCAACGCGGGGCATCCGGCGTTGCTCGGCTGGGAGCCCGGCAATGAGACTAAACAACCCGATGACCCAGAGGCGTGGCTCACGTGGCTCGGTGACGTCTCCGCGAAGATCCGCGCCGCGGACCCCGTCACCCCGATCGTGGCCGGAACGATCGACATCGCGTCCACCGCGATCCCCGATCCGGCCGCGCTGGCCGACATCGTGGACATCCTGACGGTGCACCTCTACGACGGTGCGGAGAGTGACGATCTTGCTACGGCTGAGTCGCTCGGCATGCCGATTCTCGTGGAAGAGATCGGATTTTCGTCCGGGGACCGCGCCTCGTCCATCACGAATCACGCCGGCTGGGCCTATGGCAGCGGCGCCGACGGCTACATGCAGTGGGGCTTGATGGCGACCGGCTCCGATGACGGCGACGGAGACCGCACCTACGGCATGGATCGCGTCTTCCACGACGACTGGGACGATCTCACGTCGGCCTATCAGAGCGTCGCCGTCGGGCTTTGACCACTGAGGGGGCTGAATCCCGCGCGGCATACGACACGTTGACGATCCGCCGGCGAGCACAAGTGATACCGGACGCGTCTTGACGCCCGACTCGCCCAGCACACCGGTCCCGAGGAGAGGAAAGGAAGCATGAACGGCTTTTCGGTGAGCGTACCGCGGGAGCGTACACCCTGGCGGGCGCCGTCGG
>SHYX01000086.1 GCA_009692585.1 Myxococcales bacterium
CGGAGCGTCAGGTCGAGCGCATCAGGCACGCCGCCGCCGGCCTCGATGCGCGCCATGACCTCGTCCACGCGCCCGTAGAAGCGATCAGCCGGGACGAGCAGGCCGCCGAGCGCGTGGTGCGTCCGGTGGTGGTTGTACCAGTGGAAGTGGGGTCCGAGGTGCCGACGCAGGTCGGCGACGTCCGCGAACTGGACGCGATTGAACAGCTCTTTCTGGATGTTCGCGTTGAAAACTTCGCTCTTCCCGTTGAGCTGAGGCACCGTGGCGATCAGCTGGTCGACGCCGTACTCCTCGAGGATGCGCGTGAACCGGCTCGAGCCTTTCCACGCCCAGAACGCCGAGCCGCCGTCGCTCATGACGGCTTCTGGCTTGCCATACCGGCGGACCGCCCCCTCGAAGGCGGTGATCACGGCGTCCGCGCGCTCGGCGTCGTCCAGCGCCCACCCGGTCACGAACCGGGAGTAGTCGTCGATCAGGGCGAGCAGGAACGTGTTCTGGCCGTGGATGTAGCGATGCAGGAAGTCCATGTGCCAGAGCTGGCCGGGGCGCACGGCCTCGTAGTCCTCGTTGTGTTCCCGGCGTTCTACCTTCGGCGGGCGATACCCGGCGTCCTCCATCACCCGGCGGACGGTGTGCACGGAGACCTTGATGCCGGCGCGTCGGAGCTGGTTCTTGATCTGCGACGGGCCGAGTCCCTGCTGCTTGCGCCACTCCGTGAGGATCGCGGCGTCACGACGCTCCTCAATGGTCTTCGGGTCCGGGCCGCTGGTCGGCGACGAGCCCTCGCCCTTGGCGGCCTTCGCCACCTTGCGCTCCCAGTCACGCAGCGCGTTGCGCGAGATCCCCAGCTCGGTGGCGGCCGGTCGAACGCCGATCGCCGCGACGCGCTCCAGCGCCTGCGCGATCTGCGACGGCGTGTAGACCTTCGCAACGCGGGCACGGGCTGTCGGGCGAGGTGCGGGCGCCACGGCTGGCGGTGTGGGGACGGGTGGCGCGGCCGCTGGCGCCACAACCGGCGGAGGCTGCGCTGGCGGCACGGATTGCGTAGGCGGCACCCGGCCGACGGCCTCGTCTGCCTTCTGCCGCGCCTTGAACACCCAGCATGACAGCGTCCCCCACGGGATGCCCGTCTCCTTGCTCACCGCCCGGTACCCGATCTCCATCGACCTCGCGGTCGCCTTCGCCTTCTCGTCCGGTGTGTACCGGCGCATCGTCACGTTCGCGCTCATCCTGACCTCGCCCCGCCCTCGCCGAGACCGGACGGGAGTGTCCGGGGTTTCGGGTCAGATGCGGGTGGTCAGGGTGCGACAAGAGCATGTAGCGCAGGGCGCGCGCGGGGCCGGAGGGTGAAGGTGTGCCTGCGACTGCGAGACCGGCCCGATCACGGTCCGCGGCCTTCGGGGGGTCGCAGGGCACGCCGACGGCGCCCGCCAGAGTGTACGCTCCCGCGGTGCGCTCACCGAAAGGCCGTTCATGCTTCCTTTCCTCTCCTCAACTCCCGTCGCGCCCCGCGCCGAGTCATTTCACGGCGCCGACAGCGCGACCCGGAACCCCCGGTCAGGGAAAGCCGAGTCCGCGGTGAAATAGTCTCGCGCCGCCACCCGGAGGCTCTGCGCAGCGCTTCGCCAGGACCCGCCTCGAACCACATGGAAGGCGCCGCCGAGAGCGCCCGTCGGGTCCACCAGAGACCCGGTAGGGTACGGTCCGTAGCCATCCGATACCCACTCCCACACGTTGCCGCTCATGTCGCACAGCCCTTAGGCGTTGCGGGCCTTCTCACATGCGGGGTGTGGTGAGTTGGCGGAATTGACCGAGAGCCAGCCCACCAGATCGGCGTCACCGGACGCCGAGTAGACGGACCGCTCCCCGCCTCGCGCCGCGTACTCCCATTCGGCCTCGGTGGGCAGCCGGTAGGTGACGTGGTCCCGCTCTGACGCCTTGTGCACGAAGGCCAGCGCGTCATCCCACGACACCCGCTCAACCGGGCAGGTCACGCCGCACGACACGGCCTTCGACGGGTTCGTGCCCATCAGGGCGAGCCAAGCGGCTTGCGACACCTCGCGCTCCATCAGGTAGAACCCGTGGCTCAGAGTGACCGCGTGCTCCACTTCGTCAGCCTCGCGCCCCAGCTCCGTGGTCGGCGACCCCATGGTGAACGTGCCTTGCGGAATGTACCGGAGGGTACCGAGGGTCGCGCTCTCCACCGAGTTGGCAACTGCCTTTCCGGAGGTGGGCTTGGCCGCGACGGTTGGCGCGCGCCCGGACAGCGCGGCGGGCTGAGCCGCAGGGCTGGGGGTGGCCGTAGACACTGGGGCTGGCGTGGCAGCTGGCGCAGGCGGCGCGCCCAGCGCAGGCGTACAGGTATCTCCGGAGGCCGTGCTCCCCGGGGGACACGCAGTCGGAGCCCCGAGGCAGGCCCCTCGCGCGTTGGACCACACCTGCCCTGCCCAACAGCAGTGGCCGGCGGTCTCCGGCCCAACTGATTGCCCCGCGGAGCACACACCGGCAGGCGGCTTGGTTACCGGCCTCGCCACGGGCTTCGGCACGATCACCGGGCAGCAGCCCTTCTCATCTTGCTCCGCATCAGGGCAATCGTGATTGCATTCGGCCGCGATCCCCCGCTCGAGCCCGATGGCAAGGAGCACCGCCACGGAGCCAAGCAGCCTTGCACTCGGAACGAGTTGCCTCGCCGAACCCAACGAGCCGCGCGGCCTCATGGGGGTGCCATCGCGAGCCGAAACCCAAGGTCCTTCCGAGAAACGTAGGTCGCGTCGTAGTCGCGGTAGGCCACACGCTGGTACCTCTGCGGAAAGTCCCAGGAGCCACCTCGAGACACGCGCATCGCGCCGCCTCCGACGGGGTCCGTGGCTGGGCCCGGCGTGTACGCCGCGTACCCGTCGCTCGTCCACTCGAACACGTTCCCGCTCATGTCGCACAACCCGAATCCGTTGCGTTGCCGAAGACACGGCAGGTGTGCTGCGCCTTGCGCGTTGCCGGCATGCCAGCCCACCGCATCTGCGTCATCCGAGCCGGCGTAGGGGCCCTCGGACGGCCCGCGTGCCGCGTACTCCCACTCCGCCTCGGTGGGCAGTCGGTAGTGCCGCCCGTCCCGATCCGAGAGCAGTGCGGCAAATTCTACGGCGTCATCCCAGGAGACCAGGTCCACAGGGCAGCCCGGCCCGCAACTCGAGTCGGACGGGTTCGACCCCATCGTCCGAACCCACTGGGCCTGGGTCACTTCGTGCTCCATCAGGTAGAAGCCCCGGGTGAGTGTGACGACGTGCTGGACCTCATCGGCCTCCCGAAGCGGCTCGGTCGCCGGCGAGCCCATCGTGAACGATCCTGCCGGGATGTACCTCATCGCTCCGAGCGTGGGACTTGCGACCACCGACGCCGGCGCCCGGCTCACCGTAGCCCCCCGGGGACCTTGGCACCGCTCCCCGATGACGGCGAACCCCGGCGGGCACGATGTTGGCACCCCCACGCAGAGCGTCCGCGTGTTCGACCAGACCTGGCCAGCCCAGCAACAGTGCCCCGCAGTGTCGGCCGTCACCGCCATTCCCGCCTCGCACGTTGCGCCGCCCATGCCCGCTGCGAGAGCGGGCTTGGGCGCGACTGGCCCATCCGTGACCTGCCGGGGCACAGGTTTGCTCACGGCCGGCGTCGAGGGCACCATCGGGGTCGGGCCGGGGACTGGGCAGCAACCCTTCTCGTCCTGGTCGGCATCGGCGCAGTCGTGGTTGCACTCGCCGGAGAGCGCCGTCTGGACGACGACGGAGCTGAGCCCGACGAGGCACAGCCACTTACCATGCCTCACTTCACGCACCGAAACCCAACCCGTTGAAAGGTGCTGCTGGTTTGCGTCTTGACGAGACAATCGCCGGCAGCACACAGCCGATCACGCCAGGCCGCTCCTATGGCCGGGAGTGTGCCGGCGTCCGCCAGGGGCAACCCACGAATCGATCGGAACACGTTGTTCCCCTTTCGCGACCACGCATCGGAGACCGCCGGGTCGTCAGTGCTCCAGCGGTCCATCGTCCATTCCTGAACGTTGCCGATCATGTCATACACGCCCGAACTTGTGACGTCGCCGCTTGTCTTCACCGCCACGGGCACCGCCCCCTCACCCGCCATGGCACGAAGCTGCGGCGGAGCCGGCGAGAGACCCCAAGGGTAGGGCTGCAGGGTGGGGCCGCGCGCGGCGTATTCCCACTCTGACTCGGTCGGCAGACGTCCGCCGAGCCCGGCGCAGTAGATTGAGGCGCTGGTCCAGGGGACCCCGCATGCTGGGAGATCGGCACGTGCACTCGGGCCGGACGTCCCCTCGGGGGACGCCCAATTGGGCGGCTCAAAGCGCGCTTCGGGGTGAGCCGTCCACCAGTCCTCAAGCTCGCCCCAAGTGACCTCGTGCGCTTGAATAGAGTAGGCGGTCTGCGGTGCCGCGACGTGAAGACCCGGCCGGAAGCCCAGAACATCCCCGTCGCCCGGGTCGGTGGGCAGGCCGAGCGTGAGCGCAGCGACAGGGGGTTCGATGGGCACCCATAAATTGCCGACCGCCAGGGCCTGAAGGGTGTCCGCGGGCTGCTCATCCACTGCCCGGTTTGCCCACGAGAGAGCGGCGAAGCCAACGACGAGGATGCCGCCCGACCCCAGGGCGGCGACCAGGAGGACCCCCAGACTGCATCCTGCGGTGCCCTTCGGCGCCAGAGAGTACTCCCTCTGGGCGGGGAGCGACGGCCGGGGGGGCAGAGAGGACTCGAGCTTGGCCGGGACCGACGGCCCGGAGGAGGCTGTGCGCGGCGCCTCGACCATGCCATCAGGCGCCAGCGTTGGCGCGAAGCCCGACTCGGCGGGCGCGACGGGGAGCGACGCAGCCCCGAGCGGCGCAGACCTGTTCGGCGCCGCGCCGATCCTCGGGGGCGGGACCGGGTCCAGTGACCCTGTCAAGGACTGGGGAGCCTGCTCACGCCCACGGTCAGACCCTGCGCGGGTCTCATGTCGCTCTGGCATCCAGGTCATCTGCCCGGCACTGACCCTGGGCGCCGGCTGCCTGCCACGAAGCACCTTGATCAGGGCGTCGCAGTCCGAGATGCGATCCTCCACCCCGACGGCGAGGGCCCCACGGATGGCCTGCGCCACACGCTCGGGAATATCCGGTGCGAGGTCCTGTGGATGGGCGTAGACACCCGAGGTGATCGAACCGAAGATCGTCCACATGTCGTCGCCCGGGAACGCCATGTCTCCGCAGTACAACTCGTAGAGGATGGCTCCGAGCGAGAAGATGTCGGCGCGCCCATCCACCCCCTTCGCGTTGCGGATCTGCTCGGGCGCCATGTACGAGGGCGTGCCCATCGCGGTACCCGACCTCGTCTTCCGCATGGCCCCAGACGCGTCTCCAGCCAACAGCTTTGCGAGCCCGAAGTCGGCCACCTTGGGGACCAGCCCCGCCTTGGTCGAAGCGATGAGCACGTTTGCGGGCTTCAAGTCCCGATGGATCAGGCCGACACCGTGCGCGGCGGACACTCCCTCAAGGATGCCGAGCGCGAGGGCGTCGGCTTGGGCGAGGGACAGCCGACCGCGATCCAACAGCTCACCGAGGTTCGGGCCATCCACAAACTCCATGATCAGCCCGGGCGACCCGTTCACATCCACGACGTCCGTCACCGTGACCACATTCGGGTGCCGCAGCGACGCCTGCAGGCGCCCCTCCTGCATCAGGCGCTCACGAACCGACGCCATCGAGCCGCTCAGGACCTTCAAGGCGTGCAAGCTCCCGAGCGACGCGTGCCGCACCCGGTAGACGACCGCCATGCCCCCTTCGCCGAGCCGTGCCTCCACGAGGTAGCGGTCGATGGCGGTGCCGGCGGACAGTTCCATTCGGCGTTTTGGTATCCTCTTATGGGGCGGTGGACTACGCCCGCCCCCCACCGCGCTACATGCCCCCCATGACCACCGGTCTGGAGCGACGCGTGCTGGACGAGTACCCGTCGCTGATCGCTCACGCCTGACGTCGCGTCCTGAACGCTCGCCCGGGCCCCGACAGGCTGCGTCAACAGCGCATCTGCATCGGGGTGATCCTCCGGAGGCTGTGCTCCGTCACCCTCGCGGAGTACCGGCTGGGGACCGAGGACACGAAGACCCAGCGGTTCGTCGACGAGAAGCTGCGCGAGTTCAGCGACGGATCCTGATGTCTGGTCATCGGCAACCTCGCCGCGGTGATCAAGACACGGAAACGCCGCTTTTGCCCCGAGCTGCTGTTCGCGATGCGGGACGAGAGCGGTGGGGACGGCCCGCTGCAGGCCGCCCTCATCGTGGCCATCGCCGCGCGCAATAACGAGGTGCAGTGGAAAGGAAGCATGAACGGCCTTTCGGTGAGCGCACCGCGGGAGCGTAGACCCTGGCGGGCGCCGTCGGCAAGCCCTGCGACCCCCCGAAGGCCGCGGACCGCGATCGGGCCGGTCTCGCAGTCCCAGGAACACCTTCACCCTTCCGCCTACCCGCCAGCGGACGCACGCGCCCTGCGCTACGCCCCCCGGACCGCGGTGATCAGCCCTCCGCCGGCGGCCCGGTCGCTTTCTCCAGTCCGGTGAGGATGCGCGTGTACGACGCCGTGGGCCCGCTCAGCCAGCGGGGGCCGGAGGACGTACCGGCACAGCCGCTCAAGGCCCGCCCGGTCGTTGGCCGAGAGCGCGACGTTGGCGTGGAGATTGTACCAATCGTACAACGCACAGCGGGCTGGGATGGCGAACTCCTTCCCGCCAAGCACCTGCACCCGCCGCACCTTCTTTCCAGCGCGGGGGCCGAGCGCGACCTGGTTCGTGAGCGACGCAAGCTGCAAGAGGCCGTGGGCGTCGGCGGCGGGGTGGGCTTTAGGGCCCCGCCGATGGGAAGTGTGAAAACGCCGGGACAGCCGGGCGTGCACCTGCGGGCCATCCCCGGCGGCGGACTTCTGACGGCGTAGTTCCACTGCTAAGAGGGAAGATGCCCGAGACGCTGCCGCGCTTGGGCCCGGGTGAGGTTAGTGTCGTGCCTCTCAGGAAAGCCCTCGTGATCGTGCTCCCCTTCCTCCTCTTCCCCGCGGCATACGCCGAAGACACGGGCTCGCCCGCCAGCCATGCCGCAGCCGCGTCGGCCACTGCGCCCGGCCCCGTATTGCTGACGGAGACGCTCCCCAACGGCATGCGGGTCAGCATTCTGTCCGATCCCGACCTCACGGTCGCCGCGACACAGATGTGGGTTCATGTGGGTTCAGCCCACGAGACCGAGTCAGAAGCCGGGTTTGCCCACCTTTTTGAGCACCTCATGTTCGGGCGGACCTCAACGTACGACAAGGAGAGCTACTCCCGCTACCACAACATGAACGGCGGGGTGGAGAACGCCTACACCTCCTTCGACAACACGGTGTTCATCTCGGCGATCGCCCTACAGTTCCACGATCAGGTCCTTGTCTACGAGGCGGACCGGCTCCGCAACCTCGTCATCGCCGAGGACAACCTGGAGAACGAGAAGAAAATCGTCACGGAGGAGCTCCGTCTCCGGACCGAGAACGATCCCGCGAGCCGCCTCTTTGGCCCCGGATTCGCAGCGGTGTTCGGGGAGCACCCCTATGGGCACATCCCCGTCGGCACCAAAGAGGATATCTCCTCGGCAAACCTCGATCTCGTTAGGAAGTTCTACGACGGCTACTACCAGCCCGGCAACATCAACCTCGTCATCGCGGGGCCGGTTGACGGACCTGCTACCCTCGCCCGAGTGCGGGAGCTGTTCGGTCCCCTGGGCGGCGAGCGCCTCGTGCCGCCGGTGATCCCGCCCCTCACCAACTGGGAGCTCCCGGACGCGGTGCTCCTGCAGGAGGACCTTCCGCCGATCAAGGTCGCAGCCCTCATTTACATGGCGCCCCCCGAGCGGGACCCGGAATACTGGCCGTACGCCGTGATGACCGAAATGTTGTCAGGCGGAGAGCTTGATCATTTCCGGGAGGAGCTTGTGGGCCGCCGGCATAAGGCGCTGGAGGCAGTGACCGCATCCCAGAGCCTCCGGGAGGGCTCTATGATGATTTTTGCCTCGATCAGCCTACCTTTTCGGGTCCGTGGGAGGGTCTTCAAGCTCCTGTATGATACCCAGACCACCCTCACCACCGGCGACTGGCTCAGCGGGGAGAGCCTGGAGACCACCAAACGCCGAATGCTGCGGACGACCCTGGAGCGGCGGTATTCGGCTGCGAGCCAGGCCGACGCCATCGGCAGCGCCTATGCGTGGACTGGCGACGAGTCGCTCGCAATGGGCGGCGAAATTGCGTTGATCAACGCCGTGACCCTGGAGCAGGTGCGCGCCGTCTGGGAGCGGTACATCATCGCTGCCCACCCCGTTGAAGTGTTCGCCCGAAAAGGCCCCGCGAAGGTAGAGGTGTCGAAATGAGATACGCCCGGCTTGTACCGCTGCTGCTCCTGAGCACCGGCGTCGCGTTTGCCCTCTCCCCCCCGAAGGTCGGACCCGGCGCCACCTCCCCGGTTGTCGCTGCCCCCACAGCGCCCGAGGCGGCAGCTCCCGTCACCCCAGCGCCCGTCCCGACAGCGCCCGTCACGGCGCGGAGGATGGCCGTACAGCGCTGGACGCAGACGGATGGAACACAGGTTTTGCTGGTGGAGGACCACCGGATCCCGGAGGTGCAGCTACGTGTGGAAGTGCCGGTCGGGGAGCACTCGGATTGGTTCGTCAAGGCACACGCGGAGGAGGCCTGGACCTTCCAGAACCTGGACCCTGAGAACGTGCTCCGCGGACGTACGAACGCCCTGGCAGCAGACGTAGGTTTCTACAGCGGGGCCACGACCAGCGGCGTGACGGTGGTGGTGCTCAAGCAAGACCTGGAGGCCGCGGTGGTCCTCCTCGGGGACATCTTCCTCAATCGTTCCTACAACGCCGACGAGCTGAAGCGGGCCGGACAGGGCGAGAGCATCGGCTGGAAAGCGGGCTTGAAGGTTCCGGGCGAGCGTATGAGCCAGGCCATCGGGCGCCTGCTCTATGCCGACGCTGACCCCCGCCGGCGCGCGACTGAGAAGCCAACGGAGATCGAGCGGAACAGCGAGCGCCTCGCGGCGACCCGCGATGAGATGTTGCGGCTCCCCGGGCGTCGTATCGGCGTCGCTGGCGACATCTCCCGCGCCGAGGCCGAGGCCGTGGCCGCGCGCCTGCTTCCCGCCCCAACCAGCACCACTCCGGACGGTTTTGCCCTGGCGTATCTGGCGTTGAACACCCGCCCGACGACGGCAGTTGAGACGCTCCCGAAGCTCACCCAAGTCTACTTCTCCCTCGTGAGAGACGGCATCGTGTTGAGCGACCCCGACTATCCGGCGTTTCGCATCGCAAACCATGTGCTCGGGGGGCACTTCTTCTCCCGGCTCATGGTTGCGCTCCGCCACGAGGGCGGCGAAACGTACGGGGCTGGCACCCGCGGGGGCGCCTGGACGCAGCCCGGGCCGTACTCGCTCACCGTGTTCACGCGGGTTGAGAATCGCTCCAGCACCGAGACTAAGCTTCGGGAGGTGCTGGCGACCTTCCGAGGCGGGATCACCGAGACCGAGCGCGCCGAGGCAGTCGGGTTCTTGGAGGGATCGCAGGTGTTCAATGAGCAGGCGCCGGCGAGCGTCTTGGGCGCGGCAATGGCCGACCTGTCCCGGGGGTTGCCGGTGGGCTTTGACCGGGCCTCCATGGAGACTGCCGCACGCCTCCCCCTCGACGAGATCAACACGTTCATCAAGCGGTTTTACGACCCCGGGGTGTTCACGCTGGTGACCGTGGAACCGCCTCCCTAAGCACCCGCAGTTCGCCCTCCCAGCCCGCTGTGCGTCGTACGATGGGTACAATCTCCACGCCAACGTCGCGCTCTCGGCCAACGACCGGGCGGGCCTTGAGCGGCTGTGCCGGCACGTCCTCCGCCCCCCGCTGGCCCAGGGCCGGATCGAGCGGATCAGGCGCGCACACACCTTCGGGCCGCTTCCTCCTCCCCTACCTCTGGTTGGGGGAGGATTGCCCGGTAGGCGGGGACATGGACCCGGCGGCTCGAGATGCCGTCCGTGCTCAGGTGCTGGTCCCAGCGGCCGACGCTGTCCCCGCTCGCAGTC
>SHYX01000087.1 GCA_009692585.1 Myxococcales bacterium
CCGTCGCAGTTGTTGTCCTTGCCGTCGCAGACCTCGGTGCCCAGCGGGTTGATGCCGGCGTCGTTGTCGTCGCAATCGCCGTCCGCAGCGGTGTACCCATCGCCGTCCTGGTCGATGTTCCCGCTGTCGTCGATGTTGTTCTGCCCGGCAGTATCTTCGTCGGCCTTGCTGTCGGTGTCGGCACCGGTGCACGCAAGGCCGAGAAGGAAGGACAGACCGAGGGGGGAGCGGTTCATGTCGCCATAGTACCGCACATCCGGCGTCAGCGCGGGTCGAACTCCAGCGTCGTCGCGGGTAGCTGGGCGCCCCCTCAGCGCACCTTGACCTTGTGTCGGTAGTCGAAGCCGACCCACAACTGTTCGTCCAGCACGAGTGTCTTCTCGAAGAAGTAGGCGTTGCCGGTCAGCGGGAGCTGGACCTCGACGGGCTCGACCCCCTGGCCCAGGGCGCCGGTCTCGCCCTGGTTCTGGACCTCGGCGTTCACGGCCTGGCGAGCGTTCTGCGAGACGACCGCCTCCGCGGGGAGGACCGGCGCCGCCGAGAACCAGTCGACGCGGCGCACGGTGCCCTCCGACGTGCGCGGCAGGATGACCGCGGTCGCGGGCAGGTAGACCGTCCACTGCAACACGCTGGTGGGCGCGTCGACGCGCGGAAGCTCGACCTTCATCTCCCCGCGCCCCTTGGCCAGCTCGCCGCCGCCTTCGATGTACACCAACTCGACCAGGAAAGCGGAAAGCGCGCCGCCGGACGCATCGCTCCGCACCAGCGGCACGAGCACGCCGCCCTTCTCGCCGCGGGCCACTTTCACGCCGCGGCCCGCCACCGACGCGCTCCAGACCTCGGCGCCGTCGGGGATGGACACCTTGAGGAACTGCTTGCGGTTGTTGCGGACGCCGTAGCGCACGCGCGTCATGCGCCGGCCATCCTCGGTGACCAGGGTCTCGGCCGAAGTGGTGTCGACCAGCGTCACCAACATGTCCAGGTCGGGGTGCTGCTTGACCTCCAGCGGAATCTTCACGTCCCCGCCGCGCGCCCGGTAGGCCAGGAGCACGGGAAAGTCGGTGGCCCCGGTGATGGCGGCCGGCAGCTCCCGGACATCGATGGGAACGGCCCCGGTGGCGCCCTTGGCTACCAGTTCAACCGCGCTGCGCGCATCGACGCCCACGTAGTCGGTCTCGCGGGTGACGCCGCTCAGCCGGACCAACGGGATGTCGGCACCGCTGACCAGGGCGCGTTCGTAGTCGATGCCCAGGCGGTACAAGCCCTCCGCGCCGTAGTTCAACTCGACGTCGATGCCGCCGGTCTTGGTTTGCGTCCAGTTGCGGATGCCGTTGCCCCGGACGTCGAGCACCGTGACCTCGGCCGGGAGGTCGACGTGGAACTTGTCGATCTTGTTGTGGAGCACGGTGTAGTCGATGTCGGCCTTGCAGGTGAGCACGCCTTCGCTCACCCCGACGATGGTGCGTGCTTCTGCGTAGACCCGGGCTTCCCGCTCGGCCTCGGCCTCGGTCTGGTCCTTGACCTTGCGCGCCCAACTGACGGTGAGGCTGGACATCGCTGGAACGTAGGCCTCGACGCGCCGTTCGTTGCCCACACTCGTGGCGTTGAGGCCTTGCGCGCCGGGCACGGAGAACTCGAGTTCGTCGGCGCTCTGCACCGAGAGCCCCACGACCGTGGCCCCCGCCGACGGCAGCGGCAGGGTGAAACCCGTCTCGCCGTCACCGGTGAACAGCTTCACCACGAACTCGAGGTTCGCCTCGAAGTTGCCGGGCTTGTCGGTGATGAGCGTGTAGTAGTCGCTCTGGACGAAGAGCGCGGCGTCCTTGCCGCCGAGCGTCGCCGAACGCAGTGCGGTCGCGGCGCCCAGCAGTGGAACTGTGGTCCAACCCTCTTTTTTGTGCACCACACCGCGCAGGTTCAGCTTCACCACTGCGTAGGCCTCCTCGCCCTGACCGACCACGGAGCCGGTGAACACGGCGCGATCGAGCGTCCAGTCGCGGGGGCTGACGACCTTGGGCTGCTGATCAAGCACGTACTTGCTGTAGAGCGTGTTGAAGTCGTTCCAGGGAAGCTCGACCTTGCCGCCCCCCGAGGTGAAGGGGGCGGCGAGCGCCATCGAGAGGATGAGGAGGAGGGTCATGGTTTCTCCGGTGATGTCTGTCGGTAATGGAACTGGAAGGTCGGAAACTGGCCGGCAGGCAGCAGCGCCTGGTCGGTGGTGAGGGTGGGACCGTCAAGGGGCATGGCCAGCGCCATCGGGGAGGCGCTGGCCACCAGGGCGGCGCGACGTTCGGGGAGCGGTCGGGGGCGGTCGGGTCGTGGCCGGAGCTTGCCGTCCTCGGCCCCGGTGACATCGGCCGGCTCGGCGTCGCCACTCCAGCGATTGCGGTCGCGCCCGGATTCGTCGCCGTTGGCGTCCGGGTAAACCTGTTGGTCATCGGCGGCGACGACCAGACTCTCGGCGGTTGCGCGCCCGGCCTTGCTGGGCATCCGGGCCGACGGCGGCGAAGGGGGCGGGGGGGAGGCCATCGCGGGCGCCATCGCGGGCGCGGGGCGCGGTGTCGCGGCCGTCACGGGGGGCCGTCCCGGCGGCGGTTTCTGGGCGGGTTTCTTCTCGAAGACCATCTGCTCGTCATCGTTGTCGGCGCCCGAGGACTCCCGCGACGGCCCCTCGACGCGCTCTTCTTCCTCGACCTTCTTCTTTTTGAGTCCGAAGCCCTTTGTGGCCTTCGTTCGGGGGGTGGTCGCGGCCTCGGGCATCGGCTCGCCCGCCGCCGTCGCCTCCTCGGGAGCGGCCTCGAACGCGATGCCGGCGTCGGGCGTGTCGACGACGCTGCCGCTCCCGCTGCCGTACCCAAAGCCCTGACCGCCGCGGCCCTCGCCGTTGACACCGAGGCCGACGTTCCCATCGTCGGCGACCCCGGCATGGCGATCGCCCACCGCGATGGTGGCCAGCTCGCCGTAGCCGACGGACTCGCCGCTGCTTCCACCGGAGACGCCGCCCAGCGAAACGCCCAACTCGTCGCCGACCAGGCCACCCTCGATCGCGTCCCCGCCGAACGAGAACGAAGAGCTGGCATAGGACGAGGGTTTGTCCGCCTCGTGCCGCTTCATCTTTTCGCTGCGCACCTCGGCGAGCTTGCGGGTGGCCACGCTGATGTTGGACGTCTGCTCGGCGTTTTCGAACTGCTCGATCTTCTTGAGTTCGTTGGCCACCACGATCGACTGCTCGTAGGCCCGCTCCGCGGCGTCCAGATCGCCGGAGCGGTACAGATAGTCGGCGCTCCTGGCCACCTCCTTCTGCTGCTCTTCCAGACCCGACGCCTTGGCGCGCGCCATGTCCTTGACCCGCCGCGACCCCATGTCGTTCTTGGTGTTCCGCCCCTCCAGGACGTCGAGGTTGTCTTGTAGAAGCGCGGCGTCCTCGTTGGCGGCGTCGACGTTCTTGGCCTCGTCCAGCCAGCCCTGCGCGGTGCTCCAGTCGTTCTCCTTGTAGGCGCTCACGGCGTTTTGAAGCGCGGAGGAGACGACCTCCTGCTTACGACGGTCCGCTTCGGCCTCGACGCTCTGGTCGGCGACGGTCTCACGCTGCCGCAGGTCGCCCACGAGCATGGTGCCGCTGCCCCGTGTGGGCGTGCGCAGCGCGCGGAAACCACGGGGCAGGTGCACCTCCCAACGGGCCGCCTGGACCGGCGCATCGACGCTGGGCAGGGTCAGCTCCATCTCGCCGCGGCGTTGCCAGGGCAACTGATCCACGCCGATCCACTCCACGTCCACGGGAAAGCTCAGGAGCCCCTTCACCGTCTCGATCGACTTCTCCAACGGAATGTAGAGGCCGCCCGCCCCGTCCGCGAGCCCGCTGACCGGCTGGTTTCCGACGCGCACCACGATCGGGCGCCAGCCAGTCGCGGGCTTGACGTGGAGGTACTGCCGCCGCTCGTTGCGGACGCGCAGGTTCATCCGGAGCGCCAGGCGCCCTTCCTGAGCCGCGGCCAGGGTGTACCGGGCCTGGGTCACCACGGTGTCCGGCCCCTGGAGGTTGTCGCCGCCGGCTACGAGCACCCGCACCGGCTGGGGGCCGTGCCAGGCCGCCAGAGGCACCCCGTCGCCGAGGTTCTTGGCCCAGGCAGGCAACTCGACCATCGGCACACTCGACGGCATCGCGATCGGAATCAGCTCGCCCTCGTCTGATCGGGCCATGGTGACGTAGCGATCGACACGCTGTACACCGGCCGGAGCCGGCGACGGCACCGTCGATTCGCCCTTGCCCAACCGCACCCGCCCCTTGATGGTCACGGCGAACAAGCCGGTGACGGGCGCCTTGGGCTCGATCACCACCTGCGCCCCCTCCTTCCGCCACTTCGCCACCCCCGGACCGGCGATCTCCAACTCGTCCAGGCCGGCGACGTCGACCGTCAGCCGCTTCGCCTCGCCCCGAAGGACGCGCCAGCGGAGCACCCCCTCGACCAGGAGTCCACCGCCATCGTCTCGAAAGACGGTCGCCGCCTCGCCCTGGGCCAGGAGTCCCTGCTGAATCACCTCGCCGTCGACTTGGGGGCGCCAGCTGACGCTGAGGTGCTCTGTCGGGGTGAGCCACCCGTCGACCGCGCCGTTGACGGTGACGTCGAGTCCGGGCGCGTCAATCTCGACGCGGGTGCGCGTGGCGGGGAGGATGCCGAGCTCGAGCGCGCCGTCGTCGCCGGCGTAGAGGCCTTCGAAGGACTGCTTCACCGTCCGCGTTTCGGGCCGCAGGGCCAGCTCCAGGCCTTCCGGCGTCGCAAGCACCGGACCACTCACGCTGGTGATGAGCAGCTCCGGGCCCACCAGACGGAGCACCTCGCCACGCGCATCCGGACTGCGCAGGGTGTAGGTGGCCTCGACCCGCACCGCTTCCCCGTCGCGGATGTGGAGCCTCCACACGGCATCGGACGCCGACCAGCCGATCGGCGCCGGTGCGGGGCCCCAGGGGCTCTCGGCGAGGCCGGGGCCGGCGACGAGCAGAATGAGGAGGGGGACGGGCACCATCGCCCCGACAACGTAGCGCGCACCGGGTGCCTTACAGTCGGTCCCGCTTTGTCAACGTCGGGGACGGCCCGGTTAGCTGCCGCCTCAGCTCATGCTCCGACACACCCTCCAGAGCGCGTCCGGCACCACGCCGAAACACTGGTGCTGGCTGCTTCACGGCATCCTCGGCTCTAGTCAGAACCTGCGGCTGGTCGCGCGCCGGCTCGTCGCGGACCTCCCCGACTGGGGCTTCGTCCTCCCCGACCTCCGGAACCACGGCGACAGCCACGAGCAGCCGTCGCCGCACACCGTGACCGGATGCGTCGCCGATCTCGACGAACTGGAGGTCCAGCTGGACTTCTCCGTCCACAGCGCGATCGGTCATAGTTTCGGGGGCAAGGTCGCCCTGGCCTGGGGCGCCTCGCGCGAAGCCGCGTCCCCGGCCCAGCACCTCTGGGCCCTCGACGTGCCGCCGGGGCGGCCCGACCTGGGGTTGGCGCTCCAGTCCGACGTCGTCCGGGTGGTGGCGGCGCTGCGCCGGATCCCGATGCCGCTGCCCCGTCGCGACAGCATCGTTTCGCTACTGGGAGATCTTGGTTTTAGCCCGATGATGGGCCAGTGGATGACCACCAACCTTCGTCCGGGTGATGGCGGTTTCATCTGGCGTTTCGATCTCGACGGCATCGAGGCGATGTTGGGCGACTACGCGGAGGTGGACCTGTGGCCGTGGCTGGAGGACCCCCGACGGCGCACCCGCGTGGACGTGGTGCGGGCGGGGCGCTCGCCCCGATGGGAACCGGGCGAGCTGGCGCGCTTCGGCCTCCCGCTCCTGCATCTGCACCTGCTTCCCGACGCCGGGCATTGGGTCCACGTCGATGACCCGGACGGGCTGCACCGCCTGTTGGTCGCGGGCCTGGCGCCGGTCAGCCCAAGCGCGCCTTGACCTCGTCCGCATCGAGGTTCCAGCCGACAATCGTCGCCTTGCCGTCGCGTTCGACGATCGGCCGCTTCAGGAGCATCGGGTCGGCGGTGAACGCCTCCGCCCACTGCGCGTCGCTCCACGACTCCTTCTCCGGGCCGAGCGCCCGGTAGCTGCCGCCCGAGGTGTTGCGGAGCGCGCGGGCACCGAACGCTGCGACCCAGGCCTGGACCTGGGAACGGGCCGGCGGTGAGGCGCGGAAGTCCACGAATTGGTGCGGGAGCCGAGCCGAGATGAGGGCCGCACGGGCCTTCTTCACGGTGCTTCAGGAGGGGATGCCATAGACGAAGAGGGCCATGATGCGTAGCTAACGGATAGCCTCGCCCGATGCTCCCGTCGGTGGAACCGCCCCAGCCCGAGCCTTCGGCGCTCTCGTCGCTCTCGCTCGCGGACCCGGGGCTGGCTGCCGCCCTGGCTCGCCACGCGGACGGCGACGGGCTGGAGGAGGCGGCGGCCGTGCTCCTGGTGGTCGACCCCCGCCTGCGCGACCTGCTCCTGCCCACCGAGCCGGCGGGGCCGTTCCCAGACCGCCGCGGCGAAGACGTCCGTGTCGACCTGATCGAGGCCAACGTCCGCCTTGAGGACACGATGCTCGTCGGCACGGTGCATGGCGTCGGCGCCGCTGACAACGGCGTGTGGCTGGAGCTCGACACCCGCGGCGGCCCCCTCGCCGACCTGCTGCTGGGCTTCGGCCGCGGCTGGTCGCGGGAGGCCACCATCGATGGCGGCGCCCCATCGCCGATGCTCGCGCGCGAGGTGATGCCGGTCGTCGGCGCCGACCGGGTGTCGTTTTCCGTGGACCTCGCCGGCAGCGCCCGCTTCGACCCCACTCACGCGGGGCGGGTCACCGCGTTCATCAAGAGCTTCGACGGCAGCATCGCCGACGTCGGCCCCGGGGGCTTCCTCGGCCCCCCTCCGGGCGACGCGCTGGCGCTCTTCGCCGGCTTCGTCGCGGCTGGCCCCCTCCCCGACGCCAACCTCGCGGTGGCGGTCGCCATCGGCTTCGGGACCCTGCGTGGGCAGGTCGAAGACCCCGTCGTGCCGACCGTGGACGCCGACGCGCTGGCGTGGCTGCGCTACGGCGAGGGCCTGGACACCTGGCTTGCGGAACGCGGCGCCACCTGGCGGCTCGGCACCCAGGACGCGCTCGGGAAGCTGGTGTGGGGGTGGCCGGCCGCCCAGTCGCTCGCGTACGGGCAGTTCGCGCTCGCGAAGCAGGCCGAGCCGCTCACCCACGACGCCTGGCGGTTCGTGGTCCCCGACGTCGCGGACCTGGCCGCGCTTGCCGAACTGGCGCCGAGACTCGCCCAACCCGGAGCCACCGCCGACGCGGTCGACGCGTGGTTGTGGAAGGCGATGGACTACCGCACCAACGACGACCTGATGCGGGCGCTCTGTCGCGACGGCGCCCTGGCGCGCGACACCTGCAAGGCCTGGAATGCGGAGCGCATCCGGAGCGCGTCCCTCGGGAAGGTGGGGGCCGTCGACGTCGCCCCGTCGGAGGGGGTCAGCGTGGCGTTGCAGCGGCGGCTGCTCAGGGAACGCGGCCGCTTCGTCGGCGACTGCGCCGTGGCGACCGGGATGGCGGTGTGGACCCTGCAGGCCCTGGGCATCCCGGCGATCGGGATGGGCTGGGCGGGCACCGACACCTCCACCCCCACCCACGACGTGCCCCTGTGGCTGGACGGGGAGACCTTCCGCGCCACCCAGCGGGGGCCCGGTCGCGACTGGGCCGCCGAGAGCGCGTTTGTCTACGTCACCCTGCCCGGCGTCCACCCGGTCAACGCGTTCGGGTTGGCACGGGAGCCCAACGGGTGGAGCCGCGGGGGCGCGGTCGTCGGGGGCTGGACCCGGTTCTCGGAGGTCCGGCGTATCCTCGCCGAGGGGCTGCCCGCCTCGATCGTAGGCGGATGGATCGATGTGCAGGCCGCGGGCGGCTGGCCGACGTGGTGAGGAGGGCGAACGCGGCGGGGAAGGCCGCGGCTGACGCCTTGACCGCCGCGGGGTTTGACTGCCTGAGCTGCGGCGCCTGCTGCCGCGAGGCGTACCATGCAGTCGAGGTGTCGCGACGGGACCGCTTCGTGCGGCTGCATCCCGAGCTGCTGGACGTGGTCGATGGTCGCCTCAACGTCCGCCGCGCCGGACCGCGCTGCGGCTGCCTCGGGGACGACTACCGCTGCTCGGTCTACGCCGACCGCCCGAAGACCTGTCGCGACTTCGAACGCGGCGGCGAGAACTGTTTGGAGGCGCGGCGGCGGGTGGGGTTGGGGTGAGGGGCGGGGGCCGCCTGATGCCATCATTCGTTGTCGTGATCGGTGCTCTTCATCGGGGGGTTGAGCTCCAATACCGAGCAGAACGGCTGGTCGGTGGCCACGTTGTCCCAGCGGCCCGGCGTCGTTTCGTAGGCGGGGTCGGTCACCAGGGCTACGCCGACGAGGGTGAGCACTGACGAGTTGGCGCTGGGAAAGGCCGTCAAACTCCGAAGGACACGCCGACCATCGCCGGTCGCTGTCGAGCCACCCGGCAAACGGGTGGCGCTCGTCAAGAGCGGCCATCCAAGCGCAGCCCACGCGGTCCGTCACCGGCGGGCTTCCAGGCGCCGCCGAGCCCGGTCGCGCTGCCCGGGTTCGGACCAACGGAGCCGCAACCGTAGCGCCTGGGCCTCCAGCACTGAGGCGGGCTGAGGGCCGCCGCGCGGGGATGGCTCGGTCGACGACACACCTTCACGCTAACCACGTCTCATACACAAACGCGCAGTCCCGGCGGATGCGATCAGCATCGAGCCCGTATTTCTCAAGGTTATAGGCGTGGTTACTGCGGTGCCTCCGCTGCTGCTCCGCGGTGACGCGGATGGCGGCGAGCTGCGCGACGGTCGGCTCCATTCCGAAGAACGGGATCATCTCCGCCATCAACCCATCGAAGTCGCGCATCATCCGGTCGTAGGACACCACCATCACCCGCGTCCGGTCGATGCGTCCGGACGTCCAATCGGTGTGGAAGCGGCGGAACAGGTCCACCAACGCCAGGTACATGCGCTCGTTGTACCGGTCGCGTAGCGGCGCGGGGAGGGTGGAGTACCCCAGAGCCTTGTCGAGTACGCCGGTCACCAGGCTGAAGGTCGAGGGGATGACCTCCAGCGGGTCGCGGACCATGTACAGGATGTGGGCGTCCGGGAAGCGCGCCAGGAACGCCGGCGTGCGCACCGCCGTCGAGAACAGCTTGGCGACGACACGATCGCCGCCCTGCGCCACGAGGTTGCGACGCCACACCGCGTCGAGCCAGTCGAAGTCCCGGGCGCTGGTGTCGCGCGTCTCGGGCGCGAACAGGGGCAGGTGGTCCTCGTCATCCCAGGCGAGGAAGAAGCCGTAGAGGAAGAAGCCGTCCAGGTAGCGGAAGAACACCGCGACGTCGTCGGTCTCCACCGAAGACAGGTTGGTGTCGTGCGCGGCGGAGGCGTGAAAGCGGGCGGGGGAGATCATCTCCAGGAGCGGCAACAGCGGGCGCAGGAGTTTTTGCAGGATGATGGAGGGGTAGAGGCTGCGGTACAGGTGCTGGCCGACGCCGAAGCCCTGCTCGACGAGGAAGCGGTGCAGAAAGGTCGTGCCGGTGCGAGGGTTGCCGACGATCACGATCGGTCGGGTCACCCGCGTGGTGGCGAGGCGGGGGAACGCCAGACGGTCCAGGGCCATCCACACCCACACGTTCAGGCGCAGCCCACCATAGACGCCCGCCACGAACCACGGGATCACCCGCACCCGGAAGACCCTGACCAGGACCCCGTAGACCAGCGCCATGCGGCTCAGCATCGTCGGCGGATAACCGGCCGCGCTACTCCAGGTCGGCCGCCATCCCTGCGGCCAGGATGGTGCCCACGTCCAGCGCGGCGCAGTCTTCCGCCGGGGACGCGGTGAGCGCTCGGTAGGCACCCAGTGTCCGATCGGCAGCGTCCGCCTCCTCCTTCATCGAGCCCGAAGAGTCGACCACCAGGAGGTAGTCTACCTGCGGCGGCTGATCGGGCTCCTGACTGTCACCGGGGAGGGCGTCGGCGACCATCCCGGTGCAGGCCAGCAGGTAAGGCACGAAGAAGGCGACGAGT
>SHYX01000008.1 GCA_009692585.1 Myxococcales bacterium
GACTTGCATGTGTTAGGCCCGCCGCTAGCGTTCGCTCTGAGCCAGGATCAAACTCTCCAGTTTGTGATCCTGGTCCGCCCTTCGTGGCTAAACGAAGGTCAGACAAAACTCTATTTGAACTTTCGAAGCTGCTACCAATTTTTCAAAGACCGATCCCTGAGGCTGACCCGCTGTCGCGGGGTGCTTCTTGGAGCCCCGCGCTTCTATGCGATGGGGTCGCCATCGTCAAGTTTTTCCGCGCCAACGATCGCTTAAGCGCCCTCGTCCTCGTCGTTCGCGGCGGAGCACTCCCCGTCGTCGGCGTCGCTGAACGTGTCGGCGTCGTTGTCGATCCCGTCGTTGCAGAGGGCCAGGCCAAAGCCCACCTCGTCGAAGGAGGCCGCCACGCAGTCCGGGTCGGCGGCGTCGGTCCAGCCGTCTACGTCGCCATCAAGGCCGTCGTTGCAGCCCTCCGTCCCAAAGCCCTCCTCGGCGCCGCCGGTGACGCAGTCCGGGTCGTCGGCATCCGCCCAGCCGTCGGCATCGTTGTCCAGGCCGTCCACACAGCCGTCCGCGGTCGTCTCGCTCTCGCCGCGCATACAGTCGAGATCGTCTTCG
This sequence comes from Myxococcales bacterium, assembly GCA_009692585.1. Next base: position 598 of record SHYX01000008.1, read on the forward strand.
TCCTCGAATCCGTCTCCGTCGTCGTCGGTGTTGTTGTCGCAGTTGGATTCGTCGTTGTCGCTGGCCGCGCTGCAGTCTTCATCGCCCGCGTCGACATCCCCGTCGCGATCGTTGTCGACTCCGTCGCTGCAGGCTGCCGTGGCATCCACGCCGACCTCCTCGGCACCGCCGCCCGCGCAGTCGGGATCCTCTTCGTCGGACCAACCGTCACCGTCGTTGTCCTCACAGTCGTGACAGGCGTCGTCGGTGGGATTCGTCCAGGGGGTGAAGCCGAAGTCGCCGGTCACATAGGCGAAGACGACCGGGCCGATGTCCGTTTCGACCGTGTACTCCGTCACCCGCTGCACTTCGATGAACATGTAGCCGACGTGCGCGCTGCTCTGGGTGATGAGCCCGGCGCCGCCAAGGCCGCCGCCGCTCGGAAAGGCGATCGAGGGGAGCTGATACATCACGCTCGCCGGAACCGACAGCCGGCCCCGCGTTTCGCGGCGTCCGTCGCTGCCCGTGGTCTTGTAGCTGTCGTTGTCGTCCGGGACGGTGATGGTGGCGCGAACGGGGTTGTTGATCCCGCCGAACCACCCGAGGGAAAGCTCGGTGATCGACATGCGCACGTAGGTGCGCGACCGGAGGACGGCGCCTCCGGGAACAGTGAGGACCGCGTCGGTGACCGGCCATTCGAAGCTCAGCGCCACATCGTCCAGCCGCTCGCCGTTGCCGTCATCGTCGAAGCAGTGCTGAAGCTGGCCGAAGGCGCCCCACAGCCCCTGAGCGCCCGTGGTCCCGTTGGAGAGTATGTCCTCGTACCCTTCGGTGTTGATCACCACCAGCGGCTCGGGCACCGTGAGCGTGAGGCCATCCACGCCGACGTCGGGCAGCTTCAGCGTGATGTCCGCGGGGGCGAGACTCCGCTTGTCCGCCTCGAAGAAGTTCTTGTCGATGGGCCAGTCGGCTGCGTAGACGTAGTCGGGAACGCCCAGTGCGGTGTCGCGGCGGCAGAACTGCAGTTCATCGGGTGCGTAGTAGAGGTCGTCCGGGCACTCGGATCGCGCCGAGACCGTCGACACGGCGGGGAGACCCGACCCGGTGATCGCCGTCGCCGACGGGTGGTCGGCATCGCCACCGTAGCGATAGGAGGCCGTCTCCGCGAGGTCGACACAATAGCCGTCTTTGTCCGTCCAATAGGAGTTGACGACGCTGACATCGCCCAGATCGACGTGGTAGTCGTCCAGTCCGCTGAGGTAGGGCATCTCGGCCGGGCGCTCCACGCGCCACTCGCCATCGGCCAGGTCACTGCCGCCGGACCACCCCTGCGAGCCCCCGTAGAGCCGCCGGGTGCCGAACTCAAGTGCTTCGGCGGCGCCGTCCAGGCCCGTGCTGCCGACATAGGCGAAGCCTTGGCAGTCGGTGACCCCGTATTCGTCCTGTAGCCTGCTGGTCAGCCCACCAAAGCAGCTCTCCCAGTAGTTGTTGACCAGGACGTAGCCGACCTCGTCTGGGGGCTCGTCACCGGCCCCCGCCGCGACCTCGTCGCCCATGGCGTAGGTGTACTGGCTGGAGTCGTAGCCGGTGTAGGTGCCGACGCGCACCGTGACCGTGCCCCCACCGACGGGTCCAGGCGGGGCCAGCACGACGATCTCCCGGTCCTGCGCACTGAGGACCGTGGCGTTGGCCGAGCCAAACTGGACCATCAACTCCTCAGGGTCGACCCCGAAGCCCGATCCGCTGATCACCACCGTTTGACCCCCGACATTGCCGGCCTGTAGTTCGGCGCTGAGCGCGGCGATCTCCGGCGGGTCCCACCGGCCGTCGTAGTAGTCGACCGGTGAAAAATATCCGCATCCTGCCAGGAGGAGGACGAGGGAGAGGCTGAGGCTCTTCATACGCTACTCCTCGAACCAGAAGCGACCGATGTCGATGGCCTTGGCCGCGACCTTGATCGGGCTGATGATCTTCCGATTGCCGTAGTTGTCCATCGCGTCGGGAACGTCCACCTCGGCCACCGTGGACCGGCCGAAATAGAACACCGCGCCCTGGCTCCCGTGCGCCCGCGCGTATGCAAGCGCGTCCGCGACCATCTCCTCGGTCAGCGCAAACTCCCCGTCATCAGAAAGGCGACAGGTGACCTCGGCCATGTTGTGGAAGGGGTCGCCACGCAGAGCCGGGACGAGCTCATCGTTCGCCGTGAGATAGGCAGGATCGAACTCGTAGGCGCCCTCCTGCTCGCACGAGGTCGGCGCACGCGTCCCGGTCGGTACGTCCATCTCGGGTACTTCGTCCCCCTTGAGCGTGTCCCATTCCTTCTTGATGCTCTTGCTCGCCACCTCTGCAACCACCTCGGTCCGGAAATTCGGATCGTTCCGATCGACAGGGCCCAGGAAGCGTACGGCCAGGCTGACGTACTCGTCCGCCCGTTCCCCAGGCTCCCAACGGAAAAGCACCCGGCCGTCCTGGGTGTCCCACGGTCCGGTGTACATCTGGCCCACGTCAGCCGAGGCGGACATCACGTCTGCGCACGCAGCGGGTCCCTCCGGATCCACCGCCGCCTCGCCGGAGAACGTGAGGCAAGTGCGGTGGACGCCATCGACGGCGTCGGTGTGCCCGTATCCATCGTATCGCGGCCCCTCCCACTCGACCTGGACGCCGCCCGGAAGCTCGGGCATCCGCATGGGGCTGTCCGGAATCACCCGCGAAGGGAGCGGCACCGCGCCGAGCGGGGCGTGGTCGGGGACCATGCCGCCGGGGAATCGAAAGCTGACCTCCTCGCCTGCGGGGAATGATGCCCGGTGGACCAGTACTTTTTCCATCTCAGCGACCTTCTGGCTGCCCTCCTTGGGGACCAGCGCGTAGAGCGGCTCGGTGCTCCAGAGATCGAAGGCGTTGTAGTAGGCGAAGGCGTCCTGCGTGTCGGCCGCGTACTGGGCCGGCGTGCGATCGAGCCGCAGCCCGCCCGTGCCGTCCGCGGTGACCAGTTCCATGTGGTCGCCGACGTCAACGGTCTTGAACGAGCCGATGGGACCGCTGGCCTCGTACGTCGTGTAGCAGGTCTCCTCGGCCTCGGGCGGCACCGAGGTAACCCCTGCCAGCGAGTCGGCGGCCGCGAGCTTTTCCGTGAACAGGTACGAGAACCCGTACACCGCCGCGTAGGGTGGCGCCCAACCGGCCAGACCCGGCCCGACTTCAGCAAAGGAACCCAGCTGCATCAACGCCAACGACAGGCCGGCACCGCTGAAGTTCACCCAACTGTACTCGACGACGCCGCCGTACGGCGTCGGCGCCGGACCGATCTGCTCCGGGTCGTACCCGACACCCACCGTCTTGACGGGGACATCCGCGTAGTCGGGTGCGCAGGACAGAAGCGCAAGGATGAGACCCATGATCACCACCCCGTTCCCAGGCCGAGATAGAACCGGAAGCCCGGCTCCTCGACCTCGTTGCTGAGTTCATCGCCCACGGCGCTCTCGGTCGAGTCGGAGACGTCGTCTCCGTTGACGTCACCATAGCCGTGAATCTGGTTGAATCCGTATGAAACCCGGAAGAAGCTGTTCCAGCCGTAGTTGTCCAGCAGGGTGCTGGTGACGCGGATCTCGGCGCCGGCGTCGTACAGCAGGTAGTTCCCGTTCTTGTGGGCGGTGTCGACGAAGGGGATTTCGCGGCGGATGTCCGCGGGGTCGTGCGCGACCCGCTCCCCGAACTCGTTCCGGTAGAACTGGCTCGAATCCTCTGGCGGGGTGAACGACCAGAGGTTGCCCGCGGTGCCCATGATCTGCGCGGTGATGTCGTACACATACAGGGGCCCGAGCTTCGCGTTGAGCTCTCGCCGGATCGGGAATCGATAGGCGAGGTTGATCATGGCCATGGTCTCCCCCGAAAGGCTGTTTGCGGGGTAGCCGGCGAAGAGGGTGTTCGGCCGGAGCGCGCTGCTTCCCCAATAGAACGGGTGCTGACCGCCACCACGGAACTCATCGTTGCGATCGACGTTCCGATCGACGTAACCACCGGCGAAGTCGACCTGGATGGTGTGCCGGTACTTGTTGGCCTCGGTGAGGATTCCGCCCCACGCCGGCACCGGGATCTGCTCGACCCAGCGGACCTCGCCCTTGTTGAACTCGTAGGCGTCCAACAGCTCGCCGTCGTCCACCGTCTTGCCGCCGTACGCTTCGTAGACGATGTCCGTGGCGCCGTGCGCGTAGGTCAGGTCGATGACCCGCCCGCCGCGGACGTTGGCGCCGGGCGCATAGGTGCCCAACGTAGAGATGTTGTGGTTCAGACTGACTTCACCCATCAGAGCGTAGGGGGCGTAATCCGCGTCGCCGGTCTGCCGGAAGCCGAAGCCCTGACCGAACGCAGTAACCGTGGTGCGTTGGTAGTGGTTCCAAGGGTATTCGACACCCGCGAAGCCGTAGGTGTAGAACTGTTGGTTCTTTCCCTGATAGACACCTTGATCCTCGGTGGTGCTCAGGTCGTTGTCGTCATCCAGCAGGTACCCGTAGGGGAACTTCGCCTCCCCGCCGATGACGCCCATGTAGAAGTTGGGGTACCAACCGCTGTACACGTACTGCAGCCGGGCTGACCAGTCCTCGCCCATCAGGACTTCGCTGTAGATGAAGTGATTCTCGACGAAGTCCTGAAGAAAGACGGCTCCGCCCGCCTGGAGCGCCAGGTCGTCGCGCGCGTCGTTGGTGATCCGGATCAACGGGACGCCGCTGAGCGACATCAGCGGCGTCTTGTACGGCACCGGCTGATACATACTGAGGTCTTCCTGGAACGACCACGCCGCCGCGACCGCCGCCGCGTCGGGGTTGGTGATGAAGTCGGCCGTGACGTCCTTGTAGAGCAGATCCGCCTTCGCGGCGCCTTCCACCTTGTACCCGTTGGCGTGGTACGCGAGGTACACCAGTCCACCGCTGGCCGTCTCCGCCGGCGTTTCCGCACCTCCGATGGTGTTGGTCATCTGGTCGATGCGTCCGGTCTCGTGATCCCACCGGTGCACCTGCATGATTCCCGAGCGATCGGAGATGAACAGCAGATCGCCGTCCCTGGTCCACTCCGGATCGCCATCCTCCCAGCGGTCGAACATCAGCGCCCGCACGTTCCCGCCATCCGCGTCCATCAGGTAGATGTCCTGCTGGAAGTGCCGGAAGACCGACACCGCCAGCGTCTTGCCGTCCGGCGACCAGTCCACACGCTGAAGCCAGGTGCCGTCGGTGTAGTGGGTGAGGTGTTTCTTCTCCGAGCCGTCGAGGTTGATCGAGACCAGGTTCAGGGTGCCGTCGCTGTACTCGAAGAAGGCGATCTTCTTGCCGTCCGGGGACACGCTGGGGTCGACCCCGCGCTCGGTGTTGGGGATCTTGTAGGCGCCTTCGGGCCACCGCACCTTCTTGGTGCCGAGCACATCGATGTCCTTCACCCCGGTAAAGGCGAGGTTCCCGTCCTTGAACTCACCGTACTCCAGCGGCATGTACCAGAGGTTCTTCCAGTCGTAACCGTCGCTCTCGGCGCGCCATTCGGGGGCGATGGCGTCGGCCTTGAGGTGCTCGTTACCAACCAAGACCACCGCGGCCTGGCCGGGCACGAAGTCCCAATCGTGACCGAACGCGGCGTAGCTCGGAATGATGAGCGACTGCCGTGCCAGCCGCGCGTCGATCCCGGCGTCGCCATGGACGACCCCCGAGATGGCGGCCAGGGAGCCCTCGCCGATGGGGCTGAGCTCGAGCGTGCCGCCATTGTTGACGCCGAACCACGTCCCGTCGTCCGAGAACTTCGGGTTCATGTTGTAGCGTCCGGTCGCTTCCTTGGCGCGTTCTCGCTCCCGGCGAGCCAGCACCTCTCCGGTGACGCCGGTCTTCCGTTTCCAGCGCGGGTCCTCGAACGCATCGCGGCCGTCCGGATCGGTGAATTCCCAGTCGTAGGCCCGGAGCGCCACTTCGCGATGGGGCGTCTCGCCCTCGCTCTTGAGCGCGGCGAAACCCCGGGTGTAGGTCTCGGTGACCCAGGCGCGCCAGTCGTCGTAGAGTTGGGGACCCGAGACGCCGGTGACGGTCTGGAGGTGGTCGTTCCAATCGAAGACGAACCCCTTCTGGTTTTCGAGTGCAAATTTGTTGTACGTCTCGCTGCCGAAACGTTCGCGTAGATAGAGGCCGAAGCTGTAGCCCTGCTGGTACCCGCGTTCTCCGTCCATCCAACCGTGGTTCTGCTGAACGGTCTTCCACTCGTCCCAGGTCAACAGGCGGTCCTCGAGCACGCTCATGCGAATGGTGCGGTCGCGGCCCGGCGTCCACCAGTTGTAGCCGGCTTGATCCGACCAGTATTCGGCGCCACCCTCGGTCCAGTACCAGGGTTCGTTGTTGCCAAGAAGGAGTTCGCCGCCGCTGGTGGTGTTGCCGACACCCTCGTTGTAGAGCGCGCCGATGCTGATCGCCTGCGATCCCTCGGCGAAGTTACCGTTGGCCTTGAGCGAGACCACGTGGGCAAACTCGTGGACCAGCACGTCGGGCAGCCAGTCCATGCGGGAACGCATCCGGTAGAAGTCGGCACCGGGGTTGGCGCTGATCTCGATCCAGTCCCAGGTCGGGACCGTGAAGCCCTCGAGGTCGTCGCCCTGATTCAGGATGACGATGTGTACGCGCTCCTTGAGGTAGTAGTTGAACTCCGCGCACATGCGAGGGAACATCTCCTCGGCCACCTTGGCCGAGCGTTGGGCTGTCCACTGCGCGGTGAGGTAATGAGAATTGTCTTCCTTCTTCCTACTTTGTGGGTAGTGAACGACGAAGTGTTCGGTCTCGATGGAGTGCCACTCCAAGTCGGGATGGTTGTGCTCGAAGACGTTTTTGGCCAGCGCGGGTGCGGGCGCGACGAGGGCGGCGGTGAAGAGGATGGAGCGCCACATATTAGTACCGGAGCTCCACGCTGGTGCTGAGGGTCGGCCCGCGGGTCGGCGAGATGCTCTCCAGCGGGAAGAAGGTGAGATCCTCGCCACGAATGGGGACCATGGCCGACGCGAGGATGTCGACGCCGCGGGAGGCGTTGATCACCAGCCCACCGCCTGCGTCGAAGGACCATCCGTCCGAACCACCGATGACATCGAGCTGTTCATCCACGAAGAAGCCACCGGAGGTGGTGCCCACCGAGGCGGCGGACCAGTTGCGGTACACCGCGTCGCCTCGAATCGCGATGGGGCCCATCTGGAGCATCGGCGACAGCTCGGCCCGAACCTCGTTCCCGGGCCTGAATCGCCCCGAGAACTGGTATTGATCGACCTCCACCACGAACTGGCTGACGCCAGAAAAGCGGTGGATGTACCCAACGGATGCTTCGATTGCGATGGGGCCGAGCTGCTGTTTGGCGCGCGCGAACACCGCGAGGTCGGCTTGACCCGTGCTCATCGGAAAGGTGGCCACGGTGTTCGGGCCACCGACGTAAGTCCCGGCCGTCTCCTGCCCCGTCGGCATCTTGTACTGGACGTCCAACACCAACGAGGTCGTGGGGATCGCGCGGTTGAAAAGCTCGAGCTTCCACCCGAACTTCGGCTCCCCGATCCCGAAGCTGGCGGTGTCGGTGCCGAGGTCCGGATTCACCAGCCGCACGTAGTGGAAGGGGACGTCCCAGTAGAGCTCCGAGGAGCGGGTGATCCCGTAGCGAATCCCGAGCCGCTCGGTCGTGTAGAGCCACTGTGCCCCATCCCACTGGTGCGCCTCGCCGTCGGCCGACCACGCCCCGTCCGCAAATTTGTGCTCGTAGCCGAAAGATCCCTCAAACCACCCCTTTCCGATGATGAGCGGCCGCTCGACCTCCACGGCGCTCAGCGGCGCCCGCATCGTCTTGACCTGGAACCCCGCGGCGCCCGCAGAAGGCACCACGGCAGCGAACATGGCGAGCAGGGGGAGCAGCCACATGGTGACCTGACCTCGGGGAAACGGGCCCATAGAACACGGCTGGGCCGTCACTGTCAACCGCGTTTTTCGGGTGCTGACGACCCTCCCCTCAGTTGCCCCTCTCCAGCGGATGGAGTAGGCCGGGGCCGCCCCCGAGGAGCGTCTCGCCGTGTCCGCCGTCCTGCTGCTGTTGACGGGCGCGTGCGTGCCACTGGCCCGGGACGGAGCTGGCGCCGACGTGGCGGGCCAGCCGGTGCGCCTGACCTTCATCCACACCAGCGATATCCACAGCCGCCTCTACGACTACGACTTCACCCCGTCGTTCACCGACAACGAGCTCGGCCTGGAGGATGGCCTCGGCCCCTACGGAGGGTTGGCGGAGATGGCCACCATCATCAAGCGGGAGCGCTCGATGGCCGGCCGCGTACTCCACCTCGACTCGGGCGATTGTTTCCAGGGGGCGGTGGTGTTCAACCAGTTCTCCGGTGAGGCCGAGTTCCGGGGCATGAGCATGCTCGGGCTCGACGGCGCGGTGGTCGCCAACCACGAGTTCGACAAAGGGGCGGAGAACCTGGCTACCCAGGGCGCCGCCTGGGCCAGCTTCGATCTGCTGGCCGCCAACTACGATTTCGCCGAGAGCGACCTTCCCTTCGCGACAGAACTCGAGGATCTCGTGCTTCCCAGCACCATGTACGAGCTGGACGGGGTTCGCGTCGGCGTGATCGGGCTGGCCAACATCAGCTCGCTCAACTCGATCTACGATCAGTCCAACAGCATGGGAATCCGGGTGATCGAGCCCGGTCAGGCCATCCCCGACGAAGCGGCCAGGCTCCGCGCGCAGGGGGCCGACCTCATCGTGATCGTGTCGCACATGGGCCTGGATCTCGACATCGACCACGCGCGTAAGTACGCCGACATCGACATCATCCTGGGCGGGCACAACCACATCGCGCTCGACCCGCCACTGGTCGTGACCAACGAGGCCACCGGTAAGCGGATCCCGGTCGTGCACAGTGGCGCGTTCGCGAAGTTCGTGGGGCGCCTGGACGTGGTGGTGCAGGATGGCGCCGTGCTGTCGCACCGCTACGAGCTGTTTCCCGTCGACAACACCGTCACTGAGGACCCGGATGTGGCCGAGTTGCTCATCGAGTATCAGGAGCAGCTCGACTACGAGCTGAACCTCGAGCAGGTGATCGGCTACGCCGAAACGGAGCTCACGCGCTACGGCACCACCGGTGGCGACTCCATGCTCGGCAACCTCACCGCCGAGGCCATGCGCCTGTACCCGGGGGTCGAAACCGAGATCGCTCTGACCAACACTCTCGGCATCCGGTCGGACATCCCGGCCGGCGACATCACCCTGGACACGCTCTACAACGCCATGCCGTTCGACAACACCGTCACCACCATGTTCTTGTCGGGTCGGGAGGTGCAGGAACTGCTCGACTTCAACACCGAGCGCAGCACCGACCGCGGCTGCCAATCGCAGGCCCAGGTGGCGGGCATCCGCTTCACCATGAACTGTGCGGAGGCGCGGGCCGAGGACATCGTGATCAACGGCGTGCCGCTGGTCCTCGACGGCACCTATGAACTCGCGACCAACAACTACATCGCGCACGGCGGCTCTGGATTTGAGGTGCTGGAGCGCAACACGACCCAACTCGACACCACCATCTCCATCCGGGACATCGTGAAGACCGCGATCAGCGCGGCACGAACGCTGCCCCAGACGGGCATCGCGCAGGAGGATGGCCGCATCCTCCCGGTCTACTGATGCTGGTGCTGTTCCTGGCCTGCTCATCGGTCGAGCGCAACCGCATCGAACCCAGCTTCGTGCATGTTGACCTCGCGACAGGCTCAGCGCTTGGAACCGAAGCGGCTCCCCTCCCCTTCTCGGCCGGTGGCAGCACGTTCACCGCGACGATCACCACCTGGAGCGTCGGCGGAGAGGCCTACCCGTTCACCGGCGAGATGAGCCTGTCGGTGCGGCCCGGTCGGGTGAGCGCCCCCGCCCACGTCGCCGTCACCGACGGAGCGTGGACCGGAGCGGTGGCGGTGGAGGCCGGCTTCGGCCCGACGCGGATCTGGGCCATCGACGAGGACGTCAACGACGGCCGCTCCCCCTCCTGGTCGGCGGGGGTCAGCGCCCCGATCTGGTTCGAGCGGCCGACCATTCCGGAGATGCAGACCACCGACAACCACGAGAGCAACCAGCTCGAAGGTGAATTTGCCGAGCTTCGCGTCGCCGATCGCGAGGTGGTGGTGGCGGCAACCGACCCGGCCGGATTCTATGTCAGCGACCTCGGCGCGGCGCCGGGCAACTACTCCGGCCTGTACATCTACACCTTCCAGAAGCCGCCGGACGAGATCGTGGTCGGGGCGCGCCTGGACGAGCTCAACGGACAGAACAGCGAATACCTCGCCGCTACCCAGCTGAACTTTCCGACGCTCCACGTCGTCGAGGGCCAGATGCTGAGCCCCCCCGCCGCGGCGATGATCACCGAGTCGCAAGCCTGCGACGACAACGCGATGGAGGCCTTCGAAGGCAGCCGTGTCCGCGTCGACGGCGCGGTGATTCCCTCGACGTTCACCGCCGACTCCACCGCGTTTGCAGACTACGTCGCGTACGGGCAGTGGCCACTCGAGGTGGGCGCGTGCACGATCTACGCCGAGTCCACCGCGACGGTCCCCGACTACTACCCTCCGGACCACGCCGGAGAGACACTTTCGCACGTCGAAGGCATGCTCAAGGAAGTCTACGGCAAGTGGATCTTCATCGTCCTCGACGACGCCGACATCGGCGCCGGCACCCGCTCACGCAAGGGCTCCCCATGACGCTGATTTTCGCGCTCTCCTCGGCCGCGCTCGCTGGGGATTTCGTCGACACCTGGGTGACCACCTCGCTCGAGGACACCAACGTGCGTGCCGGTCCGGAGGCGTACTCTCCTGCCGCAAATTTCGTCCAGCGCGGCAATTCCACCTTCTTCGAGAACTACGAGACGCGGTTCACCGACGACATCAGCCAGACCCACCTGGTCCTCTACAAAAAGGACGACGGCTTCATCAAGGGCGTCACGACCGAAGCGGCGTTCGTACTCCGCATGCAACCCTACCTCGACGTGGCCAGCAGCAAGCCCGGCGTCAACGTGGCCGATGACGGCAGCTACGTCCGCATCATCAAGCATTTCGACGAGACCAAGAACCTCTCGTTCACCGGCTATGCGGTCGACGCCAACCGCTTTCGCCTCGGGTACAGCTACGACATCACATGGGGTGGTCGCGACATCTACGCCTTCGATCCCTACGCGGCTCCGGGGCTCCGCGTGCAGTTCCAGTCCGGCCCGCACTACGCCTTTGCCGGGGTCAAGACGGCCGTCGGCGACTACACCGACGCCGCGGGCAACAAGAACAACGAGGCCTATTGGGGACTCCTCGCGGGAGGCGGCTTCGAAGTCGGCAGACACCTTCGCATCGAGGCCGGCTTCGGCGACTTCCAACAGGGGCAGCTCACCAACGTCGGCGACGTCGAGTCCCCCCTGTACAACGCGCCGATCACCGCGCTCGGAGGGTCGGCGCAGGTCAGCGTCCGGTCCAACCCCGCGCTCGACTACATCTCGTCCTCCGAGCTGAAACTGTACCGGAACGCCCCCGAGTTTTTGCGCGAAAGCTACATCAGCCACCGCCAGCTCGACGGCTTCGGCTTGCTGGTGCAGTCGGAGATCAACGTGCTCACCCACGATCTGCTCGATCCCGAAGCGCCGGAGACGACGACGGTGGAGACGGCGATTGCCGGCGACATCCAGGCCCTCGCGGTCGTCGGAACCACCGAGGTCAACGTCGACTTCGTCTACAAGGACCTTCCCTATATCGTGTTCAACATCCCGGGCATCACCTCCGGTTACGCCTTGGACCCCGACCTCGCCGCCACCCCGCAGCTGTACGTGCGCGGCCGGATCGGCCACTGGTTCGAGGCGGCGCACCTCACGCCCAGCCTCGGCGTCGGCTGGGAGCTTCCCGCCACGTACACCACCGGCGACTCCAGCTTCGTCCAGTACGACGAACGCAACAAGGCCCACGTACCGGACGGGCAGGAGCCCACCGCGATCCTGTCGGCCGTCGCCGGCTTGCAGTGGGACGTCTCGCCGTCGACGGTGCTCGTCGGTGAGGTGCTGTACACCGTGGACAACAACCTCAGCGACTTCCAGACCAATGACGACGGTACCAACGCGTTTGTACCCGAGGCCGAGGAGGTCCGAAACGCGTTGGGGTTCAACCTGATGATGCGGGCGCGGTTCTAGTCGGCGTCAGGCGAAAAGGACCAGACCTCCGCGTCGTAGCAGACGCCCGCATCGATGTCGGCGCACTCCGAGATGTTGAGGCAGGTGAGCTCTGCGTCGAACGCGTCACGCTTTTGAACATCGGTCCAGTCGTCGTAGAGGGTCTGCTGGCTGACACAGGACTCCTGACACTCGGCGGGCGACATCCGCTCGGTGCCGCCCATCTCACAGGCCACGAGCTTGTCGCAGACCTCCTCGCAGGTGGGGGTGCAGCCGAACACGATGAGCAACAAGGGGATCATCTTCGGCCTAGTAGTGGGGCTGACAGTAGCCCTTCCCGAGGTTGTCGCAGGAGGTGCCATCCACGCAGTCCATCCAGAGCGCCGCCTGTTTTTCGTTGGCGATGCTGACATCTTCGTCGGCGTTGCTGTTCGGATCGTAACTTCCGACGCTCCCGGCGTCCGCCATGGCGCCGTCGCACACCTGCTGGCATTCGATGACCAGCCGGTTGGCGCCTTCTTCCCCTTCGAAGTCGGGCACATTGATATTGCACTCATCTTCGCCGCTGCCGTAGAGGCGTTCGCACGTGCTTCGACAGTTGGGACCGCACCCGACGAGGGTTGCGAGGATGGCGAGGACGAGGACGAGCATGCAGCTTCCGAAGGCCGCCCAGGGTAGTCGGGCAAGCGGCCCTGGTCAATGCGCGTCCTTCACGTCACCCCCTGCTACCCACCCACCTGGGCCTACGGCGGGATCCCCCGCGTGGTGTATGCGCTGGCGCGCGCGCAAGTCGCCCTGGGCCTGGACGTCCGGGTGTGGACGACCGACGCGTTCGACCAAGACCGCCGCGCCGAAGTTCCGGCCCAGCGGATCGAGGACGGCATCGACGTCCACGTCACCAGACTGGCGAGCAACCGACTCGCGTGGCGGCACCAGCTATATGTTCCTACCCGCGCGCCCCCTCTCGACGGCGTGGATGTGCTCCACCTGCACAGCCACCGGCACCTGCTGAACTGGTGGGCGTTCCGCCGGGCGCGCGCGGCGGGGCTCCCCGTGGTGCAGACACCGAACGGCACCGCGCCTCGCCTGGAGCGGAAGCAGGCGCTGAAGGCGGCATGGGACCTCTGTTTCGACGGAAACATCCCCCGCGACGCCGACCGCACCGTAGCCGTCTCCAAGGCCGAGGTGAGGCAACTGCTCGGTCTCGGCGTCAAGCCGGACAACATCCGCCGCATTCCGAATCCGCTGCACCTCGAGGAGTTTGAGCAACTCCCGGCGCGCGGCAGCTTCCGCGCGCGCCACGGCCTCGGAGCGGCGCCGTTGGTGGCGTACCTCGGGCAGATCACGCCGCGAAAGGGGGTTGAGCGGCTCGTCGAGGCCTTCACTCAGGACCTCGATGGCGCCACCCTGGTGGTCGCGGGCGCGCCCCGCGGGATGACGCTGCCGACCGCGCCGCACGTCCGCTACACCGGCACGCTCGAAGGGCCGGAGCGGCTGTCGCTGCTCGTCGACGCCGACGTCCTGGTGTACCCCTCCAGCGACGAGATCTTCGGATTGGTGCCGCTGGAGGGCCTCTTGTGCGGTGCGCCGGTCATCGTCGGGGGCGATTGCGGCTGTGGCGAGCTCATCGCCGAAGCGGGCGCAGGCCTCCTCACGCAAACGACGGATGTGGCCGAGCTGCGCGGTCACATCCGCGTGCTCCTGCGCGACCGGGCCCGCGCGGGCGATATGGTCGCCCGTGGCCGACGTTATGTCGCTGCCCACCTGGACCCGATGCGCGTCGCGACCCAGTACCTGGACGTGTATCGCGAGCTCGTTCGCTGATGCCGCGCCGCGCCCCCCTGTTGATCATCGCCGCCGTCGTCGTGGTGTGGGCCAACTCGATCAGCTCGCCCCTGGTCTACGACGACAAGGTCGAGGTCGTCCACCGAGCCATCCGGGACATCACCACCCCCATGGCGTGGGTGCTCTACAACCCTGGCCGCGCCGTGCTCCTGAGCACCTATGCGGTCAACTGGGCCCTCGGCGGACTGGACCCGCGGGGCTACCACCTCGTCAGCATCGGCATCCATGCCATCAACGGCGTGCTCGCCTGGCGGCTCGCCTCGCGGATATTGACCCCCGGCCGCGCGCTCTTCGCCACGCTGGCCTGGGCCCTCCACCCGATGGCGACCGAGGGTGTGACCTACCTCTCCGGCCGCTCGGACGCGTTGGTCGCGACCTGGATCCTGCTTGCGCTCGGCTGGTGGATCGACGATTCACGGACGCCCGACCTGCGCGCGCGACTCGGGGCGCTCGTCGCGACCGTCCTCGCTGCGTTCACCAAGGAAACAGCTGCAATCCTACCCTTTCTGCTCTTTTCTGCCGACCTCACGCTCGTGGCCGGCGGGAGACTCGCGCTGGTCGACCGGCGACGCTACCGCCTGTTGTCCCTGCTCCTGGCGATGATGATCGGCGCCCAGCTCCTACGCGGCGGCTGGCCGGCACCAGAGGTGCCACGCTCGGCGCTCGACCACTTCGTCAGCCAGGCCGCCGCGTGGGCGCTGTACCTGCAGCTGTGGCTCGTGCCATGGGGCCAATCGATTCTGCACGGACTGCCCGCCGTGGCCACCGGGTGGGGCCTCGCCGCGGCGTTCGGCCTGGGAATCGCCGCGGCGTTCGCCGTCCGGGAGCGCGGCAGCACCGCCTTCGCAGCCGCCATGTGGGCATTTCCGCTCGCGATGGCGAGCGCGGTGGTCCTGCGGGAGACCGTCCCCGAGCATCGGGCCTACCTTCCGGGCTTCGGGCTCTGGCTGTTCATCGCCAGCCGACTCCCCGAACGTCGGGCGATCTTCGTAGTACCGCTGTTGTTGGCGGGGCTGACGGTGCGTCGTAACCAGGACTGGCGCGATGAAGCGACGCTCTGGGCAAGCGCCACCAAGCGCTGGCCCGAGAGCGCGTCCGCCTGGTACGGGTATGGGCAGGCTTTGAAGTTCGCCTCCCGATGGAGTGAGGCCGAGGACGCCCTGCAGACCAGCTACACCCTGGATGGTCGCGTCGAGGCTCTCGACGAGCTCGGCATCTGCCGCGTCCAGCAGGGCGACGCGCCGGGGGCCCGTTCAGCGTGGGAGAGGGCGCTGCGTGACGCGCCGGGGCACTGCGCCGCGCTCAACAACCTTGCCGGCCTGGCGCGCTCCGAGGGGGATCTCGGCGCCGCGACGAGCGGGTTCTTGAGCACGCTCCGCTACTGCCCCGATGACCCGATCGCGCACTACAGCCTCGGCACGCTCCATCTGGCGGCGCACGAGTCGGATCGAGCCGGCTTTCACCTGCGCGCCTACCTCGCCGCCGACCCGAGCGGCGCCCACGTCGGGAGCGCCCTCCGCGCTCTCAAGGAGCTTGGACTCAGACCGTAGGCACGTTCAACGCCGCTGAAGCGCGCCCGAATTGAGGCTGAAACCGGACGGGAGGTGCTCGGCCAGCCAGCCATCGTCGGCCACGGGCCAGCCCCGCGCAGCGATCACCTCGGCCACGCGTCCACGAACGCGCGTCGATTCCTCGGTCCGGCGCTGCAGCGCGGCCAGCAGCGGCCTGCTCCCCTCGTCCCCCTCCTGCGCGGCGATCGCCTCGACCGCGGCGTGCCGGACCCCTTCGTCGAAGTCCAGCAGAAAGCGGGTGGCGCCTTCGACGATGCGCATGTCCTTCCGCTCGGCGAGCGTGAGCAGGAGCGTGCGCTTTTTCTCAGGGTGGAACTCGTTTTCGACGGTCTCCTGCGTCAGGAGCTGCATCAGCACCTCCGTCGCGGCGGACGCGCCTTGGATTCGCTCGATGACTCGTAGCGAATGCTGGAAGTTGTGCGAAGCCCGCGCGTGGGCCCAGGCGGGCTCGACGGCAAGCGGGCCCTTGTCGACCAGGAGCTCGATGACCGCATCCTTCTCGGTGCGGTCCTTGATGTTGTGTTCCAGCTGCAGATCGAAACGGCGACAGAGGGCGAGGAGCGACTCCGGCGTGGCCTGATCGGCCAGCCAATGGGCCGACTGCAGCCGATCATCCGGTTGGGCGTCGCGATCCTGTAGGCGTCGGCCATGTTTGGCCACGCTGCTGGGGGTGAAGAAGTCATACCAGGCCATGGGGAACTCGGACGGCGCAGTGCTATTCACCGGGGGGCGCGCGGGGAAGAGCCCATCTCGCCCCGACCGCGATCAGCACCCGCGCGTCGGCCGCCGCCGGCGTCAGCCCCGCGGCTCCGTCGACCTCGCCGAAAAACTGCTCCCCGTACCGCAACCCGCCGCCAACCTCCGCTCGAGTCGGATTCCGCGACGTCCCCAGCGCCGCCTCCGCATGGCCGACGACCGCCCATCGCCCGGAGGTCCACGCCGCGTCGATGGTTAAGTAAGCGACGTCGTCCTGGGCGGCGAACCGCAGCGGATTCCCCAAAACTGCGACGCCGACGGCGAGGACGGACGACCACGGCCCGCGGCGAAGTCCCCCCCACGCACCGAAGTCCACGTCGGTTTCATCGGTGCCGAGTCCATCCTCATTCGTGGCATTCGGCAACTTTACTCCCCAGCCGAGCCCGAGCGAGACGCCCTCGGTCTGGAAGAGGCGCAAGCCGGTTCCCAGGCGGACGTCGCCCGGCCCCGCGATCATCTCACCGCCCACCTGGTCCGCCAACCAACCCCAGCCGAGATCGAGGCGGACCGCAGGCCCTACCCAGGCCGACGCCACGGCCGAAACCTGCGTCCGGTCGCGCGACCCGCTCCGAAATACCGGAACGACACCGATCGCGTGCGCTGCCTGCACCGCCACGGAGCCACTGGCGCCCCCGACCGCGACGCCCCCCATATCCGTCGCCGGCGGCACCCAATCGGCGGCTGACGCCGATGTCCCGGGAAAGGCAACGAGACACAGCAGCGCCAGAGGCGTCGTGTTACGGGCCGCGCCAACCCTGGCTTCCCCGCGTGTCGAATGGTGTTGACGATGGCCCATCTGATTGCGTACGCTGCGTCACGCCTCGTCTCACACGCCTCGCCCGACGCGTCCAGCCGTCCGGAGTGCACCGCATGACCTCGACCCTTCGTTTCGCCTCCGCCTCCGTGCTGCTCCTCGCCGCAGGGTGCCAGCCGGACAAGCCCGACGACACCGCCGAGCCGATCGTGTGCGCCGGCCCGAGCGTCAGCCCGATAAGTGAACAGACCGTCACGCTCGGCGACGACCGCGCGGTGGTCACGGCGGAGATCACCCCTTGCGGCGCCGAGGATCAGCTCTCTTTCGCGTGGATCATGGACACCGCGCCGCTCGACTCCGACCAGGACACGTCGTTGTTGTCGGGCGGGGAATCCCCAGAGGTGACCTGGGAGCCCGATGTCGTCGGCACCTACGTCCTGACCCTGGCGGTGACCGACCAGAACGGGCTGATCTCCCAGTTGGTGTACGCCGTGATCAACGTCGTCTCCGGCAACGAGCCGCCGCTGGCCGATTGCGGCGCCAACAAGACGGCGGTCGTCGGCGATCGCGTGGACCTGGACGGCTCCGCCAGCAGCGACCCGGAAGGCGCGGCCGTGCTGTATGACTGGTCTCTCTCCTCCGGTCCCGATGGAACCGACCTGGGCTACGACGACGTGTTCAACGGCGACAAGGCCGTGGCGACGGTGGTTCCCGACGTCGCCGGCACCTACGTCATCAGCCTCGTCGTGAGCGACGGCGAAAACTGGTCCGACCCGCCCGACTACTGCTCGATCACCGTTGCGTCCGAGAACTCGGCACCGATCGCCGACGCCGGGGACAGCTCGGCGCTTTCCCCGTGTACGCCTCCGGACTTCCACCTCGACGGCTGGGGCAGCTACGACCCCGATGGCGACGCGCTCACCTTCGCATGGACGCTGCTGACCGCGCCGGCGGGCTCGGCCGGATACTTCTCGAGCGACGCCGCGACGCCCGATCCCTACTTCCGCTGGGACATCCCTGGCGAATATGTCTTCGAGCTTCAGGTGTGCGACGGCGGTCAGTGCTCGGCCCCTGACGTCGTCACCTACCTCTTCGCCGACGAGACCGAGAACTCCCCGCCGACCGCCAACGCCGGGGCCGACCAGACGATCTCCAAGGAAACCGACTGCGAGACCGACGCGTACGTCTTCACCTGTGAGGAGTGCCCCGCCGACAGCGTCACCATCGACGGCAGCGCCTCAATCGACGAAATCGACGGCGATGAGCTCGACTTCTACTGGACCGAGCCGACGGGTGAGCCGGTGATCGCCGCGCCGTTGAGCCCCACGACCGAGGTGTCCTTCGCCGCGTTTCCCGCGATCTACGCGACCACCACCACCAAGACCTACGAGGTCACCCTCGCGATCAGCGATTGCAGCGAGACCGACACCGACACGGTCATCGTTTCTTACACCTGCATTGGTACCTTATAAGGAGCCCCGGATGCGCACCACTCTTTCTTTCACCGCGCTCATCGTGGCGATTGGCTGCACCGGCTCCGCCACAACGGAAGAAACCGCGTCCGCCGTCGAACCCAACGACGCCCCCATCGCTGAGGCCGGCGCTACGCTCACCCAGACCGCCGACACCAGGGTTCAGCTCAACGGTGCGGCCAGCAGCGACCCCAACGGGGACCCGCTCACCTATCACTGGTCCTTCGACCGGCTCCCGGAGGGCTCCGAGCTCGCCACCAAAGAGAAGGCATTCTCATCGAACGAAACCGCCGCTGCGGTGCAACCGACCTTCCAGCCCGACCGCGTCGGAACGTTCATCATCAAGCTGGTCGTCAAGGACGGCAAGGCCGACTCGCTGGCCGACTTCGTCACCGTCACGGTGATTGCGCCCGACAACCTCCCCGTCGCCAGCGCCGGCACGGACGTCACCGGTGCGATGGGAACCACCATCGCGCTCGATGGCGCCGCATCCTATGATCCGAAGGGTCGGACGCTGACCTATGCCTGGACGTTGATCGACAAGCCGATGGCGTCGACGTTGGCCGGGCTCACCGCCGGCGACTCGGCCGCGCCCTCGTTCGTGCCCGACGCGCGGGGCAACTACACCGTGAACCTGGTGGTCAACAACGGCCTCGCCAACTCGGTGGCCGACGCCGCCGTGATCACCGTGACCGGTGAGGACGGGGAGCCCATCGCCAACGCAGGCGAGGACATGGCGGTCGAGGACTGTACCTCCGTCACCCTCCGGTGTGACGGCTCCATCGATCCGGACGGCGACGCCCTCCGGTACTTCTGGTCCATCCAGAACAGGCCCGGATCGTCGACCGCCGAGAATGAAACCTCGTTCTCCGATCGCACCGCGGCCAACCCGACGTTCTGGGCGGATCAGGCCGGCAACTACGTGCTGAGCTGCGCGGTATTCGACGGACAGAACTGGTCCAGCCCCGATCTCGTGACCCTCGCCGCGACCGACCGGTCGTCCAACAGCAAGCCGGTCGCCGACGCCGGCGCCGACACCAGCGTGTCCGGCGGCAACGCCGAGTGTGTGGAGTCCGGTTACGTCTACAATTGCGACGAGTGCGCGGCGACGACGATCAATCTCGGTGACGACGCCCGTGCCACCGACCCTGATGGCGACCCCATCGTGATCGAATGGACCGTCGTTGAAGGTGACGCGACGATCAGCAACAACGCGGTCGTCTCGACGACGGCTTCGCTCACCGACGCCGAGCCCACCGAGCCCGGCGCGTGTGAAGACGTCGACTACACCTTCAAGATGACGGTGACCGACTGCACCGGTGAGTCGACGAGCGACACCGTAAAGTTCACGCTCAGCTGCTGTGGCGTCGAGGATACCGGCCCGTAGTGGTCCTCGCGCTCTTCGCGCACGACCTGCGGCCCGCCATGGGCGAGGTGGTGCAGCTTGACGCCATCGTGGCCGAGTCGGATGGCGGCTCGGCCACGGTGCGTTGGCATGGAGTCGACCGCGCCGAGGGCACCCGCGCGTGGGTGTCATTGACCAGACCCGGCCCCGCCCGTGTGTGCGCCGGGGACCGCTGCCTGACACTGTCGCCAGCGACGAGCGAGCGCCCTGACTGTGGTGATGGCGGCGAGGCCTCCGAAGGGCGGTGCCCCCCAGTTGGCGTGTCGGCGCACGTGGTGAGGGCGGTCGATGCCGAGGCCTGCTTCGACGACGCGTGGCCTCGGGTGGTCGCCGGGGTGCTGTTGTTCTGCGAGAAAGGGGGGCAGGTCGACAGCGCGGTGGACCTCGAGAGCGGTGAGCGCTGGGCGCTCCCGGCGGCGACGCGGAGCCCACAGGTCGGCGGCGACGGTGTGCCGCAACCCGGCGCCCAGGACGCGCCGGCGAGCTACGCGGCGGCGATGCGAACCGCCCAAGCGCGGCCGCTTCCGGACGGGGCGCTTGCGGGGGGGCGTGACACGCTTGCCTGGACCGAGCGCCGGTGCACCGCCGACGGATGCGACGACGACGTCGTCGCCAGCTTCCAGGGGAGCCGCGTGGTTCTCGGGGGGGGGCCCGGCAACCAGCGCCGACCGGTGGCCTACGGGACGCGCCTGGCCTGGTTCGACAGCCTCGGCGCCGACGGCGAGCCGGGCGTGGTGGTGGTCGATATGGACTCGGGGGAGCGCCGGGTCTGGGCGGCGGACTCCGGGTTCCTGGGACCCCTGGCCCTCGACCCCGAACGCGCCTGTTGGGAGGACCGCTCGAAGCTCCGCGAGGGCGTGGGGGGCATCGATATCCGCTGCTCCGATGGGTGGTTGGCCGCCGGAGACGCCGACCTGTTGTCCCCCAGTCTGGGCGGCGGGTGGTTGGCGTGGCACCAGGGAAAGCAGGTCTACGTCACGCGGCTGACGGCGACCGCCCCGTGATCAGCCTGCTCATCGCGGTGGCGGCGCTCGCGGGGTCGCTGGGGGCCGGCGCGGCGCTGCTTGCCCGCGTGGCGCCCCAGCTCCTGGACCGGGCGGGCGGCTGGCTGTGGGCGCTCGGGGTAGGCATGGCCGCTCACGCCCTGGCCCTCTCCCTCCTGGCAGCCGCCGGGCTCCTCTCGGCGGCGACCGCGGCGGCGACGCTGGCCCTGCTGTGCGGGGGCTGGGCGTTTCGCCCGCCGATTCGCCGCCCGCGACCGTCGGGGGGGTACGCGGCGCTGGTCCTTCCGCTCTTGCTGCTTCCGGCGCTCATCGCCGCTCTCGCGCCCCCGACCGACACCGACGAGCTGTACCAACACCTCGCGCTCGCCCGGCGCATCGCGCAGGGGGGCGCGTTCATCGGGGGGTTCGACAGCCCAGACGGGTCCCGACCGCAACTGGTCCATGCGATCTTCGCCGGGCAGTATGCCTTGGGCGGTGCGGAGGCCGCCCGACTGTGGCACCTCGGCGTCGCCCTGGCCCTGCTGCTGGGCGTCGGCGAACTGGCGGACGCGCGGTTCGGCCTGAACCGGGGCCTGGTTCCGGCAGTTGTCATCGCGACGTCGTATACGTTCGTTCACGAAGCTGGCCTCGCCTACAACGATCTCCCAGCCGCGCTCTGGCTGCTGTTGGGGGTCGAGGCCGCGCTCGCGGGGCTGGCGGCGCCGGTAGGGCTCTTTTTGGGGCTGGCGCTCGCGGCCAAGTACACGGCGGCGCCGGCGGCCGCCGCGGCCGGGCTGGTCCTGTTGGTCCGGGCGCCCCGGCCCGCACGGGCGCTCTGTATCGCCGCGGCCACGGGGCTCCTTCCGCTGGCGCCGTGGTGGTTACGCAACGTCAGCGGGGAGTTGCACCCTCTTTTCCCCTACGCAGGCTGGCCGGCGGTCGAGGGCTTTCGTTTCGTCTACCCAGAGAAGTATGGCATCGGCCACACCTGGGGCGACGCGCTTCGCCTTCCGCTCGACGTGCTGTTTCGGTCGCGCATCGACAGCTTCGCCTTCCTCGGCCAACTCTCGTGGGGGTGGCTGGTCCTGGGGGCCGGCGCGCTGTGGTCGGCGCGGGCGAGCCGGGATGCGCGCCTCTTGGTGGTCATCGTCACCGCCGGATTCGTGGGTTGGGGAGCGTCCGCGCAGGTCATGCGGTACCTGCTGCCCTTGTCGGGCGTTGCGGCCCTGGCTGGCGCGGCGTCAACCTGGCGGGGGCTGGCGCTGGCCCTGACGCTGCTCTCGCTGCCGCGGAACGCCGAGCCGCTGGCCAAGGAGACCCGTGATCGCGTGGCGGTCGTGGTGGGCGACGAAGACGAGGAGACCTTCCTGAGCCGCGAGTTGCCCGCGTGGGGGGCGCTTCGTTATCTGCGCGACCATGTGCCGGCCCACGAGCCGGTGGCGCTGTTGTATGCGTGGCAAGGCTACTACCTGCACCAACCGTACGTGCTCGGGTCGGTAGAGGACCACACCCCCACCCGCCAGTGGCTGGCCGCGCGCGGCGAGGCGGCGCTCCACGCCCTGTACGAACGCGGCGTCCGCTGGCTCCTCGTCGGCGACCTGCACTTCCTGCGCAAGTCCTACGCGTTTCTGCCCGAAGCCGAATGGCGCGCCCGCTTCGTTGAACCTCAGGAGCAGCTGCGACGCCTGCTCCGACGCGACGCGGAGCGCCTACACGCCGGCGCGCGCTGGGAGGTCTACCGGCTTGACGCCCCCCCCTCCGGCGACTAAACGGGGCCCGTCATCCAGGCGGGGGTGGCGGAATGGCAGACGCGCTAGGCTCAGGACCTAGTGGGGTAACTCCCGTAGGGGTTCAAGTCCCCTCTCCCGCACCATCGGCTATCGAAGGTCATCCACGACGAACTGCGCCTCGGAGCGCCCGTTGTAGGTGTTGACGCTCGCGCGTCCCAGCACCTCACGCGGGCCGACAAGCCAGTCCTGCCGGTCGGCGCCATTCCACCAGATACACCGCAGCGAGCCCAGACGAAAACGCACGTGGCGCCCCTTGAGCACGGCGATGGCGGTCGGTACGCCCCGAACGACCAGCCGGGCGGGTTCATTCCCTTTCCCGGTCGGTTCCAGGCGAGCGAGATCCTGGATGAGCCGAAGGTCGACCATCGCCGGCTCGACCACCGCGTCGATCCACTCCTCGGCGACCAGCGCCTCGTCTCCGCCGTGGGCCTCGACGAAGGCGGCGAGCGCGGCGCCGAGCTCCACGAGGCGCGCGGTCGCAACCGTGAACCCCGCCGCCGCCGCGTGCCCTCCGTGCCGATGTAGCAGGTGCGCCACCGAATCCAGCGCCTTGGTGGCATGGACACCGGGCACGCTTCGCACGCTTCCTGTCGCGACCTCACCGAGTATGGACACCACCGCGACAGGCCGATTCACCCGCTCGCGGACCTTGGCGGCGACGATACCGACCACCCCGCGATGGAAACCCTCGTCCTCCGGGCCGGCGATCACCACAAAGGCAGGCGGCGGAGTCGGCACGCGCTGCAGCGCCGTCTCGACGAGCCGCTCCTGGATGTCCTGCCGTTCGCGGTTGAGCTCGTCGAGGAGGTTGGCCTGCGCGAGGGCCTTGGGCGGGTCACGCTCACGGATCAGCTTCACGACCGCCGACGCATCGGCCAGGCGCCCGGCGGCGTTGATTCGCGGGCCGACGCGCCAGCCCAACGTCTCCGCGGTGATCTCGCCGATCCTGGCCCCGGCGACCGTCAAGAGCGCCGCGAGGCCGGCCGAGTGTGGCCCGCGATTGAGGCTGCGCAGCCCGAGGGTGACGATGGCGCGGTTCTCGGCGTTGGCCAGATCCACCACGTCGCACACGGTCCCGATCGCCGCCAGCTTCAACATCGAGTCCAGCAACTCGGCGCGGCGCGGATCGTCCACGAGCAGGGCGCCAGCGAGCTTCAGCGACACCCCGCAGGCCGCGAGGGCCTTGTTGGGGTAGGCGCAGCCGGGCTGCGGCGGACACAAGACCGCCACCGCGGCGCTGGGCACCGCCTCACCCGCGGGCAGGTGGTGGTCACACACGATGACGTCGATTCCGGCGTCATGCGCGCGTGCAACGGTGACGTGGTCGCGCACGCCGATGTCGGCCGTCACCAGGAGGTGGACGCCGTCGGCGATCGCCTGATCCACCGCCTGGACGGAGAGCCCGTACCCCTCCGTGAAGCGATCGGGAATGTGGTAGCTGACGGTCACTCCGCCCAGACGATCAAGCGCGGCGTGCAGGATGAGGCAGCTCGTGGTGCCGTCCACATCGTAGTCGGTGACCAGGCGAACGTGTTCGCCATCCCGCCGCGCACGCCGGAGGCGCTCGAGCGCGAGCCCCAGACCCCTGAGGCTCGACGGGTCGAGCAGGTCGCCGAGGCCGGCGTCGAAGAAACGCTCGTCCACGGCGCGCGCCGCGTACACCGTGGCGGCGACAGGGTGACAGTGCAGTTGGGCGACGAGCGCCGCGACGCGGGCAGGATCGGCGTCGCGGAGGTGCCAGCGGCGCCCGCTGAGACTCCGTGGCTCGGCCGGGGTCACGCCGCTACCCCGCGGCCAGGGCGTAGCCGACGGCGATGCCCAGGAAGAGCCCCAACCCGCCCGCGGCGACCGCCGCCCCGATGAGCCCGAGCACCCCCGTCCCGGCAGGCTGCGGCACGGCCGCCGCCGCGCGCGCCACGAGTTTGACGGGGTGGCTGCGACGCGCGCCGCCCCGGTCGATCACCACGTCGACGAACACGGCTCCGCCCTCGAAGCGAGCGCCGGCAACCCGCTCGACACGAGCGCCCAGCCAGCCCGCCGGGTCGACAAACGCCTCGATGAGCTGGCCGGCCTGGATCGGGGCGAGCTCCCGCGCTTTCGACGGCGGCGGCGGGGGTGGCGGCGGCAGCACCCGCGAGTGGGCGCCGCTCATGGTCCCGGGCGCGTTCTTGGTGGCAGCGGCGGGCGCTTGCGGCGACGAGGAAGCGGGTTCCGACGCCTTCGTGGACTTGACCGGGCGAGGGGTGCCCACCTCTGCCGCGACCGAGACCAGGGGCGCCGCGCTGGCCGTGTCGCGCGTGCCGTCGAGGTATTCCCCTGCCCGTTCGACATTGGCGAGCAAGAACGCGTCGACCTCGGCCGACTTGACGTGCCCGGCCGACTTCAACTTCTGGCCTCGTTGCTCCTCGAAGGGCCGGACCCGCTTGATCTTCTCGAGGTGGTCCCGGATGACCTTCTGATCGCTCTCGGCATGGGCGTTGTCGACCGCGGTCAGGGCAACCGCCGTCTCACGCCCGGCAAGGTTGTCGCGGATGCGCTGGGCGGCGAGATCGGTGACGGCGCGCAGCGTCTCCATCACGCCCTTGCCCTCAAACGCCGTGGCCTCGATCATCGGCACGCCGAACGGGTTCAGATCGGCGGCAATGTCCTGGACGGCGCGGGCGTTCGGGAGGTCGCGCTTGTTGAGTTGGATGACCAGCGGGATGCTGGCGAGGTCCAGTCCGTGGCTGCGTAGATTCTCTTCCAGATCGATGAGCGCGTCCACGTTGGCGTCACCACGATCATCGGCGGAGTCCGCCACGAAGACGACGGCGTCCGCGCCCTGGAGCAGCACCTTGCGTGTCTCTTTGTAGAACAGCTGGCCGGGCACGGTGAACAGCTTGAACTTCGCGTTGAAGCCGGCGATCTGACCGAGCTGCACCGGCACGAAGTCGAAAAAGAGGGTGCGCTCCTCGGCGGTCGCCATGGTGTGGAGGTCGCCGCGTTGGGCCGCCGGGACCTGTTGATGGAGCACCTGGACGTTGGTGGTCTTGCCGGAAAAGGCAGGGCCGTAGTACACGACCTTCGCCTCGATCTCCCGACGAGCAAAGTTGATGACCGCCATGGCCGGGCGGTAACCACAAACCGGGGAAAGGGCTCGCGGTCAGGATGGCCGCGGCGCCGCCAGGATCACCGCGGCGCCGTCGGCGCCCCTGGCGCGTTAGCCGACCGGCCATGACCCCGCTGATTCCCTACTTCGAGGACCCGGCCTTCACAATTCCGTTCATCGGGCTGGAGATCCACGCCTTCGGTATTCTTGTCGCGACGGGATTCATGATAGGGGGTCGGGTGGCGCAGCAGCGCGCCGATCAGTTCGGCGGCAGCGGCGAGGCCGTGAATCGGCTGATCGGGTGGCTGGTCCTCGGCGTGTTCCTCGGCGGCCACTGGGGTCATCTGCTGATGTACAAGCCCGGGGAGCTTGCCGGTGAGGGACAGCGTTTCGCGACGATGTTCGCCATGCTCGCGGGCGGGAGGCTCCCGCACGGCGACGAGTGGCCGGTCCTGCTCCAGTTCCAGCATGGCCTGTCGAGCTTTGGCGGCTTCGCGGTCTGCGTGGCGCTGACCATCTGGTTCTTTCGCAAGGAACGGCTTCCGTTCTGGCCAAACGCCGACGGCGTCGCGTTCGGTCTGACGCTCGGCTGGTTTTTCGGCCGGATGGGGTGCTTCACGGCCCATGATCACGCCGGGACCCCGACGGACTTCTACCTGGGCGTGTACGGGATGTGTCCGCCCGTGGGCGCCGACGAGACGGTCGCGTGTCACGACCTGGGCCTGTACGAGGCCATCTGGTCGATCAGCGTCTTCGGCCTGTTCCTTCTCTTCGGCCGCAAACCGCGCCCCAGCGGGTTCTACGTCGGGATGCTCGCCGCCCTCTACGGGCCCTATCGGTTCGTATCGGACTTCTGGCGGCCCCACGAGACCGACACCCGCTACGCCGGTCTCACCCCCGCCCAGTACGGCTCGATCATCGTGACCCTGATCGCGGTGTGGGTGCTCGGTACCAAGGTTCGCGGCACCAAGGCGCGGCCCTTCGCCGCCCCGTAGATCCCGTCAGAATCGGGCGCCGGCCCCGGTACGGATGAAGACGCCCTCGATGTTGAGCATCGCAACGTCGCCAAGTTCGAGAGGCGCGTTCCACGCGTAGCCAACCTCTAGATGGAAGGTCACCTCCACCCGATCGCCGCGCACCGGCGCCGCAGCCTGCATGCCCAGGGCGGCGGTGGCCCCGGCGGTGGCCCCCTCCAGCTCCATCTGACCGGGGTTGTCGTCGACGTCCGGGTCGTCGTCGATGCGGAGGAGGCCCACCACCAGCTGGCCCTGCGCCAGGCCGTAGAGGCCGAAATAGGGCGACGGCGCCCACGCGGACTTCAGGCCCACGAAAAACTGGTCCTGGTAGTAAGCGGTCTGGAAAAAGTCGGCGGTGTCGCCGTCCGCCACGAAGTGGGACATGCCCGCGCCGTTGGCCGAGGCGCCGACGAACGGAGTGATCCACGGGGCGACGCGGTAGCCGACGCGGAGGCCCGCGGCCGTCGCGCCGCTGCCGTTGAACTCGCGGAGCGCGGAGTCCTCCAACACGAGGCCGGCGACGTGAAGGTCGACCTCCCAGGGTTTCACGCGCGGGATGTCGAGGTCCACTGCGACCGAGGCGACCAACAGCGCGTCGGGGGTCGGCGCCGGCGCGTCGGGGGTCGGCGCCGGCGTGTCGGGGGTCGGCGCCGGCGCGTCGGGGGTCGGCGCCGGCGCGTCGGGGGTCGGCGCCGGCGCGTCGGGGGTCGGCTGGGCGAGCGCCAGGGCGATGAGGCTGAGCATGGTCACTCCGCGGCCGCGCGACGCGGCAGGATGGGGGTCTCGGCGAAACGAAGGGTGGCAAAGCCGGTGGCCGTGGTGAGGGTGTCGTCGGCCGGATCGAGGAAGCTGAGACTCCCCAGGGCGCTGTCCTGCACCACCACGAAGCCACCACCGGGCGTCGCCGCGATGCTGACGGGCGGTGCCGGCAGTTCGATCGGCACCGCGGAGGCGTCGTCGAGGCGCACCTTCAGGATGGTGTCCAGCTCGCTCAGCAACAGGAGCGCGTAGTCGGCCACATCGCCTTCGATGGTGGCGAACCCGACCGGGGCTGACTCGAGGACCAGCGCGACCGGCTCCGGCACGTCCTCCGCCCCCGGGGCCGCGATGGTGAAGATGCCGAAGCCGTAGTGGCTGTCGTAGAAGTCGCCGGAGGCGGTCTCCGCGCGCATCGTCGCCACCGCATGCCGCGTGCCGGCGAGCATCTCGATGATCGGGTTCTCGGCACGCTGTTCGGCCCAATCGCCGCTGAGCGCGTCGACCATGATGACGTCCTTGTAGCCGCTCTGAAGGTCGTTGTAGAAGAGCGCGCCCGACGCCGTCATCACGCCGGCCGACGCCGGTTCTTCGATCTCGATGCTCTGCAACTCGAAGAACTCGTGCTCGATGACGTCGATCTGGGCCCGACCGGCGTAGGCGACCAGCGTGCGGTCGTTCACGACGTCTTCCAGCAGCACCGAGGGCGCACCGGAGAGCTCCAGGAGGTCGATGGATTCGGCCTGCAGGTCGAGGACGTACAGATCCGTCGAGGACTCGATGCTGACCAACGCGTAGCGTCCGTCCGCGACGATCACCACGTCGTTGGGCGTGATGGCCTGGTCGGCGTCGAGGGTGAGTGGGTAGGTGACGCAGGTGCTCCACGCGTCGCAACCGTCCGAACCCGTCGCCAGGTCGATGACGGCGACATGGCTTCGCGAGAGAATCACCGCGCGGCGGTTGTCGGCGGTGAAGAGCACCGACTCCGGCGCGAAGCCGACGGGCACCCGATGGACCGTGGCGTCGCCGTCGACGAAGGTGACCTCGTTGAGGTTGAGGAAGCCGTCGAACTGCACGTCCTCGGCGCTGTCGGGATCGACGTACAAGGCCGCGAGGCTGGAGTCGGCCGTCCACGCCACCGCGTTGAGCGTGGCGGACACCCGCGGCAAGGCCCCGTCGCCGACCCGCTCCCCGTCTCGCACCAGCACCATCTCGCGCTCGGTGGTGAGCCGACTCGACGGGCAGTCGCCGGGGTAGACGATCTCCGGGTCGTCATCCTCGCAGGCCTGCCAGGAGGTCGACACCAACACGCTGGACCCGTCCGGCGCCGCCAGGAGCCGCTCGGGGGCGCCCCCGTCCAGGTCCACCTCGGACCAGGTGCCGTCGGGCAGCACACGCACCAGCGCGCCGGCGACGCCGAGGCGCACGTACACCCCGTCCGAAAGCACGGCCACAGCAGGGTCCCAGAGGGCATCGTGGGTACGGGTGTCGCCCTCGGGGAACACCCAGGGATCGCATCCCGCGAGGAGGAGGAAGCTCAGCATGGTCGCCTCTAGTGCTCGATGTCGCTGTTGAGCTCGAACCCGGTGATGGTGTCGAGCGAATCGGTGGTGGCGTCGTAGAACGAGATCCGCCCGAGCTCGTGCGCCTGGCTGGCCCACGCGACATCGTGTCCCGGCAGCGTGCCGATGAACGCCGGTTGGCTGGGAAGCGAAACGGTCGTCGGGATGAGGGTGCTGAAGTCCACGGCTTCGAGCAGATCGTAGCCATCGAGGATGAAGAAGCCGTACCGGTCGTCGTCGGTGACCGTGTACCCGGTAGGCTCTGACGGCAGAAGCAGCCGGTTTTCACCGATGCTCGCGGTCTCGAGCAGCGTCAGCGCCCACTTGTTGTAGAAGGGGTCGTTGGCGTCAGCATCGTCGGTGTTCCCCCTGGTGTGGAACACCAGGGCGGTGGTGCCCGCGGGGCTGAGCCCGACGCTGGCCACCGGCTTGACGAGACTGCGGGTGTCGAAATCGGTGGTGCCGACCTCCCAGATGCTCAGCGCGTCGATGGCGGCCGCGTTGGTGTAGAGCAACGCCCGCTCCCCGTCGCCGGTGAAGGTGATGCTGCCGAAGGGCAGGTCGACGGGGAAGTCCACGACGTCGGGGGTGGCATAGGGATTGGTCAGGTCATAGGACCAGATCTGACGAGCCGAACGCGCCATCACCGCGAGGAAGGCGTTGTCGACCGTCACGTCCATGTCGGTGGGGTCGGTCCCGACCACCACGCGGTCGATCACCCCGTTGTCGAGATCGACGACCAGCAGATCGTCGGCGCCGCGCTGCCGCACGAAGGCGTACCTGCCGTCCGGGGTGAGTACGACCTCCTCCGCCACCGGCGGGTCGGCGTCGTCTTCGACCAGCGGGATGATCGTGCGGGCAGGCGTGTCACCGGCCAGCTCGACCACCGCCAGGGCGCCATCGCTCACCACGACCGCGCGGCGACCGTCGTCACTCCACCGCACCCCTGCCGGGTCGTAGCCGACGGCCATCGGGAAGTGGGTGGCGGGGTCGGTGCGGACGAAGCTGACCTCGTTGAAGCTGGTGACGCCGCCGGAGCTGCCCATCGACTCCGCGTCGGGGTCGAACCAGGCCATCGCCCATTCGCCGTTGGGAGAGAGCGACAGCTGGTTCATGTTGTCGCGGATCTCGACTGGAAAGACCTCCAGGGTCTCCGCGTACACGATGCTGACGGCGTCGTCACCCTCATCGAGCGTGACCGCAAGACGATAATCGCTGGTCGTCTGGACCGTGGACGGGATGCGTCCCACCTCGACGGTGACCACCTGCAGCGAGCTCACCGCGATGCGGGTGAGGGTGTCGCGGTCGGGGTTGGCGACGAACACGTACTGGTCGGTCGCGGCCGGGGCCAACTTCAGGTAGTCCGACTCATCCTCGGACGGCGTGCCGGTGTCGCCGTCCTCGTCCTCCGACGGCCCTGCGGTGGCACCCGAGTCCTGGGAGAACCCCGCCGAGTCGAACGCGGCCTCGCCGTCCATGGACGATTCGCAGGCGCCAAGGGCCAGGATCAAGGGGAAAAGGGACCGAGTGGGCATGTCGACTCCAGCACCGAGCATATAGCAAGAAGCGGGCCAACCGAAAGCGTTTGCCGGAGAAGCATCGGTCGACCGCAGGATTCCTCCCGCGTCCTTCCCCCTCCCTACGTGGGCTTGGCCTCCGCCGTGACATCGGCGCCTTCCCGCTCTGGCACCTCCAGCCATCCGCGCAGGAACAGCATCAGCACCGGCGCCGCCACCGTCATCAGCCCGATCACCAGCCACATGGTGGTGCTCTCACGCGGGCCGTCCTTGGGGCACCAGGTCATGAGGAACCAGCCCGACATGTAGCCGGCCCCCATCTTCGCCACGAACATCGGCACTTCTGCGAGCCCCATGTACGAAGACTCACGCCCACGGGGCGCCACCGTCGCGGTGTACTCGTAGAGCCGCGGCGACCACACCACTTCGCCAATCGACAACGCCACGATGAACACCACGCTGGCGGTGACGCTGGTCGAAAAAGCCATCGCGAACACCGACAGCGCCGACACCAACGCCCCGGCGACGATGACCGGGTAGGGCTTGAATTGTCGGGTCAGGAGCGTCGCGAACGGGGTCAGCACGATGACCATCAACGGGTTGATGGACCAGTAGCTGGCGAAGTGAAAGTCCTCGCCGAACTCGCGGAGCGCGTACTTGGGCCAGGTGGTGTGCGCGTGCTGGAAGATCAGGCGCACGAAGGTGAGCAGGGCGACAAAACTGAGGAAGCGCCAGAACGCACTCTCCGAGAGCACCTCCTGTGCGATCCGCAACGGATTGCCGAGCGGAGGCGGAGGGCCGAGCCCAGGTGGGGCCGGGCGCAAGCACAGCGCCAGCCCAACGTTGAGTGTCGAGCAGCAGGCGCCGACCGCAAACACCGCCTGAGAGCTGCTGAAGTGCTTGCCACCGACCTCCATGCCTTCCTTGAAGAATTCCCGGAAGCCGTCGATGAGCGGGCCCTGCATCGCCGCGCCCACGTTCATCAGCACGTAGTAGATCGAGAAGGCGAACGCCACCGTCGCGGCGGTGGTGTAGCTGCGCACCGCCGCGTTCATGGTGGGCTTCATCGAGCCGATGCCCCACACCGCCAACGCAAGCGCCAGGTACACGCCCCCCAAGGTCGGCGTCAGCGCCAGAAACCAGCGCCCGACCATCGTGGAGATCGCCGCCACCAGGAGCGCCCGGCGCACGCCCATGGCGTCGGCGACAAAACCGGCCAGAAACACCACCAGCGAGATCGCCGTCTGCCACCCGCCGGTGACGGCACCCGCCTGCGCATCGTCCAACGCATGGTCGTCCGAGAGGAAGATCGCCAGGAGCGAGTAGATCGCGAAGTAGCCGATCGACTCGAACAGCTTCATCGCGTAGACGATCCACAGTTCGCGC
This sequence comes from Myxococcales bacterium, assembly GCA_009692585.1. The sequence goes on from SHYX01000008.1 coordinate 32,647, forward strand.
GGCGAACGAGCCAGGGACCGAAGGTCGGACGCGAGCGTGGCGAGGCCGGTGCGGATGGACACGCCGGAGGGTAGCCCGTGCGCCCGACCGCGGCCGGTTGGTTACCCCCGGGCATGCGCATCCTGGTGATCACCGACGGGGGCGAGGCGCTGGCCCAGAAGGTGCACGCGCTCGGCGACGCAGGCGCCAGCGTGCTGATACGCGAACCCGCCCTGCCGCCGGGCTTGCCGCTGGACCGGGTGATCCTCCACGCCCGGATGCCGGGCGCCGCCGCGGTCGCGCACGCGCTGCACCTGTCGGCCGACATGGACGTGGTCAGCTGGCGCGCGCGGTTCGCCGGCCCCCTCGGCGTCAGCGCGCACTCCCGGGAAGCCGCCCTCGCCGCGCTGGCGGCGGGCGCCGACTACGCGCTGCTCTCGCCCATCTTCGCGGCCCGCCACGGTCGGGACGCGCTAGGCCCCGGGGGGCTCGCCGGCCTCTGGGCCCTGGGCGGCGTCCTGCCCGAACACCTGGGAATCTGTCGTGACCATGGTGCGCTTGGAGTCGCCGTCCAGAGCCACATCTGGCGCGCCACCGACCCGATCGCGGCGCTGCGATCCTACCGGCCGACGACCCCGCCGACGGGGCTGGACGCCGAGCCGTAGAGCTTCTTCGGGATCCGTCCCGCCTCGAACGCGAGGCGTCCGCCTTCGACGCCCAGCCGCATCGCGTGGGCCATCTTGACCGGGTCTGACGCGCCCGCAACTGCCGTGTTCAGGAGCACCGCCGTCACCCCCATCTCAAGGGCGATCGCGACATCGCTGGCGGTGCCCACACCGGCGTCGACGATGACGGGGACCTTGGCTTGTTCGAGGATGATCTGCAGGTTCCACGGATTGCGGATGCCCAGGCCCGAGCCGATGGGCGCGGCGAGGGGCATCACCGCGGCACAGCCGATGTCCGCGAGTTGCTTGCACGCCACGGGGTCGTCAGTCACGTACGGGAGCACCACGAACCCGTCGCGGACCAGCACGCGCGCCGCTTCGAGCGTGCCCTCGACATCCGGGAAAAGCGTATCGGAGTCGCCGATGACCTCGAGCTTGACCCAGTTGGTGCCCAACAGTTCGCGAGCGAGCCTGGCGGTGAGCACGGCGTCTTCGGCGGTGAAACAACCGGCGGTGTTCGGCAGGATGTGGACCTTGTCGCGGTCGATGAAGTCGAGGATGTTTTCCCCCGGGGGGGCGCCCAGGTCCACGCGGCGGATGGCGAGGGTGACCATCTCGGTGGCGCCCGCCAGGTGACAATCGCGCATCACCGCGAAGGACGGGTACTTTCCGGTGCCGAGGACGAGGCGAGAGGTGAAGCTACGGTCGGCGAGGGTCCACATTCGCGCGGCTTATATCAGCGCGCGCTGTGCACCAAGGAAACCGCGTCGCCGGAGTAGATCCAACTCGTCAGCGGGCGGTCGGCAAACCAGCGCGGTGCGGTCGGAATCACCGAAAGCCTGACGCCATCGCCGTCCCAGCGGGCGACGGTGCGGCCGACCCCGTGGCCAGCCTGACCGTTGATATCGACGACGAAGGCCCCGTGGGCCTCGCCCTCGAAGCGACGCCGGACGTCGGGGAGGCGGGGTGAGAAGGTCACGTCGACCAGCGGGGTCCCCTCCCCGGCCTGGATGACCTGGGCACGATCGAGCTCACCCGCCACGAAATGGTAGCGCAAGCTCACCACCGGCCCGGCGCGGACGACCCACCCATCCTCGGCAATCGACCAGCGCTCTTCCGCGTGCGTCGGCCAGTTCTCGCCGGAGACGAAGCAGGGGCGCTTCAGCACAAAAGCGGTCGCGTCCCCGCTCTGGCAAAAGTCGGCGATCGCGAAGCCGCCCTGGACCTGCGCCAGGATGTACGCTTCGGGCACGAGCTGCGCCAGCCGATGGAGCTTGCGCCCGACCCCGGCGATGCTGATCTGTGCGCTGCCACCGATGCGAAAGCGGTACAGGTCCAAAAGCGCAGCCACGCTCGCGCGGCTGTGGCCCATGGTGTTGCCGTTGCGCGGTTGGCTCGGCGCCGTCGGGAGCGGCCCCGAATAGTGGACATCGGTGGCCTGACCGAGCGGGTTGGTGTACTGGAACCTCAGGTCCGCGCGGGTCGCCGTCCCCGCGTCGGTCACGACGAGCGCCCCCTGCTGCCGCCGCACGGGCACCTCCGGCACCCAGGACGCCAGGTCGTCGAGGTCCGCGGTGATCGTCTGCTCGCGATCGACGCCGGCGTCCTTCGCCAGCCACACCGAACGCCCCGGAACATCGACCCTGGCGTACTCGTGCATCACCCAGTCCGGGTGGTCCGACACCAAAACCACATCGAGTGCGTAGCGGAGCCCCCACACCTGCACGGGCAGCACCGGCCAGGGCACGTTCGGCCCCGTGACGTAGACCACAGCGCCCCCGTCAGCGTTCCGCGGCGCTTCCGACCGGTCGTAGGCGGCGCGCGCAGCGCCGGTCGCGACCGGAGGGCCCGGCAACACGTCGCGGAGCCCGCAACCGACCAGTAGCAGCAGCGCGGGCGTCAGTAGCGCCAGGCCGCCTCGACCAGGAGCGCGTGCGCGATGGGCGCTTCGATGTCCTGCGGCACGGTGAGGTGGTACCCCACCCCGGTCAGGAGCGAGCTGCCCGGCGCCGACCAGTGGAGGTTCGCGCCGGCGCGGCCGTCGTAGGTGGCGTCGGGGGTGTCTTGTTCGTCGGGGAGCCCGGTGAGGGTGGGGTCCCAGCCGCCCCCGCCGACCACCAGGCCGAACGAACGCAACGCACCGCCGACCGGGGTGTCCACGGCGAGGAGCACCAGGCCGCCGACCAGCGGCACGCCGTCGTCTCCTTCCACCCCTGCCAGGAACTCGCCCACGATGCTCAACCGTTCGGAGTGCGCGGCCGCCGAGATCGCCGCCACGGTGCGCGGCGTGGACTCGCCCAACGCGGGGGTGCGCCAGGCGACGCTGCCGCCCACGCGGACACCGAGCGCGTCATCGCCGAAATCCCCGCGCACGCGACCCCGTGCCTCGACCGCGTCGAGGTCGACCACCTCGGTCGGGCTGGTCCCCCCGGCGTCGGCCACCTCGCCCGTCAGGTCCCACCGCTGGGTGCCGCCGCCGCCCCCTACGCCCAGGGTGGCCTGGGGAAAGAACCCACCGGCCCGATCCAGCTCGGCGGACGCGCCCGCGACCCAGAAACGACGCCCATCCTCGAGGTCGTCGGCCAGCCCAAAGGCCGGACGCGCGATGCCGATGCGACCGAAGGCCCCGGTGGGTCCTGGCTCCTCGATTCGCAGCCACGCGTCCTCGACGACGAGGGCTTCCACCCCGCCGGCCGACAGATAGACCCGCCCCGACACGAGGCCGCCGTCGACGGCCACGCCCGCGGCAAGGCGCCGCAAGGAGAGCGTCGGCGCCTGGGTCGTGGAGGGATCGAAGCCCACACCGAGCCAAAGCTCACCCAGCCCGCGGACCCCGTCGAGCGGCGCAAGCACCGCTGCCTCCGCAGTCGAAACCGGCTCGGCGCCGGGCGGGGATTCGGGGGCGTTACGGGGGGCATGCCCCCCGTCCCCAGAGTCTGGAACCACAGCCTCCAACGCCGGCACTGAGGCCCCCGGCGCTTCGGTGACCGGATCGTTGAGCCAGGCGTCCACGATGTCCGGCACCCGCCCGGCCAGCCGCCACTCATCCCACTCGTCGCGCCGGACCTCATGGGTGGCGGTGGGATTCTTTCGCAGAAAGGCCCCGATCTCCGCCGCGGTGTACACACCCTCGGGGACGATCCCGCGGTACTGGTACCGCAGCGGCATGTCCTCGGCCTGGGCAAGCGTCGCGAGGAGGGCCAGAAGGAGCACGGCGCCGCTTATACCGCGGGCGCCCCGGCTTCACTCACCACGGACGGGGTCCAGGGCGCGGACGTCGGACGGAAGGGCCCACTCCACCGCTCCGGTCGCGACGTACCGCGTGTTGATACGGCTGATGAAGTCCTGGAGCATGGTCTCCGCCGCGAGCTCTGGCTCCGGGCCATCGCCGTCAGGGTCGGCGGTGACCGGGGCGTCGACGCCGTCACGGAGGTTCAGCGTACCGGTGTCGTGGATGTGGAAATACCAGGTATTGAGCGAGCCCGCCTTACGATTGGCGACCGCGCTGCGGAGCCACTGCCACTGCATTTCGAAGTCATCGGGCCGGTAGGCGATGTCGGTGGCCACCTCGAAGAAATCGAGCATGTAGAGTCCCGACGCCTGCTGCTCGGCCAGTTTGACCGTCGCCGAGTTCACGCCCGGGAGGTACAGCAGGTTGGACGTCGGACTGTCCTGGTCCCAGTGGTCGATGTCCGCCGGGTGCCACGCCGCCGCGCGGGCTTCGACGCGCCATGGAGAGGGATTCTTGCCGCGCGGATCGTCGAAATCGATGGCGTTATAGGCCCAGGCTCCGGCGAAAAGACTTAGATCGAAGCCCCGAAGCCCGAGGGTCGGACGGTCGATGGTACGGTACAGCCTCAACCAGTCGTACTCCCACATCCCGTGGCGATCGCCGCCGACGATGAAGGAGGCGCCACCGGGTATGTGGCGATCCGCGACGTCGACCCGAGGCGCCAGGAACGCCAGGTAACAGTCCCAATCGCCGAGATCGCAGTACTCAGGATCGTCGGGGAAACAGGCCGCCCCGCTACTCGCCGCGATGTAGTTGGGATCTTCGGGGGTGCACAGGTCGGGATTGTAGGGCGCACCGCCGGCGCTGCAGTGGTAGCAGGGCCGATTGTGAAGCATGGCGCCCAGCTCGAAGCCGAGGTCGGCGAGCTCGCCATAGACCGCCGTCTGTCCGCAGAGCTCGGCCTTCTCGGCAAAGTTGTCGGTGATCGCCATCGCGATGGGAATGCCGTAGCCGGCCAGGACGCGGGCGTTGTTCCGCACCAGGGTCAGCTCGTCGTCGAAGGTGACGCCATCGCCCGAGCACGGAAGCGCCATGTTGACGTCGGAGGGCTCCTCGATGGTGGTGAACAAGAAGATGCGCAGCGGATCGAGCACCTGCACGTCTTCGACCGGGGCCAGGACGGTGAACGACACCACGGCGCTGTCCGGAGCGCTCCAGAAGACGGGCACGTCTCCGGTGGCCGAAGGCTCCCCCAGACGGAGCACCGTGCCGTCGATCGGCCAGGTGGCGCGCACGTTGCCGGCCTGAAACAGCGCCACGGACTGAAACCCGTCGGACTCGACGACACCCCAGGCGATGCCCCGGACCGGATCCGCGACGAGCTCGCCAACCGTTCCAGCCACCGAAGTGAGGGTCGCGGTCGCGACATGCTCCGCATCGAAGGTCACCTGCGCCACGCCCGCCGCCCCCATCGCGACCCACGCATCGCCGGTCCGCTCCGCGAAGGCGACATCCAGGATGGCGGCCGGCGCCTGCCACGCGCCGAGCGCCGCGAGCTCGGCCGTCCCGAGTTGGACCAGGCGGTCGCCGGACCGGTCGTGGACGAGCACTCGATCACCGACAACCGCCAGCTTCCCTGGTGCAAAACCCAGGCTCTCGGTGCGTAGGACCGAGGGCATGTCACCGACCGTGAGCTTGGCCAGCGCCCCTTGCGCCGGAGAGCTCAACAAGAGCACGTCGTCGTCGGGCAGCCAGGCGCAGTCCCCCGTCCAGTTCACCGCCTGGGCGAGCGCGATCGGCAGCTTCACCGCGCTGACCGCCCGGAGGTAGCTGTACGGGTCGTCGCCTTCCAGAGACAGGTCGATCACCTCCAGCTTGTCGCCGCCCGCTTTGAGCAGGTAGAGCGCGCCGCTCGCCGCGTCGGTGCAGACGTTCAATGTCGCGACAGTCGATGCGATTCGTCCGCTGGTCCAGGTGATCCCTCCACGGCAGATGCCGTTTTCGTCCACGGTACCGCCGGCGCAGTAGTCGCCGATCGGATGAACATAGGTGTCGAGCAGGGTACGGAAGGTGGTCCGCGCCCCGTCCAACGCCAGGACTACGCCGGTCAGGGGGTTGACGAACGCCAGCGCCACGCCCTGTTGACCGGGCAGGGTGCCGGTGGCGACCGACTCAACCGAGTAGTGCACGGCCGGCTCCGGGATCTCGCTATCTCCCGGCTCCTCGCCAGTATCGGCCGTGTCAACGCCGTCCGGGGCAGCGTGCCGGCAGGCGAGGTGGAGCAGCGCCAGGATCACGGCGCCCCCGCCAGCGGGGCGATGGCCAACCCCACCGCCGAACCGGTGGCGCCGGTGCCCGAGTACCACATCCACAGCTCATCGCCGACGACCACGATCGGCGCCGAGAGCACCGAACTGCTCTCCCAGGTGCCTGCCTCTGTCGCCGCGGTGAACACGGGCTCTCCGGCGCGTACCCAGTGGATTCCGTCGCGACTCATCGCCCAGCCGACGGTGAAGGCCCCGGTGTCGCCGGCGGTGTAGGTCATGTAGTACCAGCCGTCGTGACGAAGGACCTCGTTCGCCTTGACCTGATTGGTTTCCCAGTCGAGCCGGTCTTGATCCCCTTCGAACACCGGATTCTTACAATAGCGGGACCAGGTGTACCCGTCGGGCGAGTAGGCGTAGCCGATGCGATGGTAGCCGGTCGAGTACCACATCTCCCACCAGCCGTCCTCGCGCACCAGGACGCTGGGGTGGGCCACCGCCTGCCCCGCCCACGTGGACTCCTCCTCCGTCCAGGAAAACACGGGGTTCTCGGGGACGTCGATCACCGACGATGGATCCTCCCCGACCGCGAGCCCGATGTTGAGGTTGCCGGTTTCCTCGGACCGCCCGGTGTAGTACATGAACCAGGAGCCGTCGTGCTCTAGGATCATCGGCGAATTGGTACTGTAACGCCGCCAACTCCCCTCGATGCCGTCCCCGGAGTACAGCGGGTTGCGCGGGTCCTTGGTCCAGTTGATCCCATCGAGTGAGGTCGCGACACCCACGATGTAGTCGACCGCGGCAGTGCCGGCGAACCACATCACCCACCCGTCGTCCGTGCGCGCGACGCTCGGAACGATGTCGCCCACCTCGTCCCAGGTGCCCGCCTCTCCCGGCGGGAGCACGGGGTTGCCCGCATACCGGACGAACCTCGGCGTCCAGGGCAGGGTGTCGACCGGTGTGACGTCACGCTCGAAGCCATCGGCCCAGCCGAACGCCGCCACCGTCGCCGCCGTCCTGGTGGTCGCCGACTCCAGGTCGAGCGTCGCGGTCACCAGCGCTTCGTGGACGCCGACGTCGAGACCCACACCGCAGATCGACGCGGTGCCATCCCGTCCGGTGGGCACGTCCGCACCGAAGGCCCGATCCCCGATCCACACGTCCACGAGGGCGTCGTCGACCCCCTGACCGTCGCGGGTGACCACCACGCTGAAACACACCTCGGCGCACTCGTCGACGGCGACCACCGGACCTGTCGCCGCGATGGCGAGCGGGCCGGCCGGCGAGGTGTCCACGGTGTCGTCTCCCGGCATCACCGGCTGTGGAAACCCGGTGTCGTCAGTGGCGCAGCCGAACCAGAGCGCGATCATCGCCGCCGCCGTGCGGACATCGTGACCACCACCAGCACGAAGCCGCCCGCGACCGAGGCGCCGCCGCCGTCACAGGCGCATCGGTGCGTTGGCCCGGAAGCCAATGCGTCGCCGGAGTCGTGGGTGTCGAAGATCGGCACGGTGTCGTCCGCCGAGTCGGCCGTATCCGCCCCGGTGTCGCCGGTGTCGCCGGTGTCCCGCACACAATCCGGGTCATCGGTGGCGAGCAGTCCGTCACAATCCTGGTCGGCCTCGGGCTGTGCGCAGGCCTCCGACGCGCCGGGATGCACCCGGTCATCGTTGTCGTCGCAGTCGCCGTCCGCCGGTGAGTACCCGTCCCGATCGGTGTCGCCGTCGACAGGATCGAACCACACCGGCGAGCCCCAGACATGGTCGAGCGTGCTGTCGCCCCCATCCATGCACCCGCTCGGCCACCACCCCGACGCATCGACCTCAAGGTCGACGAAGAGGTGCTCCGGCAGCTCGGCGGCGGGGATGGTCACCTGCCAGGTGCCGGGCGCCGTCGCGATCATCGGCCACCCCGCGTCGGGGGCCAACGCCATGGCGCTCAGTACGCTCGCGGCTGCGTCCGTCGGCACCCTGGCCTCCACCACGATGTCCTGGCCGTTGGCGAAGGGCACCGCCTCGCCCATCGCGGCGACGAAGCTGCCATCCGGGAGCCGCACCTCGACCACCAGTGGCAACATCGGGCCGGTCGTCGCGTAGGTTCGACGCTCGCTGAACGCGGCGAAGAGGGCGGCACGGTCGAAGGGCTCGATCGCATCGAGCACCACGACGGTGAGTCCCGACCCGTAGGGCTGATCCTGCACGGTGTCGATTCCGCAGGTCTGGCCTGGGTGACTGTCGTGGTTGTCGCTACCGGCGGCGAAGCCGAAGCGCAGGCCGCTGCCGCGCGGGTCCAGCCCAGCCAGCACCGACCCCGACGGCGCGTAGCCACTCCAGGGGATGTCGAACGTCGATTCCGCGTCCATGGAGCTGCCGTGCTCGGAGTAGACTTCGACGGTCGGCTCATAGTCGGCGTCGAAGCAGCTCCAATCGGTGGTCATCGGCTTTTTCACCCCGGGATGGTGCGGCAACAGCAGCGCCGGCCCCATCGCGGCCGTGAGCCCGTCCATGAACGTCGTGAGCACTGCGCATTCGGAGATCTCGTTGCTCAGGCTGCCGCTGGGCTGGGTGTCGGCCATCACGAGGCCAGAAAGCACTTCTTCATCGCCGAAAAAGAGCAGGGAGCGGTGACCGACATCCGATCCATCCGGCAGCTCGACGAACACCTCGGCACCCGGGAGCGTGACCAGCCCACCCTCGGGGTCGTTCAGCGCGTTGACGTGCTGGAACACCGTCTCGAAATTCTCGGCGCTGGTCGTCGCCGCCGCGCTGGTGACGTGGTCGAGGCTCGCGAAGAAGTCGAGTCCATTGGCGCGCGCCACGACGCCGAGGTCGGTGCTCGCCCCGCAGACCCCGGGTTCGCCGGTGCTGAAGCGCGTGCAGGTGCCGATGTCTGAGCTCCCCCCGTCTCCCGACGCGCCGGTGTGGCTGTGGATGTCCCCGTAGTAGAAGCGCAGACCCTCGAATTCATCCGCCGCGAGGGCGGTAAATGCCAGCAGCGTGAGGAGCATGTTCGCGTAGACGACCATAGCACCGGCCGGGGCGCTGCGGTAGGTCTGGACGCGCGTGACCGCCGCCGTGCGTCGCGGCCCGCGCCGACCCGCACGCACCGCGCCATCGCCGCGCAGAACGTGGAGCAGGCCGAGAACTCCCGGGCTGACCCGCACGAGAGCGCCGCTATCGAGCGAGCCCGCGCAGCATCGCCCCAACTCGCCGGAGCTTCGGGCGAGCCGACCAAATCCAGGGCCGCGCAGGCTTCCGCGGCGGAGCCGGAGGCGATTCTGTAGTGATTGCGCCCGGTATCGCCGCCGCCGGACCGCCCCTCCGCGATGTTGAGCACCACCGAGTCGGCGGACCGTTGGAGTTGACCGCGCAGTGGCGACCGCCCGGTGGCGATCCGCAACGGCGGGCAGGCCCGAGCGACCTCCAGCGCGAGACGGTAGACATCGAGATTCTCATGATCGAAGGCGTATTCCACTCTGACTCCGGCGGGCCGCGGGTTGAAGGACGTGCGGCCCCCGCCAAAGCGGGGCCGCAACCGAACCAACCCGTGGATCGCCGGAGTCACCCGAGCGCTTCGCTCATCGAACCTCGTTCATCGGACGGGCGCGATCCGAGACTCGGCGATTGAGCCTCGGTCGCCGGAAATCGCGTTTCGCCTTTCGAACCTCGGCTTTCGAGACTCGGTTGCCGAATCTCGGTCATCGGTCATCGGTCATCGGACCTCGTCGATCGGTCATCGGTCACGAGGCCCACGGACTTTGCGACCGCCCTGGGGCCTCTCGCGCGGCCGCCGCCGACCGCGATACGAGCGCCCGCCGAGGCCACCATGGACCATCCCGTCGTCGTACTCCCGCTGCGCACCCCGATCGGCCGCTTCCTCGGAGGGCTCTCGGAGGTCCGCGCGGACGACCTCGCGGCCCTGATCCTGCGCGAGGTGGTGGCTCGCAGCGGCCTCGATCCCGCCGAGGTCGACGAGGTGATCCTCGGCTGCGCCAACCAGGCCGGCGAAGACAACCGCAATGTCGCGCGCATGGCGACGCTCCTCGCCGGACTGCCTGTCGAGACCCCCGCCTACACCGTGAACCGGCTGTGCGCGTCGGGGCTGGAGGCGGTGATCAACGCCGCGCGCATGATCCGCACCGGCGATGCACGTCTGGTCCTCGCGGGCGGTGTCGAATGTATGTCCCGCGCGCCCTACGTTTTTGCCCGCGGCGGCGTGGCACCTAAGTTCGGCAACATCACCGGCTTCGACACCTCGCTGGGTTGGCGATTTCCGAATCCGAAGCTCGAAGCACTCTTTCCGCTGGAGGCGATGGGAGAGACGGCGGAGAACCTGGCGGAACGCCACCACATCTCCCGCGAGGACCAGGACGCCTACGCCGCGGAGAGCCACCGACGCGCCCTGGCTGCCGACTTCTCCGCCGAGATGGTCGCGGTCCCCCGGGTCAAGGACGCCCCGCTCACCAAGGACGAGGGACCCCGCGCGGATTCGACGATCGAAGGCCTGGCGCGGCTGAAGCCGGCGTTCCGCAAGGGTGGAACGGTCACCGCCGGGAACTCATCGACCCTCAACGACGGGGCCTCGGCGATGATCATCGCCCACCCCGCTGCCGCCCGCGAGCGCGGGTTGGTGCCGATCGGTCGGGTGCTGGCGTGCGCTTCGGCGGGCGTCGATCCGCGTGTCATGGGCATCGGCCCGGTGCCGGCGGTGCGCAGGTGCCTGAGCAGGGCTGGACTCTCGGTGGCGGACATCGGTCTGTGGGAGCTGAACGAGGCCTTCGCCGCGCAGTCGTTGGCGGTCGTGCGAGAGCTCGGCCTGGACCACGACAAGGTCAACGTCAAGGGCGGGGCGATCGCGCTGGGGCACCCGCTGGGCAGCTCCGGAGCGCGCATCTCCGCGACGCTGCTCCACACGATGCGCGAGCGTGGTGAGCGCTATGGTGTCGCGACTCTTTGCGTGGGTGTCGGCCAGGGGGTCGCCACCCTCTTCGAGGCGATCTGATGCTGCTGTTGCTGGTGATGCACGCCCACGGCGAGCCCCGCCTCAGCTCCACCGGCGTGCGCGACCCTCGCCTGGCGTACCTGCTGGACGAATCCTGGGACGCGACGATGGCCGCCTCGCCGACCTGGGCCACCCAACTCGGCGATCACCGCTTCGACCACCGACTCGACGACAACTCCCCACGACAGCGTCAGCGCTGGCTGAAGGCGAGCGCAGGGTGGCTTGACCGCGCGGAGCGGCTCACCGCGCTGGACACCACCGACGCCCTTCACCGCGACGTCTTCGTGCGCCAGCTGCGCGACGGACTCGCGGCCAGCAAGGCGTGCGACTTCCCGGCCTGGTCGCTGTCGGCACGGGCCAACGCGCTGGTGTTCGCCGCCGACCTCGGCCGCGAACAACCGCTGACGTCCCGTCGCGATGTACATGCGTTCGTATCCCGCTTCCGGGCCGTTCCCCACTACCTCACCGTGGAGATCGACAACCTCAGGACCGGTCTGAGTGACGGCAAGGTGGCCAGTCGCGCGTCGGTCGACAAGGTGCTGGCCATGGTCGAGGCCGAGTTGGCCGCGCCGCCCGAGAGCCAGGCGCTCCTCGCCGTCACCCGCGACCCCCACGAAGCGTTGGCCATCGGGGACCGCGAGGCGCTGATGCGCGAGGTCGGCGGCATCGTCCGCGGCCCGCTCCGCACCGCGCTCTTGGAGTACCGCGGCTTCCTGCGGGACGAGCTGCTCCCCGCGGCGCGGGGCCCCGGGAAAGAAGGCGTGGGCTTCGTTCCCAACGGCGCCGCTTGCTACGCGGCGCGGGCGCGCCAGGAGACGAGCACCGACCGCACCCCCCAGGACCTGCATCAGACCGGACTCACCGCCCTGGAGCACATCCACGCGGAGATGGTCCGCCTCGGCGGCAGCACCCTGGGCACGCGCACGCTCCCCGAGCTGCTCGAGCGCCTGCGCACCGACCCGGCGCTGCACTTCAAGACCCGCGACGAGGTGGAGCGCACCGCCGCGGAGGCCCTTGCCCGCGCCAAGGCAGCTATGCCCCGTGCGTTCGGTCGGCTCCCGACCTCGGAGTGCACGGTCCAGGCGATTCCAGACCACGAAGCACCATATACAACCATCGCGTACTACTGGCCGGCGGCGGCCGATCAGCGCACGCCCGGCATCTACTTCGTCAACAGCTACCAGCCCGAGACCCGCACACGCTTCGATGCCGAAGTCCTGGCCTGGCACGAGGCGATTCCTGGCCACCACCTCCAGATCGCCCTCGCCAACGAAGCGGGGGGCCTCCCGGCCTTCCGGCGCTACGCCAGCTTCACCGTTTTCGTGGAGGGCTGGGCGCTCTACTCCGAGCGGCTGGCCGACGAGCTGGGCTTGTACTCCGACGACCTGCAGCGCATCGGCATGCTCGGCTTCGACAGCTGGCGCGCCGCACGCCTCGTGGTCGACACCGGGATTCACGATCAGGGCTGGTCCCGGGAAGAGGCCGAGGCCTTCCTCCTGGAGAACACGCCGCTGGCCCGGAACAACATCGTCAACGAAGTCGACCGCTACATCACCTGGCCGGGCCAGGCCCTCGGGTACAAGACCGGCCAACTGGAGCTGATGCGAATCCGCGCCGAGACCGAGGCGACGCTCGGCGCACGTTTCGATCTGCGCGGGTTCCACGACGTGGTCCTCGGTGGCGGCGCCCTCCCCTTCGATCTGGTCGAGGCCCGCGTGAAGGCCTGGGCCGCGACGCGGTGAGCCGGGAGCGCTAGCCGTGGCGCACGATCTCCACGACCATCGCCCCGGCACACACCAACTGCACCAGGAAGCAGGCGAACCGCAGGTTGATGACACGGGCTCGCCCCGATGCGAGATGAAACGACGTCTGGGCGACGCGCGCACCGACGTAGACCTGGGCCAGGAGCGCGAAGTTCCCGTCGGTGAGCCCGATGACGTGGCCGACGAGCACGATTGCCCCGAACGGGGCGAGGTTCTCGACGCAGTTGGCGTGCGCGCGCATGAGCCGACGGTACCAGTCCGGGCCGTGGGGGGTCTCGGCCGGAAAGTGGTTGGGTTTTGCCTTCCCCATCAACACGCTGCCCACCCGGAACGGACCGAGACCGAACAGCACCAGGCCCAACGTCCACGACACGAAGAACAGCAGGCACCACAACGGGGTCGTCATCCCGGCGAGCTAACCACCGGACATCGACCAGGGGTGGTGGATTCCGTGCCGACAATGACCCGACGCCCCCGCATCTCGGTTCCCGTAGCACTCAGGGTGAGCGCGATCTCCTCGATGCGGGCGCGGTGACAGCGGAGTGCAGGCTCGTCGCCGACGGTCGCGGCGAAGTCGGCCGGGCTGATCACCAGCGTGGCGATCAACGGCGCCGCCGAGGAGACGAGCCCGGCGAAGGTCCGCGCCGAATCGGCGGGAATCGGCGCGCGCAGCTCGTCCACTCCGGCCAGGTCGACGCGCGCGCCCGCGAGCGTCAGGAAGAGCCCAGCGCCCACCGCCGGGCTGTGATCTCCGCCCGGCGTCCCCATGGCTTCGACCCCTGGAAGCCTCAGAATACGCAGGTCCGTGGGATCCACGAACAAGGTGGTCGGCTCGCCCGCGAGCGCGAGCGCGAAGAACAGCGTCATGTGGCCATCATGCGCGCCGCCAGCATCCCGCAAGCCGAGTGCTTGTCTCTCCCGACGCTGTACCGCCGTACCAGGGGCACCTTGAGCACCTGCAGGCGAGCCAGGAAGTCGGTGAGTTCGTCGGCGGAGACGCGCTGGTACCCGTCGGCGCGGGCGTCGTTGACGTCGATGATGTTGAGCTGGTACGGCAGGTCGGCGAAGGCCTCGCGGAGCGCGGCGACCTCGTCGTCCCCGTCGTTGACGCCGCGGATGAGCACCCAGGCCAGCGTGAGTCGACCCTTGGCAACCGCCGCATACTCGCGGAGTGCGGCGACGAGCTCCGGGAGCGGCGTCCGCCCCGCTACCGGCAGCAGGGTCACGCGACGCTCGGCCACGGCCGAGGTCAGGGACACGATCAGCTTGAACGGGTGGCCCTCCCGCGCATAACGACGAATCTGCGGCACCAGCCCCACTGTCGAGATGGTCACGGCCTCATGGGCAATCCGCCCCCCGGCCGGATTGCTCAGCACGTACGCCGCCTGGATGACAGCCTCGAAGGAGTGGAAGGGTTCGCCCTGCCCCATGAAGACCGCGCCGGTCACGCGTCCCGGCGCTTCGTCCCGGACGGTCAGGAAGGTCCCGATGATCTCGGCGGCGTCGAGGTTGCGGGAGAGCCCGAGCCTCCCGGTGGCACAGAAGTCGCAGGCCATCGCGCACCCGACCTGGGAGGAGAGGCACACCGTGAAGCAGTCCGTCTTCAACAGCCCGATCCGCACCGCCTCCACCAGCAACCCATCACGCAGACGGAAGAGGTACCGAACACTCTTGCCCTCGCTGTCGGGCACCCGTTGCAGCACCTGGGGTCGCGCCCACTCGGCGTGCTGGTGCAGGGCCAACACCAAGGCCTTTCGCGGGGACACCCGTGGCGTGGGATCGACCGACCCGTCGGAGATCACCCGAGACAGCACCTGCCGCGCCTCACGAAGGGAGCAGGTGACGCCTCGCTCCGCCAGGGCCGCCACGAGGGTCTCGGGGCGTTGGGCGAGCAAGGGGATGGGCGCGTCGGGCATCGGTCAGCCGCCGTAACGCCCCCGCTCCTTGACACCATCGCCCCGACAGCCGTCGCCGGACAACCGTCCGACTTCCGTCATCGCCGGGCGCCGCCGCAACGGGCAAACCTTCGCTTCTGTCCGGCATACGACGTGCCTCACGGGACGGCACCCCCGGACTCACCGTGTCGACTCTCGACGCCTTCTCCATCGACTGGACCCTCGACCACGAGCGCTACCACTTCTGCTGGCTGGCCCTGGATCCGCTGTTGACCCTGCCCGATGGTCGCGAGTTGCAGCTGAGCCTCGCTCACTGGTGGGCGCTGCGAGAAGTCCTGGCGCTCCTCCCGCACAATCCAGGTCGCGACGGCGGCAGCGTGCGCAGCGCCGCGCTCGCGGCGCCCGGGCACGAGGAGTCACGGCACGGGAAAGCCTGGACCGCCGAAGAAGAAGACCGGGTGCGCTCCTTTTGGGAGGCGGGCGGCGACCCCGCGGAGATCGGCCGAGCGCTGGGCCGCTCGCGCGGCGCGGTCAGCGCAAGGTTGGTGCGGCTCGGCCTGTTGGACGAGGCGGACGCCAACCTGCGGTGGCCGGCCGGCGGTCGCGAGCGCGTCGCCGAGCCCAAAAGCTGATGCCCCCGCGACCGAGCCCGCGGACGTTGTCGTAGCCTCGCCCGGCAACCAGGGTACTACCATGTCCAAGCGCTCTTCCCTCGCCCTCCTTCTCCTCGGCGTGCTCGGCGGCGCCGGCGCCGCGCCGGCGGTCCCCACCGCCAACGCTGGGGGCGGCTGGCAGTGCTACGTCGTCGATCGGCTGCCAGACGAAGGCAAAGCGGCCGACTGGCGGGGGCGAAAAACGTCACCGACGGACTCAACGCGGTGTCGCCCGGCTCGCCGGCGGGCACACTGGTGACGCTCCAGTACCCCACGGCGGACGCGGGGTGGGCGGGTGGGGGAGGCGACGTCGGGCTGATCTGCGCGAAGAAGTAGGCGACCCCGGCGGCCGCCGGGGTGGTTCACCTACCGCGTGAACTCCACGATGATCGCCGCTTCAGTGGTCAAGAACATCGCGAAGTCCGTCTCGGTCTCCTGGGCGTCCAGGGCGCCGAACCCGCGGACCACCCAGCGCGCTCCGACCGCCACCGCCGGTTGTCCGGACACGTCAGCGAAGAGGTACTCGGCGCCAAGTCCTCCCTGCGCTCCCAGACCGCCGATGCTGGCACGACGGGCGGCGCTGTCCGCGTCCGCCTCGATCTGTTCCGCCTCCGTCCAGCCGCTGTCCGCCTGGGCCGCGTTGGGGGCGATGCCAAGAACCCCCGCCGTGCCCCACACGTTGACCCGACCGGGCTCACGGGCCCAGACGTAGCCCCGCCAGTCAGCGCCCAGGCGGACGCCGCCGACGCTGAAGGTGCGCACCTCGTCGGAGGCGTTCTCGGCGATCGTCTCGACGATGGCGACGTTTCCGAGCCAGGCAGTCCGCTTCCCCACCCAGCCCGCGTGCGCCGTCAGCGGCGGTCGCAGCCAGCCGTCGTACTCGCCGGCGAGCGTACCGCTGAACCCATCGGCGGCGGAGAAGGAGAGGGCACCGACGCCCACGGGGACCCAGGCGACGCCGCCCAGCAAGTCAGCATGGGCGACGGACAGCAGGAGGAGCATCGCTCGCCCCTACTTCGCGAGCGGTCGTGCGGGCAACAGCCGGGCGAGAACCGGGTGCAGAATCGCCGCCTCTGCCACCAGCGTGTCGCGATCCGCGGTCAACTGCGCCGCCGCCGCGGTGAGAAGCGCGTCAGCCTCGGCCACGGTCGCCGGGACCGCCACTCGCTCCGGCGGGAGGCCGCCCCCTAGATAGGGCCCTTCCCGCCACACCGTCAGCGCGCCCTGGGCGTGGGCCACGCGCACCTGGGCGAGGAGCGCGTTGAGGCGCATCGAGGCGGTGGCGGCGAAGTTCTCCCGGCCCTGGACCATGGCGAGCGCCTCGGCGCAAGGGTCGGGGACCTCCAGCGCGAAGTGCCGCGCTCCGACGTCGATCGCCCAGCCGCCGCCGCCGATCTCCCGCTGGACCTCCCCCGCGTCCACGCGCATAAACGAAAATTCAAAGCCGTCGCCGACCACCGACTTCCCGTTCACCCGGAGCCACACCGTCGCGCCCCACCCCCCGCCCACCGGCACGTCGCCCGCGCTGTACACCACGCCAAAGGTCCGCGGCCACTCGGCGTCGTACCCCAGTGTCGCGAGCTGTCGCCACGCGGTCCCTGGCGCCCGATCGTTGACGACAGCCCCCCCGTCGCACGCCGCCGGCCCCACACCTGGAGCACACCACCTCGCCTCGACGAAGTTGCCCAGCCGCCGAAACGGCAACACACGCCAGCCTCCCACCCCGGCCCCGGCGTGGGCCAGCAGCGCCGTGAAGAGCGCCGCGTCGGTCTTTTCGGGCAGCGTGAAGTCCAGTTCAGCCGCTGGTGCAGGCGCGCCCTGCGCGGCGGCCAGGAGGAGGGCGAGCACCATCGCCTCAGCCCCGCGACAGGCGTTGCAGGCTCAACTGGATCCGCTCCGGGAGGGGCGCGGTGGCCTTTCCGAGCTCCGAGAGGTGCGCCAGCGCGAGATCGATCTCCGAGCGTTTGTAGCCGAGTTGGGCCAGGGCGAGGGGCAGCGAGTCGTCAGCGGTCCGCGCCACGATCGCCGGCGCGACGCCCTCCACCGCGGTCACGGCGAGCTTCCCCTTGAGTTCCAGCACCATCCGCTCGGCCGTCTTCTTCCCGATACCCGAGACCTGGGAGAGCGCCCGGACGTCACCCGCATTGATCGCGCGAGACAGCGCGGGAGCGTCGAGACCACTCAGACACGCGAGGCCCAGCTTGGGGCCGATGCCCGACACGCCGATCAAAGCCTCGAAGCAATCCTTTTCGTCATGGGTCGCGAAGCCGAACAGGGTGATGGCGTCCTCCCGGACCGCGGTGTGTACCAAGAGCGTCACCTGATCCGGCGCCGACTCGGCGACGCGCGTCGGGACGAGAAGCTCGTAGCCGACGCCGTTCACGTCCACCACCAGGCGCCCCGGCCCGCGCGCGACGACCTCCCCGCGCAGCCGGGCGATCACGCCTTTGCCCCGGCCCGTACGGCGATCGCGGTCCATTGGTCGCGACTGGACATGCGACGAGGAGCCTTGTTGATCGCCGGGCCGGCCGCCCGCATGCCCGCATGGGCAAGGTGGGTGACCGCGACCGCGAGCGCGTCGGTCTCGTCCGCAGGCAACATCGCGGAAATACCAAGCACTACCTTAATCATCCTGGAGACCTGTACCTTGTCGGCCTTGCCACTCCCGGAGACCGACTTCTTGATGGTACTGGCGTTGTAGGTTGACAATGGAAGGCCGGCCACGGCGAGGAGCGCGACGCCGCGGGCCTGACCGAGTACCAACGCGCTCGCGGCCGAGCGGTAGGCGAAGATTTCCTCCATCGCCACCTCGGAGGGAATGTGGGTTTCGATGGCCGCGAGCAGCCCGTGGTGAATCGCCTGCAAGCGCGCTGGCATCGGTGCTTCGGGGTCAGTCCGCACCACCCCCGACGCGACGTGCACCATGCGCCCGGACACGCGGGCGACCACCGCCCACCCCGTGGTACGACTCCCAGGGTCGATCCCCAGCACGCGGACATCCCGCAGGTTCATGTGCGCCGCGTATCTCGGCCGGGTAGGCTCCCGGCATGCTGCTGTCGATGTTGACCACGCTCGCGCTGGCCGGGGACGAGCCGGACGTGCTCGTCGTCGGAGTCCATCTCCCCGGACTGGTCGCCGAGGCGGCGTTGGCCGCTGCGGCCCAACTCGAAGCCACCCTGGACGAGCGCGCGCCGGTCGATGCGTTCTCGCCGCGCCAGGTTGGGAAGCGGATTCGCGGTCGCGAGGCAATCATCCTGGAGACCTTCGCGCTGGGGCCGGGTCGGGAGCGCCTGAAGGAGGCGCGGCTGTTGTACGACCGTGCGCAGGTCGAGGAGGCGCAAGCCATCGCCGAGGACGCCGTCAGCCTCTTGCAGAAGGGCATGGCCGTGAGCACGACGACCCGCGATCTGCTGGACGCGCAGGTGCTCCTCGGCATGATCCGCATTGCGTTGGGTGACGAAAAGGGGGCGACCAGCGCCTTCCGCAAGGCGGCGGCGTTGGACCTGGACCGAGAGTTGGACGCGGTGAACCATCCCCCGCGCGTCATCGAACTCTACGACGCGGCACGGGGCGATCTCTCCCGGCGCGAGGTCGCGACCGTCAGCGTTCTTACCTCGGTCGGCGCCACCGTTTTTGTGGACGGCGAGGACCTCGGCACGGCTCCGTTGACGGACATCCGCCTGGTGCCTGGCGAACACTTCTTCCTGGTACGCGCCGCGGGGGGTGCGTCGTCGTTCCAAGCACTCACGGTCACCCCTGGGGAGGAGCGCATCCTCGACATCGCGCTGCAGTCCCAGGGTCTCGGCGTGGCCGCCAGCGACAATCCCGGCCGCTCACGGCAGGTCAAGGACCTCTACCGCGCACTCGGCGAGTATGGCGACGGCGTCGCGGTCTTGATGGCCGGCCAGATCCCGGGGGGACTGGTCGGGGTGCAGCTCTACGCGCCCCGCTCCGGCAACTTCTCCCGGGTCCTGACCACCGACCCCGGCGACGACCCCATGGGCGCCATCACTGACCTGCTGCCTACGGTCGCCACCTACCTCGCCGCAAACGGTGACATCCGGGCGGACCGCGTGGGCGCGCAGGTCCTTGCGCTCGACATCGGCGACAACCGCGTCCTGGCGGGCCTGCTCTTCGATCCCCAGCCGATCGACGAAGCCGTAGCCGCGCCCATCACCACCAAAAAGGGCGTGCCTTGGTGGGTCTGGGCGGGCACCGGCGCCGTCGTCGCCGGTGCGGGCGCTACCGTCGCGGCGGTGCTGCTGCAGCCGACCGACGACCCGGGTCCCGCCGAGGACCCGGACCAGGGGACGATCGTGCTCGGACCGATGCCGTAGCCGCCGGGTCCAGGGCTCAGCCCCGACCACGGAGCCAGCCACCCATGCCGATCTCCAGGCGGGAGCGGGCACCATGCGGGAGGGGCCGGATCGCGGCCTCGAGCACTGAAAATACGCGCTCGGTCCGGGCCTCGCGGGCCACCTCCGCTGGGGACGGCTCGCCGTCGGCGATCCACTCGCGCTCGCGCTCGTTGGCCCAACGCCAGAGCGCGTGCGGCGCGTGCACCTCGGCGCGCGCCCCGGCCTCCTGAAACAGCCGCCTCGATCGCGGGACATGGTAGGCCGCGGTGAGGACCAGGCCGCGGATGGACCCCTGCTCCTCGAAAGAAGCCGTGCCGAACACCGCCTCCTCGCGCGTGCTGCGAGTGACGTCCCGCCGCAGGATCTGGGCGTCATCCACCCCAAGCTGCTGCAAGAGGCCCACCACCAGCGCGGAGCCGCTGAACTCCTGCCCGCGCAGGTGCGCCTCCAAGGTGACGACGCAGCGGGCGCCGGCCCGCAACGCTGCCGCCGCAGCCGCAGCTCGTGCCCTCAACTCCCGGAGCGCGCGATCAGGCTCCCGTCGAAGCTCCTTGCCGAGGATCAGCACCGCATCGAAAGGAAAGGACACGCCAGCGCCTAACGTCCCGGCCTAGACTTTCCGATCCCTGGTGCTGAGGCTCACCGCCATGCTCGTCGCCCTCGCCTTCTCGGCACTCGCCGCCGAGCCCGCTCCCCTCCCCGCCGTGGCCTACAACAGCGAGCTCGAGGTCGAGATGCCGGCGGTGCACATCCGCGCCACCCCTCTCGCGCTCACCCCCTGGCGCACGCTCGCCGACGGCATGGCGGCGGAACTGGCGCTCGCAGGCCATGGCATCCGGGTCGAGGACGCGTCGGTCGTGCGGGTCCAGGACAGCCCCGGACGGACACGCGTGTCCTGGACCGAACTGGCGACGGGGCAGATGCGGTTGCGTGCGGACAAGCCGCACGGACGGAATGTCTGTACCGCGGCCATCCGCGGCGGGATCTGGAGCGGGAGCGGCGCGGTGGCGGTCTATGCCCCCACCCCCGGACGAGAGGAAGCGGTGGGCGACGATCTCGCCTTCCTTCTGGTCGAGGACCACCCCAAGATCGGGGCGTTGGTCGCGCTGTCTCCGGGGGATTCGGTGACCGTCGTCAATGTGCGCAGGGCGGGGGTGATGCTGCGGGAGTGGGTCGAAGTCGCGCGGTCGGCGGGAACGGTCAGCGTCGACCGCAAGCCGTCCGGCGAACGAATCTGCTTCCACGACGCGGGGTAGCCACCCGGCCGGGACGGGGTACATCGCCGCGATGACCGCCGCCGACACCGCCCGTGACGCATTCGCCGCCTGGCGGGCCGAGGTCAGCATCAACGCCTGGGACGCCGACCCCCACCTGCGGTCGCTCCTGGCACGCTTCGGACGCCCACAGACCGACACGATGCGCGCGTTCGGCGGGCAGGTGGCCGGAGAGATCGACGCCTGGGCGACGGCCACCAATCGCGACGGCGCGTTGCCCCAACTTCGCCGGTTCGACGCCGCAGGCCGGCGGACGGAACAGGTGGTGTTCCATCCGGACTACCACGCGATCGGCCGGCTGACCTACCGCACCGGTCTGATGCGGCTCTACGCTGAGCCGGGTCGCGAGCTAGAAACGATTGCCTTCACCTATCTCCTCGGCCAGAACGGTGAAGCGGGGCACACCTGTCCCCACGCCTGTACCGCGGGGATGATCAAGAGCGTACAGGCTGCATGTCGCGACGCCAACGAGGGGAGCGTCCCCGCGGGCAGCGTCTCCCGAGCGCAGGCCAGCGCTTGGCTGGAACGGCTCTACGATCCCGACTACGACACGCATTTTCACGGGTCGCAGTTCCTGACCGAGGTGCAGGGGGGCTCGGACGTGGGCAGCAATGCCCTGGTCGCGCGCCTCGACGGCGATCGGTGGCGCCTCAGCGGCGAGAAGTGGTTCTGCTCGGTGGTCGACGCGCAGCTTTTCCTGGTCACCGCTCGTCCGGAGGGGGCACCGGCGGGCACTGCCGGACTCGGCGCCTTCGTCGTGCCACGACTTCGGGCAACCGGGGAGCCCAACGGCTTCGCGATCCGTCGGCTCAAAGACAAGCTTGGAACCCGCTCGATGGCCAGCGCCGAGCTGGACTTCTCCGACGCCGAGGCCTGGCGGGTCGGCGACTTCCGTCGCACCGTGGACATCGTGCTGAACACCTCCCGCATCTACAATGCCGTCGTCGCCGCCGGGATGATGCAGAGGGCCTGGCGAGAAGCCTCCGCCTATGCGCGACATCGCCTCGCCTTCGGACAGCCGATTCGCGACTTCCCGATCATCGCGCGCATCCTCGCCGGCTTGCAGACCGAGGCCCACGCCGCCCGGGCCAGCACCTTCTGGATCGCCGACATGGCGGACCGCGCGGCGACAGGTCGCGCCCGCGAGCACGAAGCGGGCGCCTTCCGCATGTTGGTGAACCTGAACAAGATGTGGACCGCATTGGCCTGCCCGGCCGCGATCCGGCGCGCGATCGAGGTGCTCGGCGGCAACGGCGCCATCGAGGAGTTCAGCGTGCTACCGCGTTTGCTTCGCGACTCGATGGTGGTGGAGGCGTGGGAAGGCGGACACGGGGTCCTCTGTGCGCAACTGCTCCGCGACAGCCAGCGCTTGCGCCTGCACCAGCCGATGTTCGCGCTCCTGGACTCGCTCCCCGCCGGGGAGTTCGGCGCGATCCGGGGGCGGTGGGAAAGCGTGGTGAGCCGCCCGGAGACCGAGGCCGCCTGGCACCTCCGTGACCTCGTCGACGAACTGCGCGTCGAGGTGCAGAGCGCACTGTTGCTCGGGGAGGAGGGGGTGACCGCGCCGACCTGTGGAGCGCACCTCCGAGCGACCGAGCGCCGCGGTGCGGATCCGCTCGCGGACGCCGGGTTGGCGGAGAGGGTGCTGGCGCTGCGGTAGGGGCAGGAGCCTGATATCCCCCCCGGCATGATCCTCCTCGCGCTCCTCGGCTGTGCCCCACCAGCACCAGCGCCCAACCCCACCGGCGACAACCTCTTCCAGAACGGCTGTCCGATCGAGGGTCAGGCCACCGCCCGCGCCCTGGTGGACGTCCGGGAGCGCCCGTGGGGCCCCGAAGCGCTCGCTCGCCCGGGCGACGTGCTGCTCATGAACGAACACGCCGCGTTCGTGATCCAAGGGGTGGAGGCGCCACGGACCTACTACCACTACGGCGGCGCGCCGATCGACGCGGTGGCCCTGCGCGGCTGCGAGCAGGCGGGCCCCGAACTGTTCGAAGAGCTGGGCTTCATCGTCGGCCAGCTCGAACTCAGCGACTTCAACGCCTCGACGCTGCATCAGGTCCGGGGTCAGGCCATCGAGGTGAAGAGCGACGGCGCCGACGGCGGGGACGCGATCGTCGAGGTGCGCGCCACCGATGACCGGTTCTGGTTGGTAGAGATGACGCTGGTCCGCAACGTCTGGGAGGCGGGCGGCCGCAAGGAGCTGGGTCCGCTCTTCGGCCTCGACGTGACGCTGCGCTACACGCTCAAGCCCAACGCCAAGGCGCTCCAGATCGACGTGTTGCTGGGTGGAAAGCCGGTGACCGACGGCTTTCTGGTCGGGGCCCTGGTGTTCCCGTCGGACGAGCTGGTGGTCACCACCTTCTCGACGGGTCAGCTCTCCGCCGGCGGATTCTCCCTCGATCTCGGCGTCCCCTGGTTGGGGATGGCGGGGGTCTCCGGGTCGCAGGCGGTGGCGATGCCGGAGGCGAGCATGGCGTACGCCGAGGTCAGCGGCGTGCGCGCGCTTCTGGACCTGAAGCAGGCCGTCGAGCCGCTCCTGGTGACCGGCGCCGCGGTCCCGCCCGCCACGCGCTTCCTGCTCGGCGTCGGCGCGTCGGACGGGGCCAGCGCCAGCGCCACCCTCGAGCCCTGGATGGGTTCACTCGCCGAGTCGGGAGCCTGGGCAACGGTCAGCGGGACCGTGTCAGACGGAGCCGGTCCGGTGGCTGGGACGACGGTGCTGGTGGAGGCCAGGACGGCCGCGGGGGTCGAAGGCGTCGTCGAGACACTGGTGACCGACATCAACGGGCACTTTTCCGGGCGGAGCATCCACTTCGGCTCGCCGTGGACCCTGACGGCGACGGCCGAGGGGCGCGACGACGGTCCCCGCATCACCGCGGCTCCAGGCACCGCAGCGACGCTGACGATTGGCGCTGTGGGTGGCCTCGCGCTCGACGTCGTGGACGGCGACGGCGTCGCGATTCCGGTCCGCGTGGCCCTGACCCGAGCCGACGGCGCCCGGCGGGTGCTCTACGCGCTCCCCGGGGAAACGGTCGCGGTACCACCCGGGACCTGGGCGGCCACGGTGACCCGAGGCTACGAATACGCCATCGCCCACCAGACCGTGGTGGTCCCCGAGGGAGGCAGCACCACGCTCGCTGCGATGCTCGAACATGTTATCGATACGACGGGGTGGGCGTCGGTCGACACCCACGTACACGCCGAGGCCAGCGCCGACAGCGCCACGCGGGCGGCTGACCGTTTTCGTACCTCCGCGGCTTCTGGGCTCGACGTCACCGTGAGCACCGATCACGAGGCGATCATCGACATGGCACCGTACGTCGACGGCGAGGGGCTCGCCGATTGGGTGAGCTACGGTCTGGGCAGCGAGATCACCGGCACCGTTCCCGAGCACGTCAACGCCTGGCCGTTCCCGCCCGACAGCACCGACGCGCGCGGCGACCCGGTACGTTGGTACCAGCTTGGTTTCCCAGGCATCTACGCCGCAGCCCGGGAACGTGGCGCGCGGGTCGTGCAGCTGAACCACGCGCGGGTCAACGGTGAGTGCGGCATCCTCTGCGTGCTCGACTGGGATCGGGGCACCGACGACCCCGCGACGGCGGACCCGGAGGGGCTGGCCTTGCCGGCGGGGACGGACATCTGGTCGTGGGACTTCGACTCCTTCGAGCTACTCAACGGCCTTCGCTCACCGCTTCTGGACCTGGAGGACCCCCGCCACACCGGCGCCCTCCACGACTGGCTCGCGTTCCTGAACCTCGGCCACCGCATCACCGCGACCGCCGTCACCGATGTCCACGGGCTGCAGATTCCTGGCGAACCCCGCGTCTACGCTCTGGTGGCCGACGACACCCCCGGCGTCGTGACCGCCGACGACATTGCCGACGCTGAACTCGATGGTGCTGCGGTGCTTTCAGCGGGGGCGTTCGCCACCGTCGACATCGGCGGCATCGGGCCGGGTGGCCTCGCGAGCGCGCCGGAGGGCAACGCCACGCTGGCGCTTTCGGTGCTGGCACTCCCCGAGATCGACGTCGTCACCGTCTACGTACTCGTGAACTGTGATCTGGTCGCCACGGTCGACACCACGGCGCCCCACGAACTCCAGAAGCTCGCCGCCGCCGTCCCCCTGACCCTGGCGGCCGACGGCCACGTGGTCACCCTCGGCTTCGGGGCGGAGCCCATGCCCGAGGGCCTGCAGGACTACGACGCGGCCAACGTACCGCGCTTCGTCACCAACGCGATCTATGTGGATGCAGACGGCGACGGCGTCTGGACTCCGCCGGGGGCCAAGGCCTGCGCGACCGGTCGGTTCGTCCAGTGAAAGGCTACAGCCTATAGTGCATGGTGTACGCGGCCAGTAGCCCCTCTTGATCGGCGCGAATCGCCCGAATCTCCAGGCCGGTGTGATCACGGACGGCCGCCAGGGCCTTGGTGTTGAGCGGATCCTGCATGGCTACCACCAGCACGTCGCCCTCACGACGAATCGGCACCACGAGGTACTGCCGGACAAGCCAGGTTGGCAGCAGATCCAGCACCTTGGGATCCAATCGCGTTCGTTCAAGGTCGATGTCGGGGGGAGGGGGAGTCGCCTCCTCGTCCGCGGCCGCGTCGGCAGCGCCCTCGAACACGGACCCGGCCGGAACCTCGGCTTCGGCGGCCAGGGCCGTCCCGGGTCCAGGCACCGACGGCGGCGGAGGGGACAGGGCCGTCTCTCGCGCCGGGGCCGCGGGCGGTACGGGCGGAACCGACGCCGCGTCGGTGGTCGGCGCCTCGGGCAGCGTCGCGCCGGTTCCCGGCGACGGGCGACCGCTGAAGACGGCCACGCGCTTCCCCACGAATGCGGCGAGCCCCTCCTTGGCGTCCGGCGAGGTGAACAGACGCTGCTGGAGCTCGCGCTCCAGCGCAAGTCCGCTCTCCAGCGGCAGGTCGCTGCCGGCGACCACCGCGCGCTTGATGAGGCCGACGGCGCCGGCGGCGCGCGTGGGCGCACAAAAACTACGGGCGTATTTCAAGACTTCCTGCCACCAGTCATCGGCCGGCAACACCTGGTGGACCAGGCCCAGGACCGCCGCCTCCTCCACCGGCAGATTGCGCCCCTCCACCATCAGCTGCATGGCGCGGGCGCGCCCGACAATCCTCGACAAACGCTGTGTTCCGCCCGTGCCCGGCAGGACGCCCAGGGCGACTTCCGGCAGCCCGACCAGGTTCGGCTTCGCACCGGACTCCTTGCCGAGGCGAAGATCGCAGGCCAGCGCGATCTCCAATCCGCCGCCCACACAGTGCCCGTTGAGCGCGGCGATCACCAACTTGGGCGTGTTTTCCAGCCGAAGCAAGGTCTCGTTCGCATAGAGGCAGAAGTAGTACTTCTCCTCCGGTTCCAGGTGTTGAAGGTACGCGATGTCGGCGCCGGCGCAGAAGAACCGCTCACCGGCGCCGCGCAGCACGATGACGTCGATCCCGACGTCCATCCGAACGTCGCATACGTGAGCATCCAGCTCACGATGCATCGCGTAGCTGTAGCCGTTGGCCGGCGCGTTGTTGAGGGTGAGCACGGCGACGCGGTCGACGTCCTGGCGGTGTACGAGCATGGTGGCCTCTGACCCGGGGAAGGTTATCCCAGGCCGAGCGCCGGCAGGGTACGAAGGGCGATGTCCCTCGACGCGCTTTACGCCGCCCTGCCTCACCGTCACGCCATCGGCCGCCGCCGCCTCGGGCGTGGGCTCACCCTGGCCGAGAAGGTGCTCGTCGCGCACCTCGCGGCGCCGGAGACCGCGCCCTTCCATCGGGGCCGCAGCTTTCTGGATCTGCATCCCGACCGCGTTGCGATGCAGGACGCGACGGCGCAGATGGCGCTGTTGCAGTTCATGCTCGCCGGGAAGGACACCACCGCCGTGCCCACCACGGTCCACTGCGACCACCTCATCCGCGCGCGCCGGGGAGCCCAGGAGGACATGGCCGTCGCCACGACCGAAAACGCCGAGGTGTACGAGTTCCTCCGCAGCGCATGCCAGCGGTACGGCATCGGCTTCTGGAAGCCCGGTGGCGGCATCATCCACCAAGTGGTGCTCGAAAACTACGCGGCGCCGGGCACCCTGCTCATCGGAACCGACAGCCACACGCCCAACGCCGGTGGTCTCGGGATGCTCGCGGTCGGCGTCGGGGGCGCGGACGCCGTCGACGCGATGGTCGGACTGCCCTGGGAAGTGCTCTGCCCCACCATCATCGGGGTTCGACTCACCGGCGCGCTGTCGGGCTGGACCTCCGCCAAGGACGTGATCCTGAAGTTGGCGGGCCTCTTGACCGTCAAGGGGGGCACCAACGCCATCATCGAGTACTTCGGGCCCGGCTGCGAGAACCTGTCGGCCACCGGAAAGGCGACCATCTGCAACATGGGGGCGGAACTCGGGGCCACCTGCTCCATCTTCCCCTACGATCGGCGCATGGGCGACTACCTCCGCGCCACCGCACGCGCTCCGATCGCGATGAAGTGTGACCAGATCCGAGGCGCATTGGTCGCAGATCCGGAGGTCGAGACCAAGCCGGAGCTGTACTTCGATCGGGTGGTGGACATCGACCTGACCACCCTGGAGCCGCACCTCGTGGGCCCGCACACTCCGGACCTCGCGAGGCCACTCTCCGCGGTCAAGCAGGCGATCACGACGGAAAACTACCCCCGCCAGCTCCGCGTTGCGCTCTTGGGCAGCTGCACCAACTCGTCCTACGAAGACATCGAGCGCGCCGCCCACATTGCCCGGCAGGCCGCGGCGAAGGGATTCCGCGCCCGAACGCCGTTGTTGGTGACCCCCGGGAGCGATCAAATCCATGCAACAATCACTCGCGACGGACAGCTCCGGGACCTCGAAGCCATCGGTGCGGTCGTGCTGGCCAACGCGTGCGGACCGTGCATCGGCCAGTGGCAACGGGACGACATCGAGCCGGGTGAGCGTAACAGCATCGTCACCAGCTTCAACCGCAACTTCCCCGCCCGAAACGATGGCAACCTCGAAACGCTCGCCTTCATCGGTAGCCCCGAGACCGTGGTCGCCCTCGCGCTCTCGGGGGACCTTGGCTTCGACCCCGCCCGCGACACGCTGGAGCGCGACGGCGTCACGCTGACGCTCGAGCCACCGCGTGGCGAGGAGCTACCACCCGCGGGGTTTGTACCCGACTTTGTGAGCTTCATCAAGCCGGATCCGGCCAACCGCGGGGCGGAGGTGGTGATTCGGAGCGGCAGCGATCGCCTGGAGCGACTGACCCCCTTTCTGGCCTGGGACGGGCAGGATCTCTCCGGGTTGGTGGTGCTGCTCAAGGCGAAGGGCAAGTGCACGACCGACCACATCTCCGCCGCGGGACCGTGGCTGAGGTACCGGGGGCACCTGACCAACATCTGCGGAAACCTCTTTTCGACCGTGCACAACGCATTCACCGGGGCGATCGGCCGCGGTCGCGACGTTCTGGCTGGGGAGGACGCCGTCCCCTACCCCGACCTCGCGACGAGATACCGCACGGCGGGCCAGGGTTGGGTGGCGATCGGCGACGAGAACTACGGGGAAGGATCCAGCCGGGAGCACGCGGCGATGGAGCCGCGCCTGATGGGTTGCCGCGCGGTGATCGCCAGGAGCTTCGCCCGTATCCACGAGACCAACCTGAAAAAGCAGGGAGTGCTGCCCCTCACCTTCGCGGACCCGACCGATTACGACAACGTGCGGGAAGACGACCGGATCGCCCTCGTTGGCATCGCCGGGCTGTCCACGGGGACGTCCCCGACCCTGGTGCTTCAACACGCCGACGGCACCGTGGAGCGCATCGCCAGCCGGTCCTCGCACACACCCGAACAGTTCGCATGGTTCGTCGCGGGAAGCGCGCTCAACGTCATCGCGCGTGGCTGACGTGCTGGCTCCGCGCCGCCCCTACTTGACAGGCGCCTGCCCCCGGTCCTCGAGCGTCCGGAGCGGCGCGCACTCGACCGTGAGCTCGAAGGGCCCGACGGCCCCGTCCTTTCCGTCCACCACGATGAGGTACTGACGCTCGTGAAAGGCCTGGATCTTGACCGACCCGCCCGAGCCCGGCCTGACATCGCCCTCGCATTCGGTGATCGGGTGTTTCACCGTCGGGCAGCGGCCGTCGTAGTCCCAGGCCACCGCAGCGAGATCGAGATCGACACAGGTGCTGGTCATCCGCACCGTGACCTGGGTGTCCTTCGGCGCGGTGAGGGTGTACACCCGCTCGGCTCCCGAGTGGTGCCGGCCAGCGGGAAAGCAGAACGCCGCCGCGTAGAAATCGTCGTCCCACGCGGAATCCCCGCCGAGCGTGGTCCCGGTCAGGCGGCTGCCGCATCCCAGCGCGCCGCTGATGCACGCTCGGGCTGCGGGCGCCTCCCCCTCGGTGGCGCAGCTCGGCAGCGTTGAGGCAGCCGAGGCGCCGGGCGCCACCGAGCGCGCGAGGTCCCCCAATTGAGCACACCCCAGGACGAGCAGCATCATGACGACCCCGCCGCGGCCAAGACGCGCTCATCGCGAAGAAGCCCGAAGAGCAGACAATCGCCCGCGCTGGCGCCGCGGCGCAGGGTGCCCTCCGGCCGGAAGCCGAGCCCCTCCAGCATCCGCACCCCGGCTCGATCATCCGCCGCAACGCGGGCCTCGACGCGCAACAGCTCTGCGGAGCCGTTGTACAGGTGGTCGACGAGCGCGGACACCGCTTCGGTCGCGACTCCGCGGCCGGCGACCTCGGGATGTAGCACCCAGCCCACCTCGACCTGCGGCGGCGCCACCCACACCTGCCGCCAGCCGACCCCGCCGATCAGCCGGCCGTCCAGGGTGACCGCCAGGTCCGCTCGCGGTGGACGCCCGTAGCGAGACACCGTGTCGGCGATGTACCGCGCGGCTTCGCTGGGGTTGTCGCCGCCAAGCCAGCTTCCGTACTGGTTGGGCGGCCAGTCCTGGGCGTAGGCGTGCACCGCCTCCAGGTCGTCGACCCGGAAGGGACGGATGACCAGCCGGCGGGTACGCAGCACGGGCGGCGCCCAGGCATCCGTGTTCACAGGACGACCTCGCCCCCGGCCGCGCGCCATGACGGGAGCCCCCCTTGCAGCGCGAAGGTGTCTTCCATGCCCCTCTCCCGGAAGAACGCCACCGCCTGCGCGGATTGCACCCCATCATCACAATAGGTCACGACGAACTGGTCCCAGGGCAACTCGCTGACGCGAACGTTGATCTCCGACATCGGGATGTGTAGCGCGCCTCGGACGTGACCCGCACCCCAGGCGGCGGCGCTTCGGACATCGACCCAGGCGACGGGCTTCTTCCCGGCCATGTCCCTGACGCCGGCCGCGGTGATCGAGAGCACCGATGCGTCCACCTTCACCGAGGTGACGTCGGACGAGGTCTGTTGACCGCCGACCGGCACGGTTCCCGGGTCATGGGCCGTCCCGTACTTTTCCCGCGCACGCGCGTCGTCTCGATCCTGGAAGGCCTTCGCGGCCCGACTGGCCACGGTCAGGGGGAGGTTCATCAAGCGGCGGAACATCCGTTCCGCATAGCCTCGCGGATACAGGGCGGCGATGATCCTCCTCCTCGCGGCCGCGCTTGCGGTTGACCCGCTGACGCCCAGCGCCGATATCGTCACCGAGGGCGTCGTCTCCCCCGGCCCGGACGCACTCACCGCCGTCCTGACCGACCTGGACCGCTACCGGACGGCGTTTCCCAGCGACTGCGTCGGCCTGTTCAAACTCGGAGCCCCCAGCGCGGGCCAGGGCGCCACGGCCCGTGTGCGCTACGACATGGCGGCGATGCACCGAGCGCTCACCATGACCATCTCGCGAATCGAGATCCTCCCCGGGCGAACCGTCGTCGACTTCGATCACGCCACCGACCGCGGGTTCGTCACGCGCTGGGTGATGGAGCCGGTGGACACCGGGACGCAGGTCCGGATCCGCACGGCGCTCAACGCCCCTCCCTGGCCGTTTGCGGCGTACTACCGGAAGGCGGTCCAGCCCGAGTGGACCGACTGCCAGGGGCGGGTGCTGGCGGGGGTCGCGAAAGCCGCGTCCGGCTCGTGAACGGGGGCGCGAGCCACTACCGGGACCACGCGGGCAGCCTTCACAGATATTTCACCAAAAGCGAAAATACCCCTATTAACAGACACCTACAGTGATTCGCGTGTCCATCACCGGCATCCTGGTCGTGATCGGCACCGCCCTGCTCGCAGCGGGAATCACCGCCGCGGTCCCGGCGCGTTCGTGGGAGCCGGTCTGCCGGGCCATTCACGCGTTCCAGGACCCGTGCCAGCGCACGCTGGTCCGTCTCGAGCTCGGCGCCTCGGCGCCGAGCGTCGCCACCGAGCGGCTGATCGCCTGGTGCCACGACGACGAGCTGTGCCGATTTGACGTACTGAATGCTCGCCCGTCGGGCGACGCCCACGCCGAGCGTGCGCTCTGTGAGATGTGGGCGCCGAGCTACCGCCTTGCGTGCGAGCAGGGCATCACCACGCGGCAGGGCGCCGCGCGCTGACCACGGCGACCAGGCCGGCGACCAGGACGATGCCGGCCCCCGGCAGGGGCTCGCTCCCCCGTCGCAGCGCGTCGACGACGACCCAGCCCGCAGCCGCGACCAGCACCGCCCACCCCGAGCGGGGCGAGCCCAAGGACGCACCGGTCAAGCTCGCCAGGATCAACAGGACGGCGGTGCCCGGCCAATCGGTCGGAGAGCCCCACGACGCCGTGAGCAGCGCCGCCGGGGCCGACACCGACGCGCCGGGGTCGGGCAACACCGCGCCCTGCACGATCCACGCTTCGGTGACCCGCGCGACATCGACGCGCGGCTGGCTCCCGTGCCCCACCGCCATCGCCACCAGCCCAAACGGCGTCGCCACCCAGAGTACGCTCGTCCGCACCCGCCGCGGCGACACCCCGAGGGTCCCGAGCGCGAGCAACTGGCCTGATCGCGACAGGCGAGCCGCCGTGAGGGCCGCGGCCGCGAGCGCGAGCGCGGGCGAGAGGAGCGCCCAGGTGTACGGAAGCTGGCTGACCAACCGACGGCGCACCTCCGCGACCGGCTCGTCGGCGGCTTCGGTGGCCACGACGATCGCCAACAGCCCGATGCCGCCGAGCTGAACGAGCAGAAACCCTCGCAACCACGCGGTCAGGAGGAGTCGCCCGAGCGCGGTCATCGGCGCCAGGCCCACAGCACCGTGCCGAGCGCACCGGACAGGACCACCGCAGCGCCGCCGACGAGCCCGACGAGCTGAAGCTGCGTGTCGAGCAGGCGAAAAAGCACCCAGGTGCCGAGGACCAGCGCCCCGACCACGCGACCCTCACCCCAACGCTGCGAGAATCCGGCGGCCGCCGCGGCCAGCGCCGGCAGGATCAACGGCAGGAGCGAGCGCTTCCACAGCGTCCACCGCTCGTAGCCGTCGCGGGCCAACGCCGCGCTCTGCCGGAGCTGTCGCAACAGATCGGGGGTGGTCCGCTCGAAGATGTGCACGCGGGCACGCCCGTCCAGCGCGAGCGGGAGGCTCAGGGACTCGGCGCGCAAGCGCGCCCCGCCGGCCAGCGCCAGATCGACGCCGTGCAGCTCGGCGAGCACGCCCCCCTGCCTCCCCGACAACGCCCACCGAGCGGCAACGCCGGCGATCCGCCCATCCGTGAACGCGAGCGACTCGCCCACCTCGGCCATCCACCAACCGCCGACGCGAACGGGATGCGCGCCAACCGGCCGTATCGACGTCGCGACTTCAACACGCGCGTCTCGCACCAACGCCCGTGCCCAGGGCTCGCCGAAGTGGGTGAGGCCCGCCTGGACGGCGGCGCCGGGAACCGCGATCAGCCCGCAAAAGAGGGCCAGGCGCCATGGCGCCAGCCCCATCGCCGCCAGCGCGGTCAGCGCTCGTTCGTCGCGCAGTCGCGCCATGCCCCCGGCCACGCCGGCCACCACGCCGACCCCGAGCGCCACCGGGAGCACCGAGCCGAATACGCCCGCGGCGAGCCGCAACAGCAGCGCCGGACCGGGCGCGACGGACAGGATCAAGAGCGCCTGCGCGAGGCTTCCCAACCCGAGGAGCAGCACCGCCATCCCGCCGGTCATGAGTGCCGGAGTGACGGTCGCCCGGACCAAAAGCCGCACCAGGGAGCTGGGGAGCATTGAAATCAGGCCCCCGACCGGTTAACAGCCGCGGCGTTCGAGGGCAGCATGCAGTTCAATGTGGGCGACAAAGCGGTTTATCCGGCGCACGGCGTCGGGATCATCCGCGACGTGATCACCATGGAGTTGGATGGTGAAAAGCACACCTTTTACGTGCTGAAGATCCTTGACAACGGCATGACGATCCGCGTGCCGGTCAACAACGCCCAGCACATCGGGATGCGCACGGTCGTGGGCCTCGGGCAGATCGACAAGGTCTTCGACATCCTCCGCGATCGTGATGTCCCGACCGACAACCAGACCTGGAACCGGCGCTATCGCGACTACATGAGCAAGATCAAGACGGGGGACCCGCTGGAAGTGGCGAAGGTTCTGCGCGATCTCGCCCTCTTGAAGTCCGAGAAGCCCCTGTCCTTCGGCGAGCGAAAGATGTTCGACCAGGCGCGAAGCCTGCTGGTGCAGGAAATTGCCTGCGCGCGCGACCAGAACGAGCAGTCGGTCGGCGCCGAGATCGAGGCCCTCTTCATCACGAACAAGCCCTCATCGGCGTGAACCGGCGCGGCTACCCTGCCGCCCCGCTGACGGAGCGTGCGTGATCCGCATCTACAACACCCTGACCCGCACCACCGAACCCCTCGTCACCAACGAGCCCGGCAAGGTGGGGCTCTACGTCTGCGGGATGACCGTGTACGACTACTGCCACATCGGGCATGCCCGCGCGATGATGGCCTTCGACGTGGTGGTCCGCCACCTGCGCCGCCGCGGTCACGAGGTGAACTTCGTCCGCAACCACACCGACGTGGACGACAAGATCATCAACCGCGCGCGCGAAGCCGGCGTGCCGCCCCTCGAGCTCAGCGCGCACTTCATCCGCGAACTGGACGCCGATCTCGACGCCGTCGGGCTGACCCGCCCCACCCTCGCGCCGCAGGTCAGCGAGCACATTCCCGAGGTCATCACCATGATCGAGGCGCTCGTCCGCAAGGGCCACGCCTACGGTGCAGACAACGGTGACGTGTATTTCAGCATCGAGTCGTTTGCGGGGTACGGGAAACTGTCGGGCAAGCGCATCGACGACCTGCGCGAGGGCGCGCGCGTCGTGGTGGACACCAGCAAACGGCACCCGGGTGACTTCGCGCTGTGGAAGGCGGCGCCCAACGCGGGCGACCTCGGTTGGGAAGCACCGTTCGGTCGCGGGCGCCCCGGCTGGCACATCGAATGCTCGGCGATGGCGGCTCGGCATCTCGGCCAGAGCTTTGACATCCACGGCGGCGGCATCGATCTGGTGTTTCCGCACCACGAAAACGAGATCGCCCAGTCGGAATGCGCCAGCGGTCACGCGCCCTTCGCGCGCACCTGGATGCACAACGGGCACCTCACCCTGATCGATGCCGCCGGCGATCCGGTCAAGATGTCGAAGTCCCTCGGCAACGTCGTCCAGATCCGCGACATCGTGGCGCGCGTCCCGGCCGAAGCGCTTCGGCTGATGTACGTCGGAACGCACTACCGCTCGCCATTGCCGTTTTCGGATGCCGGACTTGGCGATGCGCTCAGCGTGCTCGATAGGGTGTACCTGGCACGGGAGACGGTGGACGAGGTCGTCGGGCGCGGCGTCAGCGCGCCCATGGACGAACTGCCCGAGACCGCCCGGGAGGCCAACCGTCTCGCCGCGGGCTTCGTCGAACGGTTCGACCAGTCCATGGACGACGATTTCAACAGCGCCGCCGCCATCGGGCACTTCTTCGAGCTGGTCCGGGCCATCAACCGCTTCGGCAACGACCACAAGGCCCGCGCCCGCGGCGCCGACGCCCTGCGCCCCGCGCTGGCGGCGTTCGGTGCGGTGGCGGAGGTGTTCGGCATCGCGGCGCTGTCCCCGAACGCCTACTTCGACGAGGCGAAGGTCAAGCGCCTGCGCGCGCAGGGACGCAGCGTCGAGGCCGTGGACGCCCTGGTGGCCGATCGTGCCGCGGCGCGCGCGGCCAGGGAGTGGGCTCGCGCCGACGCCTTGCGGATCGAGTTGGACGCCCAGGGCATCGCGGTGATGGACGCGCCGAGCGGGAGCACCTGGCGCGTCCGCGTGGACGCGTGATCCTCGCATCTCGCAACGCCCACAAGATCATCGAGCTCCGGCGGCTGGTGCCCTGGCTCGCCTGGCAGGCGCTTCCCGACGCCCTCGGCGATCCACCCGAGACCGGCCACACCTTCGTGGACAACGCGCTCCAGAAGGCGAGGTATGTCTTCGAGAAGACGGGCAATTGGGCGCTCGCGGACGACTCCGGGCTCGAGGTCGACGCCCTCGATGGCCGGCCCGGCGTCCACAGCAAACGTTTCAGCCCCGAGGCGCGGGACGACACCAACAATGCCCTGCTTCTGGAGCTGTTGGCGACCTGTCGTGACCGGCGCGC
Organism: Myxococcales bacterium; assembly: GCA_009692585.1. The sequence goes on from SHYX01000008.1 coordinate 68,273, forward strand.
GCGCTATCGCTGCGTCATCGCTCTGGTCGGTCCCGGCGGCGAGGCGGTGGCGAACGGCGCCTGTGAGGGCCATATCGGCACGGCGGCCCGCGGAACGGGCGGTTTCGGCTACGACCCACTCTTCCTGCCCGTCGCGACCCCCGGCCGCACCATGGCCCAGCTGGACGCCGCCGGCAAGGACACGATCAGCCACCGCGGCGCCGCGATGGCGAAACTGCCCGGGCTGTTGGCTACCCTCGGCCTGAGCGCGACCGCCGGCGGGTGAGCGGGAGCCAAGATTTCGGGTCAGGGTGGGCGCGGCACGGCGAGCCCCATCGCCCCGACCGTGCTGGCCTTCAGGCGCCCCCGTCTCCGCACGCGTCCAACCCCCAGGTTATCGTCTCGCGGACTCGCTCGTTGGTCCGCCGCACCTTCACCGCCATGTCGGTGAGGAGCACCCCTGCGACATGGGCGAAGAGCGGCCGGTCGCTGACGAGCATGCGCCGGAAGCGGTCGCTGTCGAGCTCCAAGACCACGCCGTCCTCCTCCGCGATCACGGTGGCGCTCGCGCACTGTCCGTCGACCAGGTCGATCTCGCCGAGGTGATCGCCGGGGCCGACGCGCGCCACCAACGCCTCGGTCATGCCAGCGACCCCCTTGCAGACGACCACGCGTCCGCTAGCAACGACGTACAGCCGCGCGCCTTCCTCACCCTCCCTCAGGAGGACCTCGCCGATGCTCGTGGACCGCAACACGAACCACCCGGCGAGCTGCGCCAGCACGGGCTCGGGGAGCGTTCCGAACAGGACGCTGGCGCGCAACGCGGCGACGACGGTCATCAGCTCTCTCCAGGATCGAGGGCGGCGGATTCCAGCGACCAGCGCACCGCCTCGACGAGGCGGGCGTTGGCCATGCGCACCTTTCCGGCCATCGCGCGGAGCAGCGCCCACGCGACGTCGGGATCGCCGACCACGCCCTGGATGCCCGGACGCTCGACGCGCCACACGACGGTACGCTCTTCGGCGGTGACCGTCGCTGCCGCGGGTGCCGGGTCGAAGACGGAGAGCTCTCCGAACGACGCTCCGGGTCCCAGCTCTGCCAGCACCGACTCGAGATCGCCGCGCACCGCCTGCGACACCGAAAGCTTGCCGTGCAGGACGATGTAGAGCGCGTCCTGCGGCTGCCCCTGCCAGACGACGACCTGGCCTGGGGAGCAGTTGAGCACCGTGGCGTGGGGCTCGATGGCGTCGAGGAGAGAAGCGTCCATCACCCGGGGATCGGATCGATGCCACCCAGCCATGAGGGCGGCCGGCAACGTGCGCGGGGGCGCCTTGGCCATTCCGTCCGGCCAGCGCGCGGGCTACGGTGGAGGAGTGCCCAGACCACTCTCGCTCCTCTGCTTGCTGACCCTCGGTGCTTGCTGCCAGGCGCCACCCCAGTGGACCGAGATCGCTCCGCTCACGGTCGGCTTCGGGGTCGACGTCCCCCTGACGCTCAGCGACCATGCAACCGGCGACCATCTGACCTTTTCCGCCGAAGCCGAACCCGGAGTCACCATCAGCCAGGTGGGCGACGTCCTCCACGTCACCGGCGAGGAAGGCTTCGACGGCTACTCGACCATCCGACTCGCCGCCCTCGACCAGTGCGGGCAAGCGGTCGAAACCAGCGTCTCGGTCCGGGTCAGCGACCGGGAGCGCTCCAATGGCTGCCTGGTCTCGGTGAGCACCAAGAGCACGGCGGCGAGCGTGATGATCGCGGGCGACTTCAATCGCTGGTCCAGCAGCGAGACGCCGATGGAGAAACAGCCCGATGGGAGCTTCTCCGTCGACCTGACCCTGGCCCCCGGAGCCTACGCCTACAAGTTCGTCGAGGGCGGGGCGTGGCGCTGCGATGCCGAGGCCTCGATGGTCCAATGCAAGGACGGGCAGGAGTGGACGGGAGACTGCCCCTCGGGCGGCAACAGCTGCAACTCGCTGTTGGTGGTGCGCGAATGTGACACCACCGAGGTCACCACCACCCTCGTCGACATCGATCGCGCCGGTCGCTCCATCACCGTTTCCGGACGCGCCGACCGCCCGATCAGCGAGGGCTGGGCCACCCTGGACGGCGAGACGATCTCCGGGTGGAGCGACCAGGAGTTCCACTACAACGCCAGCGGCCTTGCGGCGGGGCGACACACCCTCCGATTTGGAGCGGACGACTCCGAGCCTGCCTATGTCCCGTTCTGGCTGGACGAGCGCGACTGGTCAACGGGGCTGCTCTACTTCGCCTTCGTCGACCGTTTTGCCAACGGGGACCCCAACCTCGACGGAAGCGAACTGGCCGACGTGGACTATGAGGGCGGCGACTGGAAGGGCCTGCGGGAGCGCCTCCCCTATCTGGACGACCTCGGTGTGACCGCACTCTGGTTGACCGCGCCGGTCGACAACGCCGAGGGGGCCTTCGACGGGACCTGTGACACGACCTATTCCGGCTACCACGGCTACTGGCCCGACGGCTCCGCGCTGGAGGAGCATTTCGGCGACGAGGCCGAGTTCCAGGCCCTGGTCGACGCTGCCCACGATTTGAACATGCGGGTTCTCGTCGATTGGGTGGCGAACCACGCGCATGAGGACCACGACGATTGGCAGACCCACCCCGAGTGGTTCAACGACCGCCTGATCTGCAGCGCCGACGAAGACGGCGACGGTCAGCTCAACTGGGATCAGCGCCCCGAGACCTGCTGGTTCACCGGGTACCTGCCAGACTACGACTACACCCAGATCGAGCCGCTGACGAGGTCGGTCGACGCCGCCATCGACCTTGCCAAGACCTACCAACTGGATGGCTTCCGCATCGACGCCGTCAAACACATGCCCCACAGCGTCTTCGTGAACACCCAGGCGCGCATCCGTGCCGAAATCGAACACACCGACGCGGGTGGCACCGAAGACTTCCGAACCATCGGTGAGACCTTCGATGGTGCCGAGCGCATCGCCGGATACCTTGGCGAAAAGGAGCTGGACGCGCAATTCGACTTCCCGTTGTATTGGACCGTCCTGGCCACCTTCGCGCGGGACGAGGCGGGGCTCTCGGATGGTGCGGGCTCGCTGCAAGCAAGCATCGCGTCGTCCAACGCCGCGTATGGCGGCGCGGTGATGTCGACCTTCCTGGGCAATCACGATGTCTCCCGGTTCATCGCCCACGCCTCCGGCGAGGTCGCCGGCTTCGGGGGCGACAGCGTCTGTGTCGACGGCGGTGGCTTGCGCGCCCCGGACGTGGCACCCACGGGCAGCGACCCCTACGCGAGACTGCGCCTGGCCTGGAGTTTCCTGCTCACTTCGCCAGGGCTGCCCCTCGTCTACTATGGGGACGAGTATGGGCAGCCGGGCTACGCCGATCCCGACAACCGGCAGTTCATGCGCTTTGACAACGAGTTGAGCGGCAACGAACGGGCCACCCTGGCGCATGTGCAAGCCCTCGGGTTGGCCCGTCGGGAGCATCCGGCCTTCTCGCGCGGCGAGACCGTCGACTGGTGGGAGGGCGAAGCCGACGTCTGGGCGTACGCCCGCGTCTACCAGGACGACCAGGTCCTGGTGCTGCTCAACCGCGCGGAGGGCGACCGCACCCTGGCGAACGGACTCGCCTTCGCGGGACTCCCCCAGGGCACTTGGCGCGATGTGCTGACCGGCGACAGCTTCGCGTCGGACGGTGACAGGCTCAGCGTCGCCATCCCCGGCCGGGGCTCGCGCGTGCTGGTGGTGCAGCCATGATGGGATTGCTGATCGCGTGCGCTTCGGCACCCGCCGTCGAACCCTTCTCCTCGTCGCAGACCCACGTGAGCGCCAACGGCTACGGGGTGCTGGTCTACGACGGCGACCGACTCTCGCACGGATGGAACCACATCTATCAGAAGCTCACCACCAGCTCAACCTCGGTCGACATCCTGTACGACACCTACTTCGGGTACACGGATCTCGACGGCTCCGGGGGCTGGCTCCTCCAGCCCGAATCGGTGGGAACGCTTGGGGGTACCGGCATCATCGTGTCGTCCGAAACCCACGGCGACCTTGAGTTCACGCAGTACGCGTTTCTACCTATGACCCTGGACGCGTGGGGCGTGGTCCAGGTCACGCGGGTGCGCAACACCAGCGAAACCAACACCGCCTCGCGCTTCCAACTGACGTCGCTGCACAATTGGAAGCCCGGTTCGGGCGAAACGGTGGCGAGCTATGACCACGACGAGGTCGTCGAGCGCGGCACGTCCATCGCGCTGTGGTACCGAGCGCCCGATGCCGACGAAAACAGCTGCGAGCAGGTCTACACCACCGTCCTGGAGGGGCGGCGGATCGCCGGCGAGTGTGCGGGGTATTCATCCGACAACGTGGTCGGGTTCGGCTGGAGCATCCCTGCGCTCGGCCCGGGCGCCGAGTCGTGGCACGGGGTGTTCATCAGCCAGGACGCGAGCCCGGAGTACGGCGCCTACGCCGGGGGCCCGCAAGCGTGGCTCACCGAAGAGCTGGCATGGTGGGGCGCCTTCCACGAGCGAAGCCTGATCCCTGCCGGTATGAACGCGGACGAGACATCGGTGTATCAGCACCAGCTCGCCCTCCTGGCCATGTCACAGGTCCGCGAGCCAGGGGCCCCCTACGGCCAGATTCCCGCCTCGCTCCCCGTCGCCGCGCCCGACGTAGACTTCCCCCACACCTGGAACATCACCTGGGTCCGGGACTCCTCCTATGCCACCGTGGCCCTCGCCAACGCCGGCTACGCCGCCGAAGCCGAAGCGTCGGTCCGCTTTCTCTTTCAGGAGGGAAAGGCTGGAAAGTACAAATCCTGGTTGGACAATACAAGCTACGGTGTGTCGGTGTGTCGGTTGTACGGCGACGGCTCGGAGTGGTCCGACGAAGATGCCACCGGCCCGAACATCGAGCTCGACAACTGGGGTCTGTACCTATGGGCGCTCGCCGAGACCGTCGCCGCCGTTGATACAGACAGCACCCTGCTCGCCGATCTCGGCGCCCGCGCGCTCGACGAGGTCGCCGACCCGCTGGTGGCGATGGTCATTCCGGGCACCAACCTGATCCGCGCCGACAGCTCGATCTGGGAGCGGCACTGGTACGGGAACGAGAAGTCGTTCACCTACACCAGCGTCATGGCCGTGGCGGGACTGCGCGCCGCCGCCGACCTGGCCACGCAGCTCGCCGACCCCCGCGCGCAGGCGTACCTCGACACCGCCGACGCCATCGCGCTGGCAATCAGCACCCACCTCGTCGACGCCGATGGGGTGGTGGCCGGCAATCTGACCGAGCTCAATGCGGGCTCGGGATACCTCGATGTCGCCTCTGCAGAAGCGTGGAATTTCGATATCCTCGATGCGCGCGGCGAGACCTTCGCGCCCACGATCGCCATGTGGGACACCTGGCTCGGCTCCCCGGCCAGCGTCGGCTACCGGCGTAACGACGACGGCAGCGCCTATGACGAGCAGGAATGGGCCTTCGCCGACCTGCGGGTGTCCACGGCCATGCGGCGCGCCTGCGAAGTGGACCGCGCGCGGCTGATCGAAGATTGGGTCACCGGGCAGGCCCTGGTCAACGGCCGCCAGATCCCCGAGCTCTACGACCCCGAAACCGGCAGCTACGAAGGCCCCACCCCAATGCTCGGCTTCGGAGCCGGTCTGTACCTGCTAGCGATGCAGGAGCGTGTGTTGGTGAGCGAGGGGTGCCCGGCGGAAACCATCCATCCCGACCCGGTGGACGACACCGCCAGTGACACATCGGAGCCGCCGAACGATACATGTGAATGTGTCAATGGGGGCACGTCGGCGGGGGTGCCGCCGCTGATTGCCCTCTGGTGGGTACGGCGGAGGGTCAGCTCCACGAAACGGTGAGGGTGCCACCACCACCGAGTTTCCATTGGTTGGCTCCGGGGGACCAGGTCACGCCGCCGTCGGCGGAAACGATCACCAGCTTGAAGGTCTTCGCCGTGTCGTCCAGCCTCACCCGGCCGGGCACGACGACCCCCGCTTCGGGACGCCAGTCGCCAAGCACCTCACACCCTCCGACCAATCGCACCTCTTCGCCCGGCCGAAGAGGTGGCAGGCCGGTGGCGCGCAGCAGGGTCCACCCCGAGGGAACCGGCTTGGCCCGTAGGCCCAGCGCGTTGGCGTCGAAGACCCGCGCCGACCCGGGCGGCACCGGCTCCGGCCACGCTCCTGTCAGCGGCGATGCCTTGCCGTTGTACACCACCCAACGCCGGTCGGCTCCGGACTCGCGCTCGATGATGAACCAATCGGCCCCCAGGGCGAGAGTGCGCGAAGTCCCCTCGCGCAGCGCCGCGGACTCCCGTCGCGCCCGCGCCAGCGCCGTCAACCGGCTCACCCGCTGAAGGTGGCCGACCTGCTCCGCAGGGCTCGACCAGGTCCACTTCATGTCGGCACGATTGTCGGGCTCCCCACCGCCACGAGCGCCCCATTCGGTGCCCCAGGTGATCATCGGCCGGCCACGGAGCGCAAAGAGCAGGTCGAGCGCCGTGTCCACCCTCCTGCCCGCGGCGTGACACGCCGTGGTGATACGCGGTGTATCGTGATTGTCGAGGAAGGTGATCCACGCGCTGTCGGTGTCCTGCCGCGTGCGATCGAGCACCGCCGGAATCGCGGCTGCCACCCCGCCGTCGCACACTACGTCACGCAGCGCGTAGTGAAGGGGGAAATCGAAGACGACGTCGAGGCCGGCATCGCGGCGGCTGTTCGCAACGGTCCGGACGTTGCCGTCGAAGACTTCGCCCCATAGCTCCAGGTTCGGCGCCTGCGCCCTCAACTCGTCACCGATGCGTCGCAGGAAGGCCGGGTCCATGTGTCGCACCGCGTCGAGACGAAGGGCCAGGGGGCGGACGCCGCGTAGCCACACGAGGGTGGAGCTAAGGAGCCAATCGTAGACTTCGGCCTTTTCCTGGGCCAGGTCGGGGAGGCCGTGTACCCGGTAGGTGACGACTTCGACAGGGTCGTCCCAGTTCCGGATGCCTCCGGTGTCGTGAAACCACCCCGGGCGCTCGGTGACCCAGGCGTGGTCCGGGGCGAGGTGGTTGTACACGAGGTCCAGAACCAGTCCGATGCCGGCGGCATCGGCGGCGGTGCCGAGACGAGCGAGATCGTCGGGCGTCCCGAAGCGGGGCTCCAGCTCGGCAAGGTTCTCCGTCCAATATCCGTGAAAGGCACCGTGGCCGCCGAAGGGGGTGTCCCGCATCTTGGCGATCGGCCCCAGCCAGAGGGTGTCTACGCCCATCCGGCGGAGTTCGGGGAGGTGCTCGACCACCCCGGCCAGATCGCCGCCGTGAAAGGACTGGGGGTCGGCAAGCTCGATTGCACCGTCATTCCCGACGTCCCCGTTGGCGAATCGGTCCACCAGCAGGAAGTAGATCACTCAGCCGCCGGACCGCAGCCAGTCGTCCACTAGTTCCCCAACCCGGCGCGCCACGACCCCGCTGGCGGCGTCCACCGCATCCGCGTCCTGCTGGTGGTGGTAGCGCAAGAAGACCGGTACGTCGAACACCGCCTGTTGTGTCGGTCGGCCCTCGCTGGCGCTCAGCGCCAACGTCACGCCCACCACCCAGCGATACTGCCCATTCATCTCGGCGTAGAAGCCCGGACGGGTCTCGACGACGAACAGCGCACCCTCCGCGAACTCCCCCCGCAGCCGCCGCACGCGCAGCGACGACTCCCGCGCCGAACTCAGCCGGCCGATGGCGTCCGGGTCCTGAATCAGTTCCGGTGAGAGGCCGCGTACGGACAGGGCTTCGAGCACGGCGGCGTCGAAGCGTGCCGGGGTGTCGACCGTGTCCGCCCCCCCGGTGCCATCCAGCACCCCCACGACGGTGATCCGCCGTCCCGCTTCGGCCGTGGCGGGCGGCATCGGCTTTACACACGCGAGAAGTGTCATGAGCGGGAGTACTAGAACCATGCTTCAGCCTCCAACGCCACCACGTTGTGCCAGTGCCGCTCCACGTTTCCGAAATCGTTGTATTCGTCGACGGACTCGACAAAACTATTTCCGAAGGCGTTGTTCTGCGTGCTGTATTGGACGCCGTACAGGACGCGCAGACTGGGCCGCGTGTAGATTCCGGGACCCAGTGGATTGAGCACCACACCCACCTTTCCCTGCCAGGTCTCGCGTTCCGAGGCGTCTCCGTACTCCAGGCCCTCGGAGTCGGAGGCCCCGGCCCGGCTGGAGAAGATCGAGTCCTTGTGGTTTCGCCACTGATTTCCGTTGTGGGAGGTCTCGTGGGCCAGGCTCGACTCGGCGAGGAGATGGACGGTCTGAGACAGGTACACCTGGGTGCGAAGGACGACAGACGCGAAAGTTCGATCCTCGTCGCTCGGCGCAACGTCGTTGTCCCCGTCGCGCTGGTCGCCGTATAGGCCCGCCAACGCGACGTCCCAGCGGTCTTCGACCACACTCAGTTGCAGTTCGTCCCCGATGGTGAATTGGGTGCGCTCGTCGGTGAGGTCGTGGGCGTAGATGTCGACCGATTCGCCCTCCCACGTCTCGGTGACGTGCCCGCGGGGATGCAGCAAGGTGTAGTGGGCGTACAAGGCGTTCCACTTCAACGGGCCCCATCCACCGAAACCGAGGTACCCGACCGCCTTCCAACTCTTGGCGTCGGTTGGCACCGGGTCGGGGAAGTTGATCATCTCGCCTGGGTTGTTTCGGAGAAAACTCTCCACGACCTGGCCGCGAACCAGGTCCTCGTAGCTGACACCGGGCGTGCTGTGGGGTGCGTAGCGATTCCCAACCACCATCGGCTCGTAGTAGCCCTGCCCGCCCGCGCCGAGTTCCAGGTGGCCCAGGATGTTGACCCGAGCGGTGACACCGCCGCTGAGCACCGTGTTGTACTCCGCGCCTTTGAGCGGGAACCCCGCGTCGCCGACGCCGGCCGTCAGCTCCAACGCCGGGGTCTGCCAACGGGCCTGCCCGCCGACCGTATCGTTGAGGACCTGCGCGAGGCGCATGTCGTAGAGCCCGAGGTCGCCAAAATTCGACTCCAACGTTCCCATGCGCCAGGTCACGCCCGACAGTCCGATGTTCCCGGCCTGAGCGTAGAGTTGGGAGAGACGAAGAAAGGCCAGCGAGCCGTTCTGGGCGTCAGCGCCCTGGACGGTGCCGCCTTCGACGCGCACATGCACGTCGGTCCAGGGGGCCAGCGACCCCGGCTTGCGCTCGAGGATGCTCTGTCGCAGCTCCAACGCCGCGTACGGTCCTTCGTTGAGCAGCCGGCCATAGAGGTTCCAGTAGCCGAGCCGCCCGTCACCACCCTCCAGGTCCGGCCGCGTCATGATGCGCACGTATCCGGCAACGTCGGCGGCGAACGCGGCGGCGACCAGCAGGATCATTCCGCTTCTTCCAGGATGACGATGGTCGAGCCCGGAACGGCATAGGTGCCGGAGACCAACAGCGGCGCTTCGCGGGTCACGTTCGCGGACCGTCGGAGCTCGCGTCCTTCGGCCACGATGTACTCGTCCCCATCGAAATACTGTTGGGTGTCAACAACCCGGCCCCAACTACGACCGCCCGGAAGGGTGTAAGTGACCTCGTCGCCGTCCATGTTGAGCAACACCACCAACTCACGCTGGCCCGAGTAGGGCGCCCCGACGGCACCGTCGTCGACCCAGTGGATGAGCAGGCTGCGCGAGCTCCAGTCGGGATCGCCGCCATTGGTGGGGTCCTTCCACGCAATCGGCATCGCTGCCCCGTATTCCTTCGGAGAGAAGGCGTACGTGTGTTCGCGGCGGAACCGGACGAGCTGTCCCACGAAGTCCTGCATGCGCCAACGTTCGGTGGCTGCGGTCCACTCGCCCCAACGGAACCAGTTCCACTCATTGTCGGCAGCGGTGCTGTAGGCGTTGTTGTTGCCATACTGCGTCCGGAGCCACTCATCGCCACCGTACAACATCGGCGTGCCCTGCGAGATCATCATGCCCACATAGAGATTTCGCATGAGCTGCCGCTTGAAGGGCTCTGCGCCCTGCCCCCAATCCCGTGAGCGATTGTTGTCTTCCCCACTGTCCGTGTCACACCATGGCGACGCCGGCGCGCTGCAGCACGTGGGGTTCAGCGGACCGCAGAAGTTTTCTTTTTCGTCGTAGGACAGCAGATCGTACATCGTGAAGCCATCGTGACAGGTCACGAAGTTGACCGAGTGGTAGGGAGCGCGGCCATTCTGGCCATACCGCGCCTGCGTGCCGGTGATCACCCCACCGCCGTCGATCCCGCTCTCCGTGGAGTTGAGCGCCCACTCGTCGTCGTTCACCATCGCGCGCCACCAGTCCCGGAAGCTCGCATTCCATTCGCCCCAGCCGGTTCCGGGTTTGTTGGACGACGCGGGGAAATTGCCAATCGAGGTGTACGCCCCCCCCGCGGTCCACGGCTCGGCGATGATCCGTACGTTGTTCGCCTGGAGTACCGGATCGTCGATGATGTCCTGCAGCACCGTGTTCGCGGGGTCGTCCCAGTTGTTGTAGTCGCCATCCCGCTCGCCGAGGATGCCGGCGAGGTCGAAACGAAAGCCGTCGACGTGAAGCTCTTCCACCATGTAGTGGAGCGAATCGAGGATGAGCCGGCGCCCGGGGGTGAAGTTAGGGCGGGTTTCGTTCCCGACACCGGTGTTGTTCCAGTACCCGCTCTTGTCGGTGGACAGCGCGTACCACGCGTCGTTGTCGAGGCCACGGAGATTGTAGATGGTCGCGGCCTCGACCGTGTCGAGGTTGTAGGCATCTGACGCGCCGAGGACGTCGTCCGTGAATATCCGGTCCCGCCAGAGGCCGCCCTCTCCGGTGTGATTGTAGACCACGTCCACGATCACCTCGACCCCCTGCTGGTGCAGCACATCGACCATGAACTTGAACTCGTCGATCACCGCCGCGGGATCGCCGCCGAGCTGGTAGTCGGCGCTGTAGCTGAGCTCCGGCGCGAAGAAATTGATGTTGTTGTAGCCCCAGTACCCGCCGTCGAGGGGCTTTTCGTGGACCGGGAGCAGCTCGACCCCGGTGACGCCCAGCTCAGCGAGGTAGCCGGCGTTCTCGGCGAACCCGCGCCAGGTTCCCGGGTGGTCCACGCCCGGCTGACCGTTGGCGGTGAAGCCCTTGGGATGGACTTCGTACAGGACAAGCTCGTTCCAGTCGTGACCGGCGAGGCTGTTCTCTGCACGGCCCGCCCGCCACTCCGACTCGGCATCGCTCCACGCATAGGTGCTCTGCACCACGACGCTCTTGGCCGAGGCTCCCCAAGTGCAGGATTCGCGGCGGCTCTCGCCGGTGCCCGCGGAGCCCGCTCCCCAGTCGTGGTCGCGGGTCAGGGCCCGCGACCACGGGTCCGTCAGCAATTTGTTCGGATTGTAGCGATTGCCGAACGCATCCACGTCAGACAGAAACGCCGTCTGCTGTCCACAGGTCCACGCTGGATCGTAGGGCCAGTTCGGTCCCCAGGCGACGTAGCCGTACAGTTGACCGGCCCCCACCCCCTCGACGTAGAGATTCCACACATCCCCGAAACGATCGAGCTCGAAGCGTTGTACCGGCCGCTCGTCGTCCGCATCCGAAAAGAGCAACAACTCTACGCGCTCCGCGTTTCGCGCGTAGACGCCGAAGTTGACACCCCGGTCGATCCGCGTCGAACCCAGGTGTTCCAGCGCTGCCACCGCGTCCTCCTCAAGGCTCGGGGCCACCGATTCGGTGTGGTACAGCCGCGCGTACTCACCCAGATCGCAGCCAATGAGGAGGGTCAGGGCGAGCATCCAGGCAAGGTAGCCCGATATGCTGCCCCCGGCCGATGTCTGACCCTCCCCGACGGTACCGTACCCTTCAGAGCGCCGGGCTCCCGTCGCGCCAGGCGTTGCCGCTCGACCGTGATTTGCGGATCGTAACTTGGAACCTGCAATACTGCGGTGGACGCCAGGGCGTGTTCTTCTACGACGGCGGGCGCCGGGTCCGGGTGCCCCGCGCCGAGCAAGACCGGGTGTTCGACGGTATCGTCGAGGTGCTTCGCCGACTCGACGCCGACGTGTTGATCCTCCAGGAGGTCGACCGGGGCTCGGCCCGGACCGATCGGGTCGACCAGCTCGCCCGCCTGTGCCAGGCTCTCCCCGGCTTCGCCGCGGTCAGCACGCCCATCCACCGCAACCGCTTCGTGCCCCACCCATGGTGGCACCCGTTGGGCCGGGTGGACTTCCACCTCGCCACCCTGGCCCGCGCGCGGCCGGAGTCTCCGCGCCGGGTAGCGCTGCCGCTGTTGCCGGAATCGCCCCTGGTGCAGCACTTCAACCTGCATCGCGCGCTGCTGATCGCCGAACTGCCACTCGCCGACGGCCGCCGCTTCGCCATCGGCAACACCCATCTCAGCGCCTTCAGCGGCGGTGACGATACCCTGTCGCGACAGATGCTGGAAGTGGAGCGCTGGTACGGCGACGCGGCGCCCCTGGGAATCCTCGGCGGCGACCTGAACCTCCTCCCACCCGGCGACGACCCCGCCCGACTCGGCACCGACGGCGTGGACCACCCACGCGAGCGCCCCGAGATCGACGCGTTTTTCGCGCGGCACCGAAGCGCGCTCGATCCCGTGGCACAGCGCGTCCCGCAGGCTGGAACCTACCTACCTCCTGGAGCCGATCGACCCGACCGCACGCTCGACTGGATTTTCGCCGGCCTCGGTTGGGAGGTTTCCGCGTCGCGGGTGGAGCCCGTCGACCCGCTCCTGAGCGACCACTGGCCCATCGTCGCCGACATCCGCATCCGCTGACTGGAGTATGCTCGCCGCATGCGGTGGGTTGTTCTTGTCGTCGCGCTCGCGCTCTTGTGCGGGGGCGTGGTCTCCCTCCTGGCGTACGGGGGGTACGAGTACAAACGAGTCGCTGACGCCACGGTGCCGGTGGCCGGTGGCGCGGCTCAGGCCGATGCGCCAGCCGCCGATGCACCTCCCCCGGCCGCACCGTCCTGCGCTGAAGGAAAGGATGCCTTCACGGCTAAAGATTACGAACTTACGACCACCCTGCTGGCGGTGTGCCTCGACGCCCACCCGTCCGATACCGAGGCAAGGCTTCTGCTCGGCCGGGCGTACGCGGCAACCGGCCGCTACGAGCGAGCCGACAGCGAGCTGGAAGCGGCCCTGGCCCAGCGGCCGGGCGATGCGGCCGGCTGGGAGGCGCTGGCGTACGCGAGGATCAAAGCGGAGAACGACCGCGGCGCCGCGAGTGCCCTCGACAAGTGGATCACGCTGGACGCCGGCGCCCGGAGCGCGTGGCGGATGCGCGCCGACGTACGCTACCGGATGGGCGACGCCGAGGGCGCGGCGAGGGATGCGGCGCAGGCCTGTGCCCTGGGCGACGAGGACGGCTGCACGCTCCAGAGCCGGATGAAAGACGTCAGCCGGCGACGCTGAGCACGCGCTCCGTCAACCACCACGCTCCCGCCACCGCGACCGCGACACCGCCGGTTCAAGGTACAGGACACTGAGGATCATGCTGGCCGTACCGGGGTCGTTGGTGGCCACGACGCCGCCGGACAACAGCCCGTCGCGGAGCGTGAGCGGGCGCGCGGCCTGGAGCGCGGCGAACCACGCCGCCGGCGAGGCCCCCAACCGGGAGACCGCCTCGAATCGCCACCGGGCGCGCGACGCGGGGTGAATCCGTGGATCCAACGCCAGCGAGAGCCGCCCCATCGTGAGCCGCGCGTTGACCTCGCAGAGCGGGTCGAGCTTCAGCGCGGCACCGTCTCGATACACGAACGCGTCCACACCGACGGCGCCGCTGACGCCGAGGGCGCCGAGGCGAGGACCCAGGAACGCGGCAATACGCTCGCCCAGGACGCGCAACCGTCGCGGATGCTTGCCGTCGCCGGTGAGGAAGCGCGAGAGGTCGGGCTCCAGCGCGTCGGCCCATCGGCCGGGCCGCGTGCCGAGGAACCGTCCACCCGACGTGGTCTCGAAACAGCAGATGCCGACGAAACGGCAGCGAGTGCCGACGTCGAAGTGCAGGCTGAGATCGAGGACACGATCACGCCATGGCTCCACGCGCACGCTGCCGTGCTGGCGTAGGGCCTCCGTCAGCCACCGGTGGTCGGATGCACCGAACGGCCCACGGCGTCGGTCGCGACCGGCGGTAGAGAACGGCGCCTTGACGATCCAGCCACGGTCGATCGCCGCCACGACATCCTCCGCCGTTGAGAGCACCGCGCCGACCGGTTCTGCAAGCCAATCCTCATCGAGCTCACGCAGGAAGTCCGTGCGCCAGCCGAAGGCGACGCGCTTGTCGAACGCGGGCCGCTGGCCATCGGTCCACAGTCCGGCGCTGCCCGGAAGCGGCTCGAAGCGCCGCCCAACCACCGGACTGGCACCCCACGGCACGAGCTCGCCGACGCGGCGATCGGCCAGCTCCGCGGCCGAGGTCACGAACTCAGGCCGACCCAGCCCGGCCTGAAAAAATATGCGACGCCATTCGGCGGACGGCAACCGCGGCGTGATGACGACGTCGTCGGGCGACGCGACCAGCGCCATCAGCGGCGCGAGGTCCTCGGCGACCGCCACCGCGGCGGCACCCGGGGGGCGGTGGCGATCGGCGACCTCCTCCTCGCAGCCGGGGTTGAAGGCGAACACCCGCGGCGGCCGACCCCGAGAGCGGGCGTACAACTCGATACGGTCGATCCAGTCGGCAGTGAACCCCACCTGGCGCCGGCCCTCCCGATCCACGTCGGCGCCGCGGGCTCGGGCGGGGCTCAACGGCATGCACAGCCCCCCCTCGAAGGCGGCCCAATCGCTGAGCGCCGGGTCCTTCCATTGTCGAAAGAGCATGAGCCCGCCCCGAACATGCCCAATCTCGTCCTGGTAGACCTCGTCCAGCACGGCCGCGGTCTCGTGGTCGCCCACCATCGTGAAGCGCTCACGCCAGTGTCGGGTGAAATCAAGGTTTGCCTGCTCGAAGGTGAGCGCCATGCGGAGGACATAGTCCATCGGTCCGCGCATCGACTCACAGGCACGCCAGAAGAAGTCGTTCACCGGAACCGCGCCCGGCTCCACGCCAAGCGCCGACATCCGCGCCAGGTACCGGGCAAGGTGCCGCTGCTCCTCCGCCATCGTGCGGCCGAGCCCGAGACGGAATCCAGCGGGCGCCTCGGGAAAGCGCAGGAGCGTGCTGGCCATGATCTCCAAGGCCAGCAGCTCGTGATTGGCGAAGCGGTGAAGGAGCTTGCCCCGTACGGCTGGGTCGTCCAGGGCCGCCACCGCCGGGAGCGTGTCACGAACGCGGCGGCTCGGAAACGCCAGCTCCGGCGGGCGCCGTGGCCGCTCCAAAGGCGCGGGCGCGCCGGGTGAGGCATCGGTGAGCTCACCGGGAGCGACCAGCTTTTCGGAGAGGGTGGCGCCATGCAGCACCCGCACGGCGAAGGCCCGCAGCTCCATCGGCTACCCGCCTCCGGCCTTCTTCTCCGTGCGTTCCCTGAGCTTCTGCACGATGTTCACCATCTGGTCCTTCGCCAGCCACTTGCGGACCCAACCGGGAGCCCAGATCTCGCTGACGAACTCGGAGTGAAAGACGATGGACGAAACGGCCGCCTCCGGACGCACGATGAGGAAGCCGACCTCCCCAGTGACGTCGCTGTCCCGGGTCGGGTCCTGTACCCAGGTGCAACTCATCGTCGCGGGCGTGCACGTCCAGTGGTCGTGGATGACGACGCGGAGGCCGAAGACGCTGAGCTCAAAGCGGACGAACCAATCGTCGGGCGAGGTGCGCCCGTACTCCTCCATCGCCCTCAGCGTGGGATTCTCGCCCCGCTTGGCCTCGAAGTCGAGCGCCTCACGCCACAGGACGGCTGCGGGCGCGTTCACCCGGCTGAGCCCGGTGGAGTTGGTGAGCGGCGTCGAGGTGTCGGCGCGGAGCACGAGGTCGCCCCGATCGAAGCGCACCTGCTCGTCGGTCGTCAGCACCGGCCACGTTGGGTCGGCGAAGGCGAAGGCGGTCCAGAGATACACCACCGGAGCTAACCCGCGGCCAGCGCCTCGCCGTCCCAGACCGGCACCACCTCGTCGACCGGCATGTCGTGCTCTTCCAGCGGAAGTGAGTCGACGATCTGGCAGGCGTAACAGACGCCGATCCGCGGAGTCGTCGCCGGAAGCAGGGCAAGGAGCCGATCGTAGAAGCCCTTGCCCCTTCCAAGACGCGCCCCGGTGCGGGTGAACGCCAGCCCCGGCACCAGCGCGACCCCCACCTCGGCGGCGGACACCGGCAACGCCCCAGGGCCGGGCTCCAGCAGTCGGAACGGCCCGGCGCGCAGGCTGGTCAGGTGCGGGACGCGGAACAGGGACAACCTCGACCCGTCCACCCGCGGGAGGGCCAGCTGGCCACGCGCCGCGATCGACTCCAGCAGCGGCCACAGGCTCACCTCGTCGGGCAGCGGCGCGAACGCCAGGATCAGGCCGGCACGGAGTCGAGGGCGCAACCATCGGCACACCAGTGCCGACTCCGTCGCCTGTTCGAGCCGCGACATCATGCGTAGCCGCTCGCGAGCCATGATGCGTGAGCTCGCCTTCTCGTCAGCGGGGAGGTGATCGCTCATTCTCGATCGCCCGGTATCAGGACGGCGACACTGCGGCCGCTGCCTCATGGGGTCCAGGGGCGCGCCGCCTCCGCAACGCCAGCGGCAAGAGAACGACGAGGGCGCCACACCCGACGCAGCGCCGCACCCGCAGCCCTATTCCGGAGCCGCCTGCCCTCCACAGCTCTCGCTGATTGTGGCGTACTCGTCGTCGCAGTCGTCGGCCAGAAAGCGGAGCTTCGAGGCCGGAGGGGATGGCGCGGTGGCACCATGATAGGCTCGCGCGTGCGCCAACTGACCTTCCAACGGGTGATCGGCTCGGGAGCCTTCGGGACGGTGTACCTGGCCGAGCTCGTCGGTGCGCGGGACTTCCGCCGTAGCGTCGCGGTCAAGGTGCTCCTTTCGGGCTCAGAAGAGCAGGAGATGTTCCTGTCGCGCGTCCGCGACGAAGCCCGGCTCTTGGGGTTGCTCCACGACGAACACATTCTCCGCGTGCTGGAGCTCGTTCGCATCGGAGAGCGCGACGGCGTGGTGATGGAATACGTCGAGGGCGTCGATCTTGCCGCCCTGATCGACGCGGGTGACCGTCCGCCCCCGCGGGCGCTCGCCGAGCTGGGCGCCGCCATCGCCGGGGCCCTGCACGTCGCGCACACCGCGCGACACCCCTCCAGCGGCGAGCCGCTCAACGTCGTCCACCGCGACGTCAAGCCCGCCAACGTGATGCTGAGCGACCGCGGCAGCGTAAAGCTCTTGGACTTCGGTATCGCCCAGGCCCGATTCGCGGCGCGGGAGAGCCGGACGGGGCAGTTCGTCCTCGGGACGCTGAACTACATGGCGCCCGAGTACATCATCACCGGCGAGGTCAGCCCCGCCGCCGACGTCTACGGACTTGCCCTGACCCTCTGGGAGGCCGCCATCGGGGAGATCTTCGGGCAGCCGAAGCTGAAGCAGGAGGCCCATGCCCGACGGGTCGAAGAAAGGCTCATGCGCCTCGCCGCGACGCACGCGGAACTGACGCCGATCTTACGGCCCATGCTGAGTTGGGACCCAAAAGGGCGCCCCGCCGCCATCGAGGTTGAGCGTCAACTCGTCGGCGCCGCCGACCGATTCGCCGGCACAGGGGTGCGCAGTTGGGCCGCGCTCCACGTGCCACCGGCGCTCCGGCAGGTGCGCAGCGCCGCCCGGGACGCGGTCGGTCTCGCCGGGCAGACCATCACGATCGCCGACGAATCGCCGCAGTCGATGCTCGCCCCCCCGGGCAGGGAGCCGCCGCCGCCGCCGCCGGCCGGTCCGGGACCGGCGGCCAGCCCTCCGCCAGCCCCGCAGCCCGAAGAACACACCCTGTTCCGTGTCGAGCGCCCGGCCTTTCTGGACGATCCGCGACGCGGTGCGCCGGCGCCAGCCACGCGACAACCCTCCTACCGGGCCACGCGAAACCGTTCGGCTCCCTCGGTGCTGTGGGTGGTCGCCCAGGGACTGCTCGCCGGCGCCTTCGTCGGGCTGGCGCTGGTCGCCGCCATCGGGGTCTACCTGCTGTTCAACCGGGGGGGCCCGTGAGGACGGTGCGCATCGTGGTGACGATTGCGGTGGTCGCCCTCGGCGGCATCGCCGGCGTCGTCTTCGCAGCGCCCGCGCCCTTGGCGCAACCGGCGGTAGCCACGGTCAGCGCGGCGCTGACTCCACCCCCCCCGCGCTACCGAACCACCTCCCACGAGGTCGCCGCCGGCGACAACGCCGGCTCGGTCCTCCGCTCGATGGGCGCCCCCGCGGCCGACCTGCTCGCCGGCGCCGGCAGCGCGCTCAACAACATCTTCCCGGGCGATCAGGTACGACTGGACTGGCGCGACGGGGAAGACCGCCCCTTCCGACTGCGCCTCGCCCACGACCCCGCCACCACGACCGAGCTGGTCTGGACCGGCGCCAGGTACACCGCCCGCAAGGTGCCGGTGCCCTACCGCGTGGAGGAGCAGGCGGCCGCGATCACGGTCACGTCGTCGTTGTGGAGCGCCGCGATCGCGGTCGGCTTCTCCGCCGGGCAGATCATCGAGCTCGCGAAGATCTTCGAATACGACGTGGACTTCAACACCGAACTCGTCGCCGGGGCACGCTTTCGCCTGGTCCTGGACCGGCTCACGGCCGACGACGGCTCCGCGAGAATCGGTGATATCAGGGCGGTGATTCTTGATAATGGCAAAAAGCAGTACGTCGCCATCCGCCATCGGACGCACGACGGGACCGCCGGCTGGTACGGAAAGGACGGCGCGTCTCGGCGCAAGGCCTTCCTGCGCTCGCCCATCGAGTTCTCCAGAGTGAGCTCCGGCTTCAGCGCCGGCAGGTACCACCCGATCCTTCACCGCATGCGCGCCCATCGGGGAGTCGACCTGGCGGCGCCGTCGGGCACGCCCATCCGGGCCGTCGCCGACGGAGTCGTGACCAAGGCGGGTTGGGCCGGGGGGCACGGCAACCACATCGAACTGCGGCACGACAACGGGACGGTCACCGGGTACTCGCACCTCAGCAGCATCGGCGTGAAGCGAGGCGCGCACGTCAGCCAGGGGCAGACCATCGGAAAAGTCGGGAGCACCGGTCAGTCGACGGGACCCCACCTCCATTACGAGTACCTGGTCAACGGCGTGCACAAAGACCCGATGAAGGCCATCGTGCCGGTTCAGAAGCCCCTTGAGGCGTCAGAGCGCACCGACTTCTTCGCGGTGCGGGATCGCGTGCTTCCTCTATTGGAAACGACAAGGGATCTGGCCCCGCCGGAGGGTTCGGTCGAGAATTCCGCGCTGGAGCGCTAAACTCTCGGCGCCGGTGACCGAAGGGATTTTTCGGGGATGTACCGACATTATCTCCTCAAGCGCGGGCCGCAGGTGACGATTGGGCCGGAGTCCACTCCCCAACCCTCCTTGCCCGCCAGCGAGGCCCCGCAATGCCCCAGATCGAAACCACGTCCCCCGGAACCTGTGGGTCGGCAACCGTTGTCACCCTTGAAAACCCCGTCCGCAAGCAGCGGCTCGACCCGGTTGCCCGCACGATGCTCCTGACCCGCCATATCGGCATGGTCCGGCGCGTCGCCTTCCGCATGGCGAGCCGCTACCCGTCCTGCGTGCAGGTGGAAGATCTCGTCAACATGGGCATGCTGGGCCTGATCGACGCGGTCGACCGGTTCGAGGAGGACCGATGCCTCAGCTTCACCGCGTACGCCCGGATCCGCGTCAAGGGAGCCATCGTCGACGAGATGCGGCGCGTCGATTGGGTGCCCCGGTCGGTCCGCGACCGCGGTGACCGCCTCCGTGTCGCCCGCGAACAGCTTGCGAAGGACCTGGGCAGGACGCCGACGGAGCCTGAGCTCGCCCGACAGCTCGGCGTCACTGAGCAACGGCTGCAGGAGCTGGCGGATCACAGCCTGATCCACAACGTCGTGAGCATGGAAGAGGGCGCCGACGACGAACACACCCTCGGTGATGCCATTCCCGCCGCGTCAGATTCGCCCGATGTCGAGTTCGAAACCTCCGACCTCCGAAAGGAAGTTCGTTCGGCCATCGGCGGCCTTCCCGAGCGAGACCGCATGATCGTGGAGATGTACTACTTCCGCGAGATCGGTTTCAAGGAGATCGGACAGATCCTCGGCGTGACCGAATCGCGGGTGAGCCAACTGCACACGCGGATCATGGAGCGACTGCGCCCCAAGCTGGCTGAACTCGCCGCAAGCTGAGTCTTAAGTGAGCCCGTGCCGCTTGCGCACCTCGCGCATGGCCCGGTTGAGCGCATCCTGCCGCTCTACCGACCCTTCCTTCACGTTCTTGATGCGCTCTTCGGCCTCGGTGCGAAGGGCGCGTTCGTCGACGTCGAAGCTGACCACGACGTCGAGGATCTTCTTGAAGAGCTCACGATCGTCGGCGTAGACCTCGCCCACAAAGTTCGAGATCATGAAGTTCTCGATGAACTGCCGAGCGAAGTACCGAGCGACCTCGTCACCCGTCGGGTGACCCCAACCCTCGGCGATGGCGCCTTTGACCTTCCCGTACTGGTCGTAGGGGATGTTCTTCCGCTCCATCTCGTCCCGAACCGCCTCGCGCAGATCATTGTCGCGATGAAGGTAGGACTCGAGGATGGCGACGAGATCGCTGGCGGCTTCCTCCCGGTCGGGGCCGGACACTTCGATATCGCCCTCGTTGGTGAGCCGTTCGATGACGGCGTGGGCGATTTGCGGGACGCGGGCGCGGTAGAGCTTCATGGTCGCACCAAAGGCGCCGGCGTATACCCCAGGTGCCGCATCCCCGCTACCGGCGCCGATCAGGTCAGCGCGCGCCACGCGGCGCGGAGCCGCTCCAGGTCCAACGGCATGACGGTCACCGTCCGTGCAAGCTCCCCGCTGAGCTCGGCCTGGGGAGCGAACCCCTCCAGAATCTTCGCCTGCATGAAGGCCAGGTATGCGCGGTCGAGGTTGCCATCGGTGTCAAAGGCGTGCATGTCGACGAGGCGTGTGCCGTAGGGGCGGCCGAACACCACGCGATCTCGCTCGATGTAGCACGCGTAGCCGGCGAGCAGAACGTCGAAGTCGACGACCGGCACACGCGTTGGTTTTGGATCCAGCACCGCAGCCGTGACCGGCGACGGCTCACCGGAGAATGCAGGCAGCGGAAACCCGGCGTCAGGACCGGAAGCCGCCGGCGATTCGTTGGTGATGTCGAACCCGGCCATGCCCTCGAAATAGGCCGGCGGCGGGGCCGACGGCGGAGGCGCCTTGTCGTCGCCGACCGGGATTCCGAAGGCGTCGTCGAAGGGATTGGCGGAGCTCGGATGTCGATGCGGCGCGGGCGCCGGACCCAGGATGCTGGTCGGCCCGGCCTCGTCGTCGAACGGGTTGCCTGGGGGCGCCGGGGCCGCATCCGGGGTCGCCACCACGACCGGGACCGCCTTCGCCCGCGACCGCAACGGCGCGGGGCCGGCCGCCGATGGTACCGCCGAGGCTCCCGACGCCAGCGCCGTCCATTCCGCAAACGTCAGCTGAACCGCCCCGCTCGCACCTGGCAGGGCAGGGATGGGTACCACGACCAGCACGCCGCCGTCGAACTCCCAGGCGGCGTGCACCCCCGGGGGCACCAATCCCGGGATCGGCGTGAGCGCCGCGCCGCACAGCAGGTCCACGGTCGCGCCGTCAAGCGCCGCAGCGTGACCCGCGAGTCGGCCCCGATCGAGGACCAGCTCCTTGTGCCCGAGCAGGCTTGGCGGCCTGCGTGGCCGCGGCAGGTGCGCGAGCAGACTCAGCGCCTCCTGGACCACGCCGCCCGCGAGGCGGAGCACCGCCCCGTCGCTTCCGCCGGTGATCGGGCCCGTCGCCACGGACACGGCGGGCGGGGGCAGGCCCGCGGCGGAGCGCTCGCCGACGGTTGCCGCGAAGCGAACCGCAGCGATCGGGTCGGTAAAGACGAACCAGGCGATCGGCCCGTCCAAGCTGGAGACGGCCGCAGACCCCGCACCTTCGTTCCACGCGGCGAAGAGCGACCTGATCTCCGGGCTGAGCGCAATCTGCTCGCCCATGGCCGCCGCGACCATCCCGGTGCTGACGGCGACGACCGTCGCGCTGACGGCCTGACCCCGCGGCAGGAGGAGCTGCCGCGCCACCGAGGGCTCACCCGTCGGCGCGATCGCGGCGAGCACACAGGCGACAACCTGCGCGGCCTGCCAGGCGCGCGCGGCCTCCGCGATCTTGGAGGCCAGCGCGACCGCGACGTCCACCCTGAGCAGCGAGTCGACCGCCGCGGCCGATAATCCGGCGCGGACCAGGGCCGCAGCATCGACCCAACTCGACAGCTGGGGCAGCACGACCGTCCAGGCGTCCGGTTCACCGCGAAGCCGGGCCAACGCAGCGCCCGCGCCGCTGGCCTTGAGCGCCGGGAGGCAGAACCGGAGGGAAAGCGGAGCGTCGCGCGGCCCGATGGTCCGGTCGCCCACCCGCGCGAGCACCCCACCCACCACGAGGTCAAAGGCCACCGACGCCGCTTGGAGCAGGACCTCGTCGTCGGGCGGCCCGAGGGCGCCGACCGCGAGCTCCAGGTCGATGGGCAAGGGAGCGCCGTACGGCAAGACCCACACCAGCGGTGCGTCGGTCAGCATGGTGACCAACGCTGGGACGCGCACGCCCGCCCTCGCCAACGCCGCGGATGCGACGGCCAGCCGAGCGCTCATCGCGGCGGCAACGGAACGCAGCGCGACCGTACGTGCCGCGGCCCCAAGGTCGCCCAGCCGACGGACCCCTTCGACCAAGAGCGGCGTCGGCGCTGCCATCCGACTCGAACACGACCGCACGTACTCCAGGGCTACGAGCGCGCCGGCACCGACCGAGAGACCCAGCCCTTCCTCGAGCAGGCGAACAAGCGCACGCGTGAGCGGATCATCCTGGAGTTTCCTTTCTAACTCGTCCGCTGGCACCTCCCGCATCTCGGCGAGTGCTTCGTCCACGGCGCCGCGCAGCGCTCGGTCGACCAGCGGGGAGAGCAGCTCGGTCGACGCGATAGGGAACGAAACCTGCCGGTCGTGCGGAGGCAGGCGGAGGTCGGGCAAGCCGTCGCTGAGCCCCGGCACCCGCGCCAGCGCGGCCGCCGCCAGCGAGCCATTCAGCGGCTCGCAGCGACCTCGCACCATCCGCGCAATCAGCTCTGGGTTCACCTCGCCCCCCCGCGCCGACTGTAGCCGAGTTGCGTCACGGCGTCCCGGGGTCGGCACCGGCCCGGTCGAGCACCGTTCCGTCGGCGAGGCACAGCGGCGCACGGGCCTCGGACTCCCCACGCTGGGGACAGGGCCGCGCGACCTGCGGCGTTACCGCACCGTCCGTGCGCCGCAACTGGGCGCGCCCGCCGACCACCTGACAGGCGCCGCCGGCGTCGCAAACGGTGACGTCCAGCTCCCAGTGGGCCTCGGCGACCTCGGCGCCGTCAAGCACCACGGTTCCGGTCAGGGTTCCGTGCCCGGTCCATCCCGCGCCGGACACCACCGCGAGCGTCGGAGACCACTCGAAGGTACGCCCCCGTGAGGACCAAGGCCCGGTCGCAACGATGCGGGTCTGCTCCCGCCCGGACCCGTCGATAGGCCAGCTGCTCACCAGTCTGTCGCCCAGGTCCACCCGGGGCGACAGCATCGGCCACAGACCGGTGGTCACCCCCCGCAATGACGACGGCCAAGCCGCGAGCCCGCGCAGCACGAGTACCTCACCGCTGGGAAAAGCGCGAAGCTCCACGCAGTGTGGCGCTTCTGCCTGTAGACAGACGAGCCACCCATTGCTCCCGTCCGAAAACGTGCGCGCCCACTGGCGGGTGAGCGGGTAGCGCCGCCCGGCGGACTCCAGCATGTACGCGACGGCTGACTCGGCCCCCCGTGCGCCGAGCGCTCCGTGGGGGAGACAGCCCGCCAACAACATCAGGATCATGCGTCGCGCAGGGCCCGGAGCTTCCCTTCATCGAGGAGAATCACGCGCTTTCCCTCGGTCTGGATCAGTTCGTCCCTGCGCAGGTCCAGGATGGCGAAGCTCACCGTTTCGCGCGTGGCACCGATAAGACTGGCGATCTCCTTGTGGGTCAGCTTCAGGTTCACGATGCGGCCACGGCTGTCTCGAACCCCAAAGCTGTCGCCCAGATCTAGAAACAGAGCCGCCAACCTGGAGTGCGCGCTCTTGAACAGGAGGCTCTCCACGCGGTTCTCGAGCTTCTGGCGTCGCTCCCCCACCAACCGGATCATGCGCATCGCGAGCGGCGGATGTCTCATCATCATCTTGATGAAGTCATCCTTGGGGAGCGCGAGAACCTGGGCATCTTCGTAGGCCTCACAGGTGGTGTCGTGGGGCGTGTCGTTGACGATGCCGAGCTCGCCGACAAGCTGGTCGCGGGTGTAGAAGCCCAGGGTCAACTCTCGGCCTTCGTCGTTGGTCTTGCTGAGCTTTACGATGCCGGCGCGAAGGATGTACACCGTATTTGCCGGATACCCGGGCTCCCACAGCCGAGTCCGCCGCCGGAGGTCGAGCGAATCGCTCACCTGGTCGAGGATATCAAGCTCGCGATCCGCAAGGTCGGCCAGCATTGGCGTCTGTCGAATGAACCAGGACTTGGTTTTGATGAGCACGGTCGATATGTAACCGGGCGATCGGACGCGGGAACGTCGAGGTGGTTGAGTCGGAGTCTTCTGTACGGGATGCCATCGTGCTCGCCGCGGGCGGATCGTCGCGGATGGGAGCCAACAAGGCCCTGTTGGATGTCGACGGGAGCCCGCTGCTTATCCGGCATATCGAGACTTTTCGGGCGCTGGGGCTGCGGGTGCATGTCGTCCTCGGATGCGACGCCGAGCGGATCGCCAGGGCCCTGCCGACGGGAGTCGTCGTGCACCACAACCACCGGTGGGCCGACACCGGGCTCGCGGAATCCGCCGCGATTGCCCTGGTCGGCACCGGGGCGGCCATCCTCACCCCGGTTGACGTGCCGCCGGCCACCCTCGGTGACGTTCGCAGGCTCCTCGACGCGGCCGGTCCCGCGGTGTTGACCTACCGAGGCGCCGACGGGCATCCGGTGCGGCTCGACCCGCCCCACGAGCGCGGCCGGCTGGACCGTCGGCTCGTGGGCGCCACCCGTATTCCGGTGGACGACCCCGCTCGGATCTTGAATCTGAACACGCCGGATCAGTGGGAGTCCTGGTTGAAAGCACGTTCATGAATCTGTCTGTTTATTCTGCTCAAGCCCGGCCGGCAGTGACCGAAGGGAGAATTGATGGCGGCCGAACGCGGGCGCCGGTCGACAGCGGGTGGCGGCCCGCATCAACCGGCGCACAGGGAGCGGGTGTCATTGGAAACAGGGGATCGTCTGGCCGTCCGCGCCGCGCTGGGTGGCACATCCTTGCCGGTACCGGGCAGCAACCGCGGCAGCGTGGACCGTGAGGTCTGCGTACAAGTCGGTCAGTGACGCGCGAACCCAGGCTTCGACCGCCGCAGGCGGGATGCTGCCTCCCAGGTCCGTCCAGACTTGGTAGACCGCGAGGGTGTGTCTCGAATCAACGGGCAGCAGAAGCCAGTTTCCACGGTTGTGCGGGAGGGTCTCCGCGGCGTCGAACAACACGGCGTCGGTCCGGTCGCGCACCGCCGCGAGCGCGCCGCCATCCTGCATCCACGCGCGCTCCCACACCCCCGAGCGCCGCGCCAGCTCCATGGTGTTGGCGACGTCGAGCACCCAGTGGCGGTCGGCGAAGGGCCAGGGAAGATCGAGGCGCTGGTAGATGAGCTTGGGCTCGGTCCAGGCGCCCCGAAGGCGCACCTCGGTCAAGGACGCCACGGCGTCGGCGAGGCGGTCGTCGGTCATGGCGAGCCAGGCCAGATCACGCGGGACGGGCAACAGCCCCCACGCCGCGACGCCCTGGCCCGCCAACGACATCCGCCCCACGCGACCGGCGGCGGCCTCGGAAAAAACCGCGGCGGGCGGGGTGGGTGGCGGAAACCGCGCCAGGTCGCCGACCGGGGCCGCGACCGTCGCCCAGAGCGCGGCGAGCGCGGCGGCGTCCACGCTTCAGAAGGCGAAGACGTGAGAGGCCGGGACAAGCCCGCCGCGAGGCGACGGGAAGGTCAGCCGCTGCACCGACTTCTGCAGACACTCCTGCAGCGGCGGGTTCCGGAGCGAGGACTCCTTCACGCGCAGCTTGTCCACCTTACCCTCCATGGTGATTTCCCAGGCGAACTCGACCCGGCCGTCCAGAGTTTTTCCGGCCAGGCGGGTGACACAGTCGGTGACCGCCCAGTCGTTCTTCTTCAACACGTCGCTGACGGCATTTTTGGGAAGGGTGCCCTCTTCGGTATCCAGATCGACCACGTCTTCCTCCTCGACGAGGACCGGTACGGTTGCGACGGGCGTCGTTTCGCCCGCGCGGCCGAGAGAGGAGCTGAGGGCGAAAACCGCGAAAGCCAGAATCATGCCGGACCCGATAGCAGCGCGAACGTAGCGCACCATGCCCCCTGTCGTCAGCCCCTCCGATCCCTACCTCGATGTCGCAGCGGCGTATGATGCCGAGTTCGATGGGGCGAACGCCGATATCGCGGGCTACGCGATGCGTTGTGTCGCCGGGCCGCTGCTCGTGCTCGGCTGCGGTACGGGGCGCGTGTGTCGCGGCCTTGCGTCCGGCCGACCGGTGACCGGACTCGACCGGAGCGCAGCGATGATCGACAGGGCGCGCCGTCGGGCTCCGGAAGGGATCCGCTGGGTGGTCGGCGACATGACCGACTTCGAACTCGGCGCCTTCGGCGAAGTCATCATTCCCAACGCCTCGTTCGCGTTCCTCCCGGACCGGCGCGCTCGATCGGCCTGCCTGGCCCGCTGCCGCGGCGCGCTCGCGGCCAAAGGGCCGCTCACCATCGACCTCCCGGCGCCCGACCCGCGCCTGATGGCCGACGCCCACACGCCGGAGCGGGTGGCCTGGGAGGGTCAAGCGGACGGCGTCTCGGTGCGGCGAACGAGGGAGGTCTTCCGATCACCTCTGCTCGGCAACCTCCGCCTCGTGGACCGCTATTACATCGATGGCGCCGCGCCGATCGAGAGCGTGCTCGCGCTCCACCTGTCCACGCCCGACGAGCTGGAGTGGATGCTCGAGGCCAACGGTTTCTACGTCGAACAGTCGTGGGGTGACCACGTCGGCGGGCCCGTTCGCGAGGGGTGTGACCGGCTGCTGATTCGGGCGCTGCCGCTGTAGTCGTCACCGAACCCCGGTGATGTCCCAGCTCTGGTTGACACAGTCGTAGCAGCGCCCGGCGTACGACGCCGTGAAGGTGGCCGTGAAATTCTGGTGATCCGAGAAGGCCCCGACGATGGAGTAGGTCTCGGTGCACGTGCCCGAGATCTGGTTGTCGGCGTCGAAGTCGCCCGTGCCGGTGACGCTCCCGACCATCTGGCCGGGCTGGGTGCCGCCGCCGTTGAACTTGATGATCGGGTTGGTATCCGTCACCACGACCTGGTCGAAGTTCAGGCTCACCAGCCCGAACGCGCAGCTGTCGCTGACGACCTGATCGAGGTCCCAGGTGCCGCCGTAGTCGCAGTCGTTGTCGACCGTACCGTCGCAGTCCTGGTCGATGCCGTCGTCGCAGGTCTCTTCGTTGCCGGTGAAGCGGAAGGGGTCGGCGTCGTCGCAATCGTCGCAGACGTTGTCGCCGTCGCCGTCGCCGTCGGGACGATCCGCCGTGACTTCGTCGCAATCGTCGTCGATGTCGTTGCAGGTGGTCTCGACCGTGCCGGGGTTGATGCGGGGCGCCAGATCCGCGCAGTCCTCGCACTCGGTGTAGCCGTCTCCGTCCTGGTCGAGCCCGTCGACGGTGGTGTCGTCGCAGTCGTTGTCGAGCCGATCGCACTCGATCTCGGGCTCACCGGGGTTGACGCTGGCCTCGTTGTCGTTGCAGTCGTCGACGCAGGCGGTGTAGCTGTCCCCGTCCTCGTCGGCGTCGTCGATGGTCGCCGCGTCGCAGTCGTCATCCTCGTCGTTGCAGGTGACCTCCATCCCGTTGGGATTGACCTCGGCATCCTTGTCGTTGCAGTCGAGACGATCTGCGTCGTAGGCACCCGCACATTGGTCGGGCTGGTAGAATCCGTCACCGTCCTCGTCGAAGGGGCTGTCCACGACCTCGTTCTCGGCAAGCTCGAGCTGGCCGTTGCACTTGGCCGTCTGACTGACGCCGATGTCGCTGGCGCAGCTACCAAGTAGCGCAAGAAGTCCCAGTGTCGTTGCCCGCATGCCGCCTCCGTGAATAGTGTAGCGGCGTCTGGGCGCCGCGCGCGAGGGCTCCCGTAGCTCAACTGGACAGAGCACGCGATTTCTAATCGCGCGGTTGCTGGTTCGAGCCCAGCCGGGAGCATCCTTCAATTCCTGCCGGGTCAAAGCTTGGCGAGCAGCGCGGGCCTTCTGCCGTCGACCGGTGCGGTCGCCGACCTCGTAGACCGCCTTGACCGCCGCCAGGCGGATGTCCGGGTCACCTTCGTACGCACAGCGGGAATACGGTGGGGCGCACGGAACCTCGAATCAGTTCGCCTTGTACTGAAGCGCGACCCCGCCGTCACCCACGGCCCACACGTTCTTCGCCGAAACGCCGTGGGCGCCGAGAAGGTTCTGCTCGGTGTCCGTGTTCAGCGGCCGCCAGTCATCGCCGTTGTAGAGGATCGCGGTGCCGGTGTTGCCGACCGCAACCGCTTCGTCGCCGTCCATGAAAACCGCGTTGAGCGTGGCGCTCGTGTCGCTGCCGATGCTGACGAATTTGGAGCCGGTGTAGTGCAGCGTCTGGCCCTGGTCTCCGACGACCCACGCGTCCTCGGAGGATGCGCAGGCGACGCCTCGCAAATTCGCAGAGCGGCCACTGTCGAGCTCCGTGCACCCCACCGACGTACACGAGAGCACCAGGCCTTCGGCCCCGACGACGAACGCCCCGGTGGAGTGGGCGCACACGTCGAAGAGCGCCACGCCCGGCACCGCCAGCGTGCTCCAGATGCCGCCGTCGAAGTGGTGGACGCCGTTGTCCCCGACCACGTAGACGTTGGTGAGCGAGTTGCCCGCGATGGCGGTGTTGTCGCGCGGGCCGAGGTTGTAGACGGACCACGTTCCGGGCACGTAGAACGCCACCAGGCCCTGATCGGCGGCCACCGCGAGGTTCAGCGACTCCTCCTTCCCGCTGCCCCAGATGTCGTTGACATCCACCCCGCTGAGCTCGGCCGGGAGGGCGTACGCGGCGAAGCTCTCGGCGGTGCCAACCCAGGCGGTGCCGCGCGTGCCGACCATGTACACGCCGGCGCCCGACGAGTAGACCGAGCGCAACGAGGCGGTGCTGTCGGTCTTGTACTTGTCGAAGGTGCCGGCGAAGCCGCCTTCGCCGGTGTGCCCGGTCTCGGAGCGCTCGGAGGTGTCCTCGGCCGACTCCCCGGTGTCGGTGTCGGTCGAGGTGGCGGTGGGGAAGCAGGCGATGGCGGCAAAAAAGAGGATGCTCATGGCGAGGGGAGTGTGCCGCCGCGCGGCCGCTCTGTCAACCCGGAAGCGTGGAAGCGTCCCAAAGGCGGTCAGGCGACCAGGACGGTGGGGCGCGGCCTGAGGCGCAAGAGCTCCACTTCGTCCGCGGCCGGCCAGTGCAAGAGTTCGGTCGCCCCCACGGCCACGCGCGGGGGCCGGCCCCAGGGCAAGTGATTCTCGGTGTGCAGGCACCGGACCACCCGCTTCATCTCCGCCTCGCTGGTGAGGTGGCCCACGTGCACCAACATGTACGCCGCATCGAGCAGATTCGCGGTCCCCAGCCGATACCAGGGATCCATCACCGAGTCGTGCCCGACACCGACCGTCGCACCCGCAGCCCACAGCTCGTCGACGCGGGTGAGCCCCCGACGCTTCGGATACCCGTCGTACCGGCCTTGTAGCACGACGTTGTCGAGTGGATTGCAGATAACCTGTACTCCTGAAGTCGCGACGAGTTCGCAGACTCGCGCCGCGTAGGGGTCCGGGTAGCTGTGCAGGGCGGTACAATGTCCGGCCACCACGTGCGGCACCCCGCCGGCCAGCGTCTCCGCGCACACGACTTCGAGGTTTCGCGAGCCCGGATCGTCGGTCTCGTCGCAGTGGAGGTCCACCTGCAGCGCCAGCTCGCGAGCGAGGCGGAACGCCAGCCGCACGCTCTCCCAGCCCTCCTCGGTCGTACGCTCGAAGTGAGGGATGGCGCCGACCGCGTCGCACCCACCGCGCACCGCCCGCTCCCACCCGTCGCGGCGCCCTGGCGCGCGCAGAATTCCTTCTTGCGGGAACGCGACCACCTGCAGCCCCGGGGTGGTCGCGCGGAGCGACAGCAGCGCATCGACCGCGACATTGGAGCCGGTGTCGACATGCGTACGCCACCGCAGGACCCCCCAACTCCGATACATGGCCAGCGTCTCCCGCGCGCGCTCGAGCACATCCTCGGCGGTGAGGTCCGCCCGCAGCCGCGACCAATTGGTGATGCCCTCGCGCAAGGTACCGCTGAGGTTCGGCGCGCGCGCGCCGAGCAGCGCCGCGTCCAGGTGCACGTGGGGCTCCGCGAACGGAGGCGTGAGCAGGCCGCCGTTGACGACTGTGGTGGCTACGTCCACGCCAAGGCCGCCCGCCACGGTGAGCGCGACCACGCCGTCGTCCCAGAGGAGGTCCACCGTCTCGTCCAGGAGGCGGGCGCGGCGGAAGAGGGTGCGGGCCATCCAGACCAGTCTACCCCGGGCGGCGTGGTACTCTCGCCCGCCTGGAGCCAGAAATGTCCTCTGTCCTGACCGACGGCACCCTCGCCAGCACCGTGAACGGGCTGCGCTTCGTGAACCCCTTCATCATCGGAAGCGGTCCCCCCTCGACCAACGCCACGGTCATCGGCAAGGCGTTCGCGGCCGGTTGGGGCGGCGTGATCGCCAAGACGACCAGCCTCACCGACACCCACGTCGTCAATGTGCAGCCGCGATACGGCAAGCTCAACACCCCCGGCGGGGAGACGATCGGCTTCCAGAACATCGAGCTCATCAGCGATCGACCGTTCGAGGACTGGGAGGTCGACTTTCGAAAGGTCAAGGACGCCTGGCCGGATCGCATCCTCGTGGGCTCGATCATGGAGCGCTACGACAAAGCGCGCTGGCAGGAGCTGGCCCGGCGCTGCATCGAGGCCGGATGCGACTCGTTGGAGCTCAACTTCTCCTGTCCGCACGGCCACCCTGAGTCGGGCATGGGCGCGGCGATGGGCCAGAATCCGGCGATGGTCAAAGAGGTGACCAGCTGGGTCGTCGAGGCCGTCGGCGGGCGGCCCGTGTGGGCGAAGATGACGCCGAACATCACCGACATCCGGATTCCGGCGCGCGCGGCAAGGGCCGGCGGCGCGTCCGGCGTCGCCGCCATCAACACCATCCTGTCCACGGTGGGCATCAATCTGAAGACGCTCCGTCCCACGCCTACGGTGGAGGGGCACTCCACCTACGGCGGATACAGCTACCGTGCGGTCAAGCCCATCGCGCTGCGCATGGTGGGCGAGTTGGCCACCGACCAGCCCGGCTTCACCATCTCGGGCATCGGCGGCGTCTGCAGCAGCGTCGACGCCATCGAGTTCATCCTCATGGGCAGCTCTACGGTGCAGAGCTGTACCGGGCCGATGCTCCAGGGTTTCGAGATGGTCGACGAGTTGGGCGAGGGCCTGGCGGCCTTCCTCGGTCAGCACGGGTTCACCGGCATCGAAGCTGCCATCGGCAAGTCGTTGCCCTACTTCTCCACCCATCACCACCTCGTCGAGCTCCAGGGCGCGCGCAAGGCGGCGAAGGCGGCCGAGTTGGCCAATCGCGACACCGAGTGGGGCCGGAAAGACTTCGTCGCTGAGGCCGGCCAACTGGTCTCGAGTAAGGAGTAACGCGTGCACGACCCTCGATACGCCGACGAAGCGTTGGACCTGGTCGGTCGCGACCTCGCGGACAGCCCCCTCTACAACGCCGATCTGGCGCCGATCCCAGCCCGCCATCGCAACTGGGGAACGTACACGTTCTGCGCGCTGTGGATTTCGATGGCCCACTGCATCCCGACGTACACCCTCGCCGGCGGACTGATGTCCAAGGGCATGAACTGGTGGCAGGCGCTCCTGACGATCGGGCTCGGGAACTGCATCGTGCTGGTGCCGATCCTCCTCAACGCCCACCCGGGAACGAAGTACGGAATCTCGTTCCCCGTGCTGGCGCGCGCCAGCTTCGGAACCGAGGGCGCCAAGATCCCGACCGTGCTCCGG
This sequence comes from Myxococcales bacterium, assembly GCA_009692585.1. The sequence goes on from SHYX01000008.1 coordinate 100,573, forward strand.
GCGCTGGTCGCCTGCGGGTGGTTCGGAATCAACTGCTTCTTCGGCGGCGAAGCGCTCAAGACCTTCTTCGCCACCGTCTGGCCCGGATTCGCGACGCTCGGCGGCACCGCGGACCTCTTCGGATTGTCCATCCCCTCCGCCATCGGCTTCGGCATCTTCTGGGCCATGAACATCCTGATCGTCTACCGGGGGATGAACGCGGTGCGGCTTTTCGAGAACTGGGCGGCGCCGATCGTCCTGGTCCTCGCCGTCGCCCTCCTGGGTTGGGTCGTGAATCGCGCCGGCGGGTTCGGGCCGCTCCTGGTTCAGCCGTCGAAATACGCCACACTCACCGATTTCTGGCCGGTGCTGGTGCCAGCGGTCACCGCCATGGTCAGCTTCTGGAGCACCCTCGCGCTCAACATTCCCGACTTCACCCGTTTCGGTCGTGGCCAGAGGGAGCAGATCCTTGGCCAGTCCCTGGGGCTGCCCACCACCATGATTGCGTTTTCGGCGTTCGCCGTCATGATTACCAGCGCCTCGACCGCGGTGCTCCCCGGCAGCGAGCTTAAGGACCTCTGGAACCCCGAGTACCTCTTGGGGGTGATGGCGTCGCCGGCCGTCCCCGCGGGCCTGACCGAGCCGTTGATCCCCAGCGGGATCGTGCGTCTTTTCGTCGCGATAGTTGCGGTGTTCGGAATCGTGCTCGCCACGCTCTCGGTGAACATCGCGGCCAATGTGGTCGGCCCGGCCAACGACTTCGCCAACCTGGCGCCCAAGCGCATCAGCTTTCAGACCGGCGGGCTCATCACCGGCGTCCTCGGCGTGGCCTGCATGCCGTGGAAGCTAGTGGCCGACGCCGGCACCTACATGGACGGCTGGCTGGGCGGCGTCGGCTCGCTGCTTGGGCCGGTCGCGGCGATCATGATCGCCGACTACTGGGTGGTCCGCCGTCGTGATCTGAACGTGCGCGCGCTCTTCGACCCGAACGGAGGCGAGCCCCGCTTCAACGCGGCTGCCATCGCGGCCCTGGCCATCGGCATCGCGCCCAACCTGCCCGGTTTCATGGTCGCGACCAAGCTGCTCTCGAGCGCCCCGGCCCCCTTTCTCGCCATCTACCCGTATGCCTGGTTCACCGGCGTCGGGCTGGCCTTCGGCACCTACCTGCTGGCCACTCGGCTCTCGAGGCGCTAGCCGCCCCCGTCACCCGCGGGTGGGCTCCCAGCTGACCTGGCGCAGGAAACTGGCGTTGAGATACTCTTTCTCGATGACTGTCGCCATCTCTTCGGCGTCGCGGAAACGATCGTAGTCGACGGTGATGACCGGGATCGTGCGAGAAATATCCGCGATGAAGTGCGAGTATTCGGCGTACAACGCCGTAAGATACTCCATACTGACACCCGACTCGACGTCCCGCGATCGCATCTGTATCCGCTCGTACGAACGCTCGGGTTTGACATCCAGATAGACGATGACGTGGGGCCGACACATGAAGTTGCTCATGTGCCGGAACAGGGACAGGTAGGTGCGGAAGTCGCGGTCCTCCATCAGGCCGATGTTCACCAGCATCCGCGCGAACACGGCGTCCTCGTAGATCGTGCGATCCTGCACGCCGCCGCCCCCGCGCCAGATGATCTCCTGGTGCTGCTGGAAACGGCGATTCAACAGGTAGATTTGGGTCGCGAAGCAATGACGCTTGGTGTCGCGGTAGAAGTCAGCCAGGTACTCGTTGTCGGCCACGGGTTCGAAATACACCGGAAGATTCAGGTGTTTTCCAAGAGCCGTCGCCAACGTGCTCTTGCCGGCGCCAATCATACCGGCGATGCCAATGAACAGGTCGTCGAGCGGCGCGACCGGGGAGGGCTGACTCATGCGGGCTCGTTATCCCCGGGGCAACGCCCCAGGCCAGGGCGTCTGTGGGTCGACGCCGACTCGGTGGCGTTGCGCGCGGCCCGGCGCCTACGGTCGGGGCGAGAGGAACTCCCGCCGCGCCTGGAGCACGGCGACCGCCGCGCCCTCCCACTCCACCTGCCTCGCATAGCTCACACCACGCTCGTAGCAGATCAGCGCCTTGGTCCGGGGCCCCTCCGCCTTCCGCCCAATCTCCACCCGGTAGATGGCGGCCTGGTCCGGGGTGAGCGACGCCGGCGGAGGAGAAACCACGAGGTCGTCGGCGAGCGCGGCGTAGGTGTCGCCCACGCGCAGCAGCGCCGAGGTGATCCACTCGGGCTCCTCGGTCTTGATGACCTCGTAGAGGAGCGTTTCGGCTTCCGACACGGCGCGGACGCGCGCCCGGAGGTCTCGCCGCAAACGGGCCGAACGGGCGTCCAGGCTCAGCCGGTCGCCGCGGTCCGCGGCGGAGTCCAGCAGGGCGAAGCGCCCTCGTCCCACCATCCACGAGTGGCGATCCTCGTCCTTCACGGCGGCAAGGCCCCGACGAATCAGCCGTTTGCCGCGCGCCGTATGACCGGAGTGAACCGCCAGGACGCCCTCCTGGATGCGCAGCACCGGCACGAAGTCGGGGTTGAGGGCGTGCGTGGAAAGCAGCGCTCGCAACTGGCCGGCGGACTCGGCAAGTCGGCCCAGATCGTCCAGCACCACCACGAGATGGTAGCGCGCCTCCAGACCCACTTCCCCACCGAGGTCCATGGCGGCGCGAAGATAGGGCTCAGCCGCCTCCGGACGCCACGCCAGCTCCTCCACGATGCCCCGCTCCAACAGCCAGCGGCCTTCCTCGGACTCCTCGACCAGCGGGTGAAGGGTGTCCAGGAGCGAGGCGGCACCCACCAGATCACCGGTGCGCCGGATCTCGATCGCCTGGTCGAGGATGCCCGCCCAGCCGGCGGCGACGAGGAGGAGGAGCGTCATGGGGGAGCCTGACCACCAGGATGCCACGAAGTTCCCGAGATCGGGGCCCTGACGCCCAGCAGCGCGACCCAGACGAACGCGGCCCGCGTCACCTCCAGGTCGCCCAGGGTGTCCTGGGTCAGCCCCCCCACCAACACCCCCGCCAGCCCCGCCGACGCGGCCTGGGCCCCGAACCGCCAGACCACCACGACCAACGCCAGGAGCGCGGTCCAACCCGCGCCGCCAAGGGAGGCCCCGACCTGGATGAAGCTGTCGTGGGCGTGGTTGGGGAACCAGAACCCCGGCTGCAGCGTGTCGTAGGCGCTGGCCGAGGCCGCCGCGTACCCGCCCGCACCCGCGTGCCCCGGCGGCAGCAGCAGCCCCCCGGTCCACAGCACCGCCCTTTCTGCGAGTTCCGACGGACCCGCCAGCCACGCGAGCCCCGCGAGTGTCGCGACGGCACCGCCCGCGAACGAGGCGCACGTCCCCGCGCCGACCGCCACCAGCGCCGCAACCACGAGCGCCGCCGGGGCCGCGTCGCTGCCGCTCGCCAGCACCCCGCCCCCGAGAAGGACAGACAGCATCCAGTTGCGACGATTCACCGCCACCGCGAAGGGCGGCACCAGCGCGTAGGCCAACGTCAGGTGGTGGCTCAGCGTGCCACGCGCATCCAATCCGACCACGCGCTGTGACAGCGCGATCACCGACGCGACCGCCGCCGCCGCCAGCGCAACGCGACAACGTCGTTCGACCAGCGCCGGCGCGTCCGGCAAGGCCGCCAGGACGACGAGGGGGGCCAGCGCCCACCCGACGCCCAGACCCGCCCGCAGGTCCCCGCTCGCCAGTGATCCGAGCGCCCCGACGCCGAGGACGACCAGGCCGGTCGACGCCCACGGCAGTTCCAGGAACCGCCGCGCACGCCCCTCGGCAACGGCCAGGCACAGAAGCACCGCACATCCCACCTCCAGCGCCGCTGTCGAGAGCGAAAGCGCCGCGAGGGTGAACCACACCGCGCCCTCTCGGGCCCAGGTCACCGGCCCACCACACGTTCGTACACCGCCATCGTGCGCGCGGCGACCGCGTCCCAACCGAAGCGGGCGAGCGCCCGCTCCCGGCCGCGCTCCCCCATGCGAGCGAGGACCGCAGCCGCCGTGCCCTCCGCCTCCTGGAGCGCGCGCGCCCAGGACGCGACGTCGTCCACCGGCAGCCGCCATCCCGCCAGGCCGCCGTGCACCTCGTCGTTGGGCGCGATCTCGGAGGTCAGGAGCGGCAGCCCAGCGGCCATGGCCTCCATCAACGCGAGCGGGAGCCCCTCGACGCGGCTGGGAAAGAGAAATGCCCGCGCGTGGCTGAGGAGCATCCGTTTCTCCAGCCCGAAGCGAGGACCGGTGAACACCACGTGGGCCTCGGCGGCCGACCGACGCAGCTGCGAGACGAAGCCAGCGGTGTACGCCGCGCCGCCGGTGATCACCACCGGGAGGCGGGAGCGCGCGGCGTTCGCCGCCAGGACCAGGGTTTCGAGGCCCTTCTCCGGCACCAGTCTCCCGAGGAAGAGGAAGTACTCACCGGGCCGTAGCATCGGGAAGATGGCCGGATCCCAAGCAACGGGGACGTGCGGTTCGACACCGTTGGGGATGACGTCGACGCCGGCGGCGCCCGCCTCGCGGCACCACGGCGCCATCTCCTCCGAGACGCTGACCACAGCGTCGGCGCTGCGGGCTCCCACGGTTGCGCCCCAGCGAAGCACCTGTCGGGCAGCCGGGCCCCACTTCTGCCGCGTCCAGTCGCGTCCATGGAACGTCACCACGGCTCGCCGACCCAGCGCGCGCACCACGGGAGTGAAAAGCGCGGGGCCGCAGGAGTGGACGTGCACGATATCGTGACGCAGACACGCCCGTGGCGCGACGAGCGCGGTGTGCACGAGCGCCTCGGCGCTGCGGGTGTAGACCGTCGGGGAGTCGGCGAGCCGGACACCCTCCCGGTAGCACGCTCCGTGCGGATTGTAGCGCTCGCGACAATAGACGGTCACGTGAGCGCCCATGGCCACGAGCCTCGGCGCGAGCGCCGCCACGTGGGCCTCGACGCCACCCTCCGGCCCCCAGGGCGCGCGCAAGCCGGCGAAGGCCACGAACAACCGATCCTGGCCAGACTTGCGGGTCACTCTTCGAGGCCCGCGCTGGCGCAACGGCGCGCATACTCCTGGTTGACCCACCCGGAGTAGTCGTGCAGGTGATTGGTCGCCACGTCCGCGCCACGCTGGAAGCGGCGCGCGCGCTCGGGCGCTGAAAGCCAGGCGTAGCGGCGCTCCCAGAGACGATCGATGGCGCGGGCGCCGACGCGCTCGACGGCCGTCGGTACCAGGGACTCGACGACGGCGCGTACCCGTCCGGCCGACGCGGCGGGGGCCGCCGCGGCCCGAGCCAGCGCAAAGGCGTGGCCCGGCACCCGAGCGCCCACCCACGGGTTCGCACGCAACAGCGCCGAACACGCGGCGGCGCCGAACATCGGGACGGCCGTGGCCAACTCCACCGCGTGAAACATGCTACGCTGAGGAAGGGCCAATGCATCCGTTGAAAGCAGGTAGTTGGTACAGAGGCTCTCCCGTAGCGGTTCCGGCAGCACCCGGCGCCCGGCATGGAGCCCGGCCTTCACCGTCCAGACGCGACCGGGCTCGACCAACAGCATGAAGTCGACGTCACCACCGGGTTCGGCGCTGAGCTTGCTGAGCCCACCCGTCACCAGGACGCCGCGCACGAACGGCGTCGACGCCAAGACGGCCGCTGCCCGCCGGGCCCGCCCCCACTGCCGCTCTGCCTCCACGCTGCGCTCCTGCCGCCGGGCGCGATCGCCCCCACGCCCGGCGCGAAAGACCCACACCCCGTCGACCTCGATCACGCCCGCCACCAGGGCCTGGGAAACGGCGTCGTCCGCCGACTCACCGCAGAGCGCCGCCAGCTCGTCCCGGCGCAGCGGGTGCCGGAAGACGTCGAAGTACAACACCATGCGCACGACGTCCTCCGCGCGCGCTGGCCGGGGCTTTGGGCTATGCTCGGCGACGGAGGAAGAAATGCGCCTGTCCATGATGTGGGTACCGCTCGTCGCGCTCGTTGGCTGCCCTGGTCCCGACGACAGCGGCAAGGGCGAAACCGCCGCCGGCGATGATACCGCGAGCGGCGGCGGTGAGGAGGACAACTGGTCGCCCGCCGGAAGCGGCACCGCCTACTTCGTCGACGGCGAGTCCGACAACTCCTTGTTCAGCCTGGAGCTGACCGGTGCGAATGAACCGCGGGACGGTGAGGCGTACTACGGATTCGTCAGCGTCGACGCCGATGGCGAGCCTCTGGCGCTGGGCGAGATCCAGGTCAACGGCGAGGATGTCTCGTTCACGTCTGACATCGGAGAAAACGCCATCCTCGCCGGCTACAGCCATTTCGAGGCGTGGGCCAACGACGGAGACGGAGACGAGCCTGAAGGCGACGCCGTGTGGGAAGGAGATCTCGACACCACGGTGTTCGACGTCCTCCAGCGGCTGCTCATCGCCAACCCCGACACCCCCACGGGCGAGGGTTCCCTGCGCGCGCTCGAAACGCAGTTGGAGTTCCTGCGCGACGAGTCCGAGGCCGCGTCCAACGGCGGGCTCACCCTCGAGGAACTGGCGCTCATCGGGGAAAAAGTGGGGAACGCCCTTCAGGACCCCCCCGTGGACTCCAACAACGACGCGAACGAGGACTTCTACGACGACAACCTGGCGGTGCACTCCGACGACGAAAAGGGCGACGGGCGCGGCTACTACGAGCTCATCGTCGCCGACTTCACCGCCGCGGCCGCCGCGGTTCCCGACCCACGCGACCCGATCCGCGGCTACATCGAAGAAGCCTACGACGGCCTCGACCTCACCGTGTACACCGTGGAGACCTTCTCCCAGGATTCGGCGCGCGACACCGGCCGCTCCAGCACCAACGCGGTGAGCGAGAACCTGCTTGACGACGTCTCCGAACAGATGACGACCTGTCTTGAAGGCGGGGATGTCAACGAAGACGGCGTGATCGACCCCCAGGTCGAGGTGGGAATCGAGTGGGCGATCGAACGGTCGAGCTTCATGGCTCACATGACCGTGAACGTCGCCCGATAGGTCGCCTCCATGGTCGTCGTGGCCGCGTTGCACGTGGCGGTGCTGTCGGTGCTGTCGGTGTTGGCGGCGCAGGCCGCGCATCGACTGGTGCAAGCGCTCCGCTTCTGGCGCTGGCGGGCTCGGCCGCCGGGCGTCCCGCCGCTGCCTCCGGAGCTGCCGACGGTGACCGTTCAGCTGCCGGTCTACAACGAGCGCGATGTGGTGGAGGGCCTCATCGATGCCGTTGCCGGGCTGGACTGGCCACCCGACCGCCTGTGCATCCAGCTGCTGGACGATTCCACCGACGACACCGCCGCTGCGGCCGCCAGCGCGATCGCCTCGGCGCGGGGACGGGGGGTCACGGTCCGGGTCCTTCGTCGCGACCAACGGGTCGGGTTCAAGGCGGGCGCGCTCGCCGCCGGGATGAACGCGTCGAGCTCCGACTACTTCGCGATCTTCGACGCCGACTTCCGCCCCGAGCCCGACTTCCTTCATCGAATCATGCCCAGCTTCGCCGACCCTGGCGTCGGGATGGCGCAAGCGCGATGGGGACACCAGAACGCCGACGCCAGCCCGCTCACAGCGGCGCAGGCGGTCATCCTGGACAGCCACTTCTCCGTCGAACAACTCGGCCGCAGCCGCACCGGGCGGTGGTTCAACTTCAACGGCACCGCCGGCGTGTGGCGACGTGCGGCCATCGAAGCCGCAGGCGGTTGGGAGGGCGACACCCTCACCGAGGATCTCGACCTGAGCTACCGCGCCCATCTTGCCGGCTGGCGAGGGGTCTACCGCGACGACGTGGTGGTGCCCGGCGCGCTTCCCACGACGATGCCGGCGCTGCTCGCCCAGCAGCGACGCTGGGCGATCGGCTCGATCATGACGCTCCGAAAGCTCGGACTGCGGATCCTCCGTGCCAACGCCCCCGCGGCGACGAAGTGGGAAGCCCTCGCACATCTGTCCGGCAATCTCGGATGGCCGATGGCCTTGTTCCTGGCCGCCTCGTTGCCGGTCATGGCGGCGTTCGGCGCCCTCGATCCGAGCGTGCAACTCGCCGGCCTCGCCGTCGCGCTCCTCGGCACCTCGTCGCATGTGTTGGTCTTCGCCCTTCCGCGCCGTCGTGGCGCCCGCGACATCGGTCTGGCGCTCGTCCTCTGCCTCGGCCTCGCCGCCGCGCAGACGCGCGCGGTGTTCGACGCCCTCGTCTCGCGGCCGGGCGAGTTCGTCCGGACGCCGAAGTCCGGACCGAGCGGCTCCAGCTATGTCGACGCGGCCGGCCCCTCCATCCCGATCGAGGCCGTCGTCGGCGCGTGGCAGCTCGCGGGCCTCGGCGTGGCGTTCGCCCAGGGCAACCTGCGGATCGTCCCCTTTCTGGCCCTGCTGGCGGCGGGATTGTTCTGGGTCGGCGCCGGCCGGACGAGGCGAAGCGTCGGGCTCACCCCGACGACAGGCCCCCTGGCGGAACCGGCGCCGGCGACGTGGTGGCGGCCAGGCGAGGCACCCGTCCGAATGGATCCTCGACCATGAGTGCATCGTGCGGGGCGAGCACGGACGCCGACTCGCGCCGGGCGTCGATCCCGCAGCGGCGCAGGGGCTCGGGGTTGGCGCAGCCGGTGACCACCAGTCGGTACCGAGCCAACAACAGGGCCAACACCACCAGGCGCTGCGTGCCTCCTCCCGAGGGCGCCTCCCCGGTGAGCACCCCCGCCCACGGATAGGGCAACCGCGCCGCGAGCGCGGCAAAGGCCCGCTCACCCGAGCCCTCCCCCATGCCTTCGGGACAGGCCGCCTCGACGTACAGCGTCGCACCGGCGCGGAGCGGCGGGCGCGCCGACAGGCCGACGTAGGTCGCCGCCCGACTGGCCTGGTAGAAGTTCACCGCCTTCCGCTCCGGCACCTTCAGCACCACGGCATCCACGGCCCTCGGCACGTCGACCCAGCACGACAACGACGACGACGCCTCCCGCAACACCCGTCGCGGCTCCCCCGCAAACCACCTGCCACCCGCGGTGTTGAGGGCCCAGGCGCAGCCGGCCGCCTCTCCGAGCGCGTCCACCACCTCGCGGAAGGGGTTCCCGTCCAGGTTCCCCAGGCCGACGCCGGACGCGGTCACCCGATCGCGATGGTGCAGGGCGTCGATCGTCGCCCGCGCGCCGAGCCCCACCGACACCGCCTTGTGGCCGCCCGAGAACCCGGCGTACTGATGCAACTCCACGATGCCCACGCCGATGACCACGTCGGCCGCGGCAAGCGCCCGCGAGATCCCCCCCGGGACCCCGTCGACCACGGTGGTGGACACGACATCATCGGGGTCATGTTGCACCAGCGGAAAGGGCGACGCGGGAAGCTCGGCGCGCGACATCGGGCGATGCAGACCGAGCCCGACGTGGGCGGTCGCGTCGCCCACCCAGGGCCGAAGCGCCGCGAGGGCCGCGGGCACGTCGACCGGCCGGGTGCCGTCCGGGATCGCGATGGCCACCCGCCGCCCGCGTGGCGGCGGCGCGGCGGCGATGGCCTCGTCGGGGCTGGCGAAGCCGTGCATCCGCCTCCGTATCCTACGGCCCTGCGCGGCAGAACCGGCGCCACGAATCGTGGAGTAGAAGAAGGAAAAAGGGCCCATACTCCACGATGCGCACCCACCCGGCCTCGTGCCAGGCTCCGGCCTCGTCGGCCGTGGCCAGGACGAGGTAGGACAGCGGCGCCACCGCGGCGAGCCACAACCACGCCCGCTCGCCCCGCCACAGCGCCGGGACCAGGGGCCAGAGCACGTACCAGGGATGGACGGTGGGCGAGAGTACCACGAAGGCGCCGAAGACCCAGAGGCCAAGGCTCGCCCGGTCCCGCCGGGTGGCCAGAGCCCAGACCGACACCAGCAGGCCGAGCGCGAGCAGCAGCGGACGGGCGTGACCGTCGTCCAGAACCATCGTGATCAGGCCATACATGGAGCCGTTGAACGACCAGTGGTTGCCGTAGTTGCGGAAGCCCGACAACACCCCGTCGCCGGTCAACGGCCACCCGGCGAGCGCGGAGGCGAGCGCGGCGACCAACCACACGCGCGGGCGGCGCCGAACCAGGAATACGGCCGGAAGCAGCTTGAGCATCGCCCCGAGCCACGCGGCGGCATCGCTCCCGCGGAGCGCCAATGCCACGAGGAGCGCGCCGACGGCTTCGAGGTGGCCGTTCCCAGCGGCTTCGAGCGCGGGGAGCGGAAGGAGGGCCCACAGCCAGCCCGCGCGGCGTTCCCGGTGCCAGAGCACCATCGCCGTGACGACGTCCGTGGCGCCCATGAACAGCTTCATCCCGACCACCCCGAAGGGGGACAGCACCACGAACAGCGCCTGGGCCAACGGCGGGTACACGGAGGACACCGCCTGGTGGTTGACCAGCGCCCAATTCGCGTCCCGCAGCGACGTGAGCTCGCTGGCATCGGGCGCGAGCACCAACGGCGAGTACCCCGCCAACCACACGCGACCCTCCCATACGTACCGATGGACGTCGTCGGACAGCGTCGGCGGCCACCACAGGAACGGGGCACGAATCAGGGCCGCCACCCCCATCAGCACCAGGAGCGCGGGTCCGGCGGCGACCGGTCGATTCTCACTCTCCGCTCTGGGCAGGAGCACCAGCACCACGATGCCCCACGCCACCAGCCCGGTCGAAACCAACACCGGTTGCGCGCGCGGGTCGGCCACGCACCCGAGGGCGACGCTCCCAAAGACAGAAACCACCGCGGCGACGACGATCGGGCGCACCCGCCGGGCTTAGCATCGAGTTAGCCCGCGGCGTGGCCCGGCCCCTGCGCACCCTGCTGTTCATGGTGGCCCCCGCCCTGTTGGCGGCCAAGTGCGGCAAGACGGTGGGCGACGAGGTCACGCCGCTCGATCGGGGAATCAACTCACCCGACGTCGCGCTCCAGGTGGCGTCGATCGACCCCAACTTCGGGACGGCGGGCACCAGCTTCTCGGCCGAGGTCTTCGGGAACGGCTTCGACAATGGCGCGGACGTGACCATCGGGGGTGCGCCCGCAGACGCGCGCTATCGCGACAGCTCGACGCTAGCCGTCACCGTTCCGGCACTCTCAGTGGGGAGCTACGATGTCGTGGTCGAGAACGTCGACGGCGCGCGGGCCACGCTGAGGCGGGGACTCACGCTGGTCGCGGGGGACACCGCTACGCGCTGCCGGGCGGTCACCGTGCGCTTCGGTTTCGACAGTTCGGTGCTGGACGCGGCGATTCGCGGGCGGATCGAAACCGTGGCGACGTGCCTTCGGGGCAGCACCGATTTCGTTCGGGTCGAAGGGCACTGCGATGACCGAGGCACCACCGAATACAACCTTGCCCTCGGTCAGCGCCGCGCCGACGCCGTCGCCCGCTACCTCGTCGGGTTAGGGGTAGCGCCCAGCCGGCTCCAGGCCGTCAGCTACGGGGAAGAACGCCCGGCATCCGCCACCGCCGGCGACGAAGGTCGGGCTGAGAATCGGCGCGCGGACATCGTGCCGGGAGGAGGTCGGTGATCCTCATCCTCACCCTGGCCGCCTGCGTCCTGGATCGCACCGGGCAGTCCGCCACCACCGTGTACCAGCGTGAACTCAGCGCCGCGCAGGCCCGGGTTCGAGATCTGGAGTCGGTCGGCGAAGACGTGGGACGCCGCGTCGCCCAGCTTGAAGAAGTGACCCGCGCGCGGGGGCAGGAGGACATCCTCAAGATGGAGACCGTAGAGGAGCTGCGTGGCGAGGTCGCCAAGATGCGCGGGGAATTCGAGACGCTCGACCACGATTACCGCACCTTCGAGACCGCGGCGCTCGGCACCCAGACCGACGTGGACGCCCGACTTCTTTTCCTCGAAACGCGCGTGGCCGCGCTGGAAAAGTCGCTGGGCCTGAAACCTCCGCGTCGTCCGGACGGTGACGCCCTGCTCGGGGCGGCCGTGGGTCCGGCGCCCCCGCCTTCGGGGGACCCGGTCGTCGATCCGCCTGCCGCCGAGGTGACCGCGACGCCCGAGGAGGTGTTCGGCCTCATCGCCCAGCACCTCGAGGCAGGCAGTGGGGAAGCCGCCCGCGCCGTCGCCCGCCGCTTCGTCGAGGAGCACCCCGGCGACGACCGCGTGCCCGAGGCCTACTATCGGATCGCCGAGAGCCACCAGAACGCCCGCGAGTTCAAGCTGGCGGCGACGGCGTTTCAGGTCGTGCTCGACAAGGCACCGAACTCCACGTGGGCGCCCTGGGCGCTCTTGCGCCAGGGGGAGTGCTTCGACAGCCTCGGGCGCAACAAGGACGCGGCGGTGTTCTACTGCGACGTGGTTCACAGGTATCCAAAGAGCAAGGCAGCGAAAGAGGCGAAGGACAAATGCCCCTGAGGCGGGGGAGACTTGCCCCACCGCCCACGCTGAGTTAGCCGCCTGCTCGTACCTACCTCCACGCGGAGCGCCCCAGGGGCGCTCTGTTCGTTTTTGGGTCCGGCACCGACCGACGCATGCTCACCACCCCCGCCATTCTCCGCCAGCTCCGCGACGTCGTCGAACCGCTGGTCGATCGCCTGGGCTACGAACTCGTCGGGATCGAGCTCGGGGGCGGCGCCCAAGGCCCCGTTCTGCGCGTCAGCATCGACCATGCCGCGGGTGTCGGCATCACCGATTGCACCAAGGTCTCGAGACAACTCAGCCCCGCGTTGGATGTCGCCGACCCGATCATCGGGGGGTACGACCTGGAGGTCTCCACCCCGGGAATCGAGCGCCCAGTGCAGAAGGCCGAGGACTTCGTCCGCTTCGCCGGGTGTGAAATCCGGGTCAAGCCCTTCGGCATCGACAACAAGCGGCGCACCCGGGGCACCCTGCTCGGCCTCGATGCCGGCGTGGTGTCCGTCAAGGTCGCCGACGCCGTCAAGACCTTTCCCATCGACGCGATCGAACGTGCCAATCTCCTGCTCACCGCCGAGCAATTCCAACGGCTCGGTGAGGGCCTTCCTCCACTGCAACAGGCAAACCCATGAACAGCCCCCTCGCTCGTGATCTCGACGCTGTCGCCAAGGAAAAGAACATCCCCCGCGACGCACTCGTCGAAGTGCTGGAACAGGCCATGGAGGCCGCGGCCCGCAAGAAGTACGGCTTGCAGAAGGACCTCGAAGCCCGTTGGAACGAGGAACTCGGAGAGGTCGAACTCTTCGAGTTCAAGACCGTCTGCGAGGAGGTCGAGGACGACCAGATCGAGATCAACCTGCCCGACGCCCGGCGCGAGGACCCCGAGTGCGAGCTCGGCGACTCCCTCGGCTTCAAGCTCTCCGTCGACGATCTGGGTCGCATCGCGGCGCAGACCGCCAAGCAGGTCATCATCCAGAAAATTCGGGATGCCGAACGGGAGATGACGTTTTCGGAGTTCAAAGACCGCAAGGGCGAGATCATCACCGGCATCGTCCGCCGCTTCGAGAAGGGCAACATCATCGTCGACCTCGGCCGCGCCGAGGCGCTCTTGCCCAAGCGCGAGCAGGTGATCACCGAGACCTACCGTCAGGGCGACCGCATCCAGGCGTACGTCGTGGACATCACCCGGGCTACCAAGACCCCTCAGGTGGTGCTCAGCCGCACCCACCCCGGCCTGTTGATGAAGCTGTTCGAGCTCGAAGTTCCCGAGGTCGCCGAAGGGATCGTACGCATCGAGGCTTGCGCCCGCGAACCCGGGCACCGCGCCAAGATCGCGGTCAGCTCGATCGATTCGGACGTCGATCCCGTGGGCGCGTGCGTCGGGATGAAGGGCTCACGCGTGCAGGCGGTCGTCGCCGAGTTGCGTGGCGAAGCCATCGACATCATCCCCTACCACCCCGACCCCGCCCGCTACGTCGTCCACGCGATCCAGCCCGCCCACGTTGCCCGCGTCTACATCGACGAGACCGCGCACAAGATGGAGCTCATCGTTCCTGACGATCAGTACAGCAAGGCCATCGGCCGGCGCGGCCAGAACGTGCGTCTGGCCCAGCACCTCACCGGGTGGGAGGTCGTCGTGCTCAGCGAGGCGAAGCACGCGGAGATGAGCGCACAGGCGCGCTCCGAGCTCGCCCGTATCGAGGCACTGTCGCCCGAAGGCGTCGAGCTGCTCATCCGGCACGGCTTCCACAGCCTGGCGGAGGTGGCGGACGCCGAGCCCTACGATCTGTCCGGCATCCTCGGTTGCGAGGAGGACGACGCCGCCGCCGTGATCCAGAGCGCCGAGACCGCTCTGGAAGTCATCATCCTCGAGGAGGCCGGTCGCCGCAAGTCCGCCGCCGCCCTTCCCCCCGAGGCCTAGGCGGCGGGGCATGCCCCCTGTTCGCACCTGCGTGGTCAGCCGGGAACGAGCCGACCCCGACGACCTCGTCCGGCTCTTCGCGGGACCCGACGGCGTCGCGCACGTGGACTGGCACGCGCGCTGGAAGGGCCGCGGCGCCTGGGTTCGCTGCGACCGCCGATCGTTCGATGAACTCGTGCGGAAGCCGGGCATCCTCCAACGCGCGCTCGACGTCACGACCATCGACACCGCGGGACTTCTGGAGGAGGCCCGGGCGGCGAACACCGTGGCCGTCGCCGAACTCCTGTCCCTGAGCGCCCGCGCCGGCGCACTGGTCAGCGGTGCGGACGCGCTGTCGGGAACCTCGCCCGACTCCCTGTGCGGGATGGTCCTCGCCTCGGACGCCGCTGCAGGGAGCATCGACGCCCTGGTCCGCGCTTTCCCCGATCTTCCCCGATTTCGAGTTATGCTGCCGCGCGAGGCGCTGGGCCACCGGGTCGGCAAAGGGCCACGAGCCGCGGTCGGACTGCGAAATGCTGCACCGACCCGGGCGCTGCTGCGCGAGTTGCGGCGCATGCTCGATCTCGGTTAGGCCCCCGCCCCCCGCCCCGCAAGGAATCGCCCTTCATGTCTTCCAAGGATCTATTCGAGCGCCTCGAGAGCGCGCGCGGCGCCCCCACCCGTCCCGCGGTGGCACGCCCTGCAGCGCCGGCGCCGGGTCCCGAGCCGAAGGCGGCGGGCGAAACCAGGCGACTGGGAAGCAACGTGGTCCGCCGCCGGGCCGATGCGCCCGTCGCCGCACCCCTGCCGCCGCCGGCACCGCCGGTACGTACCGTCATCCGCCGGCCAGGCGCCGTCGTCGAAGCGCGCCCCGTCGCCGCGGCACCGCCCGCGTCCGCCTTGCGTCGCCCGGTCGTGCCGGCGCCGCTCGATGTCCCCGCGCCTCCCGCGGTCGCCGCGCCCGAACCCGAGCCGGCGGCCGCAGCCGTCGAGCCGGCATCGGCCGCGCCCAGCGAACCGGCCGTCGAATCCGTCGCGGCCACCACCGTGGCCCCCAGTCTGGAGGCCGCTCCGGCGGCCCCGGCCGCCGCAGAGCCCGTCGTCGCCGAGTCGGTCGACGGCCAGGTCGACGAGGGCGCCGTGGTCGAGCCCACACCGCCTCCCGTCGGCGCACCGCCCCGGCCCAACGAACGCGCCGGCGCCGTCTCCGCTTCTGGTCGTGTCGGCGGCTTGGGCCCCGCGGGCCGGGCCAACGTCGGGCTCAACTCCCGCCCCATCCTGCCGGGACTGGGACTCGGCGTGGTGTCCCTTCCGGTGGGGTATGACCCGACGGACCCGACTGGCGCGCGCCGCCGTGCCCGGGAACAGGCCGTCGCCCAGCCCCGGTGGCCGGGCTCCGGCCCCAGCGCCCTGCGCAACCCTGCCGGTCCCCGGCCGGCGCCCGGCGCCCCTGGTGAAACCCCGGCGCCGGCCGCCGACGATCGCTTCAAGAAGGGTGCACGCCGCGGTGGGCGCAGCGAACACATGGGGATGCAGATCCCCGAGATGCGCCACCGCAAGCACCGCGCCGGTGGGCGCACCCCTGACCCGCGTCCCGCGTCCACCATCAAGCGTAAGGTCCAGGTCGACGGTGAAATCACCGTCGCGGCGTTCGCGCACGAGTTGGGCGTCAAGGCGGCGGAGCTGATCAAGGTGCTGATGGGCCTCGGTCAGGTGGCCACCGTCAACCAGAGCATCGACTACGACACCGCGGAGATTGTGGCCCAGGAGCTGGGACACGAGGTCGTCAACACCGCCTTCCAGGAGTCCGCCCACCTCATCCAGCATGCGCCCGATGACGACACCGATCGAGTGGCACGGCCTCCGGTGGTCACGGTCATGGGGCACGTCGACCACGGCAAAACGACGTTGCTCGACTTCATTCGCAAGGCCAAGGTCGCTTCCGGTGAGGCCGGCGGCATCACTCAGCACATCGGCGCCTACCAGGTGCGCCGCGGCGACAAGTCCGTGACGTTCATCGACACCCCCGGCCACTCGGCGTTCTCCGCGATGCGGGCCCGCGGTGCGAGGGTCACCGACATCGTGATCCTGGTCGTGGCCGCCGACGACGGCGTCATGCCCCAGACGATCGAGGCGATCAACCACGCCAAGGCTGCGAGGGTCCCGATCATCGTCGCCATCAACAAGATCGACAAACCCGGGATCAAGACCGATCGCATCAAGACCGAGCTGATGAACCACGGACTGGTGTCCGAAGAATACGGCGGGGATGTGATCTGCTGCCCGATCAGCGCGCTGAAGGGTACCGGCATCGACCACCTGCTCGACAGTGTCCTGCTCGTCGCCGAAGTGGCCGACCTCAAGGCCAACGCGATCCGTCCCGCCGCAGGCGTGGTCATCGAATCGCGAATCGAAACGGGCCGCGGCGCCGTCGCGTCGCTTCTGGTCAAGACTGGCACCCTCCGGCAGGGGGACACCTTGGTGATCGGCACGACCTGGGGGCGTGTCCGCGCGATGAGCGACGAACGAGGGGCGCGCGTGAAAGAAGCGCCTCCGTCCACCCCGGTCGAAATCTTCGGCCTGGACGACGTGCCCAACGCGGGCGATGAATTCGCCGTGGTCGGCAGCGAACGTGACGCCCGCACGCTCTCCGAGCACCGCGCGGCGGCGGCCCGGCAGTCCAACATGGGCCAGCGCCAGCGGCTCACCGTCGACGACCTCTTCAAGCAGGCCGGCGCCGCCGGAGTCGTGGCCCAGGAAACCCTGCACGTGGTGCTCAAGGCCGACGTCGGCGGATCGCTCGAGGCCCTCAAGGCCTCCCTCGAAGCCATTGCTGTCGCCGGCGCCCAGCTGAAGATCCTCCACGCAGCCATCGGTCCCGTCAACGAGTCGGACGTCAATCTGGGCGCTGCCAACGGCGCCCTCGTCATCGCGTTCAACGTGAAGGCGGACTCGAAGGCCCGGCAAGCAGCCGACTCCGTGGGCGTCGAGATCAAGCGATACGACATCATCTACCAGGCGATCGACGAGGTGAAGGCCCGCCTCACCGGAATGTTGCCCACGGTCTACGAAGAACAGCGCGTCGGCGAGGCCGAGGTGCGCGCAGTGTTCAACGTCTCGAAGTCCGGTCCTATCGCGGGTTGCATGTTGCTGTCCGGAAAGGCGCAACGTGGCGCGATCGGCAAGGTGCTCCGCGCGGGAAAGGTGGCCTACGAGGGAAAGCTCACCGGGCTCAAACGCTTCAAGGAGGACGTGAAAGAGGTGGTCGAGGGCTTCGAGTGCGGCATGCAACTCGAGGGCTACGACGACATCCAGGTCGGGGACCGCATCGAACTTCTGGTGAAGGTCGTCGTCCCGCCCAAAACGTAGCCGGCGGACGATGTACGTCCCCGCGCCCGATGAGTCGTTGTGGATCGGCGTGGTGCGCCTCGTCGTCCACATTCCGCGCAGCCTGAGTTTGAAAGACCGACGACGGGTGGTGCAGTCGCTGGTGCAGCGCATCCAGGTTCGGCACCATGTCGCCGCCGCCGAAGTCGGGCACCTCGAAAACCCCGGCGCCGCCGTCATTGCCGCCACGGTCATCAGCAACGATGCACGGGTGGCGAAGGCGCGGATGGACGGCATCCGCGTGGAGGCGGAAAAGGGAGGCGACCACTGGCTGGCGGAGGTGACCACATGGCTCGAGAAGAAGGGAGAACACGGCTCCTCTTGACGCGTCAAATGTGCTACGCTGGTTCACATGAAGGATCAGCCGATCCAACTCGCCCGCGGCCACCTCTTCGCGCTTGCGGCGACGTCGTTGGCTCTGTCTGTGCTGACGTTCTTCCTGGGCATCACCGTGGCCGAGCGCACCCGTCCGACTGGGGCCGCGACCTCCGGCTCACAGCCGCTGCTGGCAGACGAAGTCCGCCTTGGCAGTCTCGAATCGCTACTCGCACGCGTCTCGGGTGAGCATCGCGGGGGGCTGGCGTTCCCCCACGGACTCGACGGCGCCGGAAGTGTCTCCGAAGCCGGAGTTCCCACCAGCGGATGGGCCATTCAAGTCGCCGAGTACCCCGACGCGCCCAGCGCGGATCGGCTTGTCGCCGAGCTGCGCGCCGCCAACGTCGCCGCGTACCGTGCCGCGGCGCTCGTGGACGGACGCCGGGTGCAACGCGTTCGGGTGAGTGGCTTTTCCAGTCGAGAAGCCGCCTTGGGCCAGATGGAAGCGGTGGCGTCCCGAGCCGGCTCGGCGTTGCCGAGCGTCGTCCCGGCCCCTTGACACGGCGGTGATTTCGATCCAAACTCCCCCGTCGCAGGAGTCTCGATGCTGGCTGGTAGTTTCTTCGCCGCCCTGATTGCGTCCGCCCACGCCCAGGAGGGCATGGTGCAGATGGGTGGTGTCGCGAAGACCCCTGACTTCTACGTGATCCAGGCCGGGGACACCCTCTGGGACATCAGCACCCGCTTCCTCGGCGACCCCTACCAGTGGCCGCAGCTGTGGTCGTACAACGAGTACATCACCAATCCGCACTGGATCTACCCCGGCAATCGTATCTACTTCAACCTCGGTGATTCGCTCACGCCGCCTGCGGCCACGGTCGAGCCGGTGCAGGACGTGCCCTACCAGCCGCCCCCCCAGGTCGTGGCGACCAACGACAGCGACTGCGACTTTCCGGCGCGGTACGATGATGTTCGGCGCGGCCAGACGCTCTCGGCCCCGGGCGTGCTCGGCAGCGCCACCGACATCAACGCCCGCGGCAGGCTGTTCGCCGCCGAGACGCCGGGATCGCTCATCGGCGAGGGACACTACGTCTACCTGAAGCTGGACGACATGGAAGGCGTCGCCTGCGGCACGCTGCTGTCGCTGTATCGCAAGCAGGCCGGCGCGGTGAACACGCCTGCAGGGCGCAGCAACATCTTCCGGGTGGTTGCCGAAGTCCGCGTGATTCGGACTGACGATCACGTCGTCACCGCCGAAGTGCGCGACAGCTTCGTTGAAGCCGAACGCGGCGACATCGTCGGCGACCACATCGCGGTCGACGTGACGGTGGACATCGACCCACCTGAGGGGGACGCCGAGGCGCGCGTCATCGGGCGTCTGAACGTTCAGCAGGCGTTGCCGTCGACGACCGAGACGGTCTTTTTGAACGTCGGCACGGACGACGGAGTGGACGTAGGTACCGCGATGTTCCTGGTGACCCAGCGAGACGGCCTCGCGGGGCGACACGCAAAGCCCGACAAACGTCTGCCCGAGCGGGTCACGGGTCGGCTGGTGGTGGTGCGTGCCGATGCGCACCGCTCCACGGCGGTGGTCGTCGATGCCTCCGACGCGTTCGACGTAGGCGCGCGCGTGGTGGCAACGCCCAATCGGGAGTGAAGCCTTGACACCTGAACATCCGTGCAGAGCTTGCGCAGATGTCTGGTCTTCCGCCCCCCTGGTCGGGGTTCGTTCGTTACGCGACCCGCCTCCCCTCTGACGTTTCGGAGGCCGCCACCGCGGGAGCCGACGCCATGCTCGCGGCGCTGCCAGCGGGCAAACTCCGCGACGCAGTGCTGGCCTGCCCGGCCTACGAGGGGCCGTGGCTGAGGTCCGATGAGCCCAACTGGCCCCCGGCGCTCGTCGGACTTCCCGGCGGCGCGGTGGCGCTCTGCGCGCAGGGGAACCTCGCTCTCCTTGAGCGACCGGCGGTGGCGCTGGTCGGTACCCGGCACTGCACCTCGGTCGGGCGGGCGCTCGCCCGGGAATACGCCCAAGCGGTAGCCGGGGCCGGCGGGGTGGTGGTGTCGGGCCTCGCCGCCGGCATCGACACCGAGGCGCACATCGCCGCCAAGGGCGCGACCATCGCGGTGCTGGGCCAGGGGCTCTGGGCGCCCATGCCGGGCTGGCAAGCCGACATCCGCCGGCAGGTGCTGGCAGCCGGTGGCCTCCTCCTCAGCGAGTACCCACTCGACCATCCGGCCGGCACGTGGACCTTTCCCAGGCGTAACCGCATCATCGCGGGGCTCGCACGGGCCGTCGTGGTGATCGAAGCCGGGCATCGCTCCGGCGCCAAAAACACCGCCCACCACGCCATCGCCCTCGGCCGGGAGCTCGCCGTGGTTCCCGCGCTACCCGGAATCCCCAGCTTCGCAGGCTGCTTGGACCTGCTCGAGGTAGGCGCGGCAATCGTGCGGGGACCGGACACGGTCGTAGCCCTGTTGGCGGCGGGATAGGCCCGGGACATGCGCACGCCATACCAACACGTCGAGATGGTGCCGGAGGCGAGCGACTTCCTGGAGCTGCTTCGCGAACTGGGCCATCTTGACGACGCCGCGATCGACTCGCTCACCGCCGCGCTGATGCACGCCGCAAATCCCGGCGACGCGGTGAGCTTCGCGGACGCCCGCCGCGCCGCTGCTGGTTGGCTGGCAGACAACGACGCGCGCATCCGCCCCGAAAACCGAGAATTGCTTCAGGCAGAGTGGGCGCGCCTCTTCTACTGAGGCCGCGCCTGCACGCTGATATTACAGCAGGTCTGCGACCTTGGACACGGCGCGAACGGTTCCGCGGCCCTTGACACCGTCCACCGCCGCCCGCGCCGCCTGGGCGATGTCATCGGCCAGCACGGCGTAGTTTTTGTGTTCGCCCCCCTCGTCCACCGTGACCAGGAAGGCTGACCGCCCGCCTGCGGCAGGGGCGGCCTTCGCCGCGGGGGCCGCCTTCGCGGCCGGGGCCGGCGCCATTTTCGTCGGCGCGGGGACCACGATCGGCGCGACGGCCCTGGCCCCACCAATGTTCCGCCGCGCCCGGTAGGCACGCACGTTTTCGACCGTGACCCCGGCCTTGGCCGCCACCGCGGCGTCGGACTCGACGCCGAGCAGCTTTACATAAGGGTCCAACTTCGACTTGCGCCCGTGGAACGCAGCCACTGCGGCCTTGGCGGCCGGAGCCTTGGTGGGTTTTGGCGCCGGGGCCGCGGCCACCGGGGGCGCAGCCAGCGGAAGCGGGTGTTTGCGGGGGCGACCCACAGGCCGCTTCACGGGGACGACCGCGGCAGCAGGGGCAGGGGCAGGGGCAGGGGCAGGGGCCGCGGCCCGCCTCGTCTTCTTCGGAGCCTTCGCCGAAACCTTTCCCTTGCGAACGACTGCCGCCGCCGCGCCAGCGGGGAACTTGTAGCCAGCGTAGGCCGCAATCCCGAGCCGCTTGCGATAGTTTACCACCGCGGAGCGTGAAACCCCGGCGGCCTTGGCGATGTCGTCATCGGGGATATTACCCAGTTTCGACTTGTGTGGCTCGAGCTTCTTGTCGACGGGGGGACGGGGCATGTTGCTGATCTCCTGAGTGGCCGGGCACCAAGCTAACACGGCCGGCCCAAACGACAAGCCCCCCATCTACCGGGTTTGGATGCGCCGTTCCCCGCCGGGTCGGGGAGTTGGGGCCAGTGCAAGAAACTCGCGGCCGTGGCCGGCCGCCGCTGCCAGCGCGTCGAGCTGGGCCGTCATGTCCGAGTGGCCACCAGCGTGCCAGCGTAGAAGAGCCTACCAGCGTTCGGCGTTTGTGACTTCTGAGCGGAGATCGACATCGTCAGGGTCATCGAAATCGACTCGCACATCGCGTGAGTCACCGACAACGGGGACGACGATGACGACAACGATGACGACCTCGTTGTTGCGCTCCCGATCCTCACGCTGGCGGTAGTCGCCGCCT
>SHYX01000038.1 GCA_009692585.1 Myxococcales bacterium
GTACCATCCTTGGCGATGACGAACTTCACCGTGATCTTGCCGCCTAGCGCCGGGTTCTTGGTCAGCTCGCGCTGGTAGCAGTACCGGATCTGGTTCATGTTCCGCTTGATGACCGCATCGATGAGCGACTTGTCGAGCGCGCCGAGGATGATCGGGTCGCCGCCGATCGCGCCGATGCCGCCTTCGCCCTTGCTGCCGAAGTTGCCGCCGCCGGACCCGTAGCCGCTGGCGCCCGACCCCCGGCCCTTGGTGCCCATCCCGCCGAGGCCGTCCGCGGTGCCGCCGCCGCCAAGTCCTGAACCGCGCCCCCCCAGCCCGCCGGAGCCCATCTGGGTGCCCTTGGCACCGATCAGGCCGCCGATGCCGCTCTGCATGTCGGCGTTCATGCCGGTG
Organism: Myxococcales bacterium; assembly: GCA_009692585.1. The sequence goes on from SHYX01000038.1 coordinate 394, forward strand.
GCGCCCAGCGCGGCGTCGAGCGTGTCATCGCGGAGCGCGCCGAGAACACCGGCGTTCTCCGCGATCTCCTTGTCGAGCTGTTGTTTGTCCATCTGGACCTTCTCGCCCTTGGCCTTGTCCATCTTGGCGTCTTTCTTGCCGACCTTGCCTTCTTCCTTCTTGGCCTTGGCCCCTTCGCCGGCGTCGGGATTCTTGTCCTCCTTCTTCTTGTCCTCTTCCTTCTGCTTGTCGAGGAGGAGCTGGACCATGTGGTCGTCGAGGCCCTGGTCGCGGTGTTCCGGCGGCGGGGTGACGAAGTACAGGAAGGAGAAGGCCGCGGTCAAAAAGCCCATGAACGCGACGATGCCGACGATGGGCCAGTCGATCTGGGACGCCGCCCTGGCCGCGAGCTTGCTGGTGTACACCATGTGCGCGACGAAGATGGTGGAGCCGAGATCGACGACGAGCCGGGTGTCTTCACCGATTTCGACCAGGAAGAGGCCGTCGCTGCCGCGCTTGGCCGAACCGTCCGCGAGGAGCTCGGCGAAGGTGCGGCGCGTCTCGCCGATGTCCACGAAGCCGGCCCACTTGTCGCTGATCCGCGCCTGCCACTTGCCACCGGCGCCGGTGAACAGGGAGAAGTTCGCTCTGGGAAGCATGTCGTTGGGCACGAAGAAGGCGGACTGCCAGCTGTCGCCGAAGATGCTGGCGTTGACGTTCGATCCCAGCGTCACCGGCACGTTGCGGAAGTGGCGTACGTCGACCACGGAGTCACCAAAGACCTGGGCCACCTCGAGGATGCGGCCGCGCGACTTGTCGGCGGAGACGTCGTTGGCCGCCGCGCTGGCGCGCATCACGAAGGCCATGACGTCCTCGACGGGGGCGTCCTCGTCATCCGCGGCGTGGGCCACCGGCTCGCCGGGGTTGGTGTGCTCGTCGTTGGTTTCCCCGCCGCCGGCAGCGGTCTGGGCGGCTCCCTCGCCCATCAAGGCTGCCTGCTCGGGGATCTGGAGTTGGATGCGAATCGAGCCGATGCTGATCGAGTCGCCGCTCTTGACGACCACCGAACTGACGGCTTCGCCGTTGACCTGCGTGCGGTTGTCACCGGCGAGGTCGTGCAACTCGACGCTGCCATCCTCGTTGACATGGAGCACTGCGTGCAGGTCCAGGAGGCCGGGGTCCTCCACGCGCAACATCGCCGCCGGCCCCTTGCCGATGGTGACGCTTTCGGCGCGCATCTCCTCGTGTCGGAGGAGTTCGTCGCCGTTGAAGATGTCGAAGCTGAGAGAGATAGAGCTGCTTCCAGCCATGATTCATCCTCGGGTCCGGTCGGCTGACCGACGGATCCTGCGGGTGGAGTGTGGGGACTACTTGACCTCGTCGACGGACTGTTCCATTTCCGCGTTGAAGTCGTTGCGGAGCTTGATCAGCGGGTTGAACTGGGCCTTCTTGCGGTCGAGAACCAACGCGCTCGACGGCTTGACCAGCTCACCGCTCACATCCAACCCTTCGAAGTCGATCTCGGTCTTGGTCTTGTAGATGACCTTGCGATCGCCATCGTCTCCGTCCTGGGCGAGCGCAGGGGTGGTGGTGGCGAGGACGGTGAGGGCCAGGAACAGCGAGCGGGTGACGGGCTTGATCATGATCGACTCCGTGAGGCGGGATTGTTCCCGACGGCGGGCATTTGGACAATAGGGAAACGCAAGAGTTCCCGTCAAAGTTGAGTGTGCTAGCCGGGAGCGGGCGCCGGGGCGGGCGCGGCGGGCGGCGCGTCAGGCGCCGGGGCCGGGGCCTCGGGCGCGGGGGCCTCGGGAGGCGCAACGACCGCAGAGCAGGCGGCCGCAGCCTCGGTGAGCTGGGCGTAGGCGTCGTCCACGAAGGTCATCATGTCGCCGACCATCGCCAGGTCCTTCTCGACGATGACGGGTTTGGCCTGCTCGATCACCATCGGTGCCAGATCCATGACGTCGGGGCGGGTGGTCATGAGGCACTGCTCGTGCTTCTTGATCAGCTCCTCCATTTCCTTGATCTTCTTTTCCATGCCGGCGAGGCGTTCCGCGTCGCGGCGGTCGCGCTCTTCCTTCTCCTTACGCAGGCGTTCGAGTTCCTCCTTGCGCCTCTTTTCCGCCAGCTCCAAGGCCTTGATCTCGTCCTTGAGCTTGAAGATGTCGTCGCTGGGAGAGTAGGCGCCCGACATCACCTGGATGTGATTGTCGATGATTTGCGCCGCTTTTTCGAACTTCTTGGTGTAGTGCATGTGCAGCATCGCCGCGTTGATCGCCAACGTGCGGTGCTTCGGTTCGTTCTTCGACAGGCCGTCGTAGATCTTCTCGGCCGCATCGAACTCCTTGGTGCCGCGAAGCGAGATCGCGTAGCCCATCTGGATGTCGACGTGGGCCGGGTGCGACCTGGCGAGGGGCTCGAAGCACGAGAGGGCCAGGCCGTAGTCGCCGGAGTTCAGCGCCACGTAGCCCAGGTTGAGGTTGGCCTCGAAGTTGCTGGGATCGACCTTGAGGGCCGTGCGGAACTGTGCGATGGCTGCGGGCTCGTTCTTCTGGGCCAGGAGGGTCACGCCGATGTTGTTGTAGATGCCCGGATCGGCATCGTTGAGCGTGCGCGCCTTGTCGGCGGCGAGCGTGCTCATCGCGTAGTCGCCCTTGGAGTAGTAGGCCCGGGAGAGGTTCCGGTAGGCGCCGACGTTCTTGGGCTCGCGTGCCAGGACTTCCTGTGCCTCGGCGATGGCTTCGTCATAGAGCTTGGCCGCAGTGAGCGCGTCGACGAGGTTGTTGCGAGCTTCGTTGTCGTCGGGGTGGGCGTCCGAGTAGGCCTTGTAGACCTTGGCCGCCTCCGCACCACGATCGGCCGTCTTGAGGACACCGCCGAGGTTGTAGACCGCCGCCCGATAGTCGGGCTTGAGATCGACCGCCTTCCGGTAGCAGGACTCGGCCTTGCCCAGGTCACCGACGCGTTCGGCGGCGTATCCGCAGTTGAACCAAGCCTTGCCGTAGGTAGGATCGACGGCGGTGGCGGACTCGAACCTGGCGAGTGCCCCGGCGTAGTCGACCTTGCCGCCGCCTTCCCCCAGGAGCTTGAGCCCAGCGGCAAACTCGGTCTTGGGGTCGACTTGTGCTTGTTGGGACGGGTCGCCCTTCGGGGGCTTCTTTTCGCCGCAGCCGACGAGGACCAGGGCGATGAGGAGTATACGAAACATGGCTTAGGGCTCTTTTTCGTAGGAGGCAGTGGTAGCGGAGGGCGCCGCGAAACGCGGGCTCTGGATGGTCTCGAACAGCCCGGGGTACTCGTCCGGGGCCAGCACGCCCAGCCGGCGGGTGGCTTCGCCGGTGGCTTCGTTGTAGATCGACAGCTCGAAGGCCTTGGCAAGCGCGCGGCTGTAGTAGTCGGCGGCCTTCTGGCGCGCGGGGTAGGCCTTGTCTTCGAGCGCCATGCGGTACAGTTCCTTCTGGTCCTCGGTCAGGTACTCCGGGATGTAGGACTTCAGCAGGGTCTCACCGACGTCTTCCGACGCATGGCCCAGGCGGACGAGACTGGCCACGCCCCATTCGCCCGCGCCGGTCTTGACGATGTTCAGGTAGGTCGCGTCCAAGAGCGGCACGGCCTTGACCTTGCCCACCAACTGCTCGCGTACGATCTTGTCCACCTGTTTCTGCGGCAACTTCTTGTCGCCGGGGCCGCTGATCTTGAGCGCCAGGAAGGCTTTGTATTCCGGCTCGGCCAGGGCGAACATCATCTGGGCCGCGGCTTCGGTCGCGATCTCGCCGGTGGCGCCCGCCTTCTTCTGGGCCTCGTAGAACAGGACGCCATCACGCCAATGCTGGGTGACCTTCGCGGCCATGCCCACCTTGTCCATCATCAGGCCGTAGCGGAGTCGTGCGAACATCATCTCGTCGAAGGTGTACACCACCGGCGGGGGCGCGTTCTTGGCGGGCTTGCCCGAGGGGAGGGTGTACACCCCCAGATAGATCTTGCTGGCGTCGGCCCACTTTCCATGGGCTTCGTAGGTCTTGGCGAGCTCGAGCTGCACGCCGTTGAGGTTCGGCTCCGTCTTGTACGTTGTCATGTACTTCTGGTAGTTTCCGATCGCCGTCTCCCACTGGCCCATGGAGTTACGGAAGATCGCGGCGGAGAAGATCGCGGCCTTCGCCCCCGGGTGCACGGTGTCGAGGCTGAACAGCTTCTCGTACCACGACGCCGCATTCCCGAAGTCAGCGACGGATTCGTAGTCGAACCCAAGCGCGGCTACCTGATCTTTGTAGTACTTCGACTTGGGGAACTTCTCCACCAACTCGTGGCGTACCTTCATCGAATCGCGGGTGCGGCCGAGATCACGGAAGTAGACGCTAGAATTGTTGAGCGCGAGGTCCGCGTTGGTGGACTTGGGGAACTCCTGGTAGAAGGCCCAGTAGTCCGCCGCGCCCTTGCTCTTGTCCTGGGTCTTCTTGAACCCCTCATCGATGAGCTTGAGCGACGCGTTCTCGTAGACTGTGAACACCTCGCCCTTGAACGCGTCTGAGCCCAGGCCTGCCTGATCATAGAAGGCCTTGGCCACTTCCTTGAGGTTGGTCCAGTCCGAGACGAGAGTGAAGCTGTCGAGGATCAGCTCGGCTGCCTGCTCGGCTTCGCGGGACTTGGGGTCCATCCCGATGACGACGCGGAAGCGGTCGGACGCTTCCTTGAACTGGTTCTTGTTGTACAACAGGTACGCGGACTTGTAGATCATCGACCGCACCTTCGTGCCGTCGTCCGGGTACAGCTTGGTGTACTGATCCAAGGCCGTGAGGAGCTTCTTTTCCCACGCGCTGAGGTCGATCGCGTCCTTGTTCGCGCCAGGGTCCGGCCCGCCACCGCTGGCCCTGCTCTCCTTCCGGACGAACTCATCGGCGGCGAAGATGGCCGATTCGGCGCAGAACTTGCTGTGCTGACCCTTGGGGTCCATCGCGACCACCTTCATGTACTGGCCGTAGGCGATGTCGAACTTCTTCAGCTTGTACAACAGCTCGCCGTAGGCGTACCGCATGTCGTAGCTGTACTTGGAGTCAGGGAACTCGTCCAGGTAGGTGGCGTAGGCCCCTTCCGCCAGCCCTCGGACGCGCTTCTGGCCTTCGCCGGTGAGCTTGTTGCCCTCCAGCTGGTAGTTGGTTGCGACGGTACGGAGGTTCTTCTCGATGAACTCACCGGCGCTCTTGACCGCCTCGGTGTTGCTGGCGTTGGCCCGGGCCCACGAGCTGCTCTTTCCGTACTGGGTGCGAAGGCGGTCGATCTCCTGGATCGTGTCCTCCTTCTTGCCCATCTTGGTGAGGCACTGGATGATCTCGTTCTGGTAGTCGGGCGCCTGCGCTGCGTCGGGCTTCTCGGTGATCAACCTGCGATAGGTCTGGATCGCCTGCTCGAATTTGCCTTGTTCGAAGTAGGTGCTCGCGAGCCGCTTGAGCATGTCGCGCACGAGCTCGGGCTTGCCGATCTTGCTGAAATACTCGTAGGCTTCGTCCAGATCGCCGGCGTCGGCGAAGAAGCGAACCAGGTCCTTGAGCGCTTCGTCCTGCAGTTGGATGTTGCCGCGGCTCGTGGACCCGGAATTCGTCATCTTGGTGGAGTAGTCGACGACCGTCTTCATCGTCTCGATGGACTTGCCGTATTCGCCCACGTTGTACCAGCACCACGCGAGCTTGTAGTTCGCGAACGCGTACTTCTCGAAGTCTCGGAACGAGGCGGCGCGCTGATAGGCCATCAGCGCCTTCATCGCCTCGTTTTTGTCGAAGTAGTACTCGCCGATCAGCAGGTACGCGTCGGGGATGAAGCGGCTGTCCGGGTAGGTCTTCACGAGCCGGGTGAGCTCGACGTTGCTTTCGTCGCGGCGCTTGTTTTCGCCGGTGGCGTTGGCCACTTCGTTGAGGGCCTGGCCCAGGTAGAACGTCGCCTCGTCGGCGCGCACGAACTGGGGGTAGTTGGCAAGGATCTGTCGGTAGAGCTTGATGCTCTTCTCCTGCCAGCCGGCCGAAGGTCCGTGTTCTTGGGGCACCTTGTCGGGCTCACACTTCGGCGTGTTGAAACACTTGTCGAACTCGGCCTGGTAGACCTCCATCTCGCCCTGGTAGAGGAAGCGGCCTTCCTCGAAGTACAGATCGGCGAGGCGGAGGAGCATCTCGGCCTTGGTGTCCCCTTCCACCGGGGAGTCCTTGAGCAGCTGCTTGAGTCGTTCAATCGACTCCTTTCGGGCGTCGTGTGCCGCCTCTTCGAGCTCGCGCTGCTTGGCGTCGCGACTGGCGGTGTCGGTCGCCTTGAGGACGCGGCGCTCACTCTTTTGGGTGCGGTCCTGCGCCCACGCTTGCGCGGGTAGCAGCGCGGTTCCGGCGACCGGAGCCGCCATCAACAACAGGACGAGGGCGGAGCGAAAGGGGGGAATGCGGAACATGATCGACGTCTCCGGAACGCGTCGGCGTCAGACAGGCGAGGAGGCGAAATGGGTCAGGAAAACGGCGGCTACCGGCACTTGGACTGCTCGGTGTAGTGATACCACCCTAGCTCGTCCTTCCAGAACTCACCATTGAACGGCCAGTAAATGAACTTCGGCGAGGTGGCGAAGTCGGTGTCCTGGCCCTTGGACGTGTCCTGGAGGTCGATGCTCTGGATGCGGTACATCGCGTCGCCGCGCCGCGCGTCGACGACCTCGAACTGGATGATGTCGGCCTGGCCGATGAGGTCGCCCAGCTGCTTGGTGAGGCCCACCATGTTCTTGAGGAGGGCGCGACCGGCACGCTTCTTCAGCGTCTCGCGGGCGTCGGCGATGACCTTCATCATCTGTTCGCCGACCGCACCCTTCCACTGCGACTTCTGCGATTGGATGACCTGCTCTTCGGTGTCCAACAGCTCGAGGTGCCGCACCAGGCCGGAGAGCTCCTGGTCGCGGAGCAGTCGGGTGAACATCGGCTTTGGCAACACGGTCTCGCCCTTGCCCTCGAAGTACCGCTCATAGGCCTGGTCGGCCAGGGCGCGCCCCTCTTCCGACGAGTAGGTCTTTAGGGTGTCTTTGAGCTCGGTGTGGACGGGCATGTAGCGGGACTTGAAGTCACCCAGGGTGCGGTCGACGTCGTCGTACTGGCACATGTTGAAGTAGGTGAGCGCGCGGAGGACGGTGGCCTCGGGAAGGTACTCGGAGCCGGAATAGTACGGGCTTTCCACCGTCAGGATCTCGCCGAGGGTGTAGTTGAGGTCGCTCAGGAGGAAGGCCGCCCACGCCATCTCGAACTGGGCCTGCGGCCAGTACACGCTGTCGCGTGGCACCTGGAGGTACATCTCCTTGGCCTGGGCGTGCTCCCCGATTCCGTAGTAGATACGTGCGATATTCAGCACCGACAGCTCACGGAGCCGCCCGAGGGCCTCGATCTCCTGCAGCGTGGGCGCCTCGGGTTTGGCCTTGGCCACCTCGCCGAACGAGCGCACTGCCGACTTCAGCTTCAAGGTCTTGTTGTCGATGACGCCAAGCAGGTAGGTGGCGCGGAGGTAGACGTCCGACTTCTCCCCGACCTGCTGCAGCATCTTCTTGGCTTCGGAGAGCTTTTCCTGATCGTAGAGTTGCACTCCCTTGAGGTAGTACAACTGGCTCTTGGCGCCCTTGGGGTAGTCATCGGGTTCGATCTTCGCTACCACCTTGTTCAGGTCGGTTGCGTCGCCCGTGAAGTGGTAGATCTGCACGAGCTTGGGGAGCGCGTACTTGAAGAAGGGGCTCCCGGTCCCACGCTTGAGCACTTCGATGAAGTAGTACTGGGCCGAGTGGAACATCTTCAAGTCGTAGAGCGACATTCCCAGGTAGTAGAGGATCTTCTCTTCCTTGTCGGGGAAGCTGCCGTCTTTGAGCAGGTCATACAGAGCCAGCGACGCTGAGAGCGGCTTCTTGGCCTTGTACTGGCGGATGGCGTCATCGAGCCTTTGCGGGTCCTTGCCGTCCTCTTCGCTGTCTTTGTCGGTGAGCTCCTTGCGCTTGCCTTTGCCCACCTCTTCGTCGTCGTCGAAGCCCTTGCGCGCCTGCTCCTTCTTGGAGACGGGCTTTTCGTCGCGGACGGGGGCGGCCTGCTCCTTGGGAGCCGAGTCGCGCGCGATCTGCTTCTTCACGGCGGCGATCACCGCGTCCGGGGCGCCTTCGTTGGTCAGACAGCGCACGAAGTCGGCGGTGAACGACTCGCCGGACTCTGCGACCGTCTGGACGACGATCGCCTCCGGTACGTTGACGTTGACCATGTTCATGACCTCGTCGCACGTCAGTGCGTGCGCCGGGGCGGCGAGGGCGAGGAGCAGCAAGCTGGTCATCACTTCATTCCTGGGAAGAAGAAGGAAACGTTCGCCTGGACGATGAGGTTGTTCTTCATCTCGAGCGTCGTCGACTTGACCACCTCGATGTAGGTCATCGACTTGACCTCGAAGCGCACGCCGACGGACTCGCTGAACGCCACGCGCGCGCCTCCGCCCATGATGGTGGTCGGATGGACCTGGTATTGGGTGCGGTGGGCGGGTCCGTCCGGCACCTCGTCGTCGGCTTGCAGCGCGATGAGGTCGTCCTCGGTCGCGGTGATGCCCAAGCCGACGGTGCCGTAGATGTCGAAGGCGATGATGTCCCGCCCAGAGGCCACCTTTCCGTAGATGGGCGCGAACTGGAGGCCGACGTTTCCATGGGCGGTGAGCCGGGAGATGTCGGGGGAGACCGAATTCTTGGTGAGGAGTTGGCAGGAGAGGGGTTTCCAGTCCGGGTCGTCGCAGCCACCCTGGCCGAGGATCGGTGCGTAGGCGCCCTGCAGTTCGATCGCGAAGATCTCGGTGGCGTGGTAGTCGAAGACCGCGCCGAGAATGTACCGATTCAGGAAAGGATCGTTCGCGACGAACCCGACCGAGGGTCCGATCTCATACCGATGGAGCTTGACGAAGGTCTTGGGTTGGATGGTCTTGATGACCTTGCGGCGACGTTTCGGTTCCGGCCTTTTCTCAGTCGCCTTGCCGGACCTCACCGCGTCCTTCTGGGCCTTGACGGAGTCTTCGTCATCGTCATCGTCGTCCTGGGCCACGGCGAGGACGTCGAAGGCGGCCAGCGGGGGCGGCGCGTCTTCGGCACGCGCCGGCGCAGTGAGCGCGAGGGAGAGGGCAATGCTCAGCATCGGGGTTCCTTGCCGCTCAGAAGTTGTAGAGCCGGGGCTTCATCTTCGGCACGAAGATGGAGATTCCCCCGGTGGTGATGAACACGGACTGGATCTCGTCGTTGAGAACCTGCTGCTGGCCGGTAGTGGGGTCGATGTCACCGACGATGTAGTCGGCTTCCGGCCCGACGAAGACCAGCGTGCGCGCATCGAGCTTGAGGGCGATCGTGGGACTGATGAAGAAGTTGAGTCCGACGCCGAGATTGACGGCGGGGCTGAACTGCTGCTGCGGGTTTGGCTCCAGGGAGACCGGATCCGTCGTCTCGCCACTTCGGTAGGCGTCGCTGACGACCGCGATGTCCTTGGACACCGCGGCGAGGCCGACGCCCGCCGTTCCGTACACGTCAAAGTTGACGACCCCTTCACCGAGCAGGTTGATCTTCCCGTAGACCGGGGCCCACCGCGCCGAGAACGCGGCGGCGATGCTGAGGCGGTCGATCGGCTGCTGGAACGTGGTGTCCGGATCGCTCTGATAGGCGATGTCGAGCAGGGTGCGAGTCAGGTTCTTGACGCCGGAGGTGCCGGTGTTCGGCGAGTAGAGAACCGCGGCCTCGACCGATAGTTTTTCGTCGAAATGGTAGGCGAGGTAGGCCCCACCCACGTAGCTGTCCGCGAAGGAGTTGTTCGGCACGTAGCCGAGGGAGGGAGCGATCTCGAAGCGGTTTCCCTTGAGGAAGAAGCGATTCCGAATCAAGTCGATCGGCTGCTTTTTCCCCTTGAATTCTTCGAGTGCGACCACGGCGCTGTTCTTGTCTTTGGCAAACGCCGCACCTGGGCCCGCGAGGCCTAGGGCGAGCACCGCCAGCATCGACAAGCGACACAGCGCACGGGTTGAGATTCCGACAAATCGTCCGGCAGGCTTCATTCCAGCTCTCCGCTAGCCACAATTCCCAGGGTGGGATCCGAGGGCGGCGCACCATAGCACGGAACCCACGGTTAGGCTGTTTGCACAATCGGGTCCGCGATGGGGTTCTGGCTTTCGATCGCCGCCGCTGCCGGCGCGGGTGGCGCGGTCCTCGTGGGGCCGTCGGGAGCGCTCGCGTCGACCGACGCGGTGAGCCTCACGCTGACCACCCCCGGGACGAGCTTCGTCGATGGGTGCTCGCCGGTGGAGTTGGAAAAAAAGGATGGAGAGCGGTGGATGTCTGTTCCCCGCCGCACCTGCGCCCAGCGGCTGCCGGTCAGCCGCTTGGAGGGTGGCCTGGTGGTCTCGGTCCCACCGCCAGGCGCCGGGGAATACCGAGCCGTGGTCACCTGGGCCACGGGCTGCACCGAAGGGGTGGCTCTGGCTCAGGCGGCGTGCACCGTCGTGGAGGTGGTCCGCTCCGAGCCGTTCACGGTGCGGCCGGCGGCGGTCAAGCCGGGGCCCTGAAGCGAAGGCGCAGCTCCGACCAGCCCATCCCCCCGCGGCGATCCCGGACCACCACCCAGAGGCTCGCGGTCTCAGCGACCGGGACGCCCGGACTGAAGTAGACGGTGCCGTCCAGCGGGAAGAGGGAGTTCGACTGGCTGAACGAACCGTCCTCGAGGTACCACGACAGGTAGGGCTCTTCGGTCCGGAGCTGCGCGACGCCCTCGTTGGTGACGAAGGTGTAGGATTCCACGGAGTCCGGGGTCAACTCGGCGCGGAGGTCGTACGCCTGCCCGGGATCGAGGAGGACCTCGGCGCCCGGGTTGATGGGGAGCCCGTCCACATGCCAGATCAGAACGCCCGGATTGTGGTTCGGTGTCGTCGCGAGCGAGACGGGAACGCGCTTGTAGGCGAGCTCCACCTGATCCTCGGTGAGGGTCTCCCCCTCGGGGACCTCGGGGATCGCCGCGATGTAGGTCATCGCGAACGAACCCTCGAGGCGCTCCGGCTCCGCGAGTGTGTCGAGGTAGTCGGCCGGGACCACCCACGCCGGAGGAAGCGCCGGTAGGAAGCCGATGAAGCCGGCCGCCGCCAGGGCTTCCGGGTCGGCCTCCTCCAGCGAGCCATCCTCAAAGAGCGCAGGATCCACCGCGCAGCCGAAATCGTCCGCCGAGCCGCTGGAGCACACGAACCACGCGCTTCCCGCGACGGGATCGACCGGGGAGACGATCAGCGCGCTGAAGGTGACCAGCTCCCCCGGCCGGGGCTCTGCGGGCTCGGTCGCGACGGCGAGCACGCGGAGCCGATCGATCTGCCAGGACTGGCTCAGCTCCTCGGTGTCACACCCGGCGAGATGGAGGATCATCAAAATCAAAGCTGCACCTTCAGCTCGAAGCCGGGGCTGGGAATGACGGGCAGACCCTTGAAGTAGGTCTTCTCGGTGTAGTCGTAATTATACTGCTCGAACTCAGGATTTTCTCCGTGAAGCGCGTTGATCACGTCGAGATAGATCAGCAGCTGCCAGGATCGGAAGGTGAATAGCTTGTCAATTCTGGCCGAGATCGCCCAGTACGGTGGAAGGCGTTCGCTGTTGGTGTCGCCCGAGGGGAAGGCGATGTAGAAGTCCTGGTCGACGTCGTAGACGCCGAGCGCGTACGGGGTGGTGGGGTTCCCGGTGGTGTACTGGACCTTGGCGCCGAGGGAGAGGTCGTGGGGGAGCCGGTAGCCACCGACGGCGGTCAGGATGTGGGTCTGATCGAAGTCGAAGAGGTACCACTCTTCGTCGGGGTAATCCTGCCGTTCGCTGCGGGAAAGCGTATAGCTGACCCATCCGAAGAGCCTCCCGATGGGTTCGTGCCGGGCGATGACCTCGACGCCGTACGCTCGGCCGTCCCCGGTGTTGACGAAGTAGCTGTCGTCGAGCGTGCCGAAGGCGCGGTTGCCGACGATGAGGTCGTCGAGGTCCTTGTAGAAGCCCTCCACCTCGAGCTTGATCGCCGGCCCGATGGCCTGCTCGACGCCGAGCGACGTGGCCCAGGCCTGCTCGGCGCCCACCAGCGCCGGCTTGTCGTCGGGGCGGTACTGCTGAAAGGGCTGCGGCGGCTGGTGGTACAGGCCGCTGGAGCCCTTCACGACCGTGGTCTTCCCCACCGACCATCGAATGGAGAAACGCGGGTCTAACGCGATGACTTCGTTCTCATCCGGGATGATCACGTACATCAGTCGGAGGCCGCCGTTGAGCGTCAACTGGTCCACGGCCCGAAGCGGTTTCCATCGCACGTTCAGCCACGGATCGGGCCCGTAGCCGGTGGCCGTCCCCTGCAGTTGGTAGGGCTCCCGATCGGCGAGAGGGTCGACCTCGGCGAAACTGGCCGGGTTGAAGGGCAGCTCGATGACGAAGTCGGCCCAGCCGGCGATGAGGTCCAGCCCCGCCGTCAACGAGAGGTGCTCGTCGTGTTCGTAGGCCGCCTCGGCGCGCACTTCGGCCGTGTACCGGGTCTGGATGAGGTGGAAGGTGTCGCCCACGTCGAGCGCCGCCTCGTCCATCCCGACGCTGGGGGCGACGCGAGCGGACCAGTGGTTGCCCCAGGCGCGGTCCCAGGTTCCACCCAGTCGATAGGTGCTGTATTGCGTGCCGATGTCGCCCTGGGTGTCGGGGTCGGTGCCCTGGGCGTAGCCCTCGGGTGTGTGCAGGAACAGCGTGTCGCGGAAGCCGAAGGCGAGCAGTGAGAACTTATCAGATTTGTCGCCCTGGTACTGGTACTTCGCCTGAAAGTCCCACCATCGGGGTGAGACGGTGAACCCATCGTCAGCCAAAAACGCTGGGAGGATCAGATCGATGTAGGAGGCCCGGGCGGCGATGCCGAGGCCATGCTCATGGTCTTTCCCGAGGCTGCCGAGCCACACGCCCCCGCTGTCCAGCGCGTCGGTGGACCAGCGGAGTTCGTGCCGCTCCGGGAACTGCGTTCGGGTCGTGGCGTCCACCGAACCCCCCGTGCTGCGGCCGTATTGCGGTCCGTATCCACCGGGGAGGTAATCCACGCTCTTGACGAGGTCGGGGTTGATGATCGATTCGAACCCGCCGAGGTGGTAGATGTACGGGATGTACATGCCGTCGATGTAGACGCGGCTGTCTTCGGGGTTGGCGCCGCGGATGATGAGCACGCCCGTCCCGAGCGGGGCGCGGGCCGCGCCCGGCAGGTTCTGGACGACCCGGATGGGGTCTCCGAACGTTCCTGGAATACGACGAATCTCGTCCATCGAGATGGTCCGTCGGGTGACGTCTGCGGTTTCTCGACGATACGTGCCGATGATTCCCGGATCGGCGTAGGACTGGTTTCGCACCCAGAGCCGGGCGGTCGTGACTTCGCCCACCACGACGGCGACCGGCTTCTGCAAGGTGTCATAGCCTGGGTGCAAGACCCGGACCGTGTGACTGCCGGGAGGGAGGCCGCGAAACTGCCACTGACCTTGGGCGTCGGTCTGCTCCTCGAGGTTCAGGGCGTCAATGCGGACCAGGAAGCCGCCGAGCGGTCGGCGGGTCCCCATCTCCACGACGGTGCCTTGGAGGTTGACTGGGCCCTCTGCCGCGTCCGCCACGGGCTGTGGCGGTTGGTGGGCCCCGTCGCTGGCGGCGGCGTCCAGCACGAAGCCATACGCGAACTCAATCGCGACGGGCACCGGGCCGGTGGCGTCTTCGGCCGGGCTGAAGCGGAATTGCCTGGCCGCCGCCACCGCGGCTTCGTCGAACCCGTTCCCGGCCGGGACCAGGACCTCGACCAGGGTGACCATGCCCGTCGCATCGACCTCGATGAGCAGGTTGACCTTACCCTCCAGCCCCAGCGCGGCAGCGTCCGGGGGATAGGGCGCCTGGACGAATTCCAGGAGCGCGGGGTCCCTGGTCAGGGGCGGCAGCTCTTGGGCCGGGACCTCGGGCGTGTCCTCGGCGTGTGCCGGCCCGGCGCCGAGCGACAACGCGGCCAGGAGCGTGATGATCACTGCTCGATCCGGATGGTGCAGACCTGGGGGACGCCCGTGACCGCGACGGGCTGGCCGTCCTGCTTTCCGGGGGTGAAGCGCGCTTGACGCCAGGCGGCGGCGCACGCTTCGCCGGTGCCGAGGCCCAGGTCGCGCAGCACGCGCACCGCGGTCACCTGCCCGTCGACCCCGATGTCGATGGAGACGCGCACCTCGCCCTCCACGCCGGCCTCCTGCGCGTCTTTTGGCACCTCCATCATCGGTCGGGCCCGGGACACCGGAGGCGTCGTGACCGAGGCGTAGCTCCGGGCCGCCGTGGCTTCGTCAGCGGACATCCCTGCACCCTCGGCGGCCACCCGGGTCGAGTTGCCCGCGCGAGCCTGGAGTCCGGTGCCGCTCCCGGTGGCGAACGAGCTCTGGTGGAGGCCCTGGACGACCCGGCGCGCCGGCTTCGCCGCGACCTCGGTGGGCGTGACCGGCGGCGCCTCCACGGGCTTGATGTCCTCGTGCTTCACGACGGGCGGCTTCTTCTTCTCAGGCGGCGGCGGCGGCGGGGGTGGTGGCGGCGGGGGCTGCGCCACGACCATCTCGACCCACTGAGCGGCGCGCGGTTGTTCGTCGGAGCGCGAGAGGATGGCCGCCGCGGCCACCGAGTGGACCACCAGCGACAGCCCGATACCCACCGGAACGAGCAGCGCCCGCGTGCGGGACTCCGTCCGAAAGGGCGACAGGGAGCCGCTTGGCGTCATGGCGCCGCGACCTCGACCGGCTCGATGTTGATCGCGAATCGCGCGACTCCCTCCTGTTTCACCAGGTCGATGACGTGGGTCACGTCCCCATGCCGCGCGTCCCGATCCCCGGCCACGAGGCAGACGACCTGGTCATCGGCGGCGCGCGCGGCGCGAACGGCGGCGCGCAGCTCCGGCTCCGTCACCGGCTTGCCATCGAGGAGCAGTTGGCCAGCGGCGGTCACGGTGATCGCCAACGAGGACGGCGCGGTCGCATCGCCGGTGGCCGCATCGGGCAGGGTGACCTTGATCGAGGGGGAGACGATGTAGGAGGTGGTCACCATGAAGATGATGAGTACGACGAGGATGATGTCGACCAGCGGCAAGATGTTGATCTCGGTCATTGCCTCGTCGCCGCCGCTCGATCGCGTTCCGGCCATCGTTACGCATCCTCGGCGCGCATTCTTGCCACCACCAGCTCAGCCAGGCTCTCGATTCGCGAGAGCTGCGCGCGGACCATGCGGGTGAGGAAATTGTAGAGCACCACCGCTGGGATGGCGACCATCAGCGCGACGGCGGTGGAGACCAGGGCCTCCGAGATCGCGCCCATGACCATCTTTCCGGAGTCCGTCGACTCCAAGGACAGCTCGTGGAAGGCCTGGATGATGCCGAGGACCGTCCCGAAGAGCCCGATGAACGCGGCGGTGGAGGCCACGGTGCCCACCACGAGCAGGCCGCGCTCCAGGCGGAGCCGCTCGAAGAGGATTGTCCCCTGCATGGCGTGTTGTGATGCGGCGGAAACCCGGGCCCGAAGCCCGGCCAGGAGGACCCGTGACTCCACGCCCTTCTGTTGGTCCAGGGAGGCCTCGAGCTCATCCCGGCCCCCCCCCGAGAGGTAGCGGCCCACCGCGGCCTCGAAGGGCCCGGCCGGGCTGCGGTTCACCACGAAGTACACCACGCGCTCGATTCCGATCGCCAGGCAGATGAACGAGAGGATCACCAGCAGCCACAGCACCCACCACGCACCTAGTAGGGCGAAGTTCAGCATCGCTTTTGCCAGCATCACGACCCCCTCGGCCGCCGCAGCTAATTCGTTGGCTCGCGGCCTGGACACCCTCGCACAAAGCTTGACGCGTGGCGGCCCCTCGCCTCGGGAACGATCACGGCGCGGTTGGCCGCCGCGATGATCTCGTCGGGAGAGTGGGGTGTCAGTACCGGCCCGATCGCGCAGCCATCAGCGGTATAGAAGCCCAGCGTGCCCGGCTGCTGTTCGGCGTCCGACTCGACCAGGATGGCGTGGAAGCGGTCGTTGAAGAACGTGGTGACCTCGGGGTCGGCGACGAGGCGATCCAACGTCCCCCCGGGGACATCGACCACCAGGGCAACCGGGCGTTCGACGGGCTGGTCCGCCGCGCGCCACTCCACCCAGATTGCCGCCGATCGGGTGGTGGTCGCCGGCGGGGGGTCGGGAGGGTCAACGCATGCGACCAGCGCGGTCACGGCGAGCTGGAGGTGACGGGCGGAGTCGAACCGCCGTATGATGGTTTTGCAAACCATGGCCTTACCACTTGGCTACGTCACCAGGCGGCTCGTCCTAAGCCCCGGCCCGCGGTTCGGCAAGGGCGGCAGCTACGACGCCAGGAGGCGCGCGCAGCCGGCATGCATCTCTCGGGCGTGGGTCAACACCTGGGCCTGCCAGTCGGGGTCGAGGGGAGCGAAGGCCTCGCGCATGCCGAGCTTGGCTGGGTGGTCGGCGGTGGGCCGTCCCCAATGGTGAAGGCGATTCTCGGCCCGGAGGCGGGCGAGGACCGCGAGGTTGGCGAGGGTGCCGAACTCGCAGGTGAGCCCGTCGTACCGGACGCCGGGGAGCCGCGCCATCACCGCCGCAGTCATGCCCCCACGGATGAGGTAACCCTGGGGGTCTTTCGGGTCCCAGGTGCGGACGTCCTCACCGAGCGCCGCTTTGACCCGCGCAATCTCCGCTGGCGGGACCTTGCCTTCGAGCAGGAGGGTCCGACCGCCGTACCGGCCCAGGGCACTGTGCCAGTCGACGTGGACCACCCGCTCCCGCCCGCGCAGACGCCCGACCAGGAACGAAAGGACTGCGGCCGGCCCGGCCTCGAGCGCGGTCCCCCCGTAGAACAGCCCCTTGGGAAACTGGTATTGCCCGCTCACCACCGCGTTCTTGAGCGCGCCGTAGCCCTGGCTGGCCACCGCCCAGGCGGCCTGAAGCCAGAAGGGGTCCAGCCCGCCAGGCGGGGTCGGCGGGTTGAGCATCGCGTCGAGCGCCGCGTAGGCCGGGGCGGCGCCCGCGTATCCGCCGTCGGGTTCGAAATTGCGATTCAGATCGACGTTGTTTTCGTTGACGCGGCGTAGGTTCGCCCAGCCGTAGGGGTTGATCGCGTGCACGTGCAGCGTCGCGATGTCTGTCGTGGGCAGGGCGATGATCTCGAGCTGGGCCGCGCCGCCGGCGAAGCCCTCGACGCCGTGCACGCCGCTGGTGGTGACCAGCACCCGTGAGGCGTCGGCCGACCCCGTCCACGCCCAGTCCATGGTGAGGTCCCCGATGACCGGGATGCTGCCGTGCTCGACGCCGGCCGTGGCGGCGCGGAAGCGGTCGCGGGCCTCAGCGTAGTCGGAGCTGAATCTGTCGTTGATCGGGTCCATGCCACGAATCGTAGCGCGCCACGAGCGCACGCGTGGCGGCGGGGACACCGGTGAGGGGGAGAGCGCCCGGTGCCGGCGCGCCGGGCGGCGGAGGCCATTAACCGCAGGTTGGAGGCTGGAGGGCATGGCGCGGTAGGGGAAGGCGGCGGCGAGCCCTTTCCCCGGTTTCGGATTAGGCGCGTCCCGTGTTGTCCGCGGTGATCATCGCCAAGAACGAGGCCGATCGTATCGAGGCGGCGATCCGCTCGGTGGCCTTCGCGGACGAGGTGCTGGTGCTGGACTCCGGGAGCGAGGACGACACCGTCGCCCGCGCCGTCGCACTCGGCGCCCGCGTGCTCAACACCGATTGGCCCGGCTTCGTTGCCCAGAAGAACCGCGGGCTGCGGGAGGCCGCGGGGGAGTGGGTGTTTTCGCTGGATGCCGACGAACGGGTCGATGACGCCCTGGCCGCCGCGATCGTAGCCGCGGTCGGCTCGGCAGGCGCGGACGGGTTCGTCGTCAACCGGCGGACGTTCTGGTTGGGACACCGGCTGGCGCACGGGCACGCCTGGCCGGACCGAAGGATCCGCCTGGTCCGGGCGGGCCGTGGGCGTTGGGTGGGTCACGAGCCTCACGATCTGCTCGACGTCGACGGTGCGGTCCGGCCGCTGGCCGGCGAGCTGTTGCACGATCCGTACCGGTCGCTCGCCGAGCATCTCCAGAGGATCGACCGCTACACCCGCCTGGACGCCCGCCGCGGTTCGGTCGTCGACGTGCTGGCCCGGCCGGCCTGGCATCTGATTCGGGCGCTGGTCCTGCGGCGGGGGCTCCTGGATGGGTGGCCGGGCGTGGCGTTTGCTGGCCTCGGGGCGTTCTATACCTTTCTGAAGTGGACGCGCGGTCACCTGGCGGTTCGGTGAGGATCGCCCTGGTCCATCGCCGCTACTCCACCAACGGTGGCACCGAGCGCTATCTGGTGGGCTTCTCTCGATTCCTGGCGAGCGCCGGCCACGACGTCAGCGTCCTCTGCAACGAGGTGGCACCCGACCTGAAGGACGAGCCGGGGATGCGATTCGTGCACCTGCCGATGTGGCGGCCGGCGAAGGCGCTTAGCCTCGCGTGGTCGGGCGGCCGGGCGCTCGCGCGAGGACGATTCGATGCCGTGCTCGGACTGGGGCGGCACACCGGACACCACGTCTACCGGGCGGGTGGGGGCTCGCACCTGGACTATCTTCGGCGTCGGGCCCGCTCCGGGCGGCGGTGGCTCGCTCCGGGTGACTGGCTGGACGTGGCGCTGGATCGGGCGGCCGTGCGCGGCGCCCGGATCTGCATCGCGAACAGCGAGCTCGGTGCGCGCGGGCTGCGCCAGGACTACGGCGCCGCCCGAGTGGAGGTGGTCTACAACGGGGTCGATCTCGAACGATTCCGGCCGGACGCCGCCGCGCGCGCTGCGCTTCGCCGAGACGCAGGCACCGACGGCCCCGTCGCGGTCTTCGTCGGCAACGATTTCGTTCGCAAGGGCCTGGACGTGGCCCTGGCGGCGTTACCGCCCCACTGGGCGCTGTGGGTGATCGGTGCGGGCCGGCCCCCGGTCGCCCCCCGGCGGGTTCGGTTCTTCGGCGTCCAGGCCCAGCCGGAACGTTTCTTGCAAGCGGCGGATGTCCTGGTGCTGCCCACCCACTACGATCCCTTCGCCAATGTGTGCCTGGAGGCGCTTGCCTGTGGCGTTCCGGTGCTCACGACCAGCGCCAACGGTGCAAGCGAGATCCTGCCGGAACCCTGGATGATCACCGACGACCTCTCCTCCCTCCGCGCGGCGTTCGCCAAGGTCACCCCGTCGGTGGGGCCGTCCTGTCGAGCAACCGCCGAGCGTTTTCCACAGTCCGGCAGCTTCCAGCGCGCGCTGGAGCTGCTCGTCGAGGCCTCACGATGAAGACCTTCCTGCTCCGCCTCCTCAAGATCACGGCCGTGCTCGCGGTGGTGGGCGGTGCGTTCGGGACGTGGGCCTACCGAACGTACGTGATCAACGAACCCGGACCGGAGTTCGAGCGGGCGGCCATCCTCGAGATCATCGCGCAGGAGTCACCGGTCTACTACCGCGACGGGGTCACCCCGATGGGGGTGTTCTTCGACCAGGAGCACCGCACCTACGTGCCCTTCGAGCGCCTGCCCGAAGCCTGGGTCCAGGCCATCGTCGCCTCGGAGGACGGGAACTTCTGGGGGCACGTGGGCGTCGACCCCAAGCACATCCTGCGGGCGATGGTTCAGAACGTCAAGGCCGGTTCGGTCGTGGCGGGCGGCTCGACCCTCACGCAGCAGACCGCCAAGAACCTGTTCTATCGTCCGGATCGGTCTCTCCGCGCCAAGCTGGTGGAGTTCGGGGACACCCTGCGGCTGGAGGCGCATTTTTCCAAGAAGGACATCTTGGAGTTCTACGCGAATCAGTTTCACGTCAGCGCCAACGGCCGGGGGATCGGGATCGCCGCCCGCTACTTCTTCGACAAGACGCCCGACGAGCTCGAGACCAAGGAGTGCGCGTTCATCGCCGGGATGGTCAAGGCTCCCAGCCGTTACAACCCGTTCATCGGACAGACAGAGTCGCGACGAGAGGAGGCGCGGAAAGCGGCCGAGAAGCGGACCGCCTATGTGCTGCGGCGCATGGCCGAGACCGGCGTGCTCGGCGAGGGCCGCCGCGCCGAGCTGGAGGCGGAGCCGCTGGCCTTCCGGCGAGGCAGCTTCCGCTACGATCGCAGCGTGGTTCTGGACGAAGTCCAGCGGCGACTGGAGGAGCCCAAATTCATCGAGCTCTTCGAGCGCGCGGGCATCGACAACCCCAGCACCGCCGGGCTCCGGATCGTCACGACGATCGACAAGGACGCCGAGGCGGCCGCGACGTACGGACTCTGGCATCACCTGTCGGAGCTTGGCGCCCAGCTGGAGCGCCCGGCGTTGGGAGCGCTGCTGCTGCCGACGGAGACCGGGGCCGAGGCGTCGCCCGGCCAGGCCTTGGTTCCGTTGAGCTTCCACGCGGCTCGGGTCGACGCGGCGGCGGCGGACGGGCTGCGACTCGACCTCGGGGGTCGGGCCTGTGCGGTGGACGGCGCCGGGCTTCGACGGATGGCGAAGGCCTTGGGGACCAACGCGGACGCGTTGTCGGCGGCGCTGGTGCCCGGTCGCTTGGTGCTGGCCAGCGTGCGGGAGGACGGCGCCTCGTGCGATCTCGAGTTTCGTCCGGGACTGCAGGGCGCGGTCCTGGTCTTGGAGGATGGCCAGGTTCGGGCGATGGTCGGGGGCAACGACAACCGCAACCTCAACCGCGTCACCCACGCGCGCCGCCAGTTCGGCAGCACCTGGAAGCCGCTCCTGTTCCTCGCCGCGGGCCAGCTCGGCTGGCTCCCCACCGACGCCCTCGACAACCGGCGCAACGCCTTTCCGTTTCGCGATGTGTGGTATTTCCCCAGGGCCGACCACGGCGCCGACGCCTTCTTGTCGATGACCGCCACCGGTGCCCGCTCCGAGAATCTCGCCAGCGTGTGGCTCCTGTTCCATCTGGTCGATCGGCTCGACGACGCGCAGTTGCGGCGGCTCGCGGCCGAGGCGGACCTGTTGCCGCGCGAGGGCGAAGCCCCCGAGGGGTTCGCGGTGCGGATGCGCGACGAGGTCGCGATCCGGTCGAGCCCGGAGCGCTACGCCGAGTTCGCCTTCACCCGCGCCCGCACCGATGTCCTGGCGACCCTGGCGTCGAGTCGGCACCCCGAGGACGCACTCGCGGTCCGCTCCTTGATGTACGGCCACGGCGTGGCTGCGGAGCGGGCGCGGGTCCAGCGCACCGCGGCTTCGGCCGAACGCACGTCGCGACTCGTCGCGCTCGAGAACAACATGGTCGGGCTCGAAGAGACCGCCGCTGCCTGTCTCGCGGGGCCGTTGGCTGCGCTGGCGTGGGACCCGTTGTCGCAGGCGCTCGCGTGTGGCAGGGCGCCCGCGGGCTTCGTGCCCCTGCCGCCGGAGGCCCTCGCGCTCGCCACGGCCGCTCGCGTGGACCAGGCGCTGGCGCTCGACGCGCAAGACGACCTGCTTCTGGATGCCCGTCTCCACCTCGGCACCCTCCGCGCGCTTCGGGTGGCGGAGGACCTGCGCATCACCGAGCTTGCCGGCCGCGAGCCCTACGACCCGGATGTCCTCGTCCTGCACCCCGACTGGCGCGTGCTCGTCGGGGTGCGGAGCTTCATCCGGCTCTGCCACGACATCGGCGTGGTGGCCGAGCTGCCGGAGAACCTGACGCTGACGCTCGGCGCGGCGGATACCTCGCTCCAGGAGATGGCGAGCGCGTACCAGTCGCTGCTCGAGGGCGCCCGCTACCGCTTCTCCGGGGAGGGATTCGTGGAGGGCTCGGTCACCGGCATGCGCAGCACCTTCTCGCTCCCCGAAAGTGACGAGCCGACGGCCCTCGTCCAGGAAATCCGCGACGCCGGCGGGAATGTCTTGTTCCGGATGCAAAGCCGGAGCGAGCTGGTGGCCGACCCGCGCGCCGCAGCGATGGTGGGGGACATCCTGCGGAACGTCGTCCTGCATGGAACCGGTCGGCGGGCGGCGGGTGCGACGGGAACGGAGGGGCGCCCGTTGACCGGAAAGACCGGAACCACGAACAACTATCGTAATTCTGCCTTCATCGGTTTTGCGCCGATTCAACGCGGCGGGCTCCCGGTATGGGGTGATGCGTACACGGTCGCGGCCTACCTTGGCAACGACGACAACTCCCCGATGCGACGTGGCGCCCTGCGCGTCCAGGGAGCCAACGGGGCGCTTCCCGTGTGGCTGGAGACGGTGCGACTGATGGCCGCCCGCGGCCTCCTCGGCAGCGGCACGGCGGGCGAGTACACCATTCCGGACGGCCTGGTGCGCGTACCCAGTCCCGATGGCCTGGGCTTCGATGGGGAACCGCTCACCGCCCTTCGCCCGCCGGGCGACCCGCCGGAGCGGCTCCTCACGCTCCCGGGTGCCGAGCCGTCGGTGGCGCGCCAGCCCGCCGAGGCGCCTCCCTCAGGTCCCCTCGCCCTGCCCAACGACACCGAGTTCGGCCCACCCGAACCGGACGAAGGCGTGGACCCGGAGGAGGCGCCCCCGCCCGTCGACGAGCCCCTGCCGGTGCCCAACGACGACGACGCCAGCCTCGTACTGCCGGGATAAGCAGCCCGCGTGCTCCTCTTGCTCGCCCTCGCCTGCGTGGTCAAGCCCTACGGACCGCCGGTGGGCGTGCCGGTGGTGTCTCCGCCGCCGTCGGTGGAGGCGGCCGGCGTCGTGGTCGAGCCCTTGCTGTCGCGACTGGACAGGCTCCTCGCGGTCACCGACGAGGTGGATCGGCGGGATCGCCTGGTGGAGTTGCGTGACCTGCTGGTGGGGCTCGCCGGCGTGGACGGAAAGGCACAGGCCCGCGTGCGGCGCTACGCCGAGCGGATCCTGGCGGTCGAGGAGCGCGTGCAGCCCTTCGACATGGCGGAGAGCCCGATGGAGCTCGCGAGCGGCGTGGAGCCGGTCATCGAGGTCGAGGTCGCGGAGCCCCCCCCGGCGGCGGGGCCGTGAACGGCGTGCTCGCGGCGTGGTCGCAGCGCTGGTTGCGCCGGGTCGAGGCGGCGCTTGCCGAGGTGTGCCCCGACGCGGAGCCTGGCCTCCGGGACGCGCTGCTCTACCCGATTCAGACCGGAGGGAAGCGCATCCGTCCGCTGCTGTGCCTGGCCGCGGCGGAGTCGGTCGGCGGGGACGCTGCCGCCGCGTTGTTGCCGGCGGTGGCGCTCGAGTTGGTCCACACCTACTCGCTGGTGCACGACGATCTACCGGCGATGGACGACGACGATGAGCGGCGAGGCCGTCCAACCGTCCACGTGGTCTATGGGGATGCCACGGCGATCCTCGTGGGGGACGCCCTGCTGACCGCGGCGTTCGAGCACATCGCCGACTCGCCGCCCCTGGTGCGTGAGCTGGCGCGGGCGGCCGGGGGGGCGGGCATGGTCGGCGGCCAATACCTCGACATCCGCGGCAACGTCGATGGCATCGAGGCGCTGATGCACCTGCACCGCCTCAAGACGGGGGCGCTGCTCCGGGCGGCGGTCCGGATGGGCGGAGTCGCGGGAGGCGGGTCTGATGCCCAACTCCAGGCGCTGACCCGGTACGGCGAGGCGGTGGGCCTCGCGTTCCAGATCGCCGACGACGTGTTGGATGCCGACGAGGTCGCCGAGGGGGCCGGGCCGCCGAGCTACGTCAGGCTCTTCGGCAAGGACGGCGCCAGGGCCGAGGCCAGACGACTGGTGGAAGAGGCGGCGGCCGCCGTCGCGGGGCTTCCCCGCCCCGATCCGCTCGTCGCACTTGCCGAGTTCGCGGCGGCGCGTGCCTTTTGAGCCGGCGCGGCTGAATGTCGGAGCGCCTGGACCTCGCGCTGGTACGGCGCGATATTGTCGCGACACATGCTCGCGCGATAGAGGAAATCCGAGCCGGAAACGTGCTGGTGGACGAAACCGTCGTCGACAAACCGGGGGCGCGGGTGGGGGAGCGCGCCAGCCTCCGGCTCCGGACGCCGCCCGCGCGCTTTGTGTCCCGCGGTGGGCTCAAGTTGGAGGCGGGGCTCGATGCCTTCGGCGTCGCGGCGCGCGGGCGGGTGTGCGCAGACCTCGGCGCCTCGACCGGCGGCTTCACCGACTGCCTGTTGCAGCGTGGGGCCTCCCGGGTGTTCGCGGTCGACGTGGGCTATGGGCAGTTGGCCTGGTCTCTCCGCCAGGATGCCCGCGTCGTGGTCCTGGAGCGTACCAATGCGCGACAGCTGACGACGCTGGCGGAGCCGGTCAGTCTGGTCGTCGGCGACCTCTCGTTCGTTTCGGTCCGACGGATCCTGCCGGCCATCCGCCGGCTGCTCGCCGGCGGCGGTGACGCGGTCATCCTGGTGAAGCCACAGTTCGAGGTGACCCGGTCTCGGATCGCGGCGGGCGGGGTGGTGGTGGACGAAGCCGCTCGCAACGACGCGCTGTCCTCCGTCCAGGATGCCGCTCGTGACGCAGGCTTTCAGGTCGTGGCCCACCTCGAGAGCCCCCTGGTCGGGGCGAAGGCGGGCAACCGGGAGTGGCTCGTGCATCTGGTGGTAGAAGGCCAGGGCGTGCTAAGTTGACCGGGGAGCTTCCATGTCGCTCATGACGCCACGCCTCTCGGTGCTCTTTTTGTCGATGGCCGTTGGCTGCACCTGGATCGACGATGCGGAGCGCGACGGGCGCCTCGGCCAGGTGGACGACGACGGCGACGGCGTCGTGGCCTCGCGCGACTGCGACGAGGAAAACCCCAACATCTCCACCGCTCAACCCGAGATCTGGTACGACGGCACCGACGGGGACTGCGGGGGCGACGACGACTACGACCAGGATGGCGACGGCTACGTTCCGGTCGAGTTCGTCGGCCTGACGACCCTCGGCGTCAAGGGCTCGGGCACCCTCACCGGGGGGGACTGCGACGATCAGGAGCAGGCCGTCTCGCCGCAACAGAAGGACGCGTGGTACGACGGCGTGGATCGCGCGTGCGACGGGGGCGACGATTACGATCAGGATGGCGACGGATTCGTCCCCGACGAGTATGTCGGACTCACGACGACCTACCTCGGCACCAGCGGGCTCCTGCCGGGGGGCGATTGCGACGACGACAACAGCGCGATCCGCCCCGATTCCGTGGAGTCGTGGTACGACGGTCTCGACAGCGACTGCTCGGGAGACAACGACTACGATCAGGACGGCGACGGCTACGTCCCCGACGAGTGGTTCGCGGTCGCGGGCGGGCTCCCCAGCGGCGACTGCCACGACGGGGATGCCGACATCCACCCCGGCGCGCTCGAGGTCTGGTACGACGGCATCGACGAAGCCTGCGACGGGGCCGATGACTACGATCAGGATGCCGACGGCTATGTGCCCACCGTGCACCTGGGCAAGGACACCGCGGGTGTCGATGGCACCGGGGATCTCCCCGGCGGCGACTGCGACGACGAGGATCTCCTGGCGCACCCCTACGCCAACGAGCAATACGGCGACACCAATGATCGAGACTGTGACGGTGGCCGGGACAGCCTGCAGCTGCGCGGGGTGACCGGGTACACGTGGGTCAACCCCAACACGCCGGTCTTCGTCGAGGCCCATGACCGGGTGTACCTGTCGGTGGCGGTCGAGCAGGTGCGAACGCCGACCAAGAGCTACTTCGACAGCGGCGTGGCGATGACCTGGGATCGAGGCTCGATCCAGAACGATTCCGCCGTCGTCGGCGAGTACTCCTGGGCGTCCAGCACCTCGGACACCAGCTTCGACGTGGGCACCGCCCACTCGCTGCGGCTGTACGACGACATGCTCGTCGGGGTGATCGGGCGGGTGACCGCCAACAGCCGCGCCCTGGCCTTCGAGGCTTTCCCGCTGACCTCCGGCACCGGCGGGCAGTCGACGGCGCAGACAAACAATATGGCTGACGACGCATTCGCGGCCGCCGACGTGTACGTGGACAGCGCCGGTCGGATCTTCGGCATTGGGTGCGATCCGGGTAGCAACGGCGTGCTCACCTACGCCCGCGTGGACGACATCACCAGTCCGAGCGCAACCGTCCACGCCAACGAGGCGGAGGGGGTCGGCGCGGCGTCGGACTGCGAATTCATCGATGGTAGCGAGCTCTCGGTGCTGCTGGCCGGCGCGGCCGACCTGACCGAGGTGACCTTCGATCCGGACAGTCCCGCGCCTTCGTTCAGCTACGAGGACCTCGACTTTGGCTGGGTGGCCAGCGACCTCGACACCGACCGGCCCGAGAACCCGGTGTGGGTGATCGCCCTCCCGAGCCTACCGGCCGTCTATGTCGAGGCCACGGGCGTGTCCGCGTTCATCGGACAGGCGACCGACGCGCCGGCCTCTGCCGCGGCCATCGAGCTCGACAGTGGCGACTACCTGGTCGGTTGGGTCAACGACGATGGCACGGCGCGGCTGGCAAAGGGGAGCGACAGCACCGGATTCTCGTACATCGCGCTCAACTTCGATGGCCTGGCCACCGGGATTGCCCTCTGGAGCGATGCCGACAACGCCATGGTCGCGGTCACCAGCGACGATCAGGTCGCCGTCGGCATCTACGACTGGTGACGGCTA
The DNA here is from genome assembly GCA_009692585.1 of Myxococcales bacterium. The sequence goes on from SHYX01000038.1 coordinate 26,918, forward strand.
CTGGGGGAGGGCGACCCCGTCGTCGGCGACCTCGCCCTCGCCGTACACGTAGAGGGTGCGGCGGGTGCTGATGCCGTGGGCGTCCTCGGCCACCACCACGAACCGGTTGGTCCCAGAGACGACCGGAACGGTCACCGCGAGGTGGGCGCGGCGCCCGTAGTCTCCTCGCCAGGCGACCTTTTCTTCTTCCCAGTCGACGCTCGCATCCCAGCGGGCGCGGTCGACGCGCTCCGGGCCCGCCCAGACGATGAGGTGATCGATGCCGTCGGGATCGGCGGCCTGCACCTGGATGGTGGCGGTGCCCGGTGCCTGGCGCGCGCGCGGCGCGTTGATGGTGACCGTGGGTGCGTCCCGACTGGTGACGGCGCCGTCGTGGCCGATGGGCAAGGACCAGTCCGCCAGTTGCGCCCATCCATCGGCGCGGACCGTCAATCGGAGCGCCAGTGGCGTGTCCGCGGTGATGGTGATGCGCTGGCGGACGACCACCTCCGCGCCGGGCACGAGCGTGTGCTCCTGGCCGTCAGCGGCCCCCAGTTGCACGCCGAGCAGGTCAGGGAACGGGATGTTGATCCGAACCCCGGCCAGCGTCGCGGTGCCCCGGTTCTGGACGGTCACCTCGACGTTTCCGTCCACGAGGCGGGCGTCGGCGTGCAGAGCCGGCGGGGCGCCACCTTCGATGGTCCGCGTGTCGTCGAGCACCGCGATCGGTGTGCAACCGTCGCACTCCAAGACACCGACGAGGCGGTCGACGCGAGACGGGGAGTCGATCGCCGGGGTGACGGTGGTGCTGACCGTCCGGGTCTGGCCGGCGGTGAGGTGGCCGATCGGAACGACGAGGTCGTCGTAGTCCATGTTCGCCGAGCGCAGGCGGATGGCGGCCCGGAACAGTTCGCCGCCATCGTTGGCCACCTCGAACCTGAGCTCACCCCGTTCGCCCGCCCTCGCCATCGGACCGCCCACCGCGACGATCCGGACCGCAGGCGGGCCGGACGGCCCCGGAGCGGGCGACCAGTCGAGGCTCTCGCCGGCCAGCGCGTCGACCAGTCGCGACGCCTGGATGGCAGCGAGCGACGGGAGGAGCGAGGACTGCGCCGCCAGCACGCTGGCGCGGGAGGGCTCGGTGCCGGAGGCGAGGATGGCCGCTGCCACCTCGAGTACGTCGTCCTGCTCGTCGATGCGACCCAGGTCCGGGTAGTGAAGGATGGGCGCGCGCCCATCCCCGCGGGCGCGCAAGCGGGCGGCGTCGGGGTACCAGAACCGTTGGGTGCCCAGTCGCACGGGGTACAGCGCCAGGTCTGGGGCGAGCCCGACCTCGTTGACGCGGACATCCTGGCCGACCCGGTACTCGGCCACGGTCAGCTTCAATTTGAGCCCGTCGGCGATCTCGTACAGCGTCTGGACGGTCCCTTTGCCGAAGGTGGTCTCGCCCAGCATCGTGGCCCGATCGAGGTGGGCGAGCGCGCCAGCGAGGATCTCGGCGCCGGACGCGGTCTCGTGGTCGACGAGGAGGATCGTGGCTGGCAGTGGCAGCCTGGTGTCGGCGCGGGCGTCGAAACCCCGGGTCAGGCCCGGCACCTTGCCCCCGTCGCGACCGGCGGTGGTCACGATCCGGCCGTCGTCGACAAAGACGTCGGCGGCGCGCGCGGACTGGCTCAGCGAGCCCCCGGAGTTGCCCCGCAGGTCGAGGACGACCCCGACGTCGAGGAGCCCCTGCTGGCGCAGGTCGGCGAGCACCCGCTCCAGGTTGGGGAGCGTCTGTTCCGAGAAGTGGTCGATCTTGACGACGCCGACACCGCGCGGACCGGCGGCACCGGTGACGTTCGGGATGGCGATCTCGACCCGCTCGAGCTCGACCTCCAACTCGGCCTGGGCGCGGAGCACGGTGAGCCGCACCCGGGAGCCGATCCGGCCGCGAATGTGGGTGGTGGCGTCGGCCGGCAGCATCCCTTCCGTCGAGATGCCATCGATGCGGAGGAGGAGGTCCCCGGCCTCGATGCCGCCCCGGGCGGCCGGGCCGTTGGGGAACACCTCGACGATGTGGAGCGACCGGTCGACCAGCTTCAAGGTCACGCCGATCCCGGTGAGGGTGCCGGTCAGCCGTTCGTCGAAGCGCTCCAGCCCTTCACCGGCGAGCATGACCGTGTGCCGATCGAGGGTGGAGAGGGCGCCCTTGAGCAGTTCGGCCCGGAGGTCCACGCCCTCGTCGACCTCGGCGCCCGAGTTGGCGACCGCGTCCTCGAGCTGGTCGAGGGCGCCGGGCAGGTCGCCCCGAAAGGGGACGGTCCAGGTGCGCGCGCCCATGCGGAGGCGCGCCGAAGCCTCATTCGCATCGACCTGTAGCCGCTCCACGCGCTTTTCGAGCCGGTTGGCGGCGGCGCGGAACATCCGCCCGTGGTCGATCCGCTCGGGCCACAGGTACTGATCGTCCACCAGCTGGAGCGCGCCCCGGTAGGCCGCGAGATCGCCGGCCACGGCAACGCTGAGCACCCACAACCACATCGCCGAACCGTATCCCAGGATAGGCGCGCCGTATGGATCGTGCGCGGCTGGAGCAGCTGCTGGAGGCGGTTGCCCGGGGCGACGCTCTGGTGAGCGACGCGGCGGACGCCCTGGAGGGGCAGGCCCACTTGCCCCACAGCACGGTCGATCTGGCGCGGATCGCGCGGCTGGGACACGCGGAGGTCGTCTATGGAGAGGGCAAGACCGCAGCCGAGATCGCGGACATTCTGCGGCGACTCGCGTCGGCCGAGGGCTTTGCCTTTGCGACCCGGGTCGATGCCCAAAAGGCCGAGGCGGTGCGCGCCGCGTGGGGTGAGGGCTCGACGTACCACCCGGTCGCCCGCGTGCTTCACGTGGGGGAGCCCCCTGCCGGCGTGGGCCTCGTCGTCGTCGTGAGCGCGGGTACAAGCGATCACGCGGTCGCGATGGAGGCGGCCACGGTCGCCCGCCTGCTCGGGAACCGGGTGGTCGCGGTGCACGACGTGGGCGTCGCGGGCGTGCACCGACTTTTTGCCCGACTCGACGAGCTGATCGAGGCCAACGTGGTCATCGTCGTGGCCGGAATGGATGGCGCCCTGCCCTCGGTGGTGGGTGGACTGGTGGCTCCGCCGGTCATCGCCGTGCCCACGAGCGTCGGGTATGGCAGCGCGTTTGGGGGGCTGGCGGCGCTCTTGGCGATGCTCAACAGCTGCGCCCCCGGCGTGACGGTCGTGAACATCGACAATGGCTTCGGAGCCGCGTTTGCCGCCTCCCGCATCAACCAGGCTCGATGCCGGGGGGCCGCCCCGTGAGGGTGGCGTGGATCGATCCCGTCGGCGGTCTCGCGGGGGACATGCTGGTGGCCGCGTTCATCGATGCGGGCGCCTCGGAGGCGGGGCTCATGGCGGCGCTCCAGGCGTTGGCGTTGCCGGGCTGGAGCGCGCGCTGCGAGCGCGTGTGGCGGGGTCCCTTCCACGCGGCGCGCTTCGTGGTCGACCTCGAGCCGGGTCCTCGCCACGACCACCAACACCAACACGACCACGACCACGACCACGATGGCGCCCACCCGCACGCGGCCGGCCGCAGTTGGGCGGGCATCCGCGCCCTGCTCGAGACCAGCGCGCTGTCGCCGCGCGCCCGGGGCCATGCGCTCGCCGTCTTCGGGGCCCTCGCCGTCGCCGAGGGGCGTGTCCATGGCCAACACGCCGACGCGGTCACCTTCCACGAGGTGGGTGCGTTGGACTCGATCCTGGACATCGTGGCGGTGGGGGTGACCCTCGATCTGCTCGACGTGGACGAGCTCGTGGTCGGTCCCATCCCCTTGGGGCAGGGGCGCACGCTCGGCGCGCACGGGTGGATTCCGCTGCCCGCGCCCGCCACCCTGGAGCTGCTCCGGGGGTTCACGGTGGAGGGGCGAGAGCTGCGAGGGGAAACGGTGACGCCGACCGGCGCCGCGGTGGTGGCGGCGCTCGGGCGGACGGGGACGATGCCTCGCATGCGCATTGTCGCGACTGGTGTCGGTGCTGGTTCCTCGGACCCGGTGAGCCACCCCAACGTGGTGCGGGTGGTGCTCGGCGAAACGGAAGGGGACGGCGTGGCCGAGGTGGCTGAGCTTCGCGCGGAGGTGGACAGCCTGCACCCCGAGCTGGTGCCCCCCCTGTTGGAGGCGCTCCTGGCCGCCGGTGCCCTCGACGCCTACGTCACCCCCATCGTCATGAAGAAGGGGCGCCCAGCGGTGTTGGTCACGTGCCTGGCTCGGGTGGCGCTTCGCTCCGTGGTCGGGGAGGTGCTGCTGCGACACGGCGCGACGCTCGGGTACCGGTGGTCGGTGGCCGCGCGCGACGAACTGGCCCGTCGCGTGATCAGCGTGGACACCCGCTTCGGGGTGGTGCCGATGAAGGTCGGGGAACGGGACGGCGCCGTGGTGCATGCCGCGCCCGAATACGAAGTGTGCGCGGCCCTGGCCCGGACCGCCGGGGTCCCGGTCGCCCAGGTCTCCGCGGCGGCGTGGGCGGCCTGGGGCTTGCGGGGTTGACTGGACGGCGCCGCGATGCGCCAAGACCCTGCCTGCCCAGCCACCCTGGCCGCGCGCATCGCCCACGTGCGCATCCGAGATTCTCCAAGAGCAACCAGGGCGTGCGACATTCTGTCGGGCTCCGCGCCGCCCGCCACGGGCGAAATTGTGGATACTCGGAACGTGCTGGACAACACCAACCAGAACCTGACTGCGCTGCTGGACATGATGCCGACCGGGGTCCTGTTCGCCGACACCCGGGGCCGGATCACCTTCGGCAATCCGGCTGCCTGCGCGCTTCTCGGCTTTATGAAGATAGAAGCTCAGACGTCGCTGCACGTGGGCGACATCTACCACCGGACGGCCGACGCCCGGCGGGTGCTCAAGGCGGCCCAGGACGGCGGCGGGCTCAGCGCCACGCCGGTCGACGTGGTGCTCCGTTCGCGCGCCGGGGAGTTGATCCCCGCGAAGGTCCACGTCCGCGTCCTTCGGGACGACGTGGGCAACGTGACCGGCACCATGGGTGTGCTCGTCGATCAACGAGAGCTGGGCGAGTTGGGCCGGCGCCTCGAAGATGCCGCGACGCAGGTGATCAGTTCGGAACGCCGGGCGGCGGTCGTGGACCTGGCGGGTCGGGCGGCCCACGATCTCAGCCAGCCGCTCATGGCGGCGATGGGGAACATCGAGCTGATCCTGATGCAGAAGAACCTCGACGCCAAGGTCAGCACCCGGCTGGAGCGAACCTACGAACAACTCGAACGGCTGGGGGAAATCATGGCCGAGTTCGTGAAGATGACCGGGACTCGATCAGGAGCGTGACCGGCTGCGACGTTGCGGAGTTCCGCGCACCGGGCTAACCGCCGCGCGCTTCCGTGGGGATCCGCCCGCGGGGACGTCCACGCCGGAGTCCACTCCCGCCCTGTGGTGCCGCCCAGTCCAGGGCGGCCGGGTGGCGAGACCGGCGGTCGCTCAACCACGAATCTGGAAGGCTCAGCATGTCCGTCTCCCTCCGCGATCTCCTCGACGCCGGCGTCCACTTCGGTCACCAGACCCGCCGCTGGCACCCCCGCATGAAGCCGTACATCTACGGCCAGAAGAACGGGGTCCACATCATCGACATCCAGCAGACCGCCACCAAGCTCCTCGAGGCTACCCGCTTCGTCCAGGCGCTCACCGCGCGCGGCCAGACGGTGCTGTTCGTCGGCACCAAGCGTGCCGCGCGGGAGATCATCTCCGAAGAGGCGCGTCGCTCCAACATGTTCTTCGTCAACGAGCGCTGGCTCGGTGGCACGCTCACCAACTGGGAAACCGTCAAGAAGAGCATCGACCGCCTCAACTTCCTGATCAAGTCGCGCACCGAAGGCCGTCTGGACCAGCTCACCAAGAAAGAGGCGCTCACCGTCACCCGCCAGATCGAGAAGATGGAGAAGTCGCTGGGCGGGATCAAGGACCTCAAGGGCCTTCCCGGGGCGGTCTTCGTCATCGACCCCCGCAAAGAGCACATCGCGGTCAGCGAGGCCAACAAACTCGGCATCCCGGTCGTGGCGCTGTGCGACACCAACTGCGATCCGGACGGCATCGCCTACGTCGTTCCCGGCAACGACGACGCCATCAAGTCGATCCGCCTGTTCACCGGCGCCATCGCGGACGCCGCCGCCGCTGGGGTCAACGACGGCCGCAGCGACGCCGTGGCGACCGCTCGCTACGACGACGACAACAGCGTTGAGATCGTGCGCCGCAACAGCGCTGCCGCTCCTGCCGCTCCTGCCGCGCCGGCCGAAGACGCGGTCTGACCCAACTCGATTCGGAGACATCCCATGCCAACGATGGAACAGATCAAAGAACTGCGTGAGCGCACTGGCGCTGGCATCCTCGACTGCAAGAAGGCGCTCGGCGAGTCCGGCGACGACGTGCAGGCGGCGATCGACTGGCTTCGGGCCAAGGGAATTGCCTCAGCGGCCAAAAAGGCCGGCCGTGCGGCCGCCGAGGGGCTCGTAGAAAGCTACATCCACGCCGGTGGTAAGATCGGCGTGATGGTCGAGATCAATTGCGAAACCGACTTCGTGGCGCTCAACGAGGGTTTCCGGTCCCTGGCTCGCGACATCGCGATGCACATCGCGGCCGCCAGCCCGGAGTACGTCCGGCGTGAGGACGTGCCCTCCGCGGCCTTCGAACACGAGAAGAAGGTCCAGGTCGACAAGACGATGGCCGAGGGCAAGCCTCAGGCGATTGCCGAGAAGATCGTTCTCGGGCGCATGAGCAAGTGGTACGAGGACGTCTGTCTGCTGGACCAGAAGTGGTTCAAGGACGACGCCAAGACCGTCGATCAGGTGGTCAAGGAGGCCTCCTCGACCATCGGCGAAAACGTTCAGGTCCGGCGCTTCTCGCGCTTCGTCATGGGCGAAGGCCTCGCCCGCCGGTCGGACGACTTCGCGGCCGAGGTCGCGCGGGCGGTCGGCGGATAGCCACACGCCCCATGCGCGGCCCTCCAGGGCGCGATACTTCGGCGCCGTGCCTGCTCCCGTCTACTCTCGTGTGTTGCTGAAGCTCTCCGGAGAAATGCTCGCGGGGGAAAAGGATTTCGGCCTGGACCCCGGGGTCATGGGCCGGCTAGCGGACGAGCTGATCGAGGTCAGGGCGCTGGGCGTGCAGCTCGGTCTGGTGATCGGCGGGGGCAACATCTTCCGGGGCATCTCCGGGAGCGAAAAGGGCATGGACCGCGCCCAGTCCGACTACATGGGCATGCTCGCGACGGTCATCAACGCGCTGGCGATGCAGGACGCGCTGGAGCAGCGTGGCTGCTACACCCGCGTCATGAGCGCGCTGCGGATCGAACAGGTCTGCGAGCCTTACATCCGCCGCCGGGCGATGGCCCACCTCGCCAAGGGGCGGGTGGTCATCTTCGCGGCCGGGACCGGCAATCCGTACTTTTCGACCGATTCGGCGGCGGCCCTTCGCGCTGCGGAAATCCGAGCCGACGTCATCCTCAAGGCCACCAAGGTCGACGGGGTCTACGACAAGGACCCGAAGCAGTTCGCCGATGCGGTCCGGTTCGAGCGGATTGCGCCGATGGATGCCTTCAAGCGGGGCCTGAAGGTAGCCGACGCGACGGCCATCGCTTTGGCGATGGAAAACAACACGCCGATGATTGTCTTCGATCTCAGCGTTCCCGGAAACATCAAGCGGGTGGTCCTCGGCGAGTCCGTCGGCACCCTGATCACGGCACCCTCCCCCGTTGGAGCCCCCAAATGAGCGAAGACTACGTCAAAAGCGCCAATCTCGACATGGTTAAGAGCATGGACCAGCTCAAACGGGAGCTGGTCTCGGTGCGGACCGGCCGGGCGACTCCGGCGCTGATCGAGCACCTCCAAGTCGAGGTCGCCTCGTACGGCAGCACCATGCCGCTCAAGGAGCTCGGCGGAATCTCGGCCCCCGATGCGCGGATGTTGGTGGTGAACCCCTGGGACAAAGGCACCATCAAGGACATCGAACGGGCCATCGCGGTCAGCGGCATGGGCTTCAACCCGCAGAGCGATGGCGTGGTGGTGCGCATTCCCATTCCGCCGCTCACCGGCGAGCGCCGGCAGCAACTGGTGAAGGTGGTCAAGGTCCACGCCGAAGAAGGCAAGGTGCGCATCCGTGGCGTCCGGCGCGACTACAAGGAGATGTTGGAAGAGGCCGAAAAGGACGGTGAGCTGACCGAGGATCAGCTCAAACGGGCGCTGGAGAAGTTGCAGGACGCGACTGACGCCAACGTGAAGCTGGTCGATGAGATGTGTGCGAAGAAAGAGAAGGAGATTCTCGACATCTAGTCGAGCCTCCATGGCCATCCCTGCCCACGTCGCGATCATCATGGACGGCAACGGCCGTTGGGCCGAGTCCCGCGGCCTCTCCCGCGTCCGCGGCCACGAGGCCGGGGCGGAAAGCGTGTCCGCGGTGACGACGGCCTGCCGGGAGATGGGCGTCGCGGCGTTGACGCTGTACAGCTTCTCGACCGAGAATTGGAAGCGCCCCGAGGACGAAGTCGGGGCGTTGATGGGGCTCCTGGCGCGGTACCTCGTGCAGGAGCGTCGCGAGATACTGGACAACGGAATCCGGCTGTGCGCGGTTGGCCAGCTGGACCGACTCCCGCTGCCGGTCCGCGCCGCCCTGCGAGAGCTGATGCACGCAAGTCGCGACAACGCCAAGATGACGCTGACGCTCGCGCTGTCCTACGGGTCGAGGCAGGAGATCATCGAGGCCGCGCGATCCCTCGCCAGGAAGGCCGCGTCGGGGCGGCTCCGCCCCGACACGATCGATGAGAAGAGCTTCGCCGCCGAGCTGCAGACTGCCGGCCTCCCGGACCCGGACCTGCTCATCCGCACCAGCGGTGAGCTGCGCCTGAGCAACTTCATGCTCTGGCAGTTGGCCTACGCGGAGATCTACGTCACCGATACGCTCTGGCCCGACTTCCGGCGCCCCGACCTGGAGGCGGCCTTCGCCGCTTTTGGCGGGCGTGAGCGTCGTTTTGGGGCGACGGGCGCCCAGGTACGGTCGGGGGCCTGATGCTCGTGCGGCTCGTCTCGGGGCTCACCGGGCTCGCCATCGTCCTGCCGATCCTCTACTACGGGGGCGTCGGGGTGTCGCTTCTGGTAGGCCTGGTCGTGGTCGTAGCCATGGCCGAATGGGCGTCGATGACGACGATGGACCTCCCCGGAGCGCGCCCGCGCGCCCGCGCGGTGCTCATTCCGGCGGGGCTCGCGCTGCACCTCGCGGTCACCCACGGCCCCGAATCGGCGCGGGTCGCTGCGGTCGCGGTGGCGGTGATGGTGGGACTGCTCGCACCGATGTTCGGCCAGGTCAACGTAGGGAAAGCGGGCACCGAGGCAGTTCGGAACGTCACCGGGCTGGTCTATGTGCCCCTGTGTCTGGCGCCCCTGGTGGCACTGCGTGGCCGCGAGGACGGGGCGTGGATGCTCCTGTACCTCTTCGCCGCGACCTGGCTGGGCGACACCGGCGCGTACTTCGCCGGGCGAGCGTTCGGAAAGACGCCGCTGTTCGCGCGGGTCTCTCCGAAAAAGACGGTGGAGGGCGCGCTCGGAGGCGTGTTGTTGTCGGGTGTCGGCGGCTTCCTCTTCGCCAAGCTGGGCCACCTCCCCTTCGGCGTCGTCGAGTGTGTGCTCTTGACGATGGCGTTGGACGTGATGGGCGTGCTCGGGGACCTGGCGGAGTCCCTGCTGAAGCGCGCGTGGAATGTGAAGGACTCGGGCTGGATCATGCCGGGCCACGGGGGAATCCTCGACCGGGTAGATTCGTTGTGTTTCACCGCCCCGGCGCTGTGGCTGTGGTTGGCGTACCGAGGGGGGGGCTGATGGCGTTGTCCGGGGTGCTTCAGTCGATCCTGGCCGTCGTCGCCATGGTCGGAGTCCTGGTGCTGATTCATGAGAGCGGTCACTTTCTCGTCGCCCGGTTTTTCGGGGTGACCGTGAAGGTGTTCTCCGTCGGTGTCGGCGCCCGCGCGTTCGGCGTTCGAGTCGGGCACACCGACTACCGGGTATCGTGGCTCCCCATCGGCGGGTACGTCCGCTGGGCCGGCGCGGACGCATTTTCAGACGGGAGTGTGGACGAGGATGGCGAGCCCGAGGACGCGCGCGGCTCGTTCATGGCCAAGCCGGCGTGGCAGCGCCTGCTCATCGTCGCGGCGGGGCCCGTGACCAATCTCATCCTGCCGCTGTTCGTGTTTTCGGCGCTGTTCCTCTGGGGGGAGCCCCAGTGGCGCGCGGACGTCGGCTATGTCGTGCCCGGAAGCGCGGCGGAGGTGGCGGGGGTCCAGCCCGGTGATCGCATCGTGACGGTCGGGACCGTCGCCACATCGACCTGGGTCGACGTCGCCGAAGCGCTCGAGGCTTCGTCGCCGGTGGGGAGCGTGTCGCTCGGGATCGAGCGCGCGGGCACCGCGCGCGCCCTCGACGTGCCGGTCGCCGATGTCGACGACGTCCACCACTTCGGCGACTACGGCCTGGATCCTCGCGCGATGGACATCAGCCTGTTGGTGGACGATCCGGCGTCACCCGCGGGTCGGGCCGGCTTGCGCACCGGAGACCGGGTGCGCAGCGTGGGCGGGCGCGACCTGACGCTCTGGTCCGAGCTGGTCGCCGCGCTTCAGGACAAGCTCAGCGTCGACATCGTGGTCGAGCGACCAGGAACCGCTGGGAGCGAAGCCCGGCGCCACGAGTTGCGGCTCCAGGTCGACGACGCGTGGACCCCGACGCGGTTTGCCGCCGACGACGCGCTCTGGGCCAGATGGGGCCTCGCCCATGGGATGCTGGGCGTCGGCACGATCGGGCCCCTCCCGGACGAAACGGCGTCGCCGGCTCAGTGCCAGGGGCTTCAGATTGGCGACCGGGTCCTACGCATCGGCGACCGCGACGTGCGTCGCTGGGCGGACGTGACCGCGGCGGTGGCCTCGACGCTGCCCGAAGGGGGGGCGCTCGGCGACAGGGCGGCGGCGATCCCGTTCAAGATCCGCCGCGCCGGCGTGATCCTCGACGTCCCGATCACCCCCGCGGTGGTGCAGGACGTCGACACCAACCGCCGGTACCAGGTGCGCCCCATGGTCGGCTTCGGCCCGAGTGGAGCCTTCGTCTACCCGCCCGACGTGATTCGCCCGTACGGCCCGGTCGCGGCGGTTTCACGTGCGGTGCACGCGACGGTCGGCAGCGCCGGTCGCATGATCGAACAGCTCGGCCTCATGGTGACCGGCGGCGCGCCGGCCAGCCAGAATCTGGGCGGCCCCATCGAGATCTTCGCGACGGCCGGACGCGCCTGGGAAAAGGGCCTCTTCGAGGCCGCCGCGACCATGGCGCTCTTGAGCATCTCGCTCGGGGTGCTGAACCTGCTTCCGGTTCCCGTGCTCGATGGTGGGCAGATCGTGATGTACCTCGCGGAGTGGGTGCGTGGCCGCCCGCTGCCCTATCGCCTGAGGGAACGGCTCCAGCAGGTGGGCGTCCTGATGTTGGTGACGTTGTTCCTCGTCGTGAGCGTATGGGACGTTCGCCGCCGCTTCGAGCCCGCTGACGACGCGCTCCCGGGCGAGCCCGCCGCCGCTCCCAAGTGCGCATAGTTCTGCTCGACAGTGCCGGCCCCGTCGTCGGGGTCGCCGCTTTCCTCGGCGGGGATTGTGTCGCGGCCGAAACCGCGACCCTGGCCTCGGGGGCAGACGGCTGGCTGACTCCGGCGATCTCCCGGGCCCTGGCCGCGTTGGATCGGCTCGACGCGGTGGCCGTCGTGGTCGGGCCGGGAGCGTTCACCGGGCTGCGGGTGGGCCTCGCTCACGCGCTCGGCCTGGCGTTCGCGCGAGGGCTGCCCATCCTGCCGCTGTCCACCCTGGCGCTGCGGGCCGCCGCGGCCCCCGGACACGCATCGGTGCTCGCCTTGCTAGACGCGCGCAAGGCGCGCGTCTACGCGCAGCGCTTCGACACGCGCGGCCCGGTTCCGGTGCCGGTCGATTGCCCCCAGGACATCGACATGGCCGTGCTCATCGGGGCGGGCCTTCCCGCGGGGACCGTCGCGGTGGGTGAGGGGATCGGCGTGGCTCTGGACCTGCTGGTGGCCGGGGGCGTGAGCCCGTTGTCCGGCGCGGATGACCGCTATCTCCGGGCGGCGGGGCCATCCCTTGCCGTGGCCACGCCGAAGGACCCTGCGTTTGTCGAACCGTTCTACCTGCGGGAGCCCGACGCCGTCGGCGGGACTTGATTCGTCCCGCGCCCCTCTGCTACACTCCAGACACCAGGAGCGTGAATGGAACGGCACGAACTCGATCTGATCTCCCGCCTTGCCGGCAAACATGACGAACTTCGGCATCTGTGGGGCCGACATCAGAGTTTCGAAGCCGACCTGAGTCGGTTGGACCACGTGCACCACCCCTCGGAGGCGGAGCGTCGGGAGATCGGGAAGCTCAAGCGCCTGAAGCTGCGTGGGAAGTCCCGGATGCAGGTGATTCTCGACGCCCATCGGGACGTCTAGCCACAACTCTCGCCTGCCGCTGACGCGCGCGCGGGGTCCGAGGGCGATAGGGCGCGCCGATGATGGGTCCGTCGATCGCGGTGCTGGGTGCGACGGGCAGCGTCGGGGAGGCGCTGCTGGCGCGTCTTGCCGCCAGCGCGCTGGGTAGCGGCGAGGTGTTCGCCTACGCGTCGCGGGCCATGCGTCGCGACACAGTAGACTTCGGCGGTCGGTCGATTCCGGTCCACGTGCTCGCCGAAGCAGCCGACTCGGCCCCCAACGTGGTCTTCTCGGCGTTGCCGGTCAGCGTCGCCCAGCGAATCGTGCCGACCATGGCGGGGCGCGGCTCGTTGGTGATCGACGTGGGGAACGCCGCTGCCGGCTTCTTCGCGGGGCCGTTGCTCATGCCTGGGCTCAGGGCACTCCCTGAAGCCGACGTGGCCCGGGCGGGCGGTGCCCGGACCCCGGGTGCGGTCGGCTGGCTGCTCGCCAGCGTCCTGGCGCCTCTGTTGCCGCTGGGCGCCCACACGGTCACCGGGCTGGTCAACCTACCCGCGAGCGCCTACGGGCGCGCCGCGATCGAGGAGCTGTCCCAGCAGGTGGTGGCTTCGTTCAACCTCCAGGACCCTCCCCGGCGCCATTTCCAGGAAGGGCTCGCCTTCGACACCCTGCCCGAGGACACCGACGGCGGGGAGTGGAGCGCGCGGGAGCTTTCGGCAGCCCAGGAGGTCTCTGAGCTGCTCGGCGTGAATCCGGCGCGGATCGCGGTACAGGTCGCGACACAGGCAGTCTTCAGCGGCATGACGGCGGCGCTTCATATCCGGGGGCTGGACAGCGCCGAGGCGGCAGAGTCGGCGTTGGCCGGCGCCGCGGGCCTCGCGACCTCGGCGCGGCTGCGCACCCTCCGTCCCCGCAAGGTGATGGGCCGCGCCCCGGTCTACTTCGGGGGGGTGCGCGCCGATCCCGCCGGGGATGGCATCCACCTCTGGGCGGCGGCGGACAACATCGCCGGGGCGGGCGCGGCGGTGCCGGTCGCGTTGGCAGAGTTGCTGATTGCGGCGGGGCTCACTTCCCGCTTGGAGGCTTGATGCTTGTCTTGTTGACGCTCGCGGCGGCGGCCCCGGATCATGTGGCGACCACGTTTTCATCCGGGGCGGTCGCCGACGTGGCCGTCAGCGGCGACGAGGCCTTCGTCGCCTGGGTGACGACCGAGGGTGAGCTCATCGTGGTCGACACCGCCACGTGGACGGCGTGGAACGTGGCCGTTGCGGGTGGTGCCACCGCGACCAGCGTCGGCTTCGCGGGCAACACGGCGGCGCCGTCCCTTTGGGCGGGGCTCGACGATCTGAGCGTGGGGGAATGGTCCCTGCCTTCGGGACTGGCGCCGCTGTGGGTCGCCGCGTACCCGCTGGCGGGCGCGGCGCTCGCCGTCGAGGCCGACGCCACTTCGATCTACGTGCTCATCGACAGCGACGAGCTCGGCCCCGCGATCCAGACCTACGATCTCCTCGCTCGGACCACGGATGCGGACGCCGTGGCCGAGCTCTACGACGATGGCTTTGCCGACATGGGCGCCCGGTACACCGTCGACGCCGACACGGGCGCGCGCACGATCACCACCCTGTATGTCAGCCATGGCGGAGCGAAGTTCGGCCGCGTCGCCGTGTCGGCGGGTTCGTTGGCGGTCAGCCAGCTCAACGAGAACGAGGGGTCGCGGACCTTCGGCGATGTGTGGGTCGACGGCGGCAGCACCGCCTGGATCGCCAACGGGGATCCCCTGTACTCGTACGGCATCCAGAGCGGGGACAGCGCCGACCTGGACATCGTGTTCACGCTGCTCGACGGGGTGGGGGCCACCACGGCGGTCGGCGGGCTGAGCACGGACAGCTGGGTCGGCTTCGGCGCCGACGACGGCCTGCATCTGTACAACTACGAGGGGTCCGGGGCGGTGGGCGATTCGGTCGTCACCCTCGGAGAGTTGGGCGGCATCAGCGAGATCGCGGCGGCCACCGGGTACGGTTTCGTGGGAACGGCCGCGGGGCTCGCGGTCGCGACGGACCGCGCCTGGGTGGAGATCAGCGCGGTCTCCGCGGCAACGGTCACCTCGTCCGACACGGTGGACGTCACCTTCCAGAGCGACGTGGGCGGTTCCTGGGCCGCCTATCGTCAGCAGGTGGGGCAGGGTGGCACGGCCGAGCCGATCGAGGGCGCATCGGGGACGGTGGACGCGGCGGTGCCGGCCACGGCCTCGTTCGTCCTCGGGACTGCCGATGGCGGCGACGTGACCTGGCTCGTCGAGATTCGCGTGACCGAAGTCGGCGGCGAAGTCGACGGTCGCGACGGAACGTTCGTGAGCGTGGACGACGCTCCTTCTCCGGTCAAGCTCAGCGCTGAGAACGTCACCTTCGGCGACCGGCGGGTGCTGGTCGAGTTCGAAGCCTTCGACGCCGATGTGGCCGGTTCCTACCAGATCTGGATCACCACCGAACCCTGGGAGGCGGCGGACTACCCCACGGGCGGACCGGCGTACGTGGGTCCGGACGAGGTCTCGGACGAGATCATCGCCGAGCCGGATGCCACGGGCGTGGTCTCCAAGGCCATCGGCGGGCTCACCAACGGTCAAACCTACTATGTGGGCGTTCGCGCCATCGACAGCACCGAGACGACGGTGCAGGAGGGCTTCATGTCCAACGTCATCGCCGTCACCCCGGAAGAAACCTACTCGGTCAGCGAGCGGTTGGGCATCGCCAGTTGGTGCGGGCTGCCGATCGGCCCCGCGGGGTGGCTGGGGGTGGCGGGTGCGTTGGTGGTCGTCGTCGCCCGGCGACCCAGGCGGCTCCGGAGCGCCGGCGGCGCCTCTCTCGTCGTGCTCCTGGGGGCCATCGCGCTCTTGCCTACGCCCGCCCGCGCCCGCCCGCACGAGGACGACCTCACGCCGCGGCAGTGGAACCTGGAGCTGCGGTACGGCCCCTTCCTGACTCAGGACAACGCGGTGCTCACCGATGCCTTCGGGACCTCCGACAACCGCCTCTTTCGCGCCGAGTTCGGGTGGACGACCAACCTGATCGAGGTCGATGTCAGCGCCGGCGTGTACCGCGACGAAGGCGGGCAGGCTTCGGCCAGCGGGGCCACATCGAGCGACAAGGAGACGATCACCGCGGTGCCGATGGGGCTCGACGGCACGCTCCGGCTGGACTTCGCCAAGGAGCAGTTCGTGGTGCCCTTCGTTCGAGCCGGCCTGGATCTGTGGGTGTGGAACGATGCCTGGGTGTCGAAATACGACGACGACGGTGGCGGAGAGACCACCTCGGGATCCCTGGGATGGCACTGGGGGGCGGGGCTCTACCTGCTGCTCGACAGCCTCGACCAGGGCGCCGCCAGCCGCCTGGAGACGGTGGTTGGGGTCAACGACAGCTACCTCGTCGCCGAGTATCGGCAGAGCTACGACCTCGGCTCGGGCAGTCTGGACTTCACCTCGACCGAAGTGACCTTCGGACTCAAGTTCGACTACTGAGCGGTGCCGATCTACCGCCTGGTCATCGAGTACGACGGTCGCGCCTTCTCCGGTTTTCAGATGCAGGCGTCGCACCCGACGGTTCAGTCGACGCTGGAGGCGGCGCTGGCGACTCATTTCGGCGTGGAGCGGGTGATCGTCCACGGGAGCGGGCGCACCGACGCGGGCGTGCACGCGCTGGGACAGGTGGTAACCTTCCGGGTGGGCGTCGAACGGGATCCCGACCGCGTGCGCATGGGCCTCAACAGCGCCCTGCCGAACGAGCTGGCGGTGGTCGCTGCGGACATCGTTCCCGACGGCTTTCACGCCCGGTTGAGCGCGATCGGCAAGACCTACCGGTACCGCATCGTGGAGCGCAGGGATCGGAGCCCTTTTTCTACGGGCTTTGCCCTGCTCGTGAAGAGGCCGCTGGATTGGGACGCGATCGGTGAAGCGCTCCCGGCACTCGTCGGTACCCATGACTACTCGGCGTTCCGAGGCGCAGGCTGCAGCGCCAAGACGGCGGTGCGGACCATCGACCGGGCGGAGCACCGGGACCTCGGCGGCGGCGAGCACCATCTGCTCTTCCACGGCAACGGCTTCCTCCGCTACCAGGTTCGCCGGATGGTCGGCACCCTGGTGGAGATCGGCGAAGGGCGCCGAGCTGCCGGCGACCTTGCGGTGACACTGGCGTCGAAGGACCCCCGCCGGGCGGGTCGCACCGCTCGGGCGGATGGCCTCTACCTGCTCTCGGTGGATTATCCCTGATTCCGCGGGGCGGTTCCGACGCGGTCAGCTCAAGGCGGCGTCCTCCTCGCGCGGGTGGGAGCCGGTCAACGCGGTGATCCCCCGCTCGAGGCGCCGAAAAAAGCCAAGCTGGTCCAGCGGCCGGTTGAGCCAGCCGGTGGTGATGCAGTAGTGCCGATCGTAGGGCGCAGCGTGGTGCATCGCGTGGTGTCCGGGCCCGAGGGCGAGATGTGCTGCCTGGAGCCAGCGGACCGCGCGGGGCGGGTCGGCGAGGTGAGCCCACTTGTGGAACTGGTTGGTGGCGAACACGCCGAGGCAGAGCGCGAGCAGGAAGGCCACGGTGGCGCGCGCGCCCGGCGACGACGGATCGAGCAGGAGCGCGCCGAGGAGCACCGGGCAGGTGGCCAGGCAGTTGCTGCCGTTGACCTCGACGAACCCGTGGCGGGTGATCGCGGTCTGGTCGACGTGGTGCTCGCGAAAGGGGCGCACGAACATCGAGCCGAGGATGGGGGTGCGGACGGAGAGCCAGGTGTCGAAAAACCAGTGCACGGTGCCGGAGAAGAAATCGGCGCCGAGGTACCCGGCGAACCCGGCGCCCCAGATCAGCGGCTCGGCAAGCGCGCCGTCGACCCCGGCCAGGCGCGCCGTGGCCGCGCCGGCGGCGACGAAAAAGCCCACGATCCCCAGGGTGTCGAGCACCCGGGCCCCGGTCGGGTAGTGCGCCAACACGTCTCGACTGGGCGGGGCCGACATCGCGGGGCCGAGCATAGCACCTGCGGATGGGGCCACACGGGCCAGTCACCTGCTGGAGGTCATTCCGCGGGACCGCGTGCTCCAGGCGCTGTCGCGACCGAATGCCGACGGAGAGGCCGGCAAGACCTGGGCGGGTGAGCTCAACAGGAGCAAGGCCGGCCCTGGGAGTCGATTCTTCGAGTTGGCGACGCGCGAGACGGTCTTTCTGGGCCGGGCGAAATTCCAGGACGTGGCGGTCACCGGCCGGGCGGTGCGGGCCACACCTACCGATTGAGCTTGAACTCGCAGCCGCTGGCGCAGGCGCCGGTGATCTTGTCGGCGGTGTTGACCGTCCCGACGCAGCCGTCCACCGAATTGTCATCGGCGAAGGTCACCGTGTCACCGGCGACCGTGGCCGAATACGGCATCCCCATCGTCATCCCACCCACCGACTCGTAGTCGAGGGCCAGCTCGCATCCAACCACCGTGATGGCGACGGGCGTGGTCATTCTCGGGCAGGCCCTCGACCAGGCCCAGTCGTCGCCCGGGTTGACGGTCGAGCACCCGGCGTCGGTGTCGGCGTCGGTGTCGGTGTCGGTGTCGGTGTCGGTGTCGGTGTCGGTGTCGCCGCCCAAGTCGGTGGGAGTAGTGTCGGTGGCGGGATCGCCGATGGAGCAGGCGAGCAGCAAGAGCGCGAGGGTCACGAAATCTCCTAGGTGTGCACCCATACGCCGGCGCCGCGATCGGGGCATCGGTGACGGCTCGTCTGACAGGGTGACGGGAACCATCGCAGGGGCAGGTCGACGGAACGGGCACTAAGAACGCGACAATGCCCTGCGTGGAGTCGCGATGCGCTATCTCACCGTGGCTGCGGACGACAACCGCCGCGCCGTTCATGCTGCCTATCCCCCAATCGCGGCCGAGGAACACCCA
>SHYX01000039.1 GCA_009692585.1 Myxococcales bacterium
ATGTCCGCGTACGCCATGAACTTCGCGCCGCCCGACTCCGCCAGGATCTTCGTGATCGCCGCCGTCAGCGACGTCTTGCCATGGTCAACGTGACCAATCGTCCCGATGTTGCAGTGCGGCTTGTTGCGCTCAAATTTTGCCTTGGCCATTGGAAAAACCTCATTGCGATGGAGGAGTTGGAGCCCATGACCAGGATCGAACTGGTGACCTCTCCCTTACCAAGGGAGTGCTCTGCCACTGAGCTACATGGGCGGATCGCGTTCTGGAGCGGGAGACGGGGCTCGAACCCGCGACCCTCAGCTTGGAAGGCTGATGCTCTACCACTGAGCTACTCCCGCGGGGTTATGGTGGGCAGACGTGGATTCGAACCACGGTAGACATAGTCAGCGGGTTTACAGCCCGCCCCCTTTAGCCACTCGGGCATCTGCCCAAAAAACGTACATTGAAGGTTAGCTGGCGGTGGGAGTCGAACCCGCAACCTGCTGCTTACAAAACAGCTGCTCTGCCAATTGAGCCACGCCAGCGACGGGGCAACTCGGCCGCGGCGGGTACTATTCGCCCTTCCCGTCGTGTCAAGGGCGCGGGGCGTCGTTCTCGGGGGTCGCGAAGGTGCCCGGCGGCGCCACATCCGCCACTTTGAGCCCTCGCACCCGGACCGTCTCGACGCTGCCGTCAGGACGTTCGACCACCAGCACGTCCGGAACGACCACCCCCGGCGCTCGCTCGCTCCACCCCGTCAACGAGAAGGTGACCGGGCCACCCTTGGTGACGTAGCGCACCCGCTGGAGCAGGCCGCTGTGCGGGTCGACATCGGCGAAGGCCAGCCCTGGCTCGATGGGGTCCTCGCCCCGGCCGATCCTCACCCCGGACTCGGCGCCCTCCAGGAAAACCAGGGCCTCGGCGCCGCCGGCCTCCAGAAGCGCGGGAACCTCGAGGGCGAGACCCAGCACCGCCTCCGGAGCAAACGCGTCGGCCTGGGCGATGAGTACGCCGATGTCCCGACTCTCGACGTGACCCGCGACCTTCAACCACGCCCCTGACGTCGTCGCCACACTGGTGCTGTCGGTGGCGGCGCCGTGGGTGTCGACCGTGACTCGACGCGAGGTGGGATCGCGCCAATACTCGTGGCTCACCCGAATCGACTGGCGGTCGAGCGAGAATTCACGATCGAAAGTGAAGTGCACGACGCGCGCGCGGGCAAGTGCCGCCGCGCCACCGGTCGCCTCTCCGTGCGCCTCGCGTACGCTCTGCACGAGCGCTGCCACCGAGCGAGCTGACGACGGCGTCGCCTCCGCGTCCGGACGCACGGTCGCCCTGGAAGGCGGGCCCCTCACGGGATCGTGGACCAGGGTGAACGCCGCGCCTGTCGTGGTCAGCTTGCGTGCCGCCGCCGTCGCTCCAACTTCATCCACAAATCCTTCCACCAAGGTTACATATTCCCAACCGTCGCCAAGGCGGAAACGCTTGACCACCCGGGCCGTGTAGCCGGCGCGTACCGCCGCCGACTCCAGGGCTGCGGCCTGCGCACGGTCAGGAAGATCGGCACTTTCGAGCCACCAGACACCGGCAGCCCACGCCGGCGCCAGCAGACAGAGGAGGAGCATCGACGCTGCGGCTACTTCAGGATCTGACGCATCGACAGCTCGTAGATGCCGCTGTCGCCGACAGACCCGACGATGACGAGGTAGGACTCGCCGCCGACCAACTCCACCGAGAGGAAGCCTTCTTCTCCCTCGGTCCCCGCCAGACCGCCGGTGTTGAGCTTGCGGTAGTAGGTGGCATCGTCGTCTTCGTCGATCTCGTCCACGTCCAACCAGTCGGCCGAGTAGGGCGCGACGTCGGAGGGAATGCTGCCACCCAAGGACGTGCACTGCTGCACCAGCATCTGCTCGTAGAAGGTCTCCGGCTGCGGCTCCTCGGTATCGAGAACCCAGTCGCCATCGTAGTCATCGGCGCAGTCGGGTGCCGAAGGCTGAGGCTGACCGCACGCGTCGGTGAGCGAGCTCGTCGCGCCCATGGTGCCCGACAGCATCACCTGGTAGTACAGGTGTTCGAGGAAGGAGTCCGGGAACGCGAACTCGATATCGTCGGTGCACACGTCGGACGAGTGCGTTCCGTCGAAGGTCGGTTCGGGCACGTAGTCCTCGGGCGCAATCGCGATCCATGCATCGCTCGGTTCAGAGTCCCCGTCCTCGTCGAAGCGGCGGTCCAGCCACACCTGGAGGTACACGATCTCTCCGGCGGCACGATCTCTCAGGTCCAAGCGCCAGCGATCGGTATCGACCACGTCCGCAGACTCGGATTCGTCCGCCGTCAGCTGGACTTCAACCTCCACCGTCCCGGAGAGCTCCCCGATGCCGTAGATCTCGGTGCCATCGGACGGGAGCGCGGGGAGCGCGACAGAGTCCGCATCGGTCGGCGAGAATATCTGCTCGACCGCGTAGTCGGCGGTCACCGGGTCGCTCCAGCGCACCACGGTGGCGAGGAAGCCATCGCCCTTGAACTGGAGTTCGAGCCCCGCGGCCACGTACGGAATCCCGTTGAGACGTACGACCTGCGCACCGTAGTCGGCCGCGATCCACCCGTCGAAGGCGAAAGCGGGATCGAAGTGAAAGGGGTCAGTTCCACCCAAAAGGACTTCGGAGTCGGCCTCAAGGTAGGGGAAATCCGTCTGCCCGTCGACGTAGGCAAGGTTCTCACCGCGCAGCCAAATCCCCCGCTGATAGCCGTTCGCCCCATACAGACTGTCGCGACTGGCCGGCGGCGAGCTCAGGAACTCCGCATCCGAGTAGGGCACGAAGCTGGCGTCCGCCACCAGCGCCGCCCCCGTCGAGTCCGTCGCCCCCGTGGCCAGCGCCGCGAGCTGCCACCCGGCCACCAGATCGGCGAACGAGGTGTCGGTGTCGACAGCGTACTCCGCCAGCGCGCCCTCTACGCCCTCGATGCCGACCGAGGTGCTGTCCAGGATCTTCGCGAGGAAGGCGCTCCGGTCGGTGGTGTTGCTCTCCGCCCAGTCCCAGAGCCAGAGCCCGAAGAGGAACTGGGCGCCCTTGGTGGTCGGCCGCAGGCTCCCGCGGACGCCCTCTGCCAACAGAGGCGCGTTGTGCGAGGCGTCAAGGTAGTCCCAGGCGTCGTCATGATACGGCGCGCCGAATCCGCACCGGTCAGCCGCCAACGTGCCCAGTACGTCGTTGAGCCAATCCTCCTCGACGCTCGTCCCTTCGTTGACGATGATGTGTTTGTTGTAGGCAATCAGCGACACCAGCGAGCGAGCGATCTCTGCCGACAGCGCGTAGCTGGTGTACTCGCTGTTGGCGACGGGCGAGCCGATGTGGAATCGGCCGCTGGGATCGGGCGCGTAGGCATAGATCACCTCGCGCTCGTCGCTCCCGCCGTTGGTCTTGATGTCGTAGGGCTCCAGATCGACCGCCGGCTCCGCGTAGGACTCCAGGACCGCGGACTGCTCGTCGGTGTCATCCGACGTCACCGGCATCATGTTGAGCTCAGGCGTCAGGAAAAGGTCGATGCGACCGTCTCCATCCTCGTCAGAGGGCTCGCCGAAGAGCGCGGTGACGTTCGGGTAGATGTTGAGGTCGAAGATGTCGGCGATGGTGACGAGATCGCAGTTGTCGAAGTCGAAGGCGTCGTATTGGTGTGCTTCGTCGACGACGCCGTCGCAGTCGTAGTCCCAGTCGATCGGCACTTCATTGTCGACCCAGATGGCGATGTGCTCACCGAGCGCCCAGAGGGTCGCGTCCTGCGACTCCCATTCTTCGTCGGTCACGTGCACGCGGACCCGGAAGGTCTCCTGCTGCGACCCGATGTCGTCCACCTCGAGCGCGTCGCGCCGCGGCACCAGGGGCTGGTGAATGACCGACCGCGCCTCGACCTTGCCGACCCGGGCCCGCGATCCTCCCTCACGCCGTTGCCGATTATTGATGTCGGAATCCTGAATATAGCGCAGGTTGTAGCCCTGGTCCGACTCGGTAGGATTCACCAGGATCGCGAAGAACTGCTGTTCCTGGTTGGAATCGCCGGACTCGTCGGCCAACGACAGGCCGAACGGCGTCTCGTCCGCCTCGCTCGCCACGAGGTCGCCGGCATCGTCGAAGTTGTAGTCCTTGTTCCCGGTGTCGGTGTCGGTGTCGGTGTCGGTGTCGGTGTCGGTGTCGCCGCTCTCTCCGGTATGGCTACTGGTGTCGGCGCCGGTGTCGGCGTCCTTTCCTGGCTCCAATATGCCAAAATCGTTGCCTGGCGCGGGGCAGCCCGCGAGCAACAACACCAGAGAGGCAACACCACCACGAGCGAGGTCCCGAATCATGCGCGTCCTTGGGGGCACAACGCCCTCAGCGCGCAGGGTAGCACAGGGGGCGGTGGACAGTCCAATCCTTGACTGCCGGCCGGCTGATCTGTATAAGCCGCAAAACCCGAGGCCCACGATGTCCCTCCACTTCAGCGCCCTGCTCCTCGTCGTTGCCGCCTGCGATGGTGGCCCCAGTGACACCGACACCGGCGAAGGGGTGCCCGCGCCGCGCGTGTTCAGTGACTTCGTCAACACGACCACCCCCTACGTCGGCGACGCCACCTGCATCGGCTCCGACCTCGGCACGGTGGACCCCGCCAAGCAGCTCAACGCCACGCTGAACGGCCTGGTCATCGATTTTCAATCCGACGATGAAGTCCCGGATGCCGACGTCCAGATGTGGTTCGCCGACGACATCAACGGCACGCCGGACGTGGAGCCGGTTTCCGATGCGTCCGGAGCCTTCAGCACGAGCGTGCCCACCTGCACGCCCATCGCGTACGGTACGTCGACGGACCCGCTGCTGGAGCTCACGGTCGACACCTTCGAGGTGCACCAGGTGTTCGGCTTCGAGGAAGACGGCGTGCTCGACGGCGAGTGGGTGCGGTCGGTGAGCGAAGTCACCGCGAAGCTGATCCCCGGCATCATCGGCGTCGATTGGGACCGGACGACGGGCATCATCGCGGGAACCGCCTTCGATTGCAACCGCGCCGAGGAGGGCGTCTACGGGCACGCGCAGATGTTCATCCACGATTCCGAGGGCGCGACGCCAGCCACCGGCGACGTGTTCTACTTCTCGAACAACCTGCCCCAGGCCAAGAAAGACCAGCCCGACACCAATCCGGAGGACGGCTTGTGGGTCGCAGTCAACGTGCCGGTCGGGGAGTGGACCATCGAGATGTGGGGGTACAACGGCACTGATTACGAGATGCTCGGCAGCACCTCGTTGACGATCCTGGCCGGCTCGGTGAACATCTCCAACATCTACACGGGCCACACCGACGGGATCGCCTACCCGGACAGCTGCTTGCAGGTGATGTGATGGTGGGCACCGTGTGGCTGGCCCTGTTGCCGTCGCTGGCGCACGCCGACGCGCCGGACAACTGGAAGTTCAGTCTGGACGGGTACTATCGGGTCCGCGGGCACGCGTTCTGGGATCTGTACGAGGGCCAGGCGGCGGCGGGCACCTACATGACCCATCGCCTTCGGATGCAGCCCCAGCTGAATTTCGAGGACCGGGCGAAGTTCCTCATGCAGATCGACGCGCTCGACGGCGTGGTGTGGGGCGACAACATGTCCCAAGCCTCGACGGCGCTGTTCGCGGGCGACCCGTCTGAAAACACCATCAGCGGCGTCGAAGGCGACCTGATCAAGATCCGACGGGCGTGGACCGAGTTCAAGGTGCCGGTGGGGCTCTTCCGCGTCGGGCGGCAGGCGTCCTCCTGGGGAATGGGGCTGCTGGCCAACGACGGCAACGGGTTTGACGACTCCTTCGGTGAAAACAAATTCGGCAGCACCTACGACCGCATCCTGTTTGCGACACGGCCGATCACCGTCGGAACGACGGTCGCCAACATGATCGACGGCAAGACCAAGGTGCGCGACATCCCGCTCATCGCCGCCTTCGGTGTCGATAGACTCGTGGAAGACCCGCTGATCCAGTACTACGGCTACAGCTGCGACGACGGCGAGACCACTGACGACGCACGCTGCGCCGAAGACGACGATCACAGCTACACCTCCGAGCGAGATTCGGCCTATCGCCAGGACACCTGGTGGGTGGACTCGCAAGACGACGTCTTCGAGCTGGTCTACGTGCTCGTCTACCGCGGCGAAGACGTCAAGTTCTCGCCCACGGTCACCGGTGACCTGACCGCGGGGGTGTACGTCGTCAACCGCATCCAGGAAGAGACCGACAGCAACGTGCTCATCGTCGATGCATATGTGAGAGAGGAGATCGCCAGCACCTACGCCGAAGCCGAGGTGCTGACCATCCAGGGCGACACCCGCGCCATCACCCTGGCCAGCAGTGATCCCGCGGATCCGCTCGGCAAGACCGCAAACATCTGGGGCTACGTCGTGCGGGCGGGCTTCCAGGATCAGCGCCTCACCGCGCTGATGGAGCATGGGTATGCGTCCGGCGACAACCAGCCCACCGACGCGGACTTCACCGGGCGGCCGCTCCATCCGGACCACAACGTGGGACTCATCTTCTACGAGGAGATCATGTCCCGGGTCACCGAAGAAGCCTGGGGCACCGGCGCCAAGGGGCTCTGGAGCAACGGAGCCGTCTACAACAGCAAGTACATCTTCCCGAATGTGCGATATCGGCCCCTGCCGAACTGGGAGATCTCGGCGGCCTGGCTGATGGCGTGGCCCGACCAGCCCGATGGCAGCCGCATCTACTGCGCCGACGGCGACGACGTGGACTGCACCGTCAACGCGGCCACGGAGGACTACCTGGCGTGGGAGGCGGACGTTGCCATCAAACACCGATGGGCAGACCACATCAACCTCTCCGTCGAGGGCGGTTTCGCGCACGTGACCGACCGCATTCCGCTGAAGTCTGCCGGCCTGGCCTACGAGACCGACGACCGGGGCCGCACCTTCGGCGAGTTCTGGACGGTGCAGTCGCGCATCGCGTACGAGTTCTAGGTGCTTGCGCTCCTGCTGCTGACGCTGGCCGTCGCCGGCGTGCCGGAGGACGTGGAGTTTGCCGCCGACGCCCAAAAACCTCTCGACGCCCGGCAGGCAGCGTTCGCGCGGCTGCACGAGCAGGCCGCGGTCCCGACTCTGGTGCGTATGGCCAAGGACAAGGACACCACCCCCACGCGGCGCTGGGTGGCGGTGCGTGCGCTCGGGCTGAACACCGCGCCGGAGGCACGGGATTCACTGCTGGAGTTTCTCTCATCCGACAACGCGCCCACGCGCATCGCCGCGTTGGCCGCGTTGGGCGAGCGGAAGGACAAGAGCACCTCGGGCCGCGTCGCCGCGCGACTCGAAGACAAAGCCCTCCTGGTGCAGCAGGCCGCCGCGGACGCGCTCGCCCTGATCGGAGACCCGGCCACGCTGCCCGACCTCGGTCGGGCGCTCACCAATCCGGCGGGCTCCTACCGGGGAGAGTCGATGTGGGTTCGTCGTCATTTCGTCGAGGCCATGGGCGCCATCGGCACCCAAGACGCCGTTCGACACCTGGCCACCGCACTGTCGGACAAAGACCTCACCGTGGTTGACGCGGCGGTGAAGGGTCTGGAAAAGGTAGCCGGCTTCTCCTATGCGCAGGGCCGCAGCCGCCCAGACGAGCTGGAGGCGTGGACGCGGTGGAGCAAGGGCCGGTAAGGGGGTCCGCATGAGTCCATGGACCCACCCTCGCGGCGACGCAGTCGCGCTGGTCTCGGTCTACGACCTCGAGAACAACGCCGTGCGTCAGCTTGCCGCGGGGCTGCGGTCCACGGGGCGGCGCGTCGTGGAGATCTACTTCAAGGACTGGCGGAACAACCGTTTCGAAGAGCCGATCGACGCCGAGTTCAAGGCGTTGCTCTCGATCCTCGAACAGGAGCGCGTCGGGCTCGTGGCGGTCAGCCTGCGCGCGAGTGCCTACGAGGCGGTGGTTCGCCAGCTGGTCGGCGTGGTTCGCGGCCACACAGCACTGCCTTGCGTCGTTGGCGGGTGGCATCCCACCGTGCGTCCCGACGCGGTTATCAGCTTTGCGGACGCCATCGTCCGCGGCGAAGCCGATGTCAGCTTTCCCATCTTCGTCGAACGTTTCTTTGCATTGGACCCAACGCTGTCCCAGACGCCCGGGACCTGGGTTCGCGACGGCAACGGGGTGCACAAGAACGCGCCCGTCCCACTGGTTGCCGCGCTCGATTCGGTGCCGTGGCGTGACTACGAGTCGCCGGAGAAGTGGACCATCCAGCGGCACGAGGTGAGCCGAGGCGACCCCATGGCCGCCGACCCGCTGTTTCAAGTGTTATGCAGTGTCGGATGCATTCAGAAGTGCAGTTTCTGCCATAATAGTTTCGACGACGGCGCCCCAGGGGCGCGCCTTCGCTTCCGGAGCGTCAGCTCCGTCCTCGACGAGCTGGCCGCGCGCCGGCGCCGCAACCCCCACATCCGCCGCGTTCGCTTCGACGACGAGATCTTCGGCATCGATCGCCGATGGCTGCGCGAGTTCGCTGATCGTTACCCCCGCGAGGTCGGCCTGCCCTTCGACTTCCTCACCGAGCCCACCGTGGTGAGCGAAGAGTATGCCTCGCTGATGGCCGCGGCCGGCGGCCAATGGGTGCACATGGGCATTCAAAGCACCGAAGCGGTCAACCGCGAACAACTGTCTCGGCGGGCGGACCGGGCCACGACCGCGGCGGCCGTCGAGCGACTCACCCGACACGGCATCGCCATCCGGTACCTCACGATGGTGGACATCCCGGGCGTCACCGACCAACAAAAGCGCGAACTCTTCGAATTCTTCCAACAACTTCCCCGACCCTGGGATCTGTACCTGTTCTCGCTCACCCACTTTCCCGGCAGCCAGATGGTGGAGGACCTGCTGGCCAACGGCAGCCTCGATGCAGTCGAGGTGGAGGGCACCGCACGCAAGACATTTTCGCAGTACCGGGTGGAGCTGAGCTGGCCTCGCAAGCCCGACGACACCTGGTGGATCGCGCTCTACGTGCTCCAGGCCAGCGGCATCGTCCCCCGTCGGATCATCGACCTGCTCGCGACGGCCAACGTGGCGAAGGGGCAGCCCCGACCGCTGGTTGTGGCGGCGCATGCCGCTACGCTGCTCAAGACCGCCCGGGTGGCGGCGCGAATGGTGCGCAACGGCGAACTGACCCCGACGCTGGTGCGCCGATGGTGGAACCCCGTTTCGATGGTGACCATGTGAAATGGGTGTTGCCCGCCGCCTTGGTCGGGCTCCTGGCGGCCACCGCAGCCACCTGGCCGGCGGCGCAGTCCTGGTCCACCCACAGCCTGGTGCCGCTGGGCTACGCGGACGTGCAGGCGGGCCTGTGGTGGCCCAGGCAGGTGGGCGACGCCTTGCTCGCGGGAAGGAACCCCTTCCTGGCGACTGGCTGTTTCTGGCCCGAGGGTCAGGACGTCACCCTCCTGGTCTGGAACGTGCTGGCCGAGCTGCTGATCTGGCCTCTCTGGCAGCTCGTCCCGCCCCACGCGGCATTGAATCTGGCCGCGTTCGTGGCCGCCGGCGTCAACGCCGTGGCGGGAGCAGCGGCCGCGCGACGGCTGGGGGCCTCGCCATCCGGCACGCTCGCTGCCGCCGCGTTGGCGGGCGGAAGCCACTTCGCGTTCGTGGAGATGGTGAACGGCCGGATTGAGCAGGCTTTCTGGGCGCCGGTCGCCCTGTTTCTGGCCGAACTCGTAGCGCGGGATCGGCGACCGATTCGCGCCGGCGTCTGGCTGGGGATCGCGGCGGCGGTCTACTGGTTCTACGGCTACTTCCTGGTCCTCGTCACCCTCACGTGGTTGGCGGTGCATCGCTCCCGGGCTGCCGTGGAGGTCGTCCTGCGCCTCGGCGTGACCTCGCTCCTGGTGGCCGGGCCGTTCCTGGCGCCGGTGCTCTGGGCGCTCGCGGACGGGAGCCCCCGGCGGGCGGGCGAGGACACGCTCCGGTCCCAAGTAGCGGGGAGCGTCCCGGTGCCGGAGGGGCTGTTCTGGCCGGCCGGCGGGCTCGAGCCTGCGTTCGCGGCGCAGGCGGTGCCCCTGCTCCTCGTCCCGGTGGGGGTGTGGGGCCTCACCCGTGGAGCTGGACCCTGCCGCTGGCTCGGCGGCATCGTGCTCTCAGCGGTGCTGCTGTCACTGGGGCCGACCCTGGTCGGCGCCCACGGGGCCGCGCTCGGGGCACCGGTGTGGCTCCCGCAGGCGCTGCTCAACGTGCTTCCCGGCATGGAGCGGTTCTGGTGGTCCTACCGGTGGCTGACGGTGGCGATTCCGGCCTTCATCCTGGTTCTGACGGTGGGCAGAGTCCCGCGACCCCTCCTGGCGTTGCTGGTGCTGGGTTCGCTCCTGGAGACGGCCGCGCTGCTGAGGGGCGGCACCCTCAACCGCCCCCTGCCTCGCCAGGGAGTGCGCCCCCTTCCGGAGGTAGCTGAGCTGAGGGAAAATCCAGGCGAACTACCGGTTCTGGTCCTTCCCACCGGCGACGTCCGCGCGATCCACCTCGGATACACCGCGTGGTTCGACCAGCCCACGAACCTGGGCCTGGGTGGTCACCTTCCGGGGGTGGCGCCCGAGGGGTACGGGGGCGGGCTGGGTCCGGAAGAACTTGGAGACTTCCGCTACGTACTCCTCTTTTATCGTGACGCTCGCCCGGGGAGCCGGACCCCCGACGCCGAGTCCGGCGACCTGGACCGGCGGTTGCGCGCCCGACTCGGCGCCCCGGTGGCCCACAACGACATCGCCGCCTGGTGGCGAGTGCCGGAGTAGCCGCGCACCTGACCCCGTGCACACCGCCCGACGGCTCAGCGAGCCCGCCGTACCAACGACTCGAGCTCCGCGCTGGTGAGCACGCCGCTCTTGACCCCTTTGATGTCGCCCTGGCTGTCGATGACGAAGGTGGTCGGAAAGACGGTCACGCCCCAGCGCGACACCATCTCGGAGGTCGCCTCTAGAACATCGTAGTGGATTCCCAACCGTCGAGCGGCCGTCTCCAGCGTGGCGCCGGTGCCGGAATTCACCGCCACGCCCAACACCCGAACCTCCGGATTTTGCGCGGCCCACCGGTTGATCTCGGGAATTTCCGCGCGACAGGGCGCACACCAGCTGCCCCAGAAGTTCACCACCACCACCGACCCCCTCAGTTCGGCGAGCGACGTGGTGCCACCCGCCACGTTGGCCAACACCAAGGCCGGCGCAGCCCCAGACGGCTTGCCGAGCCCATCGAACAGGGAGGCCCCGGCGATCAGCGCCAGCGCGACGCCGATGGCGAGTGCCCAGTCCTGCAAGAGGCGCTTCATCGGGTCAAGGTATGCCCCTCCGCGCCGTTGGGCACCTTGAGCAACGAAAGCGGACTCCGGCCTCGCTCTTGACGCGTCCATACGCTAGGATGCGGCATGAACATCGTCTTCACGGCGATCGTGCTCTTGAGCTTCTGCTTCGCCGCGTTCACCGGCTCGCCGGCGCACGAAGGCACGGTGCGCGGCGCCGAGGCGACGGTCGTGATCAAGGGCTCGACGGGGCCGGCCTCGGCGGTGGTCAACGTCGGCGGCACCGCGATGATCGAGGTCGACGGCTCCCGTTGGCCCGCAAAGGTGCTGCGGGTCGAAAAGAAGACCGAAGCGGGTCTTGAACGGACGGTCGCGACGCTGGAGACGCTGGCGCAGGACGGCCCGGTCCTGGTCCGCTTCGACGATCAGTACGCGATGAAATTGGTTTCGACCCAGGCGCTCCTGTCCGCGAAGAATTCCATGGGGTTGGTACTGGACCTCGTCGGAGCGATGACCCTGTTCCTGGGCCTGATGAAGGTCGTCGAAGCGGCCGGTGGGCTGGACATGGTGGCCAGGGCCATCCGGCCTGTCCTCGCGTTGCTCTTCCCTGACGTTCCGGCCAACCACCCGGCCATGGGCGCCATCGTGATGAACATCGCGGCCAACGTGCTGGGGCTGGGCAACGCCGCGACTCCGTTCGGAATCCGGGCGATGGAAGAGCTCGACAAGCTCAACAAGGAAAAGGGCACCGCGACCAACGCCATGGTGCTTTTCCTGGCCATCAACACCTCGGGCGTCGCCGTGCTCCCCACCGGGGTCATGGCGCTGCGGGCGGCAGCCGGTGGCAGGGATCCCGCGGCCATCTTCCCCACCACGCTCGCCGCCAGCTTCGTGAACACGGTCATCGCCGTCCTCGCGGCCAAAGCGTTCTCGCGGCTGGTGAGCCCCAATCCGACCGACCCGGTGGAGCGCGAGCCCGTACGGGCCGTGGACCTGATTCCCCTCCTGGGAGCGGTCGGCGCCATGGCGGCGCTGATGGCCGCGGTGAAGATGAATCCGGTCGCCGGCGACTGGATCATTCCCGGGCTGGTCGCAGGCATGGTCGCCTTCGGTGCGGCGCGGGGGGTGAAGGTATACGAAGTCTTCATCGAGGGCGCCCGCGACGGCTTCGCCTCCGCAACACGAATCCTCCCGTACATCGTCGCGATCCTCGTCGCGGTCGCCATGTTCCGCTGGAGTGGGGGGATGGAGATCTTCGTGCGCGGCCTGGCCCCGATTGCGCAGGCCGTGGGCATGCCCCCGGAGGTGCTGCCGCTCGCGCTGCTGCGACCCCTGTCGGGCTCGGGCGCCTACGCCCTCACGGCGGAGCTGACGAAGACCTATGGACCGGACAGCCTCATCGCCAACATCGCCGGCACCCTCCAAGGCACGACGGAGACCACCTTTTACGTCCTCGCCGTCTACTTCGGCGCGGTCGGCGTCCGCCGCTACCGACATGCCGTCGCGACAGGACTCGCGAGCGACATCAGCGGCATGTTGGCCAGCGTCTTCTTCGTCCGCTGGCTGATCGGCGACGGTTGAGGCCTACTGCGACAGCTTTGAGCCCATGGCCAGGAAGATGACCGCGATGTAGGCCACGAAAAAGAACGCGTAGAGCAGCACGAAGCAGCACCACGCGAAACACACGAGGCCGCCGACCAGCCCGGACACCAGGCCGGCCGTGGCCATGGCGCGGTCGCGTTCATCGGTGGCGGCCTTCAGAACCTTATTAGCGTTCCACGCCGCATACAGCCCAAGGAAGGCCCCGATGAAGTAGGGGATGTAGCAGGCGCACATCCCGAGGGCCGCGCACATGGTCGCGATGATCCCGTTCCACATCACCCGGGAGGGGATACCGGCCGCTGGCGCGGTCTCGACGTATCCGTAGGGATCGGCCATCGCCAAAGCTACCCTGTCGGTCGGAGCGCGGCAAAAAGCGCGCGCGCTTCGATCTCCCTGATCTCGGGGAGCGGAAGTCGCCCGCCGGGGAACCACACCACCACCCGCGCCAACCCCGCGGCACGCGCGATGGGGCCCTGCACCCAGTGGACCGACTGCACCTTGTTCCGAGGAAGAACCCAGGTATCCCGGGACAAGAAGCCTCGTCGAACAACGATGAACCGCTCGGTGACGCGCCATCCCTGCCGCCGGGCGTCGAGGAGTCCCATCATCCCGCCGAGGCCCGGCAGCCACCACGCCCATGGCGTGCCGAACCAGAAGGCCGCGCCCGCCGCCGGTCCCAACCAGCGAAGGCCTCCGCTGAGAACCGCCCTGCTGACGGCCGCAGGCGCGCAGGGAAGCAGGTCGCCGTCGATCGGCGTGTCCAGCAACGGAAACGCCGCGCGCACCCGGCTGACCACGTCCTCACGCGCCACCATCGGCACCAGCGCCTCCGCCGAGCCCCCCGCCTCCGGGAGCCCGACCGCCGCGGTCTCGAAGAACATCGTCGCAAAACCCATCGCGCGCCGGACGATGGGCTCGGTGATCTGAACCAGCTGCAGCTTAAGAATCGGGATGTCCACCCGACGCCGGGTCAGTAGTCCGCTCTCGAAATGGAACTGGCCGCCGGCTTGCCACCACCGGAACCGGTAGAACCTCAGGATCGCCCCCGCAGCGCTCAGCGCGTACCCACCCGCCAGGGCCACCAACATCAGCCCCACCCAGGTGTGCCGCCCCAGGTTCTGTACCGGCAGCGCGCCGGGCGACAGCTGGTTCGCGACGTCGAGGAACAAGCCGATCGCCACCACCGCCGCGCCGACCCGGCCCGCCGACACGCCGTACCCCACGACCTCCAGGAGCCCGACCGCGTCGATCACATCCACATCAGCCGCCCGTGCGTCCACCGCGGCGCCAGTGCGACCCAGGGCCTGACGAAGCGCCTCCGCCTCGGGGATCGACAGCGCCGACAACATCCCATCGACCGGCGCCGAACCCGCCCCGGCCATCTCGATTCGCAACTCGACGAGGCCAGCCATCCGGTGGAAAAGGTTCTGCTCGAGCGACACGTTCTGGATCCGGGCGGGGTCGAGGGCTTGCTCGACCCGCGAGATGAGTCCTTGCTGGATCTCCAGCCGTCCGTGCGCAAACCGATACCGCAACGTGGCGAAGTGCAGCACCGTGCGCAGCGCCGCCAGCGCGAAGAAGCTGCCGACGAGGATGATATCCACCAGACCGGTGAGGTTCTTGGACACCGCCGTCGCCAAGAGGAGCGGCCACACTCGCAACAGGGTGCGCCACGCCGTGGGAATCAGATTGACCAGCAGCGACGCTGGATGCAGCCGGCGCCACCCGACCGCGTCGTCAGACCCCATCGTCGACACCGCGGCCGGGGCGCGCGAGCTGGTCACGCAGCCGCACCGCTTCTTCGGCGTCGAGTCCCGGCAAGGACGCGTCCGACGAGAGCCCGGCACCCGTATACACAAGGAGTCGCGACACATCCAGCCATCGCTCCCAGAAGGCCTGCCGGGTGTCGACGTGCTGGATGCGGTCTCGCGGCACCGAAATCGTCTGTCGAAAAAGCACGCCCTGCTCGACGATCAGCTCGTGCGCACGGACCTCGTAGCGAAAGTTGCGGAAGGCGAGCGCCGGCCAGACGAGCGCGCGCGCCACCAGCAGAACGATCAAGGCGGCGACGCCGGCCACCGCGGTGACGACCCCCACCTTCGTCCCCAGGATCCAGCCCATGCCGGCGTAGATCGGCACCCAGGAGGTGCAGACCGCCAAGAGCGCCTCAAAGCGCCAGAGGGTGACGACGCGGGGATCGAGCGAGTGCACGCCGGGAGCCTATTGCGCCGTCAAGGTGCCGTCCCGGGGGGGATGCCCTGGGGCGCGATGACGATGGTCTTGGAGCGGCTCTCGCCGATCGCGGTGTTTGGTCTTCCTTCCTCGTCTAGATAGCCCAGCGCCTCGAGTTGGTCCCGGAGCGCGGCATCCCCCGCCGACTCGCCGTCGCCGACTTCGATCGTGCCACGTTCCAACGTCCGGGTGGGCACGGGGGGGACGTACTCCAGGTGGAAGAGGTCGGCGCGTGCGTGACCGGGCATGTCGTCGGCCCCCGGAAGGCCAAGCAGCGCGTACAAGGTCGGCGCGACGTCGTAGACGTGCATCTTAGCCGTCGCGCCAAACCTGGTCCGGCCGCCCGCCGCCGCGAAGACGGCGATCCCGCGGTGCTGCCCTCCGATCAGGGGCTGGCTGGCAGACACCTTGAAGCCGTGATCGCTCACCACGATCAGCGTCGTGTCGGCATCGACGACGGACTGGATGCGGCCGAGCACGCTGTCGAGGTACCGGTAGTAGTCGGGGACCCAGCGTCCCGCCTCGCCGAGCTCTTCACCGGTCAGCCCAGCTTCGCCCCAAGGGGGCATGGCGCGCGTAGGATGCCGACGCAGCAGCGCGTCCACCGCGCGCTTATGGGCAGTCGAGTCCTGACGGATGACGCGCTGGACTTCCGGATCCTGGAAGGGCCAGTAGCCGTGGCTCACCTGGTCCGCCCCGTTGAGGTACACACAGCCGAAGTCGGCGTCGCTGTCGGGCCACAGCCGCTCGAATACCCGGACGTGCAGCTCATCTCGGCGCAACGGATGGGACGGCGCCCCGTATTGCGCGACCTGGTAGGCGAGCGGGGACGCCTCAAGCCAGGCGGCATCGGGGAGCAACTCCGCCGCGACCACGCCGAGCGCGTCGGGAAACGTCGTGACCTTGAGGTGCTCATCCACCGCGGGCTGGTCGGTGCGGCGCGACATGGGGTACGCCCAGACGAACCGGTCGGACAGCGCCTGCCCCGCGATGATCGGCGCCGGCCACGTCATCAGCCAACCCGCCAGCACGCTGCGTCGGCCTTGTTCGGTCAGCGCGTCCCACACCCTCTCCACCTGGACGTCCGCGCCAGTGAACGACTTGCCTCGGCCATTGGTCCACCCCCCGATGCCGTGCACCTCGGCGGGGTACCCCGAGGCGATCGTGGTCCACAAGATCGGCGACATGATCGGGCTGGTCACCTCCATCTCTGCGTGCGCGCCGCGCTCCAGAAGGGCGGTGAGGTTCGGCAGGATGCGGGCATACCGACGGAGCGCCGAGTATTCCAGCCCGTCCATGCCCACCACCACGACCCGGTGGCGTTCGGCTGGAGGAGCGCAGCCCACCAGCGAGAACAAGGCCAGAGCGAACACCGGACCCAAACGATGCGACCACGCCGACCCACCACATTCGATGTCAGGACCCCGTGAACCCATGTACTCGCACCGAGGGTGTCGTACTAAAGGCGCCGCGCCAAGGGGTCCAGGATGCTGCCACTCGCTTTTCTCGTCTCGATCGCGACCGCTGCTGAAGGCGACCAACCCGCAGATGGGAAGTTCGCCATGCCCCAGGCCGGCTTCACCCTCATCGCGCCCGGTTGGCACATGGCACGGTGGTCCGATTGGGACTGGAAGGGTCGCACCGCCGACTCGGCCGTCTTCGGCCGCGCCTGGTCGACGTCCTACCAATTGGGGCTCGACGCCGAGGTGGCGAAGGGGCTGGCTTCGGAGTGGAAGGCGCTCATCGAAAGCGAAGAAGGCGGCGCCGACGTGGCGGTCACGTCGGTGAACGTGGAGGAAAGCGCGGGGAAGAAGCGGGTTCGGGCAACCCTCACCTTCACGGCGCGGGGCGGACTCAAAGGCGTGTGTCACGCCGCAGCCTTCGCGACGCGAGGGCTCACCGCCCAGGTGTGGACGATCGCGCCCGCCCAAGGGGCAGAACGGGCCGCGAAGCAGCTCGACCAGTTGCTGGCCGAGTTGGAGGTCACCTCGCCGCCGGCGGCGCTGGGCGCCACCGAAACGCTGAGCGACGCTGCGGGCGAGCTCGTGCTCCCCAGTGGCTGGCGGCTGCCGCTGGACGCCGAAGCGACCGAGGTCACCGCGCTGTACGGAAAAACCGGGGCCAAGGACAGCCGCCTCTGCACCGCCGCGATCCACCCGTACGTCGGGGGCGTCGCCGACGTGCTCCTGCTCTGCAGCGAGACCGGCAATGCCGTGTTCGTAGACGAGTTCAGCTTCGCCGACGAGGCGGTGCTGTTCGGCCAGCGTCTCTTCGGCAAGGCGGCAGAGACGCTGCCCCCCGCCGAGATGGTGGTCCTAGACAAGGGCAACGTCGGCATCCTGGTCCATGCCAACACGGGGCTGTGGGCGGGCGGCGTCGACACCGCCTCCGGCACCGAGATCGTCTGGGTCGCCGGCGCCGACGGCAACGACGCCGCGCTCGGAGAGACCGCTCGCGCCGCGGTCAAAGCGTTGATGCTCAAGGACGACGCTCAGCCGAACCCCGGGCTCGGTGCGCTGATGTTCCACCGGATGACCTACCAGCCCACCCACCCGATGGTGTTGGTGCCCGGCCTGCTGATGTTGGCCGTTCTCGGCGGAATCATCTCGATGATCCTGCGCTCGACGCCGAAGCGGGACCCGGACGATCTACACGCTTCGTAGCCGCGCTATCGGATCCGACCGACGCTGTTCTCCATCTCGTCGTCGAAGTTGGCTGGAAACTCGCCCAACTCGCACATCCTCGCCCACTGTTCGGCGGACAGCGGAATCACGCTGACCCTCCCCTGCTTGACCAGCTTCGACTCCGCGAGCACCGCATCGGCCCGAAATTGGGCGAGGCTCACCGACCTGGGCACCGCCGCCACTGGAGCGAGGTCCACGCACAACCAACGAGGATCGCCTTCCGCCGTGGGGTCTTCGTAGGATTCGCGCACCACCGTCGCGACACCAACCACCTCCTTGCCGAGATTGGAGTGGTACCAGGCGACGCGATCGCCGAGCTTCATCGAGCGCAGGTTGTTCCGGGCTTCGGCGCTGCGGACGCCGGTCCACGCGGTTTGACCCTCGGCGACGAACGTGGCCCAGGAGTACACATCCGGTTCCGACTTCGCCAGCCAATAGTTCATAGGTACTTCCTTTTGAGTTTCTCGTGGTCTTCGGCGCTCCTGGCGGGGTGGATGGTCCCGGTGGCGTCGTGCAGGTAGTACCAGTACTCGGTGGCCTCCGGGTGCAGCGCCGCTTCGAGCGAGCGGATCCCCGGGCTGCCGATGGCGGTGGGCGGCAGACCCGGGCGAAGCCGGGTGTTGTAGGGCTCTGACGGATCGAAGAGCTGCTTGAGGAACGCGCGTTCGTCGTTCCAGTCGGCCAGGGTGTACCGGGAGGTCGCGTCGATGCCGAGGTTCCAGTTCGCGTCGAGGCGCTTCCACATGATGCCGGCGACGAGGCCGCGGTTGGCGGGACTGGGCTCCTCGCGCTCGATCATGCTGGCCACGATGACCACCTGGTGAAGCGAGCGGGGCCTGGGGTCCGTCGCGTTCGCGAATCGTTCACCCAGCAGGTCGAGTTGGCGTTGGACGAAGGCCTTGGCGGTGAAGTCAGCCGGCGCGACCCTGTAGGTTTCCGGGTATAGGTAGCCTTCGAGCCCGCCGGTCGGGAGCGCGTAGCTGGCGCGGTACTCACGGCCGCTCAGCGTGGCTGCCAGGTATTCACCTGGTTTTACGAGGCCCTTTTCAACCAGCGCCGCGTCGATGTCCTTGGCGCGCCAGCCTTCGACCACGGTGAAGGGAACGTCGTCCGGCACGGGCGGCCCGCACAACGCCGCGAGGAGTTCGCCGGCGGTCATCGCGCGGGCGGCGCGGTGTTTCCCGGCCTTCAGGCACGAACCATCCGCGCCGAACCGCAGGAACCACTCCCAGTCCGACGCGCTGGCGACCAGACCCGCCGCGGCCAGTTCGTCGCCGATGCCCCGAGCGCTCGCGCCCTTGGGTACCACGAAGTCCACCACCGCCGTGTCTCCGGGAGCCGGAGCGGCATCGAACGAGCAGGCGGCGAGCCACAGAAGGGTGGCCGCGACGACGAAGGCGCGCATCGCGGTCGGGTAACCCGCGGGGGCCACGGAGCCGGAGCCGAGCGATCCGGCTACGCTGCGCGGGTGCGACTGAATCCGCGTCTCGCCGCGCTCCCGACGTACCCGACCGTCGCCCTCGACCGTAAACGCGACGCCCTCCTGTCGGCGGGCAGACCCGTCTACGACTTCGGTACCGGGGACCCCACAGAGCCGACGCCCCCGTTCATCCGCGCCCGGGTGGCCCCGGCGATCGCCGACAACTGCCGGTACCCCACGGTGTTGGGGGGCAAGGACGTGCGCGAGGCGTTCGCCGGGTGGGCGGAGCGGCGATTCGGCGTGGCCCTCGACCCCGCGACCCAGCTCCTGCCGAGCTCCGGGAGCAAGGAGGCCGTGTTCCACCTCCCGCTGCTGGTGGTCGATCCCGACGCGCCGGACCGTGCCGTCGTGTTTCCCGACCCCGGGTACAGCGTGTACTACCGGGGCGCGTTGCTCGCGGGCGGTGAGCCGGTTCCACAACGGCTCGACGGTGACTTCCGCCAGCGGCCGTGGGACCTGCCCAAGGCCCTCCTACGCCGCACGCGGCTCTTGTGGATCAACTCGCCGCACAACCCCAGCGGCGCGGTGCTGTCCCGCGACAACCTGCGCCGAACCTGGGAGCTCTGCCGCGAGTACGACATCCTCCTGGCCTCCGACGAGTGCTACGCCGACACCTGGTTCGACCAACCGCCCCCGAGCATCCTCGAAGTGGCGGACGAGGGCGTCATCGCGATCTTTTCCCTGTCCAAGCGGAGTGGGATGACCGGCTACCGCACCGGCATGATCGCCGGCGACGCGCAATGGATGGGGAGGCTGCGCGAGCTCCGAACCAATCCCGGTCTCGCTCCCCAGGATTTCGTGAATGCAGCGGCGACCGTGGCGTGGGCGGACGACGACCACGCCGAGGAGCGCCGACAGCTCTTCCGAGCAAAGCGCGACCTTCTCGTAAGATTCCTGACCGGACACGGCCTGCAAATCATCGCCAGTGAAGCCAGCTTCTACCTGTGGGTGCGGGCTCCGGACGGACACACCGGTCAGAGCTACGCCGAACGGCTCCTGGACGCGGGCATCCTGACCAATCCCGGCTCCGCGTTTGCCGTCACCGACGCGGGCGACCCGTACATCCGGCTGGCGCTGGTCCCCGACCTCGAGACGTGTCGGGCAGCCTGCCAGGTCTGGCGCGGGGTGCGCTGATGTCGATCACCACCGTCATTCAGGCCGTGATGATCGTCGTCGGGCTGGCCCTCGGCGCGCTGTGGCCGCGCGGCGGCAAGGCGCTGGCGGTGTTTTCGCGAGACGCGCTCATCAATGTCGCGACCGGAGCGGCCTTGTTTCCGATCCGGCTGGGGCTCACGACGCTCGGCGTCCGGCTCGCCCAGGGCGCCCAGCCCGGGCTGTCCGGACTCCTCGACCTGGGCTCCCTCGAGGCGCCGGCGATTCAGTTCCTCTTCACCTTCGTCCTGTTGGACTTCAGCAAGTACTGGCTCCACCGCGCCGATCACGGCATTCCAATCTTGTGGAGCTTCCACCGCGTGCATCACAGCACGGAGCACATCGACGCCACCGCCGGCCTGCGCATGCATGTGGTCGACTTCCTGCAACTGACGGCGGTCCCGGTGGTGCTCTTCGGCGTGCTGCTCGACATCTCCGACTTCGCCGAGTGGGTGCTCCCGGCGGCCATCGGCGTGGGCATCGTCGCCGATGCGTTCTCCCACATGCACGTCGAGTTCCCGTACCGGAATCCGGCGTGTCGGGCGCTCCTGTACGCCTTCAACAACCCGCTCTTCCACTCGTGGCACCACACCCGCGACGGGGTCCTCTGCGACGGCAACTATGCCAACGCCTTGCCGATCTGGGATCTGCTCTTCCGCTCTGACGTGACCCAGCCGGAGCCGCCGCAGTGGTACGGCATCGGCGGCGATCAGCGCCTCGCGAACGACGTGCTCGGTTTGCAGCTCTTGCGGCCGCGGACGGACTGAGCATGCGCCTGCGCGTCGCCGCGGTCAGCGCGCTGACTGTCGTCTGCCTCGTCTGGGTGCTCTGGGGCGTGGACCTCGACGCGGCACTGGCGGGCCTCACGCGATTCCGATGGAGCTTCATCGCGCCGATCTGGGGCCTCTACCTGCTTGCACACCTGATGCGCGCGCAGCGTTTTCGTATCCTCCTCCCGAGCCCGATCGACTACCGTGCCAGCTTCTCCGCCTTGTCCATCGGCTACCTCGCGCTCCACGTCTTCCCGTTCCGCCTGGGCGAGTTGGTGCGCCCCTACCTGGTCCGTGAGCAGCGCGGCGTGGCCTTCGGCGACTCCTTGGCGGTGGTCGTCGTCGAACGGATCCTCGACGTCGTCATGCTCCTGCTGATGATCCTCGGGACCAGCTGGTTCGTCCCGCTGGCCACGCAGGTCGAGGTGGGCGGCGTCGACATCCTGGCCCTGGCGCAGCGCGCCGCCGGCACGGTTGCGGCCGCGGGAACCGCCGGGCTCCTCGCGATGATGCTTGCCGGGCCGCGCCTCTTGTCCCTTGCCGATCACCTCCCCGGCGGAGCGCGCCTGCGCCCCCTGCTGGAGCGCTTCCGCGCCGCCCTGGTCGCACTTTCGGCGCGGCCGGCCGCGGCGGCCCAGGCCGTGATCCTCAGCGCGCTGATCTGGATTGTCACCCTGTTCGCCGTGCAGGTGCAACTCGTGGCATCCCCTGGCGTCCCCACCGACTTCGGTGCCGCCCTCGCCACCTGGACCGCCACCCTCTCCGGCATGGCGGTCCTCCCCACCCCCGGGTTCTTCGGTGGCTTCGAGGCTGCCTGCTCGACGGCGCTCCAGCTGCTCGGGGCCACCCCCGAAGCGGCGGCGCCATTCGCGATCCTCCTGCACCTCACCCAATTCGCGTTCACCATCGTGCTGGGGACCGTGTTCCTGGCGATCGAAGGCTTGGGGTTGCGCGAGGTCGTGGCACAAAGTCGGGCCGGCCGTTGAGGGCCGACGGCAATACCGGTTTGCCCATGCTCCTGGTCCTGGCCGCGTGCACCACGCCCACTGCGCCCGCCTCGGTCGAGCCCTCCGCCGACTCGGCCGACACCGGCGAGTTTCCCGGCGGCGCCGAGGCCGACGTGGTCTACGACGTCACCGCCCTCCACGAGGTCATCGTGACCATGGCAGACGCGGACTGGGCGGCGCTTCGCGTGCAAGAGCGGAACGTCTACGAGCTCTTCGGCGAGGGATGCATGGACGCGCCCTGGGGGAGCCCCTACACGTGGTTCGACGCCGAGGTTCAGATCGACGGGGAAGCCCTCGGTCCGGTCGGGGTGCGGAAAAAGGGACTTCTCGGCTCCGTCACCGCCGACCGCCCGAGCCTGCGCGTCTCGATGGATCACCTCGTGCCGGGCGCCACCTACCATGGACTGGAGAAGCTCGTCCTCAACAATGGGCGGCAGGACCCGAGTCGGCTGCGCACCTGCCTGGCGCATCAGTTCTTCGCGGACGCGGGACTCGTCGCGCCCCGCTGTGCGCTGGCGCACGTCACCGTCAATGGCGAAGACCTCGGCGTCTACGCGCAGACCGAGGCCATCGACGAGCTGTTGATCGCTCGCGACGAGGGCGTCCGCCCCGCCTCCCTCTACGAAGGCACCTTGAGCGACTTCCGCGAAGGCTGGCTGGCGACCTTCGAGGCGGAGAGCGTGGGTGCCGACGGCGCCGAACTCACCGCGCTGACCGAGGCGCTCGCGGTCGACGACGACGGTCTGCTGGCCGCGCTCGACCAGGTCGTGGACCTCGATCGATACGTCACGTTCTGGGTCGCGGAGTCGCTGGCGGGCCACTGGGACGGGTACAACGGCAACACCAACAACTTCTACGTCTACGCCAGCGGCCTCGACGGTCGGCTCCGCTTCATCGCCAGCGGCCCGGACTCGGTGTGGGACTCTCGCACCCCGTTCGGCGCGGCCTCACCGCTATGGGTCGCGACGGCAGGTTCGTTGTCGAATCGGTTGATCCAGCACGGCGAGGGCCGCGAGCGTTTCCTGGCCGAGATGGAGCGCCAGCTCGACGAGGTCTGGAACGAGGACACCCGCCTCGCCCAGATCGACGAGTGGGCCGACCTCGTCGGACCGGTGGACGACTCGGCCCAACGTGACGGAATCGCGTCGTTGCGGTCCTTGGTCCGGCAGCGCGCCAACGACCTGGCCGCCACCCTTGGCGGTCGGTTCGAATCCCCCGCGCTGCGCGGAGAGCTGTGTTGGAGCGATGTGGGCGTGGTCACCGTCGACTTCGCGACGACGTGGGGCAGCTACCCCGACGGCGATCTGTTCACGGGCGGGGCTGCCGAGACGACCTATGAGATCAACGGCGCCGCGTATCTGGCGCTGGAAAGTGGCGCGTCCGCGGGGTGGGCGGACGAAGGCGGCGCGCTCTGGCTGACGATAAGCCGCATCGCCGACGAGACGTGGCTGGCTCCGTACGTGGTGTTCGACGAGGCGCTGGCCACACCCGGCGCGACCATCCCGATCGACGGTGTCGCGGCCACGGCCATGCTCCTCTACAATTCGCCCGACACCGGCGGTGCCTGGACAAACGCCGCCTATCTGGGTAACGGCAGCCTGCACTTCGAGGATGCGGGGACCAGGGCCGGCGACGCGCTCGTCGGTCGGCTCGACGTTCGCGTCCTGGGTCAAGCGGAGTAGACCCGGCACGTGATAGATGGCGCGGCTTGTCTACCGCGCCTCCGGCCCCCAGCCGCCTCGTCCTCGCCTACGACCCCTCGTTTCGCGCCACCATGACGGTGTCCGCCGATCGGGCCGAGGATCCGACGGAGCTCGAACGGCTGGCCAACGCCTTGCCGCCGGCGGCGCGGGGCCTCGTCGACCTGTTGCTGCTCGTCGGCGAGCCGGGCGAGCCGATCCCGGAGCGCCTGCGCGAACGAATCGCCGCGGACGGCGCACTCCTGTGGGCGAGCGCGCTGTTGTTGCCTCGGGCCTCCTCGTGGATCGAGGGGGGCCTGCACCCGCAACATTACGCCGGCTCGTGTCGACTCAACCCGGGGCTACGGGGGCTGCCGTTCTCGCTGCCGGTTGAGCGCGTCGAGGCGCCGCCCAGCTTCCCGCCTGCCGAGGTGAAGTGGGACGCCGTGGTCGTGGCCGCCGCGCTGGAACAGGCGCCCGCGGCGCTCACCCAGGACGGAAGCATCCGCCGCGACGTGGAGCGCCGGCTGTACGGCGGCCTCGGCAACGACGATCACCGATGGTCGCTGGCCCTCCGATACGCCCGTGCCGCCGGCCTCGTGCGGCCGGGAAACGGGCAGCTGCACGGCTATCCGGAGGCGCATCCGCGCCCCTTGGCCGACGTGTCCGCCCTCCTCCATGGAGGGGTGCCGGCCGCCGCGGCAGCGCTGGTACTTCGCCTGGCAACCGAGGCGTGGACACCCGCCTCCTGGCTGATCGAGCTGCTCAAGAGCACCGGGCGGGAGACGTTCTACTCGCCGGTCGCCAATGGGTACCCGGCCCGAAACGAGTACTTCGACGACGATGGCTTCGCCCACGTGGAGCTGCCGGCGGTGCTGTTGGCGTTGGACGTGCTCCACCGCGCCGGGGCGATCGACGCGGTGCGCGACCACGAGGCGGTGGTCGCGTTCCGGCGGCCCACCGCGCGTCCCCGCGGTCAGGGCGGCTTCATGTTGACCCCTGACGGCGACATCCTCTGTCACGTCGCCGAGCTGCGCCTGGAGGACTACCGGCGCCTCGCACGCCTGGCGCCGTTTCTGGACGGGGACGCGCTGCGC
This sequence comes from Myxococcales bacterium, assembly GCA_009692585.1. Next base: position 24,951 of record SHYX01000039.1, read on the forward strand.
CGGCATCGCCTCTCGCGCGAGGGCATCACCGCAGAGCTGGCCGCCGGCCACCGCGACACGCTCGACTACCTCGCCGAACACAGTCGGACCGGAGTGCCCGCCAACCTCCAGGACCAGGTCCGCGAGTGGCAGCGCTCCGCGACCCGACTCTCCATTGTGACCGGCGTAGACGTCGTAGAAGAGGAGGGCGGACGACTTCGCGTGGCGACACCCGCCGACCACGGAAGGGTGATCGACTACACCACCCGGCCGCGCGCTCGCTTCGTCGCGATGCACGGGAAGCTCTACGTGCCCGATGGTTGGGATCCGCTCGACGTCCGCGTCACGCTCGCCCGCGTGTCCCGGCCGGCCGGCCGAGAGGGCGAAGCGTGGGTCTACGAGCCTGAGCTGCGTCCGCAGGCGAATCCCCGGGCGCTCCTGGCGCGCTTGCGCGAGTACCACGGAGGCGACCTTCCTGGCGATCTGGAGACGCTCGTGCTGGCCGGGGCCGGCGTGCCGCCGGCGTTGGCGATCGAGGCGGTCCTCGTCCGTCTGCCCGCCGAGGTGGCAGACGCGGTGCGCCGCGATCGGATCGCCGGTCCGATCCTTCGTCGGTCGGTCTCGGCCACCGAATGCGTCGTCCCCCGCGATCAGCTGACCGCGCTCCGCGAACGACTGGCGGAGCTGGGCATCCTCTGGGAAGGGGTGGAGTAGCCCTACAGGTAGTAGTCGGCCATCAGATCGACGCCACCGGCGTAGAAGCCCCAGTAGTTCGCCGCGTAGGGGTAGACGGCGCCGACGCCGGCGTCGATCCGGCCCCCACCCTGCTCGGTCTGGGGCTTTTTCGCGTTGAACTTGATGCCGAAGGTCGTGGTGAAAAAGCGGAAGCTGTCGTCGACGTCCGGGTGGGCCAGGTACTTGGCGTCCCAGCTCCACTCCCAAAACAGCGCGATGACCTCGTTCGGCCGGTATTCTCCGTGCAAGCCTGCGTTCCAGCGAATATCGGAGTTTTCGCGGGCCTCAAGGTCGGCGCTGACCTGAACCGAGAGGTCCAGCCCGTTTCCGACTCGAATTCGCTGCCCGAAGCCGATCATCGGCCGGATGGCCACGAAGGTGGGGGACGTGTTCAGTTTGATGTCGACGCCACTGGTCAGAAGCGTACCGGTGCGGGAGGATTTCAGGAGCGCGTACTTCACGCCCGGCTGGATCACCGCCCCGGCAAAATCACGACCCAGCAGCACGTGCGCGCTCATCTGGCGCAGAAAGGCATACTCCGCATCGATCTTGCCACCGAACCAGCTGGGGAATCCCCATTGGATCCCGCCGGAGATGCGCGAGCGCGTATCGATCGACGACAGCGAGAACGGGACGGCGAAGTTCAGCTCGCGCTGGACGGCGTCCAGGCCACGATCCCCCTTGTCACTGTCGGGAACGCGGTCGCCGAACATGATGGCACTCAGATCGTCCTGCCGGTCCTCGATCCGTTTGAGGAACAGCGTCTTCGGGTACTTGTGTACGTACTCCTCCCAGACGAGGCTCTCTTCGTCGGGCGTCATGTCTTTGCTCTTCTTCTGGGTGTCCCGGTAGATCTGGGCGGTGTCCTCGCCGGGCTGGCGCGGCTGAACGGAGTCTTGCCCGTCGTCCTCGGTGAACTTGATGTCGTCCTGGTCCACGTCGTCATCGTTGAAGTCGAGTTCGTCCTCTTCGGCGTCCGGCGCCTCGTCTTCGACACGTTTGGGCGCGGGCGTCGTCTCCGGTGACTCTTCCTTGAAGTCACTCTCGTCGACGCCCAGACCGTCGCCCATCGGAATGTCGTCGTCGTCGGGCGCCGCGGCCTTCTTCTTCTTCTCCGCCTTCTTTTTCGCGGCGTCGTCAACCGCGTCCTGCTCCTCATCGCCGGCGAATACCGGGGACGGCACGCAGAGGGCAAAGACGGCGCACAAGAGGGACAGTCGACGCATCGGGCTCACGGGAGGGAGGCGGAGGATAATACGCCGCGCTGGCATCCGCGAAGGGTGACGTTCCGGCGCGGGGGGTGTCGTGGTCGTGGGGGCAGAGCGAGATGAGCGCGTGCTTGCGGAGGCCGCCGAGGCCGTGCGCGCCTACTTGGTGTGCGCGCGCGGCGGCGCCCCGCTTTTGTCCAGCGCGGACGCCCGCCAGCTCCGGGACTGGCTGGACCGGGGCGTGCGGGTGGGGGCCATCGTCCGCGCGATCGACCGGGTGTCTCAGGACCGCCTGGCTCGGCGGGTGCGCACGCCGCTGTCCCTGCGGAGCTGTCGGGCGGAGGTCGAAAAACAGCAAAAGCACGCGGGGGCGTGGGTGCGCGCGGGCGGTACGTCGCGCGTGCGTTCGACGTCCGGCGAGTCCCACTTCGCCGAGGTCGACGAGCTCTCCCGCCGGGCCGAGGCGGACATTGCCTCGTTGAGTGCCGGCGACTCCGAACGACGCGCCCTGGACGCGTGCGCGCGCGCGGTTCGTTTTTTCGAGGAGGCCTGGGAGCGCGGGCCCAGGGAGCAGTGGCTCGCCGAGGCCGACCGCGACCTCGCCGACGCCCGCGTGCTCTACGACGAGGCCGAGTGGGAGCAGATGCGCGAGTGTTTTGCGCGCGATCGCCTCCGTCAGCGTTATCCGACGCTCACCGCCACCCACATCTGGCAGGAGAGCGCACGTGGAGTGGACTGAGGGCTACACCGTCGCCGAATCCGGGGGGCTGGCGGTGGCCACCGCCAACGCCGGGGCGCCGTGCCCGTTCTGCGAGGGCCAGGGCCGCCGCTCGTTGGCGGTGGAGGGCGTCACGCGGGTGTACCGATGTCGCTGCCAGAAGCTCCCCGACCGCTGCGCGCTCTTCGCCGCGGTGCAGCTGCCCGCGCGCCACGCTGCCTGCACGATGGAGACGTTCAAGGCCGAGCTGGCGCGCCCCACCTGGGTCGCGGTGCGCCGGTGGCTGGACGTTTTTCATGGCCGGGGGGACCAGCAGGGCCTGGTGATCAGCGGGGAGCCCGGCCGGGGCAAGACCCACCTCCTCGCCGCCGCCGCCCGCGAGATCACCTTCCGCTACGGGGTTGGCGTGCGCTTCGTGGAGTTCTCCCATCTGATCGCGAGCATCCGTGAGGGCTACGACCGCCACGTGGGCGAAGCCCGGCTCCTCGGCCCGCTGGTCCACGTCCCCTGCCTGGCCATCGACGAGCTGGGAAAGGGGCGCGGTTCGGACTTCGAGACCACGATCCTCGATGAAATCGTCAGCCGCCGCTACAATGCACACGTGGGGCCGCTCTTGGCGACCACCAACTTCCCGTTGCGTGCGGCGCGGCCCCGTCGGGACAACGACTCCCTGAGCACCAACGCGCTGCCCACCCTGGCCGAGCGGCTGGGCGACCGCGTGTGGAGCCGACTGCAGGAGTCCTGCGTCTTTGTGGATGCGGTCGGCGACGACTACCGGATCACCCGCGGAAGGGGATGAGGCCGGGAAGGGGCTGGGTGTCGATGTCCTTGGTGCCCTTCTTGACGTCGTAGTCGCCGATTTTCAGGCGCCGGTCGCGCATGTCCTCGGCCCGGCGGCGGCTGAGCGCTCGGGAGGGGTCCGCTTGAAGCGCGGCGTGAAACGCGATGTACGCCGCCTCCCAATCGCGCTCGGCCGCCGCGGCGACGCCCCGGGCATCGAGCGCGAGGCCCATCGGTACCCCGACCGTCGCGATACCCGCGTGCTTCGGAGTCAGGAAACGCGCGTCGGCGAGGACCGCGGCCGCCGCCACCTGATCGGGCATGGCCGCCGCCCGCGCCACCAGACAGCTCAACACGGCGCCGAGCCCGGCCGCTTCATGGTCGGCCCGCCACTCGCGCGTGTGGACGGCATGGCGCTTGGCGTTCCGCCACTGTCGCTGGGCGGTCTCACAATCGCCGGATGCTGCCTCTGTAACCGCGACAGACAGTACCCGATCCGCCTCTGCCAACGCCTCATCGCTCCCGACTACGCGCACCGTCTCAGGCAGGATGAACTCGCCCCGCATGTACAGCGCAGGGCCTGCGCTCGCTTGGGCGACCACGCCGTCCGCCGCGCCGTCCGCCGCGCCGTCCCCCGGCGCGAACTCGTCCTCGCCCCACAGCGGCGCGCCTCCCGCGCCGGTGCCCTCCACCGGCAGCACCGCGCCGGTCTTGCTGTCGAGCACGACCAGGCCGAGCTGGTACTCACCCTCGCCCACCGAACGCGGCAGCTCCACGCTCCAGTTGCCCTTCACCTCCTCCCACGCCTGCCAATGATCCGCCTCATACCAGCTATATCCAGGGGCCACCTCGCCGCTCCAGACGACCTTGCCTTCGGCGGCCAGGAACAGGAGCACGCGGATGGCGCCGTCCCGCTTGGCGCTCCGCCAGGACGACTCCACGAACAACTCCCCCTTCTTCGCCACGACCGGTGCCGGCAGCGCCCAGTGTTCCATCCGGACACCCGACGCGAAGCGCACCTGCCGCGACGGATCGGTGGTGACCAGTTCGGTCGCGATCAGGTCCTTGCGGACGTGATTCCCGACATGGAGCGAACGTTTCCCGGTCGGGTAGCCGGGAATCTCGAGGTACTGCTCCTTCCACTCAGGGTGAGATGCGACCCTGAGCGTGCCCGCCCAGCTGCCGTGCGCATGGGCGAACATCGGGCGCACTTCGGCGAAGAGGTACTCCTTGACGAAGGCCTTCTCGTAGTCGTGCTGGGCCATCGGCACGTCCACCAGGCCGGCGATGTCGGCGATGAACCAGTCGCTCCACCAAAGGTGAGCGCCCATGTCCACGTCCAGGAGGGTCACCCGGTCGAGGTCGAGCCGGTTCTGGACCCAGCGCATGTACTCGACCCGCCGGTGTACGTCGCGGGGGGCCGTCTCCGGGCGCAGGACGAAGGTAGAGGCCCAGCCGATGTTGGCCACCATGATCGAGACCACCGGCACCAGCACGTAGACCGGGCCGAACCGCACCCGACGGTAGAGACGCTCCGCCGCGCCCGGCAGCAGCTCCGCCAAGGTGACGGCCCCCACCGCGAGGAGCACGAACTGCGGAATGCTGGTGAGGCTGTACCAGCGATAGGCCTTCATCCAGTCGCCGGTGGCGAGGATGGTGTAGAACAGCCCGAAGCTGTAGCAGCACCACAACACCCCCCGCGTCAACCAACCCGGCTGTCCGAAGGCGAGCAGCCCGATCACCGCGGCGCCGGCGCCGAGCACGCCAACACGGATGCTGCTCCAGTGTGAGCCGATCCAACCGGTGGCCTTGCCCTTGAGCGTGGACAGCGTGACGCTCTCATACCGGTTGTCGGCGAGTCCGGGAACGACGCACAGCAGCCCCACGAGCAAGGCGGCGCCGAGCAGAAGCGGAACATGCCGTTTCGGAACGAAGAGCGCCGCGACGACCAGAGGCAGCGTCGCCAGGAAGGCGATCTGGTAGGAGCCCAGCACCAGTTTTCCGTCCCAACCCGCCGCCGCCGTCATCAAGACCAGCACCACGAGCACCACCCACTTCCGCCAGCGGGCCACCCCCGTCACCGCCACCGCGATGAGCGGCGCGACCCACAAGATGCCGTAGTTCCACGCGTACTCGCGCATCTGTTTCCACCCGAGCTGATTCCAGTTCGTCGGGTCGAAGTTCTTCTTCTTGGCGTACCAGGTGTTGGGCCACTCCCACGCGAAGGTGTCGAAGCGCCAGGCGAAGTAGCCGGCCCACGGCACCGAGAACGCCAGGACCCACCACAACCACGCCTTCCACTGCCGGTGCCACACCGTCCCCATCGTGCGCGCCAACAAGCCGATGCCGGCGTACGCGAGTCCGTCGGGACGCGTCACCGTGAGGAGCATGAACGCCAGCGCGCTATAGGGCCGAGGATCGTCCTCTTCCACCTCGACGACCACCCGGTACAGGCCGGCGCCGAGCAGCATGCAGAAGAGCGAGTTCTCCAAGCCGGACGCGTTCCACAGCGCAAACTGCACCGACGCACCGAGGAGGAACGGAACGAGAACGGCCGCCCACTTCTGCGGTTCCGGAAGCGCTCGCCGGGCGATGCCCCACGCGAAGAGCTGCGCCACGCACCCGAAGACCGCGCCCATGACCTTGGCCGAGGTCCACGGCGTGATGCCGATCAGGTAGAAGAACCCCAGGAGAAAGGTCCACAGCGGGTTGCTGTAGCCCTCGACGTACTCGCCGCCCACGTAGGGCACCAACCCGTAGCCGTCCACCCAATTGCGGGCGTACGCGAAGCTGATCGCGGCGTCTTCGATCCACCAGGGCTGCGGCAGGCAATAGACGAGGTAGTGGCCGACGTGCAGCGCCAGGGCCAGCACCACGAGCGACAACTGCAGGCCGAAGCCAGCGGGTTTGGTCGCGAGCCATCCCGCAAAACGGGCGCGTAGACTGCCAAGGAACGGTCGCATGATCGCGCGAGCTTAGAGCGTCTTTTTCGAAGCCGCGCCCTCGGCTGCTGCGGCACCCGCCGCTTGTTTCGCCGCGTGCATCTTCTTCAGCTCCTCCAACTGCGACTTCGCCTGCGTGTCCCCGGTCTTTATCCGGATCGCCTTGAGCCGCTCGTCGAGGCTGTTTTCCTTGAGTTCGCTGGATACGTCCGCCTCGGCACCCAGCTTCTCGATGTGCTCGCGCACGTTCTCGAGGGCCTTGATGTCCGCATCCGTCGACAGTCCGTCCAGGGAGCCCTGGATCTTGATGCGCGCTTCGGCCGTGGCCTTCTTGGCGAGCATCTGGTCGCGTTCACGCTTGAGTTTTTCGATCTCGCCCTGGAAGGACAGCAGGCTGCCCTTGGCGTCTTCGGCCTGGCCGGAGATCTTCGCGAGCTCCCCCGCCAGCTCTTCCATCGCCTTGTCCAGCTCGTTCTTCTTCTGCAGGAGCAGGAGCGCGACCTCGTCGTCACCGGATTCGATCGCCACCGGGAGCTGGGCGTTGACGTCGGCGAGGTCCTTGGTCTTCTGCTCGCGCTCCGCCTCGAGCTTGTTGCGCAGGTACACGATGCCCGCGACCGCCTTCTTCAGCTCGCCATGCTGCTTGATGCGCCCCTGGATGGCCGCCTCGTAGACCGCCTCGGGGTTCGACTTTTCCGCCGTGCCCACGAGGTTGCTGAAGAACCCGGAGATGACGTTGACGATACGATTGAAGATGCCCATGCGGTACCTGCCTCGCGGGGCGGGCTAACACGTGCCGGGGGAAAGGGCCGTGATAGCGCCGTGCGAATGCTGGTCCTCCCCAACGCCCCGTGGGCGACGCGCCGGGCCCGGGTATGAAGGCAGGCCGAGGCGGCGGCGCGTCGCGGTCCCCAGCCCCAGCTCTCGGCCGCCATCTCGACACGTTGGCCGCCACCGTCGACCTCGACGCCCGCGTGGCCGACGATCCGCTCCGTTTCCCACGGCGCTACCGCGATCCCGGTGACGTCGAGGTCGCGGGCGCCGTCGCCGCCTGCCTTGCGTTCGGGCGCGTGAGCCTTTTCGCGCCGGTCATCGCGGCGTGCCTGGACGAGGCCGACCGGCACGGCGGTCCCGCGGCCTATGCCGCCGCCCTCGCGGCGGAGCCGGCGCGGCCGGCGTTCGCCGGCCGTTACTACCGCTGGCTCGACGAGGTCGACCTCCGCGGGCTCTTCGCCACGCTGGGCCGCGCCCGCGGGCGCCGCGGCTCGCTCGCGGCCTGTTTCCAGGCCGGGACCGCGGCCCAGACGCTCGAAGCGGGCATCGACCTCCTCCGCCACGAGCTCCCGGCCGATGCGTCCCGTGCCCTGCGCTCCCTGTTCTGTCGCCCGTCCGACGGCTCCGCCTGCAAGCGCTGGTGCATGTACCTGCGCTGGATGGTACGGCGCGGGCCGCCCGACCTGGGCCTGTGGACCCACCTGGACCCGGCGGCGCTGGTCATTCCGCTCGACACCCACGTCTTCCGCGTGGCCGGCTTCCTCGGGCTCGCCGACGGGCGCACCCCCAACTGGCGCGCTGCCGTCGGCCTCACCGAGGTGCTACGCCGTTTCGACGCCGACGACCCGGTCCGCTACGACTTCGCACTCGCGCACCTCGGGATCAGCGGCGCCTGCCGAGGGCATCGGGATGCGGAAGTATGCCCCGCGTGCCCGCTCGACGCGATCTGCAAGGCGCCGGCTTCGGCTACTTCCGCCGACGCGTCGCCGCGATTGCCGCGAAGGCGCTGATCAGGAGCGCCGGGAAGCCCGCGCCGCTGTTGCAGTCGCAATCGCCGGCGTCGTCCTCCCCGGTGTCGCCGTCGATGGTGCCGGTGTCATCGGCCCCCTCGACCACGAAGCTGCCGGCGACGGCCCAGCCGCTCTCGGCGCCGAACTCGTCGACCGCCTGCGCCGACCAGTACCAGGTACCCGCCGCCAACTCAGGCGTCACCGTGGCGCTCACCGTCCCGGTCAAGGTGCCGGGAACCGGACCGGAGAAGACCGGCGCCGACAGGTCGGCGGCGGCCGAAACCACCATCTGGTAGCTCACCACGTCCCCTTCCGGGTCGGTGGTCTCGGTGGCGGTCAGCACCGCGGCGGCGGCGCTGGTGGCGCCCTCCTCGGGGGTGACCAGCTCGGGAACGCCGGGGGCGTCGTTCTCGCCGCGCACGAACACCTCGATCACCGCCCAGGCACTGGGCACCGTGGCGGGGTCCACCCCCTGGACACGTAGGTACACCATCGTGTTTTCCGGCAGGCTCTCGCCGGCCCCGACCATGTCCAGGGTGGTGGCGCTCAGGCCCGCCCACGACTGCATACCCGCGCTGTCAAAGCTCGGCGCCACATCGGCCTCGACCGTGTAGGACACCGCGCCGCCTTCGGGGTCGACGCTCGCCGACCACTCCAGCGTCGGGCTGACGGTCGCCAGTTCCTCCTGGTCCACCGGGCTGACCCAGGCGATGTCGCTGGGCGCGGCATCGGCAGTCGAGACCGAGAAGCTCTCCGGCTCGGCCCACTCGCTCTGGTTACCGAGCGCGTCCGTCGCGCGCACCGTCCACAAGTACCAGGTGTCCTCGGTGAGGGCCGGCGACACCCACCAGTCACCGTAGGCGTCCGCCGCGTCGTCGGTGACGCCGGTGACCTCGGTGACGACGGCGGTGCCATCGGCATCCCAGACCTGCACGTCGTAGGTGAGCGCCTGGCCTTCGTCGTCGGACGACAGCGTCCAGATCAGGTCCGGAGTGACCGTAGCCGCGATCCCACCGTCGACCGGGCTGAACGGCACCGGCACCGTCGGGGTGCCTTCGATCGTGTTGGCGAAGAAGGGCTCGACGTCGGTCCAGGCGCCCGCGACGAGGCCGTCGTTGGCCTGCGCGCGCCACCAGTACATGGTGTCGTCGGTGAGCAGCGCGTCCAGCATCCAGGAGGTGGCGCCGGCGCCTTCGACGACGTCCCACCCGTAGGTCGTCGTCACCGTCATCGCCTCGTCCTCGTACACCTCGAAGTCGTAGGTCAACGCCAGGCCGCGGGGACTCGTGGCGTTGCCGACCGTGAGGTCCGGGGACACCGAAGCGACGTACTCGCCGTCGATCGGCGCCCAGGCGACCGGCGCGGTCGGGCCGTCGAAGACGTTGGGATCCGTCCCGTCGATGGCCTCGTCGCCGTTGGTGACGCCATCCGCGTCCACATCGCCCGCCCCGTCGGTGGGGTCGTTCTTGTCGAAGCCGTTGGCGTCCTCGTACCCGTCGGCCATGCCGTCGGCGTCGGTGTCCAGCGCGGTGACCGTCACCATCCAGCTTTCACTGTCGGTGGCGCCATCGTCATCGGTGACGGTGAGGGTGAACGAGGCCGGCGTCGCGACATCGGCATACGCCGGGGTCCAGTTGACCGCGCCGGTGGCGTCGACCGACGCGCCCGAAGGCGCGAGATCCAACGCCCAGGTGTGGGTGTCGGCCGTGCCCGGATCTACCGCCGCGGCCGGGTAGGAATAGGCCACGGCCTCGCTGCCGGTGGTCGTCGCGACCGAGGTGATCTCGGGAGGCAGGTTGCCCACCGTCACCGAGATGGTCTCGCTGTCGGAATCGCCCGCGTCGTCGGTGACGGTGACCACCACGCTGTACACGCCGTTGTCAGCGTAGGTGTGGCTCGCGGTCTCGCCGCCGACGGTCGCGCTGCCGTCGCCGAAGTCCCATTCGACCGTCAGCAGGTCCGCCGTGCCGGCGTCGCTGGCCGTCGCGGTGAAGGCCAGCGCCTCACCCTCGTCCCCGTCGGCGCCCGTCGCGGTGACGACCTTGGGCGCCAGGTTGAGCACCTCGATGGTGAAGCTCTCGGAGTCCGTCGCGACGCCGTCAGACACGACGACGCTGACGATGTAGGTGCCGTCCTGCACGTAGGTGTGGCCGACGCTGTCGCCAGTGTCGCCAGTGCCGTCGCCGAAGTCCCAGACGTAGGTCAGCGCATCGCCTCCCGGATCGCTGGCGGCGGCCGCGAACGTCGTGCTGCTGCCCTCGTCGACGGTCGCCGCCGAGCTGGTGGACGAGATGACGGGCGCGCTGTTGCCGACCACGACGCTGTGGGCGACGCTGCCGCTGCCCCCGTCGTCGTCGTCGACCGTCAGCGTGGCGGTGTAGGTGCCGTCGGCGGCGTAGGTGTGCGACGCGGTGGCACCCACCGCGGTGCTGCCGTCGCCGAAGTCCCAGCTGTACACGAAGGTGTCGGCGGTGCCGACGTCGGTCGCCGCGCCGGCGAAGGAGGCGGCGACGCCTTCGTAGGCGGACGGGGCGGTGAACGAGGGGACGGGGTCGGCGTTGCTGATGGTGACCGGACCCACGCCGCTGCTGGTGTCGGTCCCGCCGTCGCCGTCGTCCACGGTGAGCGTCCAGGTGTAGCTGCCGTCGTCGACGTAGGTGTGGCTGGCGGTGGCGCCGGTGCCGGTGCTGCCGTCGCCGAAGTCCCAGGTGTAGGTCAGGGTGTCGTCACCGGGGTCGCTGGCGGCCGCGGTGAAGGTGCTGGCGCTGCCTTCGACGCTGTCGGTAGCGCCAGCGACGGTGATGTCGGGGGCGACGTTGTTGACCACGAGCGTCAGGGTGTACCCGATGGCGGCGAGGATTTCCGCGCTGGTGCCGCCGTCCTCGTCCGAAGCGGCGCAGGTGAACGTGAAGGTGCCGTCGTCCACGTAGGTGTGCGATTCATCGGTGCTCGAGGTCGTGGTCGTGGTGTCCCCGTCGCCCCAGTCCATCGCGATCGACACCGTGTCACCCGCCACGTCGGTGGCGACACAGGCCAAGGTGAGCGAATCCACGTCGCCTTCGTCGATGTCGGTGACCGTCCAGTCGATGCCTGACCGTGCCGCCGTGCCCGTGGTCGTCGCTCTCCAGGAAGCAGGCGCCGGGGCTACGTTGGCCACCGTCACGGTGGTGGTGTCGCTGTCGCTGAGGATGCTGTAGAGGTTCACGTCCACCGTCGCGACGTAGCTGCCGTCGTCGTCGTACTCGCAGTCGTAGCTGTCACTGCTGCTGCCGCTGATCTCGTACGTGCCATCGCTGTCGCAATCGTAGTCGTAGGTGAGCCCGGAGCTCGGCGCGCCTGAGGAGCCGCCGGCGTCGATGGTGATCGCCACGCCCTCGTCACCGGAGGCGGCGCTGCCCGCGTCGGCGACGGGCACGTTGTTCGGGTGGATGAACTCCACCGTCTTGTCGTCGGTCAGGTACGCAGCGCTGTTGTAGGACAGCTGGGTGTAGTACCCGGTGGTCGACCCGCCATCGATGCCGGCGGTGGCGCTGATACCATAGGACCAGCTCGCGCTGGACCCGGTCACGTCGTCGTAGACGAACCGCATGTTGCCGTTTTCATACAACTGCGCCGCGAAGGTCAGCTCGCCCCCGGTCGACGAGCAACAGAACTCGGACCGGTACCACAACACCGTGAGCACCCGGTTGGGGGTGCTGCCGCTGCTGTACCGGTAGACGTAACTGCTGGTGCCGCCGCCGTAGAGGTCGTCCCAGTACGGCGCGATCATCGCCGTCGACGACGAGGCGAAGGTGCCGTTGGAGTAGGTGGTGTAGCTCGCGAAGGTCACGTAGCCGTTGCTGCCGGCGTAGGCCGTCGAGTAGCTGGTGCCGTAGAAATCGAACGTGAACGGCAGCGTGAAGCTGGTGCTCGCATCGTCAGCGAAGCTGGCTCCCGTGCTGGGAGCGGTGCCCAGGATCGTCCCGGAGGCCAGCGCCGTGCTGATGACCGTCGAGTCGTACGTCGGTCCTCCCGAAGTGCTGCTGTCGATGTAGTAGTACCCGTAGGTGTCGGGGCCGCCGCTGGCGGCGAAGGCCTGTGTGGCGAGCAGGAGAAGGGGCGAGAGTGAGAGTGCGCGCATGAGGCCACCGGGGAGGGGAAGTGCCGCGACCATGTCACGGCTACGGTCAATCCGCACGCCCCTGTCCGCATATTCCCGCCACCTCGAAACGACGGTTACAGTTCCCCCGAGGTCCGACCCCGATGGTCGCTGAGGGCGCCGCCGACATCCTCGTCGTCGACGACGATCCCCGCCTCCGCGAACTCGTGCGGTACACCCTCACCCGCGCGGGCTTCCACGTACGCGAAGCGGGCAACGGCCGCGACGCGCTGGCCGCGGCGCGGTCGCGACTGCCGGACATGGTGCTGCTCGACGTGCTGATGCCCGAGCTGGACGGAATTTCCGTGTGCCGCGAACTGCGGGCCGAGAGCGCCGTGCCGATCATCTTCCTGAGCACGCGCGCCGAGCGGGTGGATCGCATCGTCGGCCTGGACCTGGGCGGCGACGATTACCTGGGCAAACCGTTCGCGCCAGCCGAGCTGGTCTCGCGCGTCAATGCGGTGTTGCGACGCACCCTCCGCAGCTCCGCCCAGACGTCGGTGGCGGAGTCGGCCGCGGTCCGCGTGGACCTCGTGCGGTTCGAGGCGCAGGTCGGCGGGCAGGAGGTCGCGTTGACCCGGACCGAGCTCCGGATGCTGCACGCGTTGATCGCCGCCCAGGGCGCGGTGCAGACACGACGGCAGCTCGTCGCCGCCGCGTGGGACGGGCCGCACTTCGTCGCCGATCGCACCGTGGACAGTCATGTCCGCGGCATCCGCAAGAAGCTGCGGGACGCCCGCCACGACCATGTCGAAACCGTGACCGGCGTCGGCTGGCGCTGGCGCGCGTGAAGCTCGACTGGCGGCCACCCATCCCGCTGGCCGCGGCGCTGGCGATGAGCCAATTCGGGTTGTTCCTGCTGCCGGCAGCGCTGTTGCTGGCCAGCGGAGCGCTCGCGCGCAGCGAGGCCCAACAGCTCGGCACCGAGCTGCATCGCGAGACCGTGCTGGTCGCAGCGCTCGTTGCCGCCGCCCCGGCCGACCTCGACCGGCAGCTCGACGCCATCGCCGCGGAGACCGGGCTGTCGATCACCCGCGGCACCGACGGGGCCGTGCTCCTGACCCGCCCGGCCCGGGGCAACCTCGAGATCCTCGCTTCGCTCGCCCGCGAGACGGGTTGGTTCTTCACCACCGTAGGCGCCGCGATCCTGAGCCTCGCGGCCTGGGCCGCCTGGCGTGTCTCCCGCTCCCTGCGCGCGTTGGCCCGGATCACCCGCCACGTGGACGACATCGGCCCGGACGGGGAGCACGCGCGCTGGCTCCTCGACAGCGTGCTCGGCACCCGGATCGCCGAGGTCCGACAGGTGGCGGGCTCGTTCCAGGGCACGCTGCGACGCCTGCGTGATCGGCTGCGGGACAACGAAGAGTTCGCGGCCAACGTCAGCCACGAATTTCGGACTCCGCTCACGACGCTGCGCGGGACCATGGACGTGCTGATGGACGATGTCGAGATGCCGGCCGAGCAGCGCCGCCGCTTCTTGCAGAACGCGCGGACCGACGTCGACCGGCTCCTCCGGATGGTGCAGGGTCTGTTCGACCTCGCGCGGGTGGAATCCGCCAGCCGGCGCGAGCTGACCCCGCTCGACGACATCGTGACGGAAGTGGTCTCCCGGTACGCGGGCGTCGAGCTCGTGGGCCACGGCGCCGCGGTCGAGGCCGACACCGCCCAGTTGGAGCTCGCCATCGCGAACCTGCTGGACAACGCGCTCTCCCACGGCGTGCCTCCGATCCGCGTGCGGCTTTGGGTCGAAGGCCTTCGCACCGGGGTCTCCGTACACAACGAGGGGCCCGGGATCTCTGCGGCAAACCTTCCCCACATCTTCGATCGGTTCTTCACGACCGGTGCGGACCGCCGGGGCACCGGCCTCGGCCTCGCCATCGTGCGCGCCGTCGCCCGCGCCCATGGCGGCGACGTCGAGGCGGAGTCGGCGCCCGACCGAACCGTGTTTCGGCTCTGGATGCCCCGTGGATGAGGTCGCCGGACGATAGGCCGGCGCCCATGGCCTGGACCGTACGCTTCGACGGCGGGACGTTGGTGCTCCACGGGGCTGCCAGGGACGGGCTCCCTGACGGGTTCGAGTGGGACGACCGCGTCGACGCGGCCCGTGCGCCCGCCTGCGCGTATGCGGCGCTCGTCGAGCGCTGTCGCCGCGATGTCATCGAACTCATCGACGAGGCCCGCGCCTACAACAAGCTTCCTGATTTACGACACCTCGGCACCCGGATCCTTCGCGAGTACCAGAAGGAGGCCGTGGCCGCGTGGCGCGCCGGCCGCTGGCGTGGAATCGTGGTGCTCCCCACCGGGGCGGGCAAGTCGTTCGTGGCTGAGACGTGCATCGCCCTGGCGCAGCGCAGCACCCTGGTGGTGGTGCCGACCCTCGACCTGCTCAGCCAATGGTACGGCAACCTGCAGGCGGCGTTCGGCGTCGAGATCGGCGCGCTGGGCGGCGGTCGCCACGAAATTCGCGACATCACCGTGACCACCTACGACTCCGCGTGGATGCACATGGACAAGTACGGGGGGCGCTTCGGGCTCGTGGTCTTCGACGAGGTCCATCACCTGCCGGCGCAGATGTACCTTCGCGCTGCGGAATCCATGATCGCCCCCCTTCGGCTGGGGCTGACGGCCACCTTGGAGCGCACCGACCTTCGCCACGAGCTCCTGACCGATGTGGTCGGCCCGGTCGTTCACCGCGTCGAAATACCCGATCTTGCGGGCGACTTCCTTGCACCCTACCACGTCGAGGTGGTGAGCGTGAAGCTGTCCGCCGAAGACGAGCGCCAGTATGCCGAGCTTCGCGGCACCTATCGCCAGTTCGTTCAGAGCCGCGGCATCCGCATGAGCGCACCCGACGGGTGGACCCGTTTTCTGGTCGAAGCCAGTCGCAGCCGCGAGGGTCGCGCCGCGTTCAAGGCCTTTCTGGCCGCCAAGGCGATCGCCCACGGCGGCCCGCGCAAGCTCGCGATGGTCAGGCAGATCCTCGCCGAGGAGGCCGGTCGCCGCGCCATCGTCTTCACCAACGACAACGCCACCGCGCTCAAGGTGAGTCGCGAGTTGCTCGTGCCGTGCATCACCCATCACACCGACGTCAAGGAGCGCCGTTGGATCCTGGACGCCTTCGCCGCTGGCGACGTCCGCTGTGTCACGACCAGCCGGGTGCTCAACGAAGGTGTCGACCTCCCCGCCGCCGAGGTGGCGATCATCGTGAGCGGAACCTCCACCGTACGCGAAGCCGTGCAACGGCTGGGCAGGATCCTGCGCCCCTCCGGCGACAAGCAGGCGGTGCTGTACGAGCTGATCTCCGAAGGCACGACCGAGTCCGCGGCCAGCGAACGCCGCCGGGAGCACGATGCTTACCGGTGAGCTGGTCCGCGCGACCGTCAAAGACGGGAAGGCCCGTCCCGGGTTCATCTCGCACGACCAGGATCGGGTCCGCGAGCGCGCCGAGGACATCCTCGCCTGCGTCAGCGCGAGCCTCGGAAAGCGTCGTGCCGACATCGAGGAGGAACTCGAAGGCATCCTCGGGGACGGCGTCGACCGCAAGCTCTTCGACGGCCTCGCCAAGCTCGTCTTCGACGCCTGTGAGTTCGCCGTCCAGTCGCCGGTGCCGCCGCGTGAGCTGCGCCAGCGCGTCTGGTTGGAGAGCGCCAGACGAGGGCCCCTCTCCATCGTCGACGTCGAAGGAGCGAGCACCACCGCCTCGGTCTTCGCCGCCGTCGCCGCCGAGCTTGGCGTCGAGCCGGGCCCCCTCCCCGACGCGCTCTACGCCGATCATCCCGCCGAGCAGCGCCTGACCGGCTTCCAAGGGGGTGAGAGTCGCTGGCTGGTGGACCGCTACAACCTGGCGCTGGTCCAGGCGCTACTCTTCTCGGCTCCCCGATTGGATGTTCGCCTGAAGGCAGCGACCCCGGCCCGGGTGCGGCAGGTGCTCCGGGCGGTGAAGTTCCACCAGCTCTGCTTCGCCGCCAGCCGCGTGGGGGAGGACCTGCACCTGGAGTTGGACGGGCCGTCCTCGCTGTTCAGTCAGAACAGCCGCTATGGGCTGGCGTTGGCTCGCTTTGTGCCGACCCTGGTGCTACAACCGGCCTGGTCACTGACCGCCGTCGTCTCCGTGCGTCGCTTGCGGCCGACGCTCTTGCTGGACCAGGACAGCGGTCTCCGCACCGACCTCAAGGATGTCGGCGCCTATGAAACGCGTGAGGCCGCGTGGTTCGCCGAACGTTTCCTGGCCTTGGATTCGGGCTGGACCCTGGATCGAGACCCGACGCCGCTCAGTCAGGGCGGCGAAGGCGTGGTGGTGCCCGACTTCAGCTTCCGGAAGGGCGGCCGGGTCGCCCACCTGGAGATCCTCGGCTTCTGGCGCAAGGGCACCATCGAGAAGCGGCTCGCGCTCCTGAAGAAACATGGTCCTCGAAACCTCGTTCTTGCGGTCAGTCGCCGCTATTGCACCGAGAAGGCCGCGGAACTGCCCGAACAGGTGGTGCCCTTCGCCGAAGTGATCCCGGCGAAGCTGGTCCTGGAGCGGGTGGAGGCGGTGGCGGCGCGGGGATGAGCGGGATGAGCGGCGGGGGTATGTTTTCTACATCGCGCTGTCGACGTTGAGCGCGAGGTCGCGACCTGACGCTGCTCGGCCAGGGCGGTGAAGGCGCGCCGAACGGGGCCGCTGGAGATCGCGCCGTAGGGCGAAGGATCATCCACCCTTTTGTCGTGGATTCTCCGATATCGAGATATCATCGCTTATATACTCCAGAACTCTCTCCATCGCCCTTGCCGAGGCGGTGCAGGAAGCCCCCGTCGTCTTCGTGCAGGGCGCCCGCCAGACGGGCAAGAGCACCCTCGTCCAGCATACCGGGCGCCCCTACTACACCCTGGACGACGTCACCGTGTTCGGCGCGGCGACCGCCGATCCCGAACGTGGACGACGTCGGCGCGACGCCCGCCCTTTTTGGCCCTCTCCTCGAGAGCTTCGTCGTGAACGAGTTCACCCGCGCCGCGACCTGGAGTCGTACCCTGCCCACGCTCCACCACGTCCGCACCGCCGACGGCGTCGAGGTCGATCTGGTCATGGAGGACCGGGCCGGTCGGGTGGTCGGCGTCGAGGTCAAGGCCGCTACAAGCGTGACGGTAGCCGACTTTCGGGGCCTGCGCCTCCTGGCCGAGCGCCTCGGACCGCGCTTCGTCGGGGGGGTGGTGCTGCACCTGGGCGAGCGCACCATCCCCTTCGGCGACCACCTGCGCGCGATGCCCGTGGGGAGCCTGTGGGCGCGGGCCGGATGACCGCCTCCCACCGGACTCACCCCGCCAGGACCTCGCCGATCGCCGCCGCCAGCGCCCGATCCCGCCCGGTGACCACGCGCCCCTGGTCGTGGGTGGTCAGGGTGATGCGCACATAGCCCCAGCCGAAGGCGATGTCCGGATGGTGGCCAGCCGCCTCGGATGGCGCGACGAGGGACTGCACAATCGCGAACGCACTGACAAAGTCCTTCGTCTTGACCTCACATACCAGGCAGCCGTCTTTTTCGGTCCACATCCCGCGGGACTATCGCGCGGCGTTGAGGCGTGCCGCCTCCGTCCAAGCCGCGTTGGCGCCGGCGATGTTCCCCTTCTTGGTGAGCAGATCGCCCTTGAGCACCAGCAGGTTGCTCCGGAACGCCGTGTTCTTCGTGCTCCGGGCCAGCCCCTGCTCGACGAGGCCCACCGCGTAGTCGGTGCGCCCCGCACCCGCAGCGAGGCCCGCCGCGCGCCAGAGCGCGTCCTGGGCCACGCTGGCGTCCGTGTCCGCGGCGAGGGTCAGGTACCCGGCCACGGCGCCGTCGATGTCGGACGCGCTCCGCCGGCGGTCGGCTTCCGAATATGCGGTCGCGACACGTTCGACGCGGATATACCAACTGTCCTGGTAGTCCCTGGGCACGGCCGCCCCGCGCGCATCGATCGCGTCGGCGGCGCGCTGGCTCGTGTTCGATCGGCCGGTGCTGCTGGCCTGGGCGGCGGGCTCGGCAGCGGGGGCCTGGACCGGCGCCTTGGGGGTGGGCGCGGGCTTCTGCGGGGTGCTCTTGATCTTCTGCTCCGCGTCGTCGGGGGCGGGGGCGTCCTGACGGCGCGGCGCTTCCTCCGCCCCGTCCTTGTCGGCGACCTCGCGGGACTCCTCCTTCTTGGCACGCTTCCCGCCGCTCCAGTCCCAGGAATCGTCTTCGTTCGCGACGGCCCCGCCCCGCGGGCCGGCGGACGCGGGCTCGTCCCGCTGCGGCGGCTCGGGCGGCTTGCCCAACGGGGGCGGGGGCGGCGCGCCCAGCTCCCCGGCGGACACCGTCGACGCAGCGGGGACCGGAGCCACCACCGGCGCGGGCGGCGGTCCGGCCTCGGCGATCACCGCGTCGGTCGGCGCCGCCGAGGCCGGCGGCGGCGCCGAGGCCGGCGGCGGCGCCGAGGCTGGCGGCGGCGCCGAGGCCGGCGGCGGCGCGAGCTGCTCGCTGCGGGCCGCCTCCTGGACCACCTTGCTGCCGCTGAACCACACTCCCGCCGCCGGGATCACGATCACCGCTGCCAGCGCGGCGGTGAGGCCCAGGCCAAAGGCCGGCGCCATCCACCAACGCCGTCGCCCCGCCGTCGCCTCGCGGCTACCCACCCCCCGAGCGCTCGCCCGCGTACCCCCGAGCTTCGGCCGCGCCGCGCTGGCGACGAAGGGACCTGTCGTCACCGTGGCCAACACATCCTCGATGGTGACCCGCGGCGCGGGCGCTCGCTCCGGCCGCATCGCGTAGACCGCGGCCACCACCTCGGACGAGAGGCCCTCGGGCGGAGGCGTGCCCGGCGGAGTGGACAACCACTCGGCAAGCAGGCGGGCTTCGGTCTCTTCAGTCGTCATCGGGTTGGAAGGCCTTCTTGAAGGCGGCGGAGGCGCGGTGGAGAATCACGTCGAAGTTGCCGATCGTCACGCCCATCCTGGCGGCGCATTCGTCACGCTCGAGGTCGTCGAACATGCGGAGGCGGAGCGCCTCGGCGTAGCGAGGGTTGATCTGCTGGAGCGCCGCTTCGACCTGCGCGCGGGTGTCGTCCTGGTCCGTACCCTGGTCGGGCGCGGGCCCCGCGGCCTCCGGGTCGGCCGCCGCGACGAGCGCTTCCTCGAGGCGGCGGACGCGCTGGTTGGCGCGGTGGACGTCGATCGCGCGGTTGATCGCGATGCGGCGGAGCCAGAAGTAGATGGAGCGGTCGGAGTCTGGCTTGTAGGTCTCCGCGCGCTCCAGGATGGTGCGGAAGGTGTCCACGAGCACATTCTCGGCCAGCTCCCGGTTCGGCAGCCGTGGCAGGATCACCTCCCGAAACAGCGCGTCCCCGTACCAGGCATAGAGCGTGCCCGCGGCGTCGCGGTCACCCCGGAGGAGGCCCTCCACGATGGTCCGCTCTTCCGTGATGGGCTGGATCTCGGCTTCGTCGACCAGGGAGCCCTCCTCGGCACTCCCACCCGACAAACGGATGGGGAGCGGAGAATCTTACACGTCG